>CAYFOJ010000003.1:0-216358 GCA_964344645.1 uncultured Thalassospiraceae bacterium
ACTAAAGGAATCCATCTTTCCTAACCTTTCGTTAGCAATTTATGATTCCGCCCTGCCCTTGCCCGGAAAGGCTTTGCGGTTATACTGCGCCGCCCGGCAGCCCAGACAAATCCAAGGAGCCCATGAGTAATGAACGAGTCCCTTTATGACGTGGTCGGTATCGGCAACGCCATTGTCGATGTTTTGGCCCATGCCGACGACCGCTTGATCGTCGATCTGGGACTGGTCAAGGGCTCCATGACCCTGATCGACGAGGAAACGGCGGAAGCGGTCTACGGCCGCATGGGCCCGGGCATCGAATGCTCCGGCGGCTCGGTCGCCAACACCATCGCCGCCCTGGCCTCTCTCGGCGGCCGCGGCGCCTACATCGGCAAGGTCAAGGACGATCAGCTCGGCCGCGTCTTCCAGCACGACATCACGTCCCTCGGCATCGCCTTCGAGACACAGGCGGACACGGACGGCAAATCCACGGCCAGGTGCATGATCCACGTCACGCCCGACGCGCAACGGACCATGCAGACCTACCTGGGGGCCTGTGTCGATCTGGGACCGGGCGACATCGACGAGGACCTCATCGCCGCCGCCAAGGTGACCTACATCGAAGGCTACCTGTTCGATCCGGAACGGGCCAAGCAGGCCATCCGCAAGGCCGCCCGCGCGGCGGAAGCGGCAGGCCGGATGGTCTCGGTCAGCCTGTCGGACCCCTTCTGCGTCGATCGCCACCGGGACGATTTCCTGGACCTGGTGAGGAATCACGTCAACGTGTTGTTCGCCAACGAAGACGAGATCATCTCCCTTTACGAGGTCGAAACCTTCGACGAAGCCCTGCAGGCGGTACGCGCCGACTGCAACATCGCCGCCCTGACCCGCAGCGAAAAGGGTTCCGTGGTGGTCGGCGGCGACGAGGTTCACGTCGTCGACGCCGAACCCGTCGACACGGTCGCCGACACCACCGGCGCCGGCGATGCCTACGCCGCCGGTTTCCTGCACGGCCTGACCACGGGACACCCCCTGGACATGTGCGCCAGGCTGGGCGGCATTTGCGCCGCCGAGGTCATCAGTCACGTCGGCGCCCGGCCCGACATCCCGCTGAAGCAGCGGGTGGAAGAGAAGTTGTCTGCATCATGGAACTGAGAAACATCGCCATCATCGCCCACGTCGATCACGGCAAAACCACCCTGGTCGATACCCTGATGCGCCAGTCCGGCGCCTTCCGCGACAATCAGAAGGTCGAGGAACGGGTGATGGATTCCGGCGACCTGGAGAAAGAGCGCGGCATCACCATTCTCGCCAAGTGCACGTCCGTGGAATGGCGCGACGTGCGCATTAACATCGTCGACACCCCGGGCCACGCCGATTTCGGCGGCGAGGTCGAACGCATCCTGTCCATGGTCGACGGCGTCCTGCTGCTGGTCGATGCCGCCGAGGGCCCCATGCCGCAGACCAAGTTCGTCACCGCCAAGGCCCTGAAACTGGGACTCCGGCCTGTGGTCGTCGTCAACAAGGTGGATCGCCCCGACGCCCGCCCTTACGAGGTTCAGGACGAGGTCTTCGACCTGTTCACGGCGCTGGAGGCCAACGACGAGCAACTGGATTTCCCCACCGTCTTCGCCTCGGCCAAGAACGGCTGGGCGGCGATGGAGCCGGAAGGGCCCCAGGATAACATGCACCCCATTTTCGACCACATCCTGAGCCACGTCCCGGAACCCGAGACCCACATGGACGCCCCCTTTTCCATGCTGGCGACGACCCTTGAGGCGGACCCCTACCTGGGGCGCATCCTCACCGGCCGCATCGAGACCGGAACGGTGCGGGCCAACGACCAAATTCACGTCCTCGACCGGGACGGCAAGGAAGTGGACCAGGGGCGGGTAACCAAGCTGCTGGCCTTCCGCGACGTGCGCCGGGAGCCGGTCGCCGAGGCCTCGTCTGGCGACCTCGTCGCCATCGCCGGGCTGACCAAGGCCACCGTCGCCGATACCCTGTGCGCGCCCTCGGTCGACGAGCCCCTGAAGGCCGACCCGGTCGACCCGCCGACCCTGGCCATGACCTTTTCCATCAACTCCTCGCCCATGGCGGGCCGCGAGGGCTCCAAGGTGACCTCGCGCATGATCCGCGACCGGCTGATGGCCGAGGCGGAAGGCAACGTCGCCATTCGCGTCAGCGAGGCGGGCAACACGGACGCCTTCGAAGTCGCCGGGCGGGGTGAATTGCAGTTGGGCGTCCTGATCGAACAAATGCGCCGGGAGGGTTTCGAGCTGTCCATCTCTCGCCCCCGGGTGCTGTTCAAGACCGATCCGGACACGGGCAAGGTCACGGAACCCTATGAAGACGTGCAGGTCGACGTCGACGAGGAATTTTCCGGTATCGTCGTCGAGGCCCTGTCCGTTCGTAAGGGCAAGATGACGGAGATGCACCCGTCGGGCGGCGGCAAGGTGCGCCTGACCTTCCGTGCCCCGGCTCGGGGCCTGATCGGCTATCACGGCGAATTTCTCACGGAAACCCGGGGCACCGGGGTGATGAGCCGGACCTTCAACAGCTACGGGGATCACGCCGGCGACATTCCTGGACGCCGCAACGGGGTGCTGATCTCCAACGCCGCCGGCAAGACCGTCGCCTACGCGCTCGCCAACCTGGAGGGGCGAGGCGTGCTCTGCGTCGGCTCCGGCGTGCCGGTCTACGAAGGCATGATCATCGGCGAGCATTCCAAGGCCGGGGACCTGGCGGTCAATCCCATGAAGGCGAAGCAACTGACCAACATCCGCGCCGCCGGCTCCGACGAGGCGATCCGCCTGACGCCGCCCCGGCGCATGAGCCTTGAGGAAGCAATCGCCTACATCGACGACGACGAGCTGGTCGAGGTGACGCCTGAAAGCATCCGCCTGCGCAAGCTTCATCTGGACCCGCACGAACGCAAGCGGGTGGAACGGGGCCGGGAAAAGAGAGGCTGATGTTCTATCGCACGGACACCGGCGATCACGGCCTGCCCCACGACCCGTTCAAGGCCTGCGTCGCGCCGCGCCCCATCGGCTGGATTTCCACCGTCAGCGCCAAGGGCGTCGCCAACATCGGCCCCTACAGCTTTTTTAACGGTGTCGCCGCCGACCCGCCGCAGGTCATGGTCTGCGCCAACGGCCATCAGCCCCACGGCCCCAAGGACACCTTGGCCAACATCCGCGACACCGGCGAATTCGTCGTCAACGTGGCCACCTGGGACCTGCGCCACGCCATGAACACGACCAGCCTGGCCTGCCCGCCCGAGGAGGATGAATTCGCCCTCGCCGGCCTGACCCAGACACCGTCCCGGCTGGTCGCCCCGCCCCGGATCGGGGAATCCCCCATCGCCATGGAATGCCGCCTGGAGAAGATTGTCGATCTGGCCAGCAACGACCCGGAACAGCCCAACGTCATGGTGATCGGCCGGGTGCTGGGCATTCATATCGACGACGCGGTTCTCGCCGACGGCAAGATCGACAACGGCAAACTTCAACTGATTTGCCGTCTCGGCTACAAGGACTACGCCCGCATCGACGAGGTGTTCTCCCTCTCCCGGCCCGGCGACGGGGATAAACTGGCCGGTTTGTAAAGCCGCCCTTGCCGCCCGCCCCGGCGGCACGTAAGAATACCCCATGAGCGAATCCTCAGATCACCCGGGCTCCATCGCCGGTCACCACTTCGTCGACAGCCCCTTCTGGCGGCTGTTTCCCGCCGGCATGCGGCGGCGCTGGTGGATGTTTCGCCTGTTCGACCTGATTGCCCGCAACCTGCCCGTTCCCCGCCGCCGCAAGGGCCTGCTGGTGGTCCGCATGGACGGCATCGGCGACATGGTGCTGTTCCGCACCTCCCTGGATCATTATGCCCGGGTGTTCGACGTCCCGCCCGAAGACATCACCGTGCTCGGCTGCGAAAGCTGGGACGCCATCACCCACGAGGTGTTCCGGGATTACCGGGTGCTGACCATCAACGAGCACAGTTTCGCCCGCTGGCCGTTCTACCGGTTCTGGATTTCGCTTAGGGTGCGGGCCCTCAACCCCGCCGTCAGCGTCTGCGATTCCTACCTGCGCCGGGCGATGATGGCCGACAGCCTGGTCTGGGTTTCCGGCGCGCCGACGGTGATTTCCTCCCTGCCCTTCATCGGCGAGAGGACGCGCTCGGAATATCACTATTATCTCGGCCAGGCCGACAAGGTGATCCCGACCGGGGATTACCCGACCCACGAGGTGATCCGCCATTACGGCTTTCTTTCGCGCATCGCCGGGCGGGACATCCCACCGGAGCCGCCGCGCATTCACTGGCGCGAGCGGGCGCCGTCCGAGGACCTGCTCTCCGCCGGCGACCCTTATGTGGTGATCAATCCCGGCTCCAACGAATACGGCCGGCGCTGGCCGCTGGAGAAATACCAGGACCTGGCCCGGCGGCTGACGGAACGGGGCCTGCGGGTGGTGTTCGTCGGAGGAAGCGGGGAGCGCCCCGGCGACATCGACACCACGGGGGGACGCATCATCGACCTGATCGGCAAGACCGACCTGCCGCAACTGCTCGACCTGATGAAACACGCCGCCCTCGTTGTCAGCAACGACACCGGCCCGGCCCATCTGGCCATCGCCCTTGACACCCCCACCGTGGTCATCGGCGGCGGCGGCCATTTCGGCTGTTTCGTCCCCTACCCGGATCAGGTCAGGCCCGACCACGCCCGTTTCGTCCATCACCGCATGGACTGCTATCACTGCTTCTGGAACTGCCCCAAGCGGGCCTCCAAGTTCGAGGTCTTCCCCTGCGTCGCCGCCGTCGACATCGACCAAGTTTGGGCGCAAGCCGACGCGCTCCTGCCCCCCGGGGACGGGCGGCCATGAAAAGCTGGCGGCAGTCGGCCCGGGTCTACCTGGAACGGCGCGTCCTCGCCATGCTGTTTCTCGGCTTTTCCAGCGGCCTGCCTTTCGGCGTCCTGGCCGAACCCTTTTCCTCCTGGCTGTTCGACGCCGGCGTCAGCAAGAGCGGCATCGGCCTGTTCGCCCTGGTCAGCCTGCCCTATTCCCTGAAGTTTTTGTGGGCGCCGCTGATGGACCGGCTGCCCCTGCCGGTGATGACCCGCCTGTTCGGGCGGCGGCGCGGCTGGGCATTGCTGACCCAGGGCCTGCTGCTGGCCGCCATTGTCGCGCTGGGGCTTTCGGACCCGGCCCGGGACCTGATGATGATCGGCGTTTTCGCCGTCGCCGTCGCCTTCGCGTCCGCCAGTCAGGACATCGTCATCGACGCCTACCGGGTGGAGATCCTGGCCGAGGACAAACTGGCCGCCGGGGCCGCCATGGCCGTCTTCGGCTGGCGCCTGGGACAGGTCGGCGGCGGGGCGGCGGGTTTGATCTTCGCCGACCTGTTCCCCTGGCCCGTGGTCTTCATGGGAATGGCCGCCTTGGTGCTGGTCGGCATCATCACCATTCTGGTCAACCCGGAACCGGCGGAAATCCAGACCCGGGAATCCGAGGAAATGGAAGAACAGGCCGCCCGCTTCCTCGAGCGCAAGCGCCACCTGCCCCACCGCCTGGCGCTGATCCTCGCCTGGCTGTACGGGGCCGTCGTCTGCCCCTTCGTCGAGTTCGCCTCCCGCAACGGCTGGCTGGCGGTGTTGCTGTTCATCATGCTTTATAAATTCGGCGATGCGGTGCTGGGGGTGATGAAAATCCCCTTCTTTCTCGAGATCGGCTTCAGCAAGACGGAAATCGCCGGTGTCGCCAAGGTGTTCGGCTTCAACGCCATCATCGCCGGCGGCTTCCTGGGCGGGCTGGTGCTGGCGAAAATGGGGATCATGCGCGGCCTGGTGTTGTGCGGGGTGCTGATGGCCGCCTCCAACCTGATCTTCATCGCCCAGGCCTGGGCCGGACACGACCTGGGCATGCTGACGGTGACCATCGCCGTCGAGAACGTCACCACCGGCATGGGGACGACGGCCTTTGTCGCCTACCTGTCGAGTCTGTGCAACGTCGCCTACACGGCAACCCAATACGCCTTGCTGACCTCGCTGATGGCCTTTTCCAGGACGGTCATGTCGTCCGGCGCCGGCTGGCTGGCCGATCACATGGACTGGATCGGCTTTTTTGTCGTCACCACACTGGCCGCCCTGCCCGGGCTGGCGCTCCTCCTGTGGATGATCCGCGCCTATCCGCCGTCCGAGCCGTCCTGAAGGGCGGCCCGCAGGGCCTCGTCCACGGCCTCGAAGGGGATCATCGACATCTCCCGGCCGCCGAAGGATTTCGCCTCGATCACGGTAAGACGCCCGCTCATGGGCATGAATTTCTCCGGCACCGTCGGCCCGAACAGGGACACGAGGGCCCGCCCGCCGAGGGCGATCATGTGGCCGACCCCGGAATCGTTGGAAACGGAGGCCGCCATGCGCTCCGACAAGGCGATGGTGTAGAGGGGATCGAAACCGTTGTCCTGTTCCTGCAGCGGGAACAGGGCCGTCGGCACCCGAGCGGCGATGGTCTCGCGCCATTCCGGTTCCTGGGGGCCGAGGAAGAACACCGGCACCCGTCCCCGTTTAGCCTGACCCCGCGCCAGACGGATGAAATTGTCCAGGTCCCAGCATTTCGGTTTGCCGCCGCTGCCGGGGGCGAAGCCCACGTAGGAAGGGCCGTCGGGCAAAAGGCGCCGGGCGTCGGCGCGGTAGGCCTCTCCCGGGTCCAGGTCGAGGGTCGCGGGGGTCGGGAACACGCCACCACTGGCCAGCTCCAGCAGGTCGAGCAACTGACGTTGCATGGACTTGGGAAATTTGTAACCCCGAACCGGTTTCTTTGAGGACAGCAGAAACCGGGCCGACGGGGAAATGAACACATCATGGGGGATGCGCCACAGGGACAGGGAGGCCCAGAAGATCTTTTGGGTGTCGATGATCAGATCGAAGCGCCGCCCCTTCAGCGGGCGGCGCAGCAATTCCGAAGGGTGCAGGCCGATCCCCGCATGCTCGATCACCTCGTCCAGCAAGCCCTCGGCCACGGGCGCCATGACCGAGGCGTAGACGCTGGTCTCCTTGCCCGCGACCCAGGTGATGCGGGCGTCGGGAAAGGCCTGGCGCAAACCGCGCACGAACGGCAGCTTGAGCAGGGAATCGCCGACCCGGTCCAGGCCCACATAGACAAGAATGGTTCGCGGTTGCTGTTCTTTCACGGGACAGGCGGCTCCTAACATAACGTCCCCTCGGTTATCACAGGGGAGGGGATAAGCCAATCCCCACAGGTTTTTTGTTGCAGTGCAGCATAAACACGGGTACAAGGACTCCTTGAATTCGCTTTCTTTTTTCAGGCCAAGCAGGAAATCAGCCCATGGATATTTCGAAAGTTCCCGTCGGCGAAAACGCCCCTTACGACGTTAATGTCATCATCGAGATCCCGATCGGCGGCAACCCGGTCAAATACGAATTGGACAAGGCGTCCGGCGCCATGTACGTGGACCGCTTCCTGCACACGGCCATGTATTACCCCTGCAACTACGGTTTCATCCCCCACACCCTGTCCGACGATGGCGACCCGGTGGACGCCGCCGTGGTCGGGCAAATCCCGGTGACCCCGGGATGCATCATCCGTTGCCGCCCCATCGGCGTGCTGATGATGGAGGACGAAAGCGGCATCGACGAGAAAATCCTCTGCGTGCCCGTGGACAAGCTGCACCCTTATTACTCCAACGTCGGCTCCTACCGGGACCTGCGCCAGGTGCAACTGGACCAGATCGAGCATTTCTTCACCCATTACAAGGATCTTGAGAAGGGCAAATGGGCCAAGACCAAGGGCTGGGGCGAGGCGGAAGAGGCCATGGAGCTGGTCCGCATCGGCATGAAGCGGGCCGAGGAGTAGGCCCGGCCGCCATGGGGTTGCAGCGCATCGACATCGTCGACGCCGACATCACCGGCCTTGAGGTCGACGCCATCGTCAACGCCGCCAATTCGAGCCTGCGGGGCGGCGGTGGCGTCGACGGGGCCATCCACGCCGCGGCGGGCCCCGGGCTGCTGGCCGAATGCAAGCAAATCCCCGGCGGCTGCCCGACCGGCGAGGCCCGCATCACCCACGGTTACAGCCTGCCCGCCAAATATGTCATTCACACCGTCGGGCCGGTGTGGCGGGGCGGTGACGACAACGAGGACGGCCTGCTGGCGCAATGTTACCGCCGCTCCCTCGGCCTGGTGTTGGGCAACAATCTGAAGACCGTCGCCTTCCCGGCCATTTCCACCGGCGTCTACGGCTTCCCCACGGACCGCGCCGCCGCCATCGCCGTCGGCACGACGGCGGCGTTCCTGACCGGCGAGGAGCGCATCGAGAAGGTGGTGTTCTGCTGTTTCGGCCCGGCCTCGGCCCAAGCCCACGAAGACGCCCTGGCGGCGCTCACGAGGGAAAATTAGCGGCCCTCGACGGACAGGCTTCGAGAGCGCGAAATCACGGCGGTCCGGACCGCTTCATGAATCCCTTCGGGGAAGCCGGGCGGCAACATCGCTTGCGTTTTCTCCAGCGCCATGTCCACGCTTTCCGCGACTTCGCAAAGCGCCTCTCTGGCGACACCCTTGGGCAAACCCGCAGCCTCGGCGGTTTGCAGGAAATGGCGGCCGTGAATTTCATCCAGGCGATAGTGGTGGTTGGATCCGGCGGACATCGCCAACTTCATTTGCCGAAACCCGATCCACTCGGCGTCCAGGCTTGGCTGAACCGTCAGCACATCATACAGAGGCGTCAGCGAAAATCCGCCCCCTGGACGGAGAAACACACTGAAATTTTTCCCGTGCCCATCCGTGGCCCCGATCAACCAGAATAGGATTTGCGCCTTCAGGAACCGCTTTTGATCCGCCGCCGGGCTATCACCGCCCTTCAGCAGGTTCAGGATATCAACCATGCCGGGGCCGCCATCATTTTGATATTTGTGCGAAGGCGGAACGGCGAGAGCCTGGCAGCAATCTTCCTGCGGCAACCGCAACAACCTGCCGTCTTCCGTCCAGCGGCGGTCGAAGCGTTCGATGACGAGGGCCTTGGTCCCACCGAACACCTGGATATGGGCCTTGTTCACCGGCAGTCCGAAGGCCTGGAGCAATTTCAGACAGTAGAATTCATTCTCCACGCTGTCCGACAGATCGATGCCGCTGGCAAGCCGGCCAATCGGCGTCTTGAAAATATGAGTCGTCGGCGTCGCGCCCCGGGGCAATCGCCAATGGCCTTCGTGGTGAAGGAGGGCCGTTTTCTCCTGCACGCCCGCCAGTGAAATGCGAAAATCATCGTCCCGGCTTAACCCGAGCGGCGCTTGCTCCAGATGGCGCAACAGCCTTTCGATTCTCTCTTCATCGATGACTTCCCCTTCGATTTTCGTGCCAGCGGTTCCCGGGTCATCTCCATCGGGGATGAATTGAAGCGCACCGACACAATCGCGCCCAACCGCCTCGAGCAGGCTGTAGGCGTCCGTCCCCCGAGCGCCGACCTTCTCGGCAATGCGGCGGCGCAGGTCATCGGAGTCGGGCAAGAGATTTTCGAACACCGCGGCCACCGCCCCGCCCCGATAGACCTCCTCACGCAAGGGAAGGGACAGGGATACGGGAAAGGCCTGCTCCAGGTTCAACCAGCTTTCCTCATAACGAAAACCGATGGCTCCGTCTGGTTCCTTCAACAGAGACCCGAGGAGACGGTTGTTCAGGAAGACCCTCAACGGGGGATAAGTCCGTCGGCGCGGCATCAGAACAGGTCCTCGATATCCGAATCCGAGCCTTTCGTTCGCGGCGCGACCCGCAATTCAAGATCGAGGGCGGCCAGGACCGCCAGGATGGTTTCCAGTCTTGTCGCCGGATTCCCGGTTTCGATCAGGGATATGGTTTCCTGCCGCAGGCCCGCCTTATCGCCCAACAGGCTCTGGCTCCAGCCCCTCTTCTTACGGCGGCGGCGGACAAGATTGCCGATCTGTTTCGGCGTGCGGGCCAAATCATCCATGGGGGAATTATGCGCTTAATCCGATAATTCTACAATATCGGAGTTGGCACATAAAATGGAACCGCCGGAAAGACGTGTCAGAACGTCATGCCCTCATTGGCGCGGCGGGCGAAGCTGGCGTCGATGGCCGCGTCGAGGCGGATTTTCAGCATGGTCAGGTCGAGGGGTTTCATGAAGAAGTAATCGGCGCCCTTTTCCTTGGCCTCGTTGAAGTCCTCTTCCGAGGTGCGCGCCGTGACCATGATGAACACCGCCCGCTTGTTGGTTTGGCGGAAGGTTTCCAGGAAGGTGATGCCGTCCATCACCGGCATCATCCAGTCGCAGATGAGCAGGTCGTAGGGCTCGCCCTTGCCGTCCTGTTTCTCGACCATTTCGAGCGCCTTGTGGCCGTCCTCGGCAAGGTCGATGTGACTGACGCCGAGCAGCGTCAGGGTCGACCGGGTCAGTTCCTGGCTGACCGGATTGTCGTCGATCACCAGAACATGAAGCAAGGAACGGTCGGGCTGGCTGCTGGACATAGGGTTTCCCGGGGCGGCAAAAAAGCGGGGCGTCGGAACATTCGCCGCCCCTTTATAGGCCCTGCCTGCTGATAAGGACAGAACTTTTCCGAAATAAACCCTATATTTGATGACGCCGATGACGAGACTTCCAACGCCGCCTGGGATATACAGAAGGGATCAAACCCACGGAAAACCGATGCCGCAATCGCCCAGGAAAATCACCCGCCAGCGGGACATCATCGACCGCAAGGCCCTGTTCGCCCGATTTCAGGACATCGCCGGCTGGTCGGGAATCGGCAACCGCAACCGGGGCGAGATTCTGGCCCTGTTCAAGCAGGCCCTGGGCGACGGCAACAGGGAAATCCGGCGGCGCTTCGAAAGCGAGCAAGCGCGGGGGGCGGAGACGGTCCGCGCCCAGGCCTTTCTCGCCGACCAGGTGATCCGGGTGCTTTACGACGTCGCCGTCACCTACGTCTATCCGGTGGCCAACCCGACGCGGGGCGAACAGATCGCCATCGTCGCCACCGGCGGCTACGGACGGGGCGAACTTGCCCCCTATTCGGATATCGACCTGATGTTCCTGCTCAGCTACAAGCGCACTCCGCGCACGGAGCAGATCATCGAATACATGCTCTACATGCTGTGGGACATGGGCCTGAAGGTGGGCCACGCCACCCGTTCCGTCGACGAGGCGGTGAAGCTGTCCCACGACGACCTGACCATCCGCACCTCCCTTCTGGAGGCCCGGCTCCTATGGGGCGACGAGGCCCTGTACCGGAAATTCCGCGACCGCTTCTCCGCCGATGTGGAGGCCTCGTCCGGTCCCGCCTTCGTCGAGGCCAAGCTGGCGGAACGGGACGACCGCCACGCCCGCATGGGCGACACCCGCTATGTGCTGGAGCCCAATCTGAAGGAGGGCAAGGGCGGCCTGCGCGACCTGCAGACCCTGTTCTGGATCGTCAAATATTTGTACCGGGTGGATGCGGTGTCCGAACTGGTGGCGCGGAACATCCTGACCAAGCGGGACGTGCAGCGGTTCACCAAGGCGCGGAATTTCCTCTGGACCGTGCGCTGCCATCTGCATTACCTGGCCGGGCGGGCGGAGGAGCGCATCACCTTCAACGTGCAGAACGAGCTGGCCGAACGCATGGCCTACAAGGACCATGCCGGGGCCAGGGGCGTCGAGCGCTTCATGAAGCATTATTTCCTCACCGCCAAGGATGTGGGCGACCTGACCCGCATCCTCTGCGCCGTGCTCGAGGCGGAGCAGAAAAAGCGGCGCTTCCGCATGCCCTCGCTGTCGTTCATCCGCCGCAGCGCCGAAGGTTTCCGCATCGAAGGCGAGCGCCTGATGCTGGAAAGCGACGACACCTTCGAACAGGACCCGGTCAAGCTGCTGACCCTGTTCGCCGAGGCCCAGCGGCTGGAACTGGACATCCACCCGAGCGCCCTTAGGGCCGTCAACCAGTCCCTGCGGCTGATCGGCAAGGACCTGCGCCGGGACGAACGGGCCAACGGCGTCTTTCTCGACATCCTGACCTCGAAAAAGGATCCGGAACTGGCCCTGAGACGCATGAACGAGGCCGGCGTGTTCGGCCGCTTCATCACCGAATTCGGCCGCGTCGTGGCGCAAATGCAGTACGACATGTATCACGTCTACACCGTCGACGAGCACACCATCCGCGCCATCGGCATCCTGGCCCGGATCGAAAAGGGGGAACTGACGCAGGACCATCCGGTGGCCAGCTCGGTGATCCGCGAGGTGCAGTCCCGGCGGGTGCTGTATCTGGCCGTTCTGTTGCACGACATCGCCAAGGGCCGGGGCGGCGATCATTCCCAGCTCGGCGGCGCCATCGCCCGGCGGCTGTGCCCGCGCCTGGGCCTCAACCAGTGGGAGACGGAAACCGTCGCCTGGCTGGTCGAACAGCACCTGGCCATGAGCCGCACCGCCTTCAAACGGGACGTGGACGATCCGAAAACCATCGGCGATTTCGTTGAGCTGGTGCAGTCGCCTGAACGGCTGCGCCTGCTTTTATGCCTGACCGTGGCCGACATCCGCGCCGTCGGCCCCGGGGTCTGGAACGGCTGGAAGGCGCAGTTGCTGCGCGACCTCTACAACGGCGCCCAGCAGACCATGGCCGGGGCGACGACACGGGAGGTCCGCTCGCAACGGGTCAGCCGGGCCAAGGAGGCCCTGACCCGGGCCCTGGCCGAGTGGACGCGGGAAGATCTTGAGGCCCACATCGCCAAGGGCTACGACGATTACTGGCTCGGCTACGGCACCGACGCCCATATCCGCCACGCCCGCCTGGTCGCCGACGCCGACGCCGAAGGGCGCGACATCACCATCGAGGAGAGGATCGACCGGGAGCGGGAGGTCACCGAAATGGTCATCTACACCCACGACCATCCCGGCGTCTTCGCCCGCATCGCCGGGACCATGTCGCTCACCGGGGCCACCATCGTCGACGCCAAGGTCTCGACTCTGACCAACGGCATGGCCCTGGACAGCTTCTGGATTCAGGACGCCGACGGCGCCGTCTTCGACAAGGCCGATGCCCTGAAACGCCTGAAGACGCGCATCGCCGAGGCCCTGAGCGGCAAGCTGCAGCCGGCGAAGGAACTGAAACAGGCGCGCCAGCGCGCCCTGCCCAGCCGCACCCGGGTCTTCAAGGTGCCGCCCCGGGTGCTGATCGACAACACGGTCAGCGCCAAATACACGGTGATCGAGGTCAACGGCCGCGACCGTCAGGGCTTCCTAGCCGACGTCACGGCGGCGCTGACCGGCATCGGCCTGCAGATCGCCTCCGCCCATGTGTCCACCTACGGCGAGCGGGTGGTCGACGTGTTTTACGTCAAGGACGTGTTCGGCCTGCGCATCGAGCACGAAGGCAAGATCGAACAGATTCGCCAGGCCCTGTTGGCCGCCATCGAACCGGCGGAGGAGGACGCGGGGGCGGCCTGAGCCCTTTTCAGGACCCTCATTACCCGCTATTCAGGCTGCATGATCCTTTTGCGCTCCATCGCCACCGTCGGTTCGCTGACCCTGCTCAGCCGGGTTTTCGGGTTCATCCGCGACATTTTGATCGCCGCCGTCCTCGGCGCCGGCATGGCGGCGGACGTGTTTTTCGTCGCCTTCAAGTTCCCCAACCTGTTCCGCCGCCTGTTCGCCGAGGGGGCCTTTTCCATGGCCTTCGTGCCCCTGTTCGCGGGGCTGCTGGAAGAAAAGGGCGAGGACGCGGCCCGACGTTTCGCCGAGCGGGCCCTGGCCCTGCTCTTGTGGTCCCTGGCCCTGTTCGTCATCGCCCTGGAACTGGCCATGCCCTGGGCCATGCGGCTATTCGCGCCGGGATTCCTGGACGAGCCGGAAAAATTTTCCCTCGCCGTCGACCTGACCCGTATCACCTTTCCCTACCTGCTGTTCATTTCCCTGGTCTCGCTGATGGCCGGGGTGCTGAATTCCTTCGGCAAATTCGCGGCGGCGGCGGCGACGCCGATCTTGCTCAATTTGTGCCTGATCGGCGCCGTCCTGATCTATGCCCCCATGGCCGAGAGCCCCGGGCACGCGCTCGCCTGGGGGGTTTTCGCCGCCGGGGCGGTGCAGTTCCTGTGGCTGGCCGTGCATTGCCGCCGGGCCGGCTTCCCCCTGCGCCCGGCGCGCCCCCGGCTCGACGACGACGTCCGCCTGCTCATTCGCCGCAGCCTGCCCGTCGCCCTGGGGGCGGGGATCTATCAGATCAACCTGCTGATCGACACGGTGATCGCCTCGTTCCTGCCGGAAGGCTCCATCTCCTATCTGTTCTTCGCCGACCGGGTCAATCAACTGCCGCTGGGCGTGGTCGGAGTCGCCGTCGGCACCGCCCTGCTGCCACTGCTGTCCCGGCAAATCCGCGCCGGCGACGAGGCCGCCGCCGGGCACAGCCAGAACCGGGCCGTGGAATTTTCCTTCCTGCTCACCCTGCCCGCCGCCTGCGCCCTGCTGGTGATGGCCGAACCGGTTGTCCGGGTGCTGTTCCAGCGTGGCGCCTTCGGCCCGGACCAGGCGGCGGCGACGGCGGCGGCGCTGGCGGTCTACGCCATGGGCCTGCCCGCCTATGTGCTGGTCAAGGCCCTGGCGCCGGGCTTCTTCGCCCGTGGCGACACGGCGACGCCGGTGAAAATCGCCGCCGCCGCCATGATCGTCAACCTGGTCCTCAACCTGATTCTGATGGGGCCGTTCCTGCACGTGGGAATCGCCATGGCGACGGTGGCGTCTAGCTGGTTCAACGCCTCGCTGATGGCCTGGGTCCTGCACCGGCGCGGCCACTTCCGCCTGGACGCCCGCCTGAAACGCCGCCTGCCCCGGACCCTGCTGGCCAGCCTGGGCATGGGCGCGGCCCTCGTCTACGCCCTGCCGCCCCTGACGCCGTGGCTCGGCGGCGGCGAACTGCCCCGCGCCCTGACCCTGGCGGCTCTCGTCGGCCTGGGCCTGCTCTGTTTCGCCCTGCTGGCCCAGATCACCGGCGCCGCCCGGCTGTCGGACCTGCGCGGCCTCAAGCGGCAATAACTCAGCGGCAGGTCCTGAGCGCCGCCTTGCATTGTTTATGACAGGGGCTGGGCTGGCCAATTTTCTCCTTGCCGCAGGCCTTGTTGCAGGCCTTGAACTCGCCCATGCAGTCCTTTTGCCCCGCCGGGTCCGGCACCTTCACCGCCGCGCCGCCGCAACGGTTCTTGCAGGTCAGCTTGTTGGCCGCCGAATTGCCGCCCTCGTACTGAATGCATTTTTCCATGCACTGGGTCAGGGTCTCGGCGTCCGCGGCGGCGGCCGATCCGAGAAGCAGCAGGACGGCGAGGGCGAGGCGCATGGGGGGTCTCCTTATCCGGCGGCGTGCAGGCGTTTCAGCCAGTCTACGTCATGCTCGTCGCCAAGGCCATCGAGCACCGCCAGGGCGCCGGTGAAATCATGGTGAGCCGTATAGGGGCACGACGTGATCAGGGTCGGAATCCCCGCCGCCGCCGCCGCCTTCAGGCCGTTGGCGCTGTCCTCCACCGCCAGGCATTGTTCCGGCGCCAGCCCCAGTCGGTCGAGGACCCACAGATAGACCTCCGGCGAGGGTTTCAGGTTTTCCACGCAATCCCCGGCGCCGATGGCGTCGAACCAGTCGAGGGCCTGCGGGCCGAGGGTGCTTTCGATCAGGGATTGCAGATTGACCGGCGTCGTCGTCGTCGCAATGGCCAGGGTCAGGCCCGCCGCCCGGGCCTCGCCGAACAGGCGGGCGACGCCGGGCCGCAGGGGAACCCGGCCCGCCTTCATGGCCTCGACGTAATGCCCGGTCTTGCAGGCGTGCAGTTCGGCGATGTGCGCGTCGATCCCCGCCTCGTCCAGCCGCGCCGGGTGGTATTCCTCGAGGAAAAAGCGGATTCGCGCCTTGCCGCCGGTGACCGACAGCAGATGGGTGTAAAGCGCCCGGTCCCAGACCCAGTCGTGGCCGAACTCGGCGAAGGCGGCGTTGAAGGCCAGACGGTGGGCGTCCTCGGTGTCGGCCAGGGTGCCATCGACATCGAAAATCAGGGCGGAAAGAGGCATGGTCAGGTTCCCATCAGTTGCAGGATGATCGTGCGCCGCTGCGCCTGGGCGCGGTGTTCGAACAGATAGACCCCCTGCCAGGTGCCGAGCGCCGCCCGGCCGCCAAGGAGGGGGATGGACAGCGAAACGTCCGTCAACGCGCTCTTGATATGGGCCGGCATGTCGTCCGGGCCTTCCAGGGTGTGGCGGTAGAGGGACGGGTCTTCGCGGACCAGGCGGGCGAAGAAGGCCTCCAGGTCCCGTTGAACGTCCGGGTCGGCATTTTCCTGAATGGTCAGGCTGGCCGATGTATGGGCGCAATAGACGGTGAGCAACCCGCCGTCCATGTCCTGGGCGGAGACCCAGCGCTCGATGTCGCCGGTCAGTTCGTAAAGACCCTGGCCCCGGGTGGCGACACTCAGGGTATGGCTTGCCTGTTTCATCATCAGCCGATCCGATGCAAGTCGCCACCGTGCCGTTTCAGCCAGGCCTGGGCGTCCGCCCTGTCGACGCCGAGCCTGTCGACGGCGGCCCAGAAGGCGGGGCCGTGGTTCATGTGGGCGAGATGGGCGACCTCGTGGGCGACCACGTACGCCAGCACCGGCGGCGGGGCCATGATCAGCCGCCAACTGAAGGAGAGCCCGCCCGTGGCCGAACAGGAGCCCCAGCGGCTACGGGTGTCGCGGATGGTGATGCGGCCCGGCGTCTTTCCAAGCGCCGCCGCTTTGTCGTGGACGAGGCCGCTGATTTCCGCCCGCGCCTGTTTCCTCAGCCAGTCGCCGAGGCGGCGGGGCAGGTGTTCCCCTGCCCCGGCAACATGAATCTCGCCGTCTTCGAGCCAGACCGTTCCCCGCACCTCCGGGCGGTGGCGGACGGCGTGGTCGCGCCCCCGGTAGGGAATGCGGGCGCCGTCGGAGAAGACGACCCGCCGCCCCGCGCCCTGCAGCCGGTCGCGCAGCCAGGCCGACTGGCGGCGGGCCATGTCGAGGCCGTCGGCCGGGTCGGCGTGGGAGGGGATGGTCACCACCGCCCCCTCTCCGGTCCTGTCCAGGCGCAGGATCATACGCCGCGCCCGGGGATGGCGCTTGACGGTGACCGCAACCTCGTGCCCGTCGATGGTAATGGCGTGGCGGTCCTCTCGGATGCGATTCGTCCGTTTCCCCGTCGGCATCGGCTTATTCCGGCGGCGGGCGGTGGCCCGTTTCCTCGATCAGGCCGATCAGGGCCGCCGTCTGCGCCTCGTCCAGCGAGGCCAGGGGCGGGCGCACCGTGCGCCAGCTTTCGTCGCCCCGGTAATGGGCGAGGACGGCCTTCAGGCCGGCGCTGTAGGGTTGGGTCGACGCCGCCTTGCGGATGTTCAACAGATGCGCCTGCAGGTCGTCCGCCGAGGGGTCTCCGTCCTTCCAGGCCTGGTAGACCTGGGCCGAGACGTTGCCGGAAATGTTGCAGCAAGCGGTGATGCAACCGGCCCCGCCGCGGCGCAGCAGGCCGAGGAGGAAATCGTCGCCGCCGCTGAACACGTCGAAGCCGGGGAAGCGTTCCGCCGCCCCGGACATGTTGTCGAAATCGCCGGAACTGTCCTTCATGCCGGCGATCGTATCCGGGTAGCGCTTGAGCAGGCGTTCGATCAGGCCGTAACTCAGCGGCACCGCCGACATTTGCGGGAAGTGATAGAGATACACTTTCAGGCGGCTGTCGCCGACTCGTTCGATGACCTCGGAATAGGCGGCGAACAGCCCCTCGTCGCTAACGTTCTTGTAATAGAACGGCGGCAGCATGAGCACGCCCCCGGCCCCCAGTTCGACGGCCCGGCGGGTCAGGTCCACCGTGTCGGGGATGGAACAGCAGCCGGTCCCCGGCATCAGCGCCGGGCCCGGAATGCCCGCCTCGTTCAGGGTTTGAAGAATCTCGATGCGCTCGCCGACACTGAAGGAATTGGCCTCGCCGGTGGTGCCCAGAACCGCCAGCCCGTCGCAGCCGTTCGCCAGCAGCCAGCGGCAATGGCCGACCAGGCGGTCGTGATCGACACTCAGGTCCGCCTTCAGGGGGGTCAGGGCTGCGGCGAAAACGCCTTTCAATGCATGGCTCATGGTCTTTTCTCCTTACACCGGCCAGGTGACGATATGATTTTCCAGGTCGCCCGCGTCTTCCGCCGCGACGGCGCGGCCGCGAACGGAAATGCCCGCCTCGTGCACGCTCTCGGGCGTTCCGCTGACCAGCGGGTGCCAGTCGGGCAAATCGCGGCCCTCGTAAAGCAGGCGGTAGGCGCAGGTCGAGGGCATCCATTTCAGGAACGGGATGTTGCCCGGGGTCAGCTTTTCGCAGTCGGGCATGTAGCGCTTGCGCTCCTCGTAGTTGCTGCAGCGGCAACTCTCGACATCGAGCAGGGCGCAGCCGACCTCCGTATAGCTGACCTCTCCGCTGTCGGAATCCTCCAGCTTCTCCAGGCAGCAGCGGGCGCAGCCGTCGCACAGGGATTCCCATTCCCGGGGGGTCATGCGGGCCAGGGTCTTGGCGCGCCAGAAGGGGACCTCAGGGTTCATCGCCGGGGCTCCTGTCGATCAGGTGGATGAACGAGCCCATGACGCCGCCCTCGATCAGGCCCATGGGCCCCAGTTCGTCGCCGCCGGCGTTGCGGCCCGTGAACAGGGGCGCGCCGGTTTCCCCGGTCACCGTGGCGTAGTGGAACTCATGGCCGCGAAAGCCCTGCCCTGCCCGGCCCAGCACCGTATCGGCGGCCAGGATCGCCTGCCGGTAGCCCAGATGCAGCTTGCGTTTGGCGAAGGAAGTCTCCAGTCCCAGCAGCCCGGCCATGGCGTGGCGATGGCCGTCGGCATCGACCAGCCCCCGGCCCAGCGCCATGTAGCCGCCGCATTCGCCGAATATCACCGCCCCCCGGTCCGCCGCCCGGCGAAGCCCGTCCTTGAACCGGGCCGCCGCGGCCAGGGTCCCGCCGTGCAGTTCCGGATAGCCCCCCGGCAGATAGACCGCGTCCGCGTCCGCCGCCGGGGCCTGGTCGGCCAGGGGCGAGAAGAAGGACAGTTCCGCCCCCCGGCCGCGCCAACCCTCCAGGGTCAGCGGATAACGAAAGGCGAAGGCCCGGTCCTCGGCGACGGCGATACGCTGGCCCAAGGGAGGCAAGGGTGGCAGGGGCCTCGCCTCTTCGCCACCCTCCGCCGCGAGGGGACGGGCCAGGGCGAGCAGGGCGTCGGTATCGATATGCCGGGCGACCCGGTCGGCGGCGTTGTCGAGAAAATTCTCCAGGTTGCCGTGTTCCACCGCCTGGACCAGTCCCAGGTGGCGGTCCGGCAGGCTCAATTCCGTGGCCCGGGGGACGAAGCCCAGGACCTTGACCGAGGGAACGGCCCGGGCGGCGGCCTCGGCCAGCACGGCCATGTGCCGGTCGCCGCCGATGCGGTTGAAGACGACGCCGACCGGGGCGAAGCCCGGACGGTGGCTGGCGAAGCCCCTGAGCACCGCCCCGGCGGACGCCCCCTGGGCCTGGGCGTCGATGATCAGCACCACCGGCAATCCCGTCGCCTGGGCCAGGTCGGCGGTCGAGCCCTGTTCCATGACGGCGCCGTCGAACAGGCCCATGACCCCCTCGCAGATCAGCGTATCCCCGCCGCCCGCGCCGCGCCGGGCGGCGGCGGCAAGCAGGTCTGGGCGCATGGCCCACGGGTCCAGGTTATGGCACGGCTTGCCGGTGGCGGCGGCGTGAAAGGCCGGGTCGATATAGTCGGGCCCCGCCTTGGCCGAGGCGATGGAACGGCCTTCCCGGGTGAGATGGCGCAACAGGCCGAGGGTGAGAACGGTCTTGCCGCTGCCCGACGACGGCGCGGCGATGATCAATCCCTTCAAAGCAACTCCGCCAGCTTTTTCGCCATCACCTCCCCTTCGACGCCATGGCCGAAATGGGTGACGAACAGGCCGTCCGGGCCCATCAGATAGGTGATCGAGGAATGGTCCATGGCGTATTCCCCGTCGTTGTATCCGTCCCCGGACTTGGCGTAGTAGGCCTTGTAGGCCTTGGCCGCCGCCTTCACCTGTTCGACGCTGCCGGTCAGGCCGACGAGGCGGGGATGGAAATGCTCGATATAGGATTTCAGCGCCGCCGGGTCGTCCCGTTCCGGATCGACGGTGATGAACACCGGCGTTATCTTGTCGGCCTTGGGGCCCAGGATGTCCAGGGCGCCTGCCATGGCCGAAAGCGAGGTCGGACAAACGTCCGGGCAATAGGTGTAGCCGAAATAGACCAGCATGTGGCTGCCCAGGAAATCCACCTCGGTGACGGTCTTTCCGTCCTGGTTGACCAGGGTGAAGGGGCCGCCGATCTTCGGCAGGCCCGCCTGTTCGATCTTCACCGCCCCGTCGACGGCGCCGCCGTCGGCGCGGTATTCGGCGAAGTAGCGGGGCTCGATGACGAACCGCCACAGCAGGATAACGGCGCTGAGCAGAATGATGAAGGCGATATAGGCGTTGCGCCGGGAAGGCATTTTCCCTCCCTCGTTGCCGTCGCCGTCGGCGCCTTCGGGTTTGTTGTCTGCCATGGTCCGGGTCCCGATTGTTGGTTGGGGGAATCTGATGCCCCCTGATATACCCCCATCGCCGGACAATTTCATCCTAAAACGGCTACGTATTTCCCGGACGGGGCACTACAATGACGCCATGAACAACGATGACGATATCCCCCCCGGCCCCCTGCGCCGGGGCTGGACCACCGGCGCCTGCGCCGCCGCCGCCGCCAAGGCCGCCGTTTCCGGCCTGCTCGGCGGCGCCTTCGAGGAAACGGTGAGCATCCGCCTGCCCGGCGGCGAGCAGCCGGTGTTCCCCCTCGCCAACCCCATTCTTTATGCGGACGGGGCCAGGGTCGGCGTCGTCAAGGACGCGGGCGACGACCCGGACGTCACCCACGGGGCGGAAATCGTCGCCACCGCCGCCCACGGCGAGCCCGGGGCCGGGGTCTCTTTTCACGCCGGTCCCGGCGTCGGCACGGTGACCCTGCCCGGCCTGCCCGTGGCCGTCGGCGAGCCTGCCATCAACCCGAAGCCGAGACAAATGATCGCCGCGGCCGTCGCCGAGGCTGCCGCCCGCCATGGCCGTGCCGCCGACTTTCGTATCACCGTTTCCATCCCCGGCGGGGAGAAACTGGCGGAAAGGACCATGAACGGACGCCTCGGCATCGTCGGCGGCCTGTCGGTCCTGGGCACCACCGGCATCGTCAAGCCGTATTCCTGTTCGGCCTGGATTCACGCCATCCAAAGCGGCGTCGACGTCGCCCGGGCCTGCGGGCTAACCCATCTGGCGGCGGCCACGGGGAAGACCTCGGAAGCCGCCGTCAAGGCCCTTTACGACTTTGACGAACGGGCCCTCATCGACATGGGCGATTTCGCCGGCGGGCTGCTGAAATACCTGCGACGCCATCCGGTCGGCAAGCTGACCCTGGCCGGTGGTTACGGCAAACTGACGAAACTGGCTCAGGGCCATACGGACCTGCATTCCTCCCGCTGCCGGGTGGATTTCGACGATCTCGCCGACTGCCTGCGGGCCCTCGGGGCCGACTCCGGGACCGTCGAACAGGCCCGCAACGCGGCGACGGCCATGGCCGTCTTCGGCCTGGCCGAAAGCCGGGGCCTCGGCCTCGCCGATCACATCGCCCGGCGGGCCCACGGCACGGCGCGGCGGACCCTGAACAACGGGGAAACGGATTTGGAGGTCTGTCTGTTCGACAGACGGGGCCGGCTGGCCGGCCGATACGATGGAGAAACCCATGCCTGACCCGGGACGACTTCTCATTTTAGGCGGCACGGCGGAGGCGGCGGAGCTGGCCCGCCGCGCCGCCGTGGATTTCGCCGGACGCCTCGACGTGATCTATTCCCTGGCCGGGCGCATCGAGCCGGAACGGCCGATCACGGGGGCGCGTGTGCGGGTCGGCGGCTTCGGCGGCGGCAAGGGCCTGGCCGATTACATCCGAGAGGAACGCATCACCCTGCTGATCGACGCCACCCACCCCTTCGCCGCCGCCATCTCGGCCAACGCCTACGACGCCGCGCTGGCCACCGACACGCCCCGCCTGCTGCTGGCCCGCCCGCCCTGGGTGCTGCCGCCGGGGGCGAAATACCTGGAGGCCGAGGACATGGCCGACGCCGTCCGGCAACTGGCCCGCCTGGCCGGGACCGTGCTGGTGACGACGGGGCAGGGCGGCCTCGATGTCCTCGCCGATCATCCCGACATGCACTTCATCGTCCGCGTCATCGAAGCGCCGGTCGGCGCGGCGGCGGACAACCTCACCTTCATCACCGCCCGCCCGCCCCACCGGCTGGAAGAGGAAGTGACACTGATGCAAGAGTACGCCGTCGACGCCCTGCTGACCAAGCAAAGCGGCGGCGCGGCGACGGAAGGCAAGATCGCCGCCGCCCTGCGCCTGGGCATCCCCATCGTCTGCCTCAAGCGCCCCCTGCCGGAACCGGGGGAAAGCGTCGGCGATGTGGACGCCGCCCTGCGATGGCTGGCGAGTAAAATCTAACTCTTCGGCCTGAGAACATGATGATGGTCGGCGGCGTAGAGGCGGCTGTCGTCGAAGCCGTCTTCGCCCAACACCCGCCCGACCATGATCAGGGCGGTGCGGGTGATGTCGGCGGCCTTGACCTTGTCGCGGATGTCGTCGAGGGTGCCGCGAATGATCCGCTCGTCGGGCCAACTCGCCCGGTAGACCACGGCGGCGGGACAGTCGCCGCCGTAATGGGGGCGCAGATCCCGCACCACCTTGGCCAGGTTGTTGACCGACAGATGGATGGCCAGGGTGGCGCCGCTGCGGCCCAGGGCCTCCAGCTCCTCGCCCGGCGGCATGTCCGAAGAGCGCACCGCCGTGCGGGTCAGGATGATGGTCTGGCTGACGCCGGGCAGGGTCAGTTCCGACTTCATGGCCGCCGCCGCCGCCGCGTAGGCCGACACGCCGGGCGTCACGTCGTAATCGATGCCGAGCGCGTCGAGGCGGCGCATCTGCTCGGCGACGGCGCCGTATAGGGAGGGATCGCCGGAATGCACCCGGGCCACGTCCAGGCCCTTGGCGTGGGCGTTTTCCATCTCGGCGATGATCTCGTCCAGATGCAGGGGCGCGGTATCGACGACCCGGGCTTCCGGGGCGGCCTCGGCGACGATGGCTTCCGGCACCAGGGAACCGGCAAAGAGGACGACCCCGGCGCGGCGAATCAAATTCAGCCCGCGCACGGTGATCAGGTCCGCCGCGCCGGGCCCGGCGCCGATGAAATGAACGCTCAAAGGCTTTCTCCTTTAGATCAAACTGCATTTAATCTGAATCGATTAAATGCAGAAAATTTGATCGTTATCAATAAGATAGAGCAACTTATCTGCGTTTGAACAAACGCAGATTGCTCTATGTCATCTTCTTGGCGTAGCCGCGCGGCGTGTAAACCCATTGCCGCCCGCCCCGCTCGATTCGCCGCGACTGGGAATTGCCGACCAGCACCATGGTCAGCATGTCCGCATGGTCCGGGGTCAGGTCGCCGAGCGGGATCACCGTGATGGTTTCTTCCGCCCGCCCCAGGTTACGGGCCAGCACCACCGGGGCCTCCGGCCCCCGGGCGGCGACGAGAATTTCCTGCGCCCGCGCCAACTGGGTGCGGCGGCGTTTCGACACCGGATTGTAGAAGGCGACGACGAAATCCCCGTCGGCGGCGGCCTTGAGGCGGCGCTCGATGTCCTCGAACGGGGTCAGCAGGTCGGAAAGGGAAATGGTGCAGAAGTCATGCCCGATGGGGGCGCCGATGCGGGCGGCGGCGGCCTGCAGGGCGGAAACCCCGGGCGTCACCCGGACATCGGTCCGGTTCCAGTCGGCCCGGTCTTCCCGGTCCATCAGTTCGAAGGCGAGGGTGGCCAGCGCGTAGATACCCGCGTCGCCGGAACAGACCAGGGCGACGACGCGGCCTTCGGCGGCCAGGTCGAGGGCGCGGCGCACCCGGTCCTCCTCCTGGGCCAGCTCCGAAACGTGGCGCGTCTTGCCCGCGACCACGTCGGCGACCAGGTCCAGATACAGATGATAGCCGACCACGTCGGTGGCTTCCGCCAGCATGGCGGTGGCTTCCGGCGTCCGCCAGCCGTCCGCCCCGGGGCCGATGCCGACGATGTTCAGGCGTCCCCTGCCCCGGCCGACGGCGGCGGCGTCCATGCCACGGGGGAGGAAACCGACGGCGCAGGTGGCCCGTTTCGAGCGGCGCTTTTCGACCCGCAAACTCCCCTCCGCCCCGACGGCGGCCAGGGCCGCGCCCTCGGCGACGCCGTGACAGCCGACCTCGGCGAAGACCACGTCGGAGGGATTGGCCAGGCGGCCCGCCTCCGCCTCCAGTTCCCGGGCGGTGAAGAAGCGGGCCGGGACGCGCAAGCGTTCGGCGGCGGCGTGAACGGCGGGCTCGTCCATTTTCAAATCCAGCGAGACGACGGCGGCGACGGCGTCCGCCGACAGCCCGGCCCCGTCCAGGGTCTCTTCGAGCAGACTCATCAACTCGTCCGGCTGACAATCGCGTTCGCAGCCGACGCCGACGGCCAGCACCGGCGGATGCAGGACCAGGTCCTCTTCTTCCGCCGCCGCCTTTTTCGCCGTCACCCGGACCGCCGGACCGGCGGCGTCATCGTCGAAGGTTCCGTCGCCGAGCCAGTCCGTACCGCCGCACTCGGCGATCAGGCGCACCGGGCCGCCGGCCAGCAGGCGGGCGGCGATGCCCTTGGCCGCGGCCGGATTGGCGACGCGCCATCCGGCGGGCGGCTCGTCGAGGGCGAAACCGAGGCGCACGTCCCCCGCCGTCGTCACCGCGCTGACGGCCCCGACGGCCCCGGCGATGGCGGCGGCCAGCCGGTTGGCCCCGTGATGGCCGCCGAGCAGGGGAACGACGGCGGAACCGTCGGCGGCCAGGGCCAGCACCGGCGGCTCGTTCCCCTTGTCGGTCAGCACCGGGGCCAGGGCGCGGATCAGGATACCGGCGGCGCACAGGCCGACAATCGCCTCGCCGGACTGGAACAGCCGCCGCAGATGGGCCCCGGTGTCGGCGAAGGTCTCGTCGGCGCCCTCGACCCGGTGGGCGAGGCCGTGAATGCGGGCGTCCGGCAGGGCCCGCCGCAGGGTCTTCGCCAGCTCCACGCCATTTTGATCGAGCACCAGTATCGCCGTCATCGCTTACGCTTCCGTTCGGGTCAAAAGAATCATCGAAAAATACGGGGCGTCCGACGGGGCCTCGGCCAGGGGCAAGGCTCGCGCCTCGGGCAGGGACGCCCGTTCGATATAATGGGCCTCGTCCAGGCGTCCCGCCGCCGCCACCACCCGCTTGACCTTGTCCAGGTGACGCCCGACCTTGAAAAACGCCGCCGCGTCCGTCGCCGCCAGCCGCGCCGCCAGTTCCGCCTCGCCGAGGGTGGCCGGGATCAGGGCCAGGCTTTGATGGCGCGACACTACCGGCAGCGCCGCCGCCGCCGCCGCCGCGCCGAGGGAGCTGACCCCGGGCACGGTGACCACTTCGTGGCCATCGCGCAACCGCTCCAGGATATACATGAACGAGCCGAACAGCAGCGGATCGCCCTCGCAGAGGACGGCGACGTCGTGGCCTTCGTCCAGATGTCCGGCGATTGTCCGCGCCGCCTCGTCATAGGCCCGCTGGCCCGGCGCGGGATCGTCGAGCATGGCGATGGGAATGGGGATCTCCTCCTGCCCGCCGGACAGGTACGGCGCAGCGATGGAGCGCGCGAAGGACGGCGTGGCGGCGCCGTTCCGCAGGGGCCTGACATAGGCGATGACCGGCGCCGCGCCCAGGATCGCCGCCGCCTTGACCGTGACCAGTTCCGGATCGCCGGGGCCGAGGCCGAGACCGTAGAGAACACCGCTCATGATGGTTTTCCGTGGGAAAACTGCGTCACCGTCATCAACGGGCGAAACGCGGTGAGCGAGCCGATGGGGGCGGCCCGTTCGATGGAAATGCGGCGGAGCGAGCCGCCGAATTCATCCCGGAACGCCAACAGCGCTTGTTCCGCCTCCAGGCTGACCCCGTTGACGACCATGCGCCCGCCCGGCTTCAGGGCCGCCCAGGCGTCCCGCAGCAGGTTGCCGTCGGATGCGCCGCCGCCGATAAAGACCGCGTCGGGGGCGTATTCGATATCGCCCCGAACGGCGGCGAACGCCCCTTCGACGACCACCAGTTCCGGCGTCCCCAAACGGGCGGCGTTGCCCTTGATCAGGGCCGCCCGATCCGGGTTCTTCTCGATGGCGACGGCGCGGCGGTGACCGCCCAGGCGCAGCCATTCGATGGCGATGGAGCCCGAGCCCGCCCCGATGTCCCACAACACCTGTCCCGGCAGGGGGCACAGTTCGGACAGGGTGACGGCGCGGACCTCGCTTTTGGTCAACTGGCCGTCGTGTTCGAAGGCCTCGTCGGGCAGGCCCGGTGCGCGGGACAGGGGGACGGCCCCGGCCCCGGCGATGCATTCGACGGCGAGCGTGTTCAGGTCCGCCGCCCGCCCGAAGTTCCAGTTTTCCGCCGTGCCGCCGTAGCGCTTCTCCCGCGCCCCGCCCAGATGTTCGAGGACGGTGATTCGGCTCTCGCCGTAGCCCATGCCGGTGAGCAAGCGGGCGGCCTCCGCCGGGCTGTCGCCGTCCCGGGTCAGGGCCAGCAGGCGCGCGCCGGGGCTGACGTAGCGGGCCAGGCTTTCCAGCGGGCGGCCATGCACGGTCAGGGTTTCCACATCGGGGATCGACCAGCCCATGCGGGCGGCGGCCAGGGAAAAGGCGCCGGGGGCGGGATGGATGATCACCGCCTCCTCGCCGAAGGTGCGGGCCAGCACCGAGCCGACGCCGTAGTTCATGGGGTCGCCGGAGGCCAGCACGACGATGTTGCGGCCCCTGCGCTTTTCGATTTCCTTCAGCGCCTGTTTGAACCCCTTGCCCCAGTCCAGGCATTCGGCGGTCGGGTTGTCCACCTTGCCGTGATGGCGTTCGCCGCCGATCAGCACCTCGGCGGCGGCGATTTCGGCCAGCCGGGCGGGGCTCAGGCCGTCAACGCCGTCTTCGCCGATTCCGATCACGGTCAGCCAGGGGGTCATGCTTCGTTGCCTCCGGCGAGGGCGTTGACGGCGGCCGACGCCATGGCGCTGCCGCCGCGCCGCCCTTTCAGGGTGATGAAGGGAACCCCCAGGGCCCCGGCGTGATCGGCAAGCGCCTGCTTGGATTCCACCGCGCCGACGAAGCCGACGGCGAAACCGAGCACCAGGGCCGGGCGCGGCGCGCCGTCGGACAACATCTCCAGCAGGCGAAACAGCGCCGTCGGCGCGTTGCCGATGGCGACCACGGAGCCGGCCAGGTGGGGCGTCCAGAGGTCGAGGGCGGCGGCGGAGCGGGTGGTGCCGAGCTGCCGCGACCGGTCTTTCACCGTCGGCTCGTTGAGGGTGCAGACGACGGAGTTTTCGGCCGGCAGGCGGCGGCGAATGATCCCGGCGGCGACCATTTCCGCGTCGCAAAGCACGGCGGCCCCGGATTGCAGGGCCCGCCGGCCGCTGTCCGCCGCACCCGGCGAGCAGGCCAGGTCATCGATTAGATCGGGCATGCCGCAGGCGTGAATGAGCCGCGCCGAGACCGGGTCCGGGGCCCGGCCCACGGCCTCTTCGATGCGGGCGAACGACTGACGGTAAATCGCCCGGGGGTCTTTCAGATAATCGAAACGCACGGGATTGCGGCTCCCCATCAGGACCCGTCGGAACCGTGATGATGATGGTGGTGATGGTGATGATGGTGGTGGCCGTGATCATGGGCGTGATCGCCGTCGGTGCCGATGCCGCGCACATGATGATGGTGGCCGACCTGGGGCTGGCCGACGGCGTCCTCGTAGCCGATGATCTGTTCCCGGTATTTGCACAGTTGGCAGTTCATGACGTTTTCGCCGGTCAGCATTTCCTCCACCCGGTCGGCGAAGGTCTCCAGCAACAGGGGATGGTCGTTCAGGTAGGACGCCTTGAGGATCTCCACCTCCGGATGGGCCGCCTGGGCCTGATCGGCCCAATCGTAGATGCGGCGCACGAGAATGCCGGTGAACAGGAAATAGGGAAAGACGATGATCCGCTTGAAGCCCAGCTTCACCGCCTGGGCCAGCCCGGCGTCGACGAGGGGAAAGGCGACGCCGGAATAGCTGACCTCGGCCCAGCCGAAGCCCATGCCCTCCCACAACATGCGGGCGACCTTGCAAACGTTGGAATTGGCGTCGGAATCGTTGGTGCCGCGCCCGACCACCATCAGCAGGGTGTCCTCGCGGGCGGCCGGGGCCGGGGCCGCCGCCTCCGCCTCTTCGATGCGTTCCCGGGCGGCCTGCAGCAGGCGGCGGTCGATGGCCAGATCGCGGCCGTAGCGGACATCGATATGGGGGTTTTCGGCGGCGAATTCGTTGACCTCGCTGGGCAGGTCGTTCTTGACGTGACCGGCGGCGAACAGCATGCCGGGCAGGCAGAGAATCCGTTCCGCGCCCCGTTCCTTCAGCTTGTCGAGGCCGGTGCGCAGCACCGGGGTGGCGAACTCCAGGAAGCCGCTTTCAATATCGTAGTCGGGCATGCGTTCCCGGAAGTGCCGGGCCAGGGAGTTGAATTCGGCCACGGCGTTGTCGTCGCGGCTGCCGTGGCCGCAGATCATCAGGCCCGTTTTCGGGGAATCGGTCATGCGCTTGGTCCTTGCCTTCTTGCGTTGCCGCGTCCGCCAGACTGGTCATGGCCTCCGGTCCGGTGCGCGGGCGCGTTTTCCAGCGCCGGACTATAGGCGTGTTGGCCCCCCCTGTCAGCATCCGTATTTCATTTGACGGCAAGTTTTCCCCCTCTCACACTGGCCCCCATGTTTACCTTCGGATTCGCAGGCGGCGGGCACGGCTTCGACCCGCTGGTGTTATTGCTGACGGCCCTGCTGCTGGACGCCTATCTGGGCGAAAAACCGCTGCCGTTCCGGCTGATCCGCCATCCGGTGGAAATCATCGGTTCCCTGGTCGACTGGTTCGACCACAAGCTGAACCGGGAAAGCCGGCCCGCCTTCGACCGGGCGATCCGCGGCGCGCTGGTGGTGGTCGTCGTCGCCACCCTGGCTGGCGCCATCGGCTGGGCCGCCGCCTGGCTAACCCAGAACCACGATTTCGGCTGGGTGCCGGAACTGTTCCTGCTCACCGCCCTGATCGCCGGGCGGGGCCTCTACGACCGGGTGCGGGACGTCGGCATCGGCCTGGAACAGGGCCTGGAGCAGGGGCGGGACGCGGTCTCGCACATCGTCGGCCGGGACCCGAATCACCTGGACCATCACGGCGTCGCCCGCGCCGCCATCGAGTCCTGCGCGGAAAACTTTTCCGACGGCCTGATCGCGCCGGTGTTCTGGTACGTGCTGTTCGGCCTGCCCGGGCTGATGATCTACAAGGCGGTCAACACCATGGATTCCATGATCGGCCACATGACGCCGCGCTACCGGGCCTTCGGCATGACGGCGGCGCGCATGGACGACGTGCTGAACCTGATTCCGGCCCGCCTGGCCGGGCTGTTCCTGGTGCTGGCCGCCGTCTTCACCCCCGGCGGCCGTCCCCTGAAGGCCCTGAAGGTGATGCTGCGGGATTCCGGCAAACATCGCTCCCTGAACGCCGGTTGGCCGGAAGGGGCCGCCGCCGGGGCCCTGGACATCGCGCTGGCCGGGCCCCGGCGCTATTCCCAGGGCGTCGTCGAGGACCCGTGGATCGGCGACGGCACGGCCCGGGCGACGGTGAAGGACATCCGCCGCATGCTCTACCTTTACATGGTCGCCGCCCTGATCAACGCCGGCTGGGTCGCCGCCCTCGCCGTGCTGCGCATGGGCCTGTCGTACTATCAGTGAATGCCCCCGGCGGCGGCGAGCAGCCGGTCCAGATCCATGTGCGTTTCCAGGTGATCGGCCAGGGCGTCGAGGGTTTCCTCGACCCGGGCCTCGTAGGCCTGGGCGTGGCCGCGCCCGGAGCGCAGGCCCGAGAGGAAGGCGCGGCGGAAGCCGTCGGCGGCGAACAGGCCGTGCACATAGGAGCCCATGACCCGGCCGTCCCGGCTGATCGCCCCCTCGGCCCGCCCGTCGGCGAGTTTGAGCCAGGGGCGGGCGCGGCCCGGGCCCTCGGTCAGCCCCAGATGCATTTCGTAACCGTGGATCTTCTCGCCGCTGGCCAGATCGACGCCGCCGACGTTTTCCAATGTCTTGTCGCCGCTGAGCACCGTTTCCACGTCGAGCAGGCCGAGGCCCGCCGCCGTGCCGGGCGGGCCTTCGATGCCGTCCGGGTCGGCGAGGGCCCGGCCCAGCATCTGATAGCCGCCGCAGAGGCCGACGGCGAGGCCGCCCCGGCGGACATGGGCGGCGAGGTCGATATCCCAACCCTGGTCCTTGAAGAAGGCCAGGTCGGCCATGGTCGACTTGGAGCCGGGAATCAGGATCACATCGGCCCCGGCGGGCAGGGGCCCGCCGGCCTCGACCATATGGACGCCGACATCCGGCTCCACGGACAGGGGGTCCAGGTCGTCGAAATTGGCGATGCGCGGCAGCCGTGGCACGGCGATCAGGATTTCGGCCCGGCCGCCGCCGGTTTCTCCCGCCGCCCCGTCCAGGGCCATGGCGTCCTCTTTCGGCAGCAGGCGGGCGGGCGGGAAGAAGGGCACCAGCCCGAAGGAAGCCATGCCGGTATACGCGCCGATGGCCGCGTCGCCGCCGGTGAACAGGGCCGGGTCGCCGCGAAACTTGTTGATCACATAGCCCGCCAGCAGGCGGCGTTCTTCCTCGGCCAGCAGCATGTGGGCGCCGACCAGGGAGGCGATGACGCCGCCCCGGTCGATGTCGCCGATCAGCACCACGGGAACCCGCGCCGCCAGGGCGAAGCCCATGTTGGCGATGTCGGAGCTTCGCAGATTGACCTCGGCGGCGCTGCCCGCCCCCTCGACGAGGACCAGGTCCGCCTCGTCGGCGACGATGCGGTAGCTTTCCAGCACCCGCTCCATCAACCGCGGCTTCAGGCGGTGATAGTCGGCCGCCTTCAGGGTCGTCTCGCGCCGCCCCTGGACGATAACCTGGGCCCCGGTTTCGCTTTCCGGCTTCAACAGCACCGGGTTCATGTGGATGGAGGGAGCCACCCCCGCCGCCTTCGCCTGCAGGGCCTGGGCGCGGCCGATTTCGCCGCCTTCCCGGGTGACGGCGGCGTTGTTGGACATGTTCTGCGGCTTGAACGGCCTGACCGTCAGGCCCCGGCGGCTGAAGGCCCGGCACAGGCCGGCGACCAACAAGGACTTGCCCACATCCGAGCCGGTGCCCTGAAACATCAGGGCGCGGGGCCCCGTCACGGCCCGCTCAAGGCGGCGCGCAGGCCGTCCGCCTGGGGGTTGACGCCCTGGCCTTGGTAAAGGATGCCCTTCGGCGTCACGCCCCGGCCGTAATAGGCCTCGTTCAAATCCACTCGCCGGGCGAACACGGCGCCTTCCAGGGCGGCGCCGCCGAACAGACCCATGTTGGCGTTGGAAAAGGCGAGGATGTCGACTCCGACGTTGGTGGTGGTGGACACCTCCGCCCCCTGGCCGATGGCACCGAAGGTCAGGCCGGCGTCGGCCCCGAGCTTGCCCTGGTGTCTGATCACCGCGTCGATGGCCGCGTCGCTGCGCAAAATGAGGACGATTTCCGTATCCTGAACGCCCGCCTGCAGGCCGACGCTGGCGGCGGCGAGCGCATAGAAGGCGGGCGGGCTCCAGGAGCCGTCGTCGGTCCTGGCCAGCAGCACGCCGCTGCCGCCCTCGCCGCCGAACAGGAAACCGCCCTTGATGACGCTGGGCAGGACGACGATGCCCCTGGCCGTCGCCATGTACTGGGAGAACATGCGCAGGTCGGGCATGGCCTTGAAGCGCTGCACGGTTTCCGTCGCCTGATTGACCAGATCGATGGCCGTGGAGCGTTCGTCCCGGGCCATTTCGCTGCACCCGGGCAGACCGAGGAGCAGCAACAACAGGGCGGACAAATGGATCAAGGATTTCATCGGCTTCCCCCAACGGGCCATGGTCGTGGACGGCGAATCGCCGTGTCGGCGCATTTTACCTGAAAACCGGCGGCTTCGGCTATCGCCCCTCTTGCGGGACATCCATCTTGTCGGCCACGTCCTGCATCCGCTGCAGCAGGCGGGCGATATCCTCATCCTCCCCGTCGCCACCAGGGTCCGCCGCCGGAGCGGACGGGGCCGGGTCGCTGACGATTTCCTCCACCGGCCTGTGAATCTCTTCCCCCATGACCTGGTTGATGGTCAGGGCCAGTTCCTCCCGGTCGATGGGCTTGCCGACCACGGCGTCCATGCCGGCGGCGAGATATTGGCGCTTATGATCGGCCATGGCGTCCGCCGTCAGGGCGATGATGGGAATGTCCCGCTTGTCCTTGTCCATGCCGCGAATCAGTTCGGTGGCGTCGGGTCCGGACAGCACCGGCATGCGGACATCCATCAGGATCAGGTCGAAATCGTCGCGCTCGTGCTTCTCGATGCCGAGCATGCCGTCCTTGGCGACATCCGTTTGATGGCCGTAGCTCTCCACGGCGCCGACGATGATGCGCTGGTTCATGGCGTTGTCGTCGACGATCAGGACCCGCAGGGGGCGTTGGGCCCGGTAGCGCAGGACCGTCGAAGCGGCGCCGCCGGGCCGGGCCGACACGTCCGACGAGGCCTCGCCGTAGGGCAGGGTGAACCAGAAGGTACTGCCCTTCTGATATTCGCTTTCGACGCCGATCTCCCCGCCCATCAGATCGACCAGCCGCCTGCAGATGGACAGGCCGAGGCCGCTGCCCTGGTATCGTCGGCTGATCGACGAGTCCGCCTGGGTAAAGTCCTTGAACAGTTTTTCCACGGAGTCCGGCTTCAGCCCGATGCCGGTGTCGGTAACGGCGATGCGGAACATGGGCGCACCCGCCGCGGAGACCTCCCGGGAACCATCGACGGTAACGCCACCCAACTCCGTGAACTTGATGGCGTTGCCGATCAGGTTGAGGAGAATTTGTCGAATCCGGGTCGGGTCGGCGTGGACCCCCTGCGGGAAGTCCTCGGACAGGATCGCCCTCAACTCCACCTTGCCGTCGGTCATGCTGCTTTGGAACAGGGCGGCGGCGTCGTTGACCAGGGACGGCAGGTGGAAATCGATGTATTCCAGCTCCATCTTGCCCGCTTCCAGCTTCGACAGGTCGAGGATTTCGTTCAGCAGGCCGAGCAGGCCGTCCAGGGATTCCTTGATGCGGAACACCTTTTCCCGGCTGCCTTCGGGGATGGGGTCCTCCAGCAGCATGTCGGCGAAGCCCTTGATGCCGGCCATGGGGGTGCGGATTTCGTGGCTCATGGAGGCGAGGAATTCGGACTTGGTCCGGTTGGCCGTCTCCGCCTCTTCCTTGGCCGCCTCCAGTTCCCGTTCCGCCCATTTGCGCTTGCTGATATCGATAAACGACATCAGCAGCATGGTTTCGTCTTCCGACGGCACCCCGGTCAGGGACATGTAAATCCAGGCCTCCCGCCCGTCGGGCCGGATGATGCGCATTTCGTGATTTCGAACCACGCCTTCGGCCGAAAAGCGCACCAGCATTTCTTCCTTCTCGCCGCTGTCGCTGAAAATATCGTTCCAGTTATGCCCGAACAATTCCCCCACGCTGACGAAGAGTTTCCGCCGCGCCTCCCCTTTCAACTCGACCACCGTCAACTCGATGGGGAAGACGCCGCCGTCGGCCCGCCGCCCCTCCACCTCGCGGACTTCCGCCGCCGCGCCGGGGGCGGCGTTGAAGGGGGCAAGGAAGGCGTCGTGATGAAGTTCGTGCATCAACAGGGTCATGTTGCGCCCGACCATCTCCCGTTTGGCGTAGCCGAAGACCTTCATCGCCACATCGTTGACGTCCTTGATGACGCCCGTCTCGTCGAGCACGATGATGGCCTGGTCGACGGCCTGGAGAATGGCGGTGATCCGGTATTCCCGGGCTTGCGCCGCCCGCGCCGCCTGGATCAGGTCGGTGATGTCCTGGCATTCGACCAGAAAGCGTTGCCCGCCGTGGCCGGGCAGGCGGCTGACGAACATCAGCACGTCGATGACAGTTCCGTCCAGGGCCTGAACCCTGATCGGCGCGCCCTCGGCCTCGCCGGCCATAAGGTCCAGGCCGCCGCTGAACAGATCGACGAAATCCTCGGGGATATGGGAGCCGATCTCGCTGCCCAGCACCGCCTCGCCGTCATCGGCCCGGAGCAATTCCAGGCCCGCCCGGTTGATCCAGACGATCCGGCCGGCCTCGCAGACGCAGACGAAATGCTCGAGCCTCTGCATCAGGTCCACGTCGCCGTCCATGGAAGGTTGCCTCACCGGAATCTCTTCTTTCCCCTCTTGAACCATAGGGAAAACCCTATCCCGTGCGGCGGGGGAATTGAACTCTTATTTGAACGCCCGGGTCAGAATTCCACTCCCTGCTGGGCCTTGACGCCGGACCGGAAGGGATGTTTGACCAGGCTCATGTCGGTGACTAGGTCGGCGGCCTCGATCAGGTCGTCATGGGCGTTACGGCCGGTGGCGACCACGTGCAGCATGGCCGGACGGGCGGCGAGGCCTTCCAGCACGTCGGCCAGGGGCAGGTATTCGTAGCGCAGCGCGATGTTGATCTCGTCCAGGATGACCATGGCGTAGGAAGGGTCGGCGATCATCTCGCGGGCCGCCGCCCAGGCCTTGGCCGCCGCCGCCATGTCCCGCTCCTTGTCCTGGGTCTCCCAGGTGAAGCCCTCGCCCATGGCCTTGATGGTGACCTGGTCGGGAAACATCTCGAAGACGTCCCGCTCGCCGGTTTCCCACGCCCCCTTGACGAACTGCACGATGCCGACCCGCTTGCCGTGGCCGATCATGCGCAGCGCCATGCCCCAGGCCGCCGTCGACTTACCCTTGCCCTTGCCGGTGTGGACGATGAGCAGGCCCTTTTCCTCGGTCTTGGAGGCCAGCATCCGGTCCCGGGCGGCTTTTTTCTTGGCCATTTTCTCGGCGTGGCGTTGGGTATCGGCGTCGGTCATGGGGTTTCCTCCAACAGTTCACTCAAGGTCGCGTGGGCGCTGTTCAGGCGCGAGGTCCAAAGGCCCCGCCGTTCCGCCTCCAGCAGGCGTTCGATCATTTCCCTGAGGGCGTCCGGGTTGTGGCGGCGCAGAAAATCCCGCACCGTCTCGTCGTCCAGATAGGCCTCGAAGACGGCGTCGAAATGGTGATCGCGCACGCATTTGGCGGTGGCGGCGAAGGCGAACAGGTAGTCGACGGTGGCCGCCATTTCGAAGGCCCCCTTGTAGCCGTGGCGCATCACCCCCTCGATCCACTTTGGGTTGACCACCCGGGCGCGGACGACGCGGGCGATTTCCTCCTCCAGGGTGCGCACCCGGGGGCTTTCCGGGCGGGAATGGTCGTTGTGATAGACGGCGGGGAGGCGGCCGGAGAATTCCCGCACCGCCGCCGCGATACCGCCTTCGAACTGATAATAATCGTCGCTGTCGAGCAGGTCGTGCTCCCGGTTGTCCTGGTTGTGGACGACCGCCTCCACATGGCCGAGCCGCCGTTCGAACAGCCCGTGCGCCGCCTCCCCCGCCGCCCCCTCGCCATAGGCGTAACCGCCCCAGGCCACGTAGGCGCGGGCCAGGTCGGCCTCGGTCTGCCAGCCTTTTTCGTCGATCAGGGCCTGCAGCCCGGCCCCGTAGGCCCCGGGCATGGAGCCGAAAACCCGATAGCCCGCCCGCCGCCGGGCCTGTTCTTCGTCGAGCCCCTCGGCGGCGAGGGCGGCGGCCTCGTGTTTCGCCCGCGCCGCCAGCGGGTTGCCGTCTTCGGGTTCGTCCAGGTCCTGGATCGCGCGGGCGGCAGACGAAAACAGGTCGATCAGGCCGGGAAAGGCGTCGCGGAAAAAGCCGGACACCCTGAGAGTGACGTCGACCCGGGGCCGGTCGAGGACGGACAGCGGCAGGATCTCGAAGCCGGTGACCCGCCGCGACGCCGCGTCCCAGGTCGGCTTCACCCCCATCAGGGCCAGGCCCTGGGCGATGTCGTCGCCGCCGGTGCGCATGTTCGACGTTCCCCAGGCGCTGAGCGCCATGGTTTTCGGCCAGGCCCCGTGTTCCTGCATGTGGCGTTCGATCAGCAGTGACGCCGATTTCCAGCCCAGCGTCCAGGCCGCCGGCGTCGGCACGGTGCGGGTATCGACGGAATAGAAATTGCGGCCCGTGGGCAGCACGTCCGGGCGGCCCCGGGTCGGCGCGCCGCTGGGGCCGGGCTCGACGAAACGCCCGTCCAGGCCACGCAGCAGGCCCCCCAGTTCCGCCGTTCCCGAGGCGGTGACGGCGGGGCGGACGGTTTCCTCGACGGCGTCCAGCACCCGGGCCGTCCTGGCCCAGGCGGCGTCCGCCCGTTCCTCGCCCGCGATCAGGCGGGCGGCCAGGTCCTCCAGCCGCTCGACGGTATCCCCGGCGGTCCGCCAGGGGGCCTGGCCCGTGAGCACCGCCGGTTTTGGCCCGGTCCAGGGGGACGCCATGGCGCAATCCAGGGGATCGAAGCCCAGGTCCAGGTCGTCGGCCAGGGCCCTGAGCAAGGAGGCGTCGCCGCCTTCGCCGGACCCCCGGGGCACCCGCACCAGGGCCACCAACAGGTCGGTCAACTGCCGCCCGGCCGGGCTCTCGCCGAAAACATGCAGGCCGTCGCGGATCTGTAGTTCCTTCAGCTCGCACAGGTAGTTGTCCAGTTGGCCCAGGGCCTCGTCCTCGTCGGCGGCCTCGTCCATGCCGCAGTCGGCGTCGAGACCCGTGGCGGCGCACAGCGTCAGGATTTCCCGGCGCAGCACCGTGAGGCGGCGCGGATCGACCCCCGAGGCCTCGTAGAATTCGTCCACCAGCAATTCCAGATCGGCCAGCGGGCCATAGCTTTCCGCCCGGGTCAGCGGCGGCGTCAGGTGGTCGATGATGACGGCGGACGCCCGGCGCTTGGCCTGGGTGCCCTCGCCGGGATCGTTGACGATAAAGGGATAGAGATGCGGCGTCGGGCCGAAGGCGGCCTCGGGAAAGCAGGTGTCGGCCAGGGCCAGGGACTTGCCGGGCAGCCATTCGAGATTACCGTGCTTGCCGAAATGGATCACCGCGTGGGCGGCGAATTCCCGGCGCAGCCAGGCATAGAACGCCAGATAGCCGTGCGGCGGCACCAGGTCCGGGTCGTGATAACTGGACTGGGGGTCGATGTTGTAGCCCCGGGCCGGCTGCAGGCAGACGGCGGCCTTGCCGAGCCGGAAGGCGGGCACGGCGAAGCGCCCGTCGCAGCGCATGAAGGGATCCGCCTCGGGCGAGCCCCAGCGCTTGATCACCTTGCGCCGGACGACTTCGGGCAGGGTGGCGAAATAGGCCCGGTAGTCCTCCAGGGACAGGGTTTCCCGCGCCTTGTTGTTTTTCAGGGCGTCCGTGTTGTTGGTCGGCCCCGCCAACAGGCGGGCGGCCAGCGCGTCGCCGTCGGCGGGGATGTTGGCGACGTCATAGCCCGCCGCCGCCATGGCCCGAAGCGCCACCACCGCCCCCGCCGGGGTGTCCAGGCCGACGCCGTTGCCGATGCGTCCGTCCCGGTTGGGATAGTTGGCCAGCACCAGGGCGACGCGGCGCCCGTCCACCGGCGTGCGGGCGAGGCGGGCCCAATTGGCGGCCAGGGCGCAAACGAAATCGATGCGGTCGGCGACCGGCTCATAGGTGACGATGTCCGACTGGGTGCGCTCGTCGCGGCGGCTCGAGCCCTTGAAGGAAACGGCCCGGCTGAGGACATGCCCGTCCACCTCGGGCAGGGCCACGTTCATGGCGATGTCCCGCGCGCTCAGGCCATGCAGGCCGTCGCGCCAGGACTCGATGTTGGAGCCGGAGAACACCACCTGCAGCACCGTCGCCCCCGTCCGGTCGAAGGGGGTCGGCACGCGCGCGGCCCCGGGGGAGGAGACGGCGAACCCGGTGGCGTTGAGGATGACATCCGGGGTGTCCTCGCCGAGGAGCTGTTCCAGGGTCGCCGCCGCCACCGGGTCCTTGAGGCTGGAAACGAACACCGGCAGCGGGTTGAGCCCGGCCTCGGCGAGCCCTTCGACGAGGGCGTCCACCGCCTTCAGGTTGCCGCCCTGAACCAGCGCCCGGTAGAACACCAGCGCCGCCGTCGGCCGTCCCTCAACCCAGCGCCGCCGGATGTCCTCGTCGTAAAGGCCTGAGCGCAACAGCGGTTGCGGTTCCAGCCATTCGGTTTCGCCGTCCAGCAGCGATGCCGCGAAGTTGAGGAATTGCCGGGCGTTGGCCGGGCCGCCGTGGACGCAGTACTGCCACAGCCGGTGACAGGCCTCGGACTGCAGGGTCGACAGGGTGGTCAGCTCCGCGTCCGGCTGGTCGTCGCCGGGCAGCAGGGCCAGCGGGGTCCCATGGCGGAAACATTCGGCGGCGATTTGCTCGACCCCGTAGGGCCAGTAGCCGCGCCCGCCGAGCAGCCGGACGATGACCAGCCGGGCCCCGGAGACGACGCTCTCCACGTACAAATCGACGGACATGTTGTGGCCCAGGTTGAGCAGGTTGGCGAGGCGCAGGCTGGGCCCGTCCCCGTCCCTGGCGCCGTGGGCCTCGGCGAACGCCGCCAGTTCGCTGTCCGCCGCGCTGAGGACGACGATGTCGCCGGGGCTTTGGCCGAGATCGACGGCCTCCGATCCGTCGGACACCCCCCCGGGCGTGGCGGCGAGCAGGTGCATCGGGCCTAGCCGAGCAGGGCTGCTTCGATGGCGCCCCGGTCGAGCCCCTTCTGACCGATGACGACCAGGCGCGAACTGCGTTCCTCGCCGGCCTCCCACGGGCGGTCGTAATAACGTTGAATGCGCGGCCCGACCCCCTGTACCACATGGCGCATGTCCTTGCCCGGAACGTGCAGGAATCCCTTCAGGCGCAGGATGTCGTGGGCCGCGGTCAGGTCCGCCAGCCGCGCCTCGAAGGTGCCGGGGTCGCCGATGTCGCCCAGATCGACGGTGAAGCTTTCGAAGTCGTCGTGGTCGTGATCGTCCTCGCCGTCGTGGTGGGAGCGGCGCTCCTCGATGCCGTCTTCGGCCGCCGCGTCGAGCCCGAGCAGGACGTTGATGTCCACCGCCCCGGCCACCGCCGGGATCGCCTTCGCCGCCGGGCGCATGTGGCCCGCCAGATCGGCGGCGATGGCCTCGATGGCCCCCTCGCCGACCATGTCGGCCTTGTTCAGGACCACCAGATCGGCACACAAAAGCTGGTCCTCGAAGACCTCTTCCAGGGGGTTGTCGTGATCCAGCGCCGCGTCGGCCCGGCGCTCCGCCTCCACCGCCTCCACGTCGTCGGCGAAGCGGCCCTCGGCGACGGCGGGGCTGTCGATGACGGCGACGACGCCGTCGACCGTGACCCGGGAGCGGATTTCCGGCCAGTTGAAGGCCTTGACCAGGGGCTTGGGCAGGGCCAGCCCGGACGTTTCGATAACGATATGGTCCGGAACCTGCTCCCGCTCCAGCAGTTGTTCCATGGTCGGAAGGAAGTCGTCGGCGACGGTGCAGCAGATGCAGCCGTTGGCCAGCTCGACCACGTCGCCGTCGTCGCAACCTTCGATGCCGCAGCCGGTGAGGATTTCCCGGTCGATGCCGAGATCGCCGAATTCGTTGATGATCAGGGCGATACGCCGGCCCTCGGCGTTCTCAAGCAGATGGCGGATCAAGGTGGTTTTTCCGGCTCCGAGGAAGCCGGTGATGACGGTGGCGGGAATTTTCATGAAGCTGTTCTTTTCTCTATCCTTTTAAGACCATCGGCAGGCCGGCGGCGACGAAGACGACCCGGTCGGCGCGGGCGGCGACGGCCTGGTTGGCCTCGCCCAGCCGGTCCAGGAAACGCCGCGCCAGGGCGTTGTCGGGCACCACCCCCAGCCCGGCCTCGTCGGAAACGACGACCACAGGAGATGTAACCTTTTCCAGCGCCCGCACAAGGGAAATTATCGCCGCATCCGCATCCCGCTCCCGGCCGAGCAGGTTGGCGACCCACATGGCCAGGGAATCGATCAGCACCGGCCGCCCGGCCCGGTCGTTCCGCAACAGGGCCGCCGCCGGGTCGAGCGGTTCCTCGACGGTACTCCAGTTATCACCCCGCCGCGCCCGGTGGCGGGCGACACGTTCGCTCATTTCCTCGTCCAGGGCCTCGCCGGTGGCCAGGTAAAGGGCCTCACGCCCCGGACCGATCAGCCCTTCCGCATAGGCGCTCTTGCCGGAACGCTGGCCGCCCAAAATCAGCGTCAGGGGCGGCAAATCCGAGTTAACCTTGTCGTTCAAAACGGTCGGTCCTCACATTCATATGGGCGGCAGGTTAATGCCGGCGACGCGCCAGCTTCCGCCCTGGCCCTTGAACAGGCGTTCGGAAACGTGGTCCAGGCGGGTCAGGGTCAGGTTGTCGATCTTCACCGCCAGGGCGGCCAGGGGCGCCGCCTGCATGGCCATGGCGACGGCGGCGCGGATGGTGCCGCCGTGGGTGACGGCGACGATGTCCCGGCCCCGGAAATCCTCGTTCAGGCGCTCGATGGCCCCCCCGGCGCGGGCGATCAGGTCGGCGAAGCTCTCGCCGCCGGGCGGCGCGTTGTGGCCCGGGTTGTCCCAAAAGGCCTTGTATTCGGGCGTCCCGGCGGCGTGCAGATCGTCCCAGCTATGCGCCTGCCAGCGGCCGAAATGCTGTTCCGCCAGATCCGACTCAATCAGCGGCGCGGGTGGGTCCGCCGGGGGCGGCGCGCCCGCGTGCAGGATGGCCGAGGCGGTGTCGATGGTACGCACCAGGTTGGAGGTCACCCACACCGCTCCTTGCGGCAGCTTTTCCGCCAGCCCCTGGAAAGCCCGGGTGTCGGAGACATCGCAGTCGAGATCCGTCTGGCCGTAGATTTTGCCGCCCGCCCCGATCACCGGGGCGTGGCGGATCCACCACCAGCGCGTCGTCGTTACGCTCATGGCATCCTCACCCCAGGGCCGCCACGGACAGCAGCACGGCGATTTCCGAGACCTGTTGCACCGCCCCGAGCACGTCGCCTGTCTGGCCGCCGACCTGACGGTTGGCCAGCGCCGAGAGGACGGCGGCGGCGGCCAGCGCCACGCCGAGGGCGAGCCAGCCGCCGGCCCCAAGCAGAACGAAGCCGGTGGCGGCGGCGATGGCCAGGGCGACCATGGCCTGCTCCCCCGACGGCCGTCCCGCCCCGGCGGCGAGGCCGTCCGTGCGGGCCTGGTCGAGTCTGTTCATGACGGCGACGACGACGCCCCGGGAGATGGCGGCGGCGGCGAGCAGGGCGAGCACGGCCATGACCGGCGAGGCGAGGGCGGCGAGGGCGGCGGCGCGCAGGGAAACGGAAAACACCAGCGCCAGGACACCGTAGCTGCCGATGCGGGAATCGCGCATGATGCGCAGCTTGTCCTCGACCGCCCGGCCGCCGCCGAAGCCGTCGGCCACGTCGGCCAGGCCGTCCTCGTGCAAGGCGCCGCAGACCAGCGCCGAGGCGGCGACGGCCAGCAGGGCGGAAATCAGCGGCGGCAGGCCCAGTTGATGGCCCGACAACAGCACCAGGGCGGCCAGTCCGCCGACCAGCAGGCCGGCGACGGGGAAGGCCCAGGCGGCGGCGGACAGGGGGCGTCCCGCCGCCGTCGCCGGCACGGGCACGGGCAACCGGGTGAGGAAGGCCAGCACCAGCAGAACGTCGGCGTACCAGTTCTTGACGATGCTCAGGTTGTCTGTCGGTCCGGGCACGGTTTCCCCCGAAAAAAAGCGGTGACGGCGTTTCCAAATCGGTTATAGGTTAGTCGCGGCAAAAAAGAAATCCACCCCTTTGGCGAAAGGCAGCCCGACCCGTGTCCCAAATCCCCTCGATTTCCTCCCTGAACCACGTCCGCGACATTCTCGCCGGTCTGCCCGGCCCCGACCAGGAGGCCCTGGACAGGGCCGCAGAGCGGGAACCGCAATTGACCAAGCCCCCCGGGTCCCTGGGACGGCTGGAGGAACTGTCCCACTGGCTGGCCGCCTGGCAGGGCCGCCACCCGCCGAGCATGGACGCCCCCAAGGCGCACGTCTTCGCCGGTAACCACGGCGTCACCGCCCAGGGGGTTTCCGCCTATCCGGCGGAAGTGACGGCCCAGATGGTCGGCAATTTCATGGCCGGCGGCGCCGCCATCAACCAGCTTTGCCGGACCTTCGGCGTCGAGTTGAAGGTCGAGGCGCTGGAACTCGACACCCCCACCGCCGACTTCACGCAAGGCCCGGCCATGAGCGAGGACGAAGTCGTCGCCGCCATGGCCCACGGCATGGCCCAGGTGGAAGCGGGCACGGACGTGCTCTGCCTGGGCGAGATGGGCATCGGCAACACCACCTCGGCGGCGGCGGTCTGCCACGCCCTTTACGGCGGCGAGGCGGCCCTGTGGACGGGACCGGGCACGGGGGTCACCGGGACCGCCATGGACGCCAAGACCCGCGTCGTCGCCGACGGCGTACAAAAACATTCCGGCGGCGACGGACTGGACGCGCTGATGCGCCTCGGCGGCCGGGAACTGGCGGCCATCGCCGGGGCGGTCATCGCGGCGCGCCTGCAATCCGTGCCGGTGCTGCTCGACGGCTACGTCTGCACGGCGGCGGCGGCGGCGCTGGAGGCCACAGCCCCCGGCGCCCTCGACCACTGTCAGGTCGGCCATGTCTCGTCCGAACCCGGCCACCTGCGCCTGCTGGAAAAGCTGAACAAGCGCGCCCTGATCACTTTCGACATGCGCCTGGGCGAAGCCTCCGGCGCGGCCCTCGCCGTCGGCCTGCTGAAGGCCGCCGTCAACTGTCACACCGGCATGGCCACCTTCGCCGAGGCCGGGGTGACCGACAAGGAATAGCTCAAAGCCCCCGCTTCAGGCGCAGTAATTGACGCCGACGGGCGTCTTCGGCCACGCGCGTTTCGATGAACGGGCCGTCGAACAGCCCGATCCCGGCGGCATGGCCGAAGGCCACCGCCTCTTCGCCGTCGACGTCCCCCAAAATCACCGTCTCCGGGCCACTTCGTTCGGTCAGGTCGCGGACCGCCGGGGCGTCCATGCCTGGGTGCCAGGACAGGCGGAGCAGGTCGGCGCCCAGGCGTTGCCGGTCGAACAGCCCGGGCATGTCGAGGCTGACCCCATTGATGCAAACGCGGTAGCCCCGTTCGCGGACGCCGTCCCGCGCGTACAGATAGGCCCTCGGGTCGGCGAAGGCGTCCCCGGCCGCGAGGCAGACGATCAGGGCGCCGCGCCGGGACGGGGGCAGGGCGTCGTCGAAATCCCGGAAGGCCGGAGAGAGCAGGGCATGGACGTGGCTGTTGAAGGCGACGTCGCCGGAAACGGAAAAACCGTCATGGCCCGGCAGCAGCGCCAGCACCCGCCCGTCCAGGACGTCCGACAGGTGACGGCGCAGCCACGGGCCGGTGGCCATGTCGATGTCGGGGAACAGGGCGTCGCCGAGGCCGGTCATGGGAACGGACAGATGGGTGAACTGCCGGGCCGGGGTCATCCGGGCATTGACGGCGCAGATGAAACGGCGGCGGAGCAACCCGGACAGGTCGGCGGTTTCCAGGGCCCGTTCGGCCCGGGCCACGATTTCGGGCGTCAGCGGCCCGCCCGCCCCCTGCCGCCTTTTCACCGCCGCCCGGGCGCCTTCCGCCGGGGGGCTTGGCCGCCGGTCCTGTTTCGCCGCCTCGACCGCCGCCTCGACGCTCCGCCACAGGTCGCCGAACCCCTCTCCCGCGTCGTGCCAGGTGGCGAAGGGGTCCTGCCCCGTCCCCGCGCCCGCCAACAGCGGATCGTCGCTGAACAGATAGCGGGTCCTCGTCACCGCCTCTTCCGCCTCGGCCCGGTCCGCCTTGTGGAAGAAGAGGAACATGTCGGCGTTTTTCAGCGTGAAGAGCTGCCCCCGCCCGGAGCCGACCAAACTTTCGAAACCGCTGCCGGCGGCCCTGAGATGCTGCTCACGGCGGTTTTCCGGTTTCAGCGCCGACAGATGCAGGTGGACGGCCAGACGGTCCCCGCCGTGGGCCTCCAGTTCTTCCATGTAGGCCAGCAGCAACGGCTCCTGACCGGGCGCCTTTCCACCGCTTGTTTTCTTCATGCCCGCAAAATCCCCTTGGCCGACATGGCCTCGACCAGGCCGTCGATGAAAAACCCCTGAAACCGCCGGATGCCCAGGGACAGGGCCCACCCGACGGCGTCCTCGCCTTCGGCGCGCCCGAGGATGACCCGCTCCGCCCCGGCCCGGCGCACCGCCTGTTTCAGGTCGGCGGAATCATCCCGGAATTCCGGCGTCCAGTTCATCTTCAACAGGTCGGCCCCGAGCAGACCCGGGTCGAACAACCGCCAGGACAGGGGGGCGAGACCGTCGATCAGGACCCGGTAGCCGTTGTCCCGCAGCAGGTTGCGGGCGCTGGCGAAGGCCCCCGGGTCGGCGAATATGTCCATGGGCTGCAGCTCGACGATGACCCGTTCGCTGACCTTTTCCGCCCGCCGGTGAAAGGCCCGAAAATCCTCGCCCAGGACCGTCGAGATGTTCAGGTTGATGCTGACCGTTCCCGCCCCGCCGCCGGATATTTTTTCCGCCACCGCGCCCAGCAGCCGGCGGTCGATGGCTTCCGTCAGATGTTGAAACAGCGCGGCGTGGGAAAACAGATTGATCCCCGGGGCGATGCGCTTCTGCAGTTCGCCGATGGCGACGAACTGCTCGCGGAACAGCAACTCGCCCCGGTCATCGGCATGAACCTCGACGGCGGCCTGTTCGTAGAGAACCCCGTCCAGCCCGACGGAATCGATCCGCCCGACGATGGCGGCGACATCCCCGGCCTCCAGGTCCCGTCCCGGCAGGGTCCCGGGGGCCAGGCGCAGGGCCGCCGCGCGCCGCCGTTCCAGCGCGTCACCAGCCAGCCCGCCGACGGTTTTGCGAAGGGCGGTGAAATCCTCCGTCCGGGACAGGTCGTACCAGGTGGAAAAGCGGTCCTCCAGGGCCCCCTCCACCCCGTCGCTCAGGGGGTCGTGGCGGAACAGGCCGCGCACCCGATCCAGCACCCGGTCGATATCGCCGACGGGGGCGTCCCGGCAGAGGAGAACCATGTCCCCGTTGTCCAGCCGGTAAAGGTCGACCGAGTCCCCGGCCGCGACGTCCCCGGCCGCCGCCGCCGCCCGGCCCAGGACCTCGGGCGTGCGGTTGACCCGTCGCAGGGCAGACAGGTGCACATGAACGGCGAAATATGCGCTCCGGTCCTCTTGCAAATGGCGCAGCCGGTTGAGCAACCGGGCTTCCTCCCCCGTGTCCCGGGGGGCGGGAAGGGTTGGGGCGGCCTCCGGACCGGTCATGTCTTGCTGCTGTTGCGTGGCGTCTTGCACATGGCCCAAGGGTACGGCGAAACCGTTAAAGGCCGATTACCGGCAGCAAAAGATTGCGCTTGGCCCCCGGGGTGTCCATATTCCGTCCCATGACAGAGATTTTATCGGAATGCGGGCCGCCGGGAACCCGGGTCTACGCGGTCGGCGACATCCACGGCAGGCGCGACCTGCTCGACCGGCTGCTGGCCAATATCCAGGCTCACGCCGAGAAGAACCCGTGCGCCGACAAGGTCCTGGTCTTCACCGGCGATTATATCGACCGGGGACCGGATTCGCGGCTTGTCGTCGAGCGCCTGTGCGCGCCGCCGAAAGCCGGTTTCCGGCATGTTTTCCTGAAGGGCAACCACGAAGACCTGCTGCTGCGGTTTCTCGACGGCGAGGGGCTGGGCGTGTGGCTGCGCAACGGCGCCCTGCAGACCCTCGCCAGTTACGGACTGGACAGCCACGAATTACGCTCCGGTTCCGTCGTCGGCGACGGCGCGGCGCGGCTGCGCCGGGACCTGATGGCCGCCCTGCCACCGTCCCATCTGGCGTTTTTCGAGGGGCTGAACCTGACCTACGAGGAAGGGGACTATCTGTTCGTCCACGCCGGGGTCCGTCCCGGAGTCCCCCTGAACCGGCAGCGTGAATCCGACCTGTTGTGGATCCGCCAGGACTTCACCGGGTCCGGGGAGGATTTCGGCAAAATCGTCGTCCACGGCCACACGGTCAGCCGCTACCCCGACGTCTCGGCCAACCGCATCGGCATCGACACCGGGGCCTGGCGGACCGACTGCCTGAGCTGCCTGATTGTCGAGGGCCAGCCTCGGGGCTTTCTCACTTCCTGACCGGTCCGTTCGGTGTTAGGGTCCCGGTCGTTGTCCCCGAGGTAGTCTTCAAAGGTTCGTCATGGCGGTTCGAAAACGCATCCTGGTTACCGGCGGCGCCGGGTTTCTCGGCTCCCACCTGTGCCGTCGCCTGCTCGACGACGGCCACGAGGTGCTGTGCGTCGACAACTTCTACACCGGCACCCGCGACAACATCATGGAAATGATGAGCCACCCCCATTTCGAGATGCAGCGCCACGACGTCACCTTCCCGCTTTATGTGGAGGTGGACGAGATCTACAATCTCGCCTGTCCGGCCTCGCCGCCCCATTATCAATACGACCCGGTGCAGACGACCAAGACCTCCGTGCACGGCGCCATCAACATGCTCGGCCTGGCCCGGCGCACCCAGGCGAAGATCTTTCAGGCCTCGACCAGCGAGGTCTACGGCGACCCGGAGGTTCACCCACAGAACGAGAGCTATCGCGGCTCCGTATCGACCACCGGGCCCAGGGCCTGCTACGACGAGGGCAAGCGCTGCGCCGAAACCCTGTTTTTCGACTATCTGCGCCAGCACCGGCTGCGTATCCGCGTCGCCCGCATCTTCAACACCTACGGCCCCAACATGCTGCCCGACGACGGCCGGGTGGTGTCCAACTTCATCGTCCAGGCCCTGAAGGGCGAGCCGATCACCCTTTACGGCGACGGCATGCAGACCCGTTCTTTCTGCTATGTGGACGACCTGATCGAGGGCTTCATCCGCCTGATGGACGCCGACGACGCCGTCACCGGACCCATGAATCTCGGCAATCCCAACGAGTTCACCATCCGGCAACTGGCGGAAACGGTGCTCAGGCTGACCGGCTCGAAATCCGAACTGGTGGAAAAGCCCCTGCCCGAGGACGACCCGACGCAACGCTGCCCGGATATCTCGCTGGCCCGGGAAACACTGGGCTGGCGGCCGTCCATCGAACTGGAGGAAGGCCTGAGGCGGACCATCGCCTATTTCAAGGCTTCCCTGTAGACCCGCCCGGCCCAGCCGCGCAGGCCCCGCCCGCCGCCGCCGTCCCCTTCCAGCCAATCGCGGACGGGAACGGAAAAGCCGCTTTTCGGGCGGTTCAGGACGGCCCCCGGCAGGGGTTTCGACGGGCTCGCCGCCATCTCCCGTTTCGACGGCCCCCGGCCCCGGGCGACGGCGCCCGCCAGGGCCTCGAACAGGACCCGGTCGACCAGCGGCACCCTGATCTCCACCCCATGGGCCATGCCCGCCCAGTCGGCGTCGCGGAGCAACTGGTTGCGCATGTACCAGGTCATTTCCAGGGCCGCGACCCGGGCCTTCGGGGCCCCGATGGCGGACTGGCATTGCTCCAGGCGGCGGCGGATGCCGAGCGCGGCCAGCCCGTCCCGGGCCATGTCGGCGCCGAGCACGGAGTCCAGTTCCCAGGGCATGTAGAGGGCCCGGCGCAGCAGATAGGCGTCGCCGTATCCGCCGCAGTATTCCAGCAGCCCCGGCGCTTTCGGTGGCAGCATGCGTCCGCCCAGGGGGGCGGCAAGCCCCCGGGCCAGACGGCCGAGGGCGGCGATGCCGGGAATCCGGCCAAGCCCGCCGACGAGGGCGGGGATCTGCGAAAAGGAATCGTAGCCGGCGAACAACTCGTCGCCGCCGAGGCCGGAAATCGCCACCTTCAGGCCTTCCCCGGCGGCGGCCTTGGCGACGAAGTAGGTGTTGACGCCGTCGATGCTGGGCTGATCCATGACCTCGAGCAGGTCCTCCAGGTCGTCGGCGAAGTCCCGCCCCGCCACCCGGACCGTGTGCTGGCGCGTGCCGTAGGCGGCGGCGACGGTTTCCGCCAGCGGCGTTTCGTCCTTAGCCGTGCCGGTGAATTCGTCGAAACCGAGGGTCAGGGTGTCCAGGTCCGCCCCCTTCAATTCCGCCGCCAGGCCGGTCAGGGTGGCCGAATCCAGGCCCGCCGACAGGAACACGCCGACGGGAACGTCGGCGACGAAATGATGGGCGACGCTGTCGCGCAACAGCTCCGCCAGGTCCGGCCCGGGGCCGCCGTCCGGGACCCGGGCGAGGGTAGAGGAGACATCGAAGAAGGCCTCTTCCCGGCCCGGCCCGGCGGCGTCGACCCAGAGGGTGGTTCCGGGCTTGAGGGCGCGAATGCCCCGGTAAAGCGTGTGCGGTTCGGGGACATGGCCGAACAGGAAGAACCCGGCGTGTCCGGCGGCGTCGAAGGGCGGGCGGGGACGCCCGGCCGCCTTTAGCCCGGCCAGCAGGGCCTTGACCTGGGAGGCGGCGGCAAGGGTTTCACCGTCGTCGTGGATATAAAGGGGTTTGACTCCGAAGCCGTCCCGGGCCAGCAGCATGCCCCGGCGGGCCTCGTCCCACAGGGCGAAGGCGAACATGCCGCGCAGCCGCGAGACCATGGCCCGGCCATGGCGCTGATAGAGCCGCAGCAGGACCTCGGTGTCGGAATCGCTCACGAACGACACCCCTTCCGCCTCCAGCTCCCGGCGGAGTTGGCGGAAGTTGTAGATCTCTCCGTTATAGGTGATGTGCAGGGAGCCCGTCGGGGTGTCGACGCTCATGGGCTGGGCGCCGTCGCCGCCGAGGCCGATGATGGCCAGCCGCTTGTGGGCCAGCCCGACCCGCCCGTCGGCGGACAGCCAGCGGCCCTCGCCGTCGGGCCCGCGCCGGGCCATGGCCTGGTTGACCGCCTCCAGCACCGTCCCGTCAACGGGGGCGGCGGCGGCGGAATAGGCGTAAAGGGCGGCGAGGCCACACATGGGCGGAATCCGGAACAACTAAGCAATGCCCGCCTTCATACCCGCAGCGGCCGGGAACGGGCAAAGGCTTTCTCGCCCAGGGGGCAAAGCTGTCTTTGCATCGGCCCATGAAATCGGAGTAAAAGACGGCTATGAAACAGGTTATCCAAAGCACCCGCACGGGCAAACTGAATCTGACCGAGGTCCCGGCGCCCAAGGTCAAGGCGGGCAACATCCTCGTCGCCACCCGGGCCTCGCTGATTTCCGCCGGAACCGAGCGCATGGTCGTCGAATTCGCCCGCAAGAGCCTGGCCGGCAAGGCCCGCGAGAGGCCCGACCTGGTGAAGAAGGTCCTCGACAAGGCGAAGCGGGACGGCGTCGCCGCCACCATCCGCTCCGTCCTCGCCCGCCTGGACGAGCCGCTGCCGCTGGGCTATTCCGCCGCCGGCGAGGTGATCGCCGTCGGCGCCGGGCTGGAGGGACGCTTCCGCGTCGGCCAGCGGGTCGCCGTCGCCGGGGCCGGTCTCGCCAACCATGCGGAACTGAATGTGATTCCGGCCAACCTGGCCGCCCCCGTTCCCGACGACGTGACCTACGAGGAGGCCTGCTTCGGCACCCTGTCCTGCATCGCCATGCACGCGGTGCGCAACCTGGGCGCGACCCTGGGCGAGAGCGTCGCCGTCATCGGCGCCGGGCTGCTCGGCCAACTGGTGGCGCGCCTGCTGACCCTGTCCGGCGTCCGCGTCATGGCCCTCGACTACAATCCCGAACGCCTGGACCTGGCCCGGCGCATGGGGGCCGAGGCCGCCGTCGATCTCGGCCGGGACCAAGTGGACGACGCGGTTTCCCAACTGACCCACGGGCGCGGCATGGACGGCATCATCATCGCCGCGGCGACGGAGTCCAGCGAGCCCTTCAAGCTGGCCGGAACCATCGCCCGCGACCGCGCCCGGGTGTGCATGGTCGGCCTGACGGGCACCGAGTTCCCCTACCGGGAGTTCATGCAGAAGGAATTGAGCCTCGTCGTGTCCCGTTCCTACGGACCGGGCCGCTACGACCCGGACTACGAGGGGCGCGGCGTCAAGTATCCGGAAGGCTGGGTGCGCTGGACGGAGACGGAGAACCTGGGCGAATGCGTGCGCCTGATGTCGCCGTCCCTGGAACGGCGGCTGAACGTGGCCGACCTGACCACCCACACCTTCGCACTGGAGAAGGCCGAGCAGGCCTATGATCTGGTCACCGGCGGAAGCGAACCCCATCTCGGCGTCGTCCTCGCCTACGGCGGCGCGGCCCCCGGGGCGGCGGTGTCGTTCCCGGCCCCGACCACCGGCAAGACCCGGGACGGCTGTGTCCTCGGCGTCATCGGCGCCGGCGGCTTCGCCCGCGCGGTGCTGCTGCCGGAATTGAAGAAAATGTCCGGCGTCACCCTGCACACGGTGGCGACCCAGCGGGGGGCATCGGCGGAAAAAACCGGCGACAGCTTCGGCTTCCTGCACGCCAGCGCCGACGCCGAGGACGTGCTCGGCAATCCGGACATCAACGCCGTCCTCATCGCCACCCGCCACGACAGCCACGCCGAACTGACCGCCCGCGCCCTCGAGGCCGGCAAGTCCGTGCTGGTGGAAAAACCCCTGGCCCTGGACCGGGACGGGGTCAACCGGGTGATCGGGGCACGCAACGATTCGCAGGGCTTCTTCCAGATCGGCTTCAACCGCCGCTTCGCCCCGCTTTCACAAAAGGTGCGAGCCAACCTGGGCAGGCACGGCGGTGCCAAATTCGTCCTGCTTCGGGTCAACGCCGGGCATGTTCCGGCGGAAAGCTGGGTCCATGCCGCCGACGAGGGCGGCGGACGCATCCTGGGCGAGGTCTGCCACTTCGTCGATCTGGCCCGCTATTTCGTCGCCAGCCCCATCGTCTCGGTGCAGGCGGACACGGCGCAGGTTTCCAGCGGCGGCTGCGACGACCTCAACGTCGCCCTGCGCTTCGCCGACGGCTCGCTGGCCAGCATCGCCTACACAGGGCTGGGTGACAGCGCCTATTCCAAGGAACTGATCGAGGCCTACGCCGGGGGCAGCGTCGTCACCATCGACAATTTCCAGTCCTCGACCACGGCGGACGGCGGCAAGATCGACACCTCCCGTCGCCAGACCCAGGACAAGGGCTTCAAGCCGGCCCTTCGCGCCTTCGCCGATGCGGTGGCGGGGGGCGGCCCAGCCCCCATCGACGAGGCGGAACTGATTGAAACCACGTTGGCCACCATCGCCATCATGGAGTCCCTGCGCGAGGGCCGACGCATCGATTTGAACCCGTGAGCGAGAGCATGAACCCGAACCCCTACATCACCGCCGAACTGGACGCCCACGCAGAGGCCTTCGCCGCCGCCCGGGACATCATCGCCCGAGACCTGCCGGCCCTCATCGCCGCCGCCGCCGAGGCCGTGCGCAAGGGCGGCAAGATCGTCTTCTTCGGCAACGGCGGCAGCGCGTCCGACGCCCAGCACCTGGCCACGGAACTGACGGTCCGCTACATCAAGGACCGGGCGCCCATCCCCGCCCTGTCGCTTTCCACCGACACCTCGGCGCTGACCGCCATCGGCAACGACATCGGCTTCGACGACCTGTTCTCCCGCCAGGTCGACGCCCTGGTCACGGAAAACGACGTGGTCATCGGCATTTCCACCTCCGGCAACAGCGAGAACGTCATCCGCGCCCTGCGCGCGGCCCGGGCCAGGGGAGCCGTCGCCGCCGGGTTCGGCGGCCGCGACGGGGGCCGCATGAAGGGCGAGGCGGACCCGCTGCTGATCGTGCCGTCGGATGAGACGGCCCGCATTCAGGAAATGCACATCCTGGCCGGACACTTACTGTGCGGCGCCCTGGAAAAGGAGCTGGACCTGATATGAACGAACGGGCTTCCCTGACGGCGCTGGTCGAGAAATTCGCCACCGCCCGGGTGCTGTGCGTCGGCGACGTCATTCTCGACCACTTCCGCTATGGTTCCGTCAGCCGCATTTCCCCGGAAGCGCCGATTCCAGTGCTGAAGCTGGAAAACGAGGTTTCCATGCTGGGCGGCGCCGGCAACGTGGTGCGCAACCTGGCCGGGCTCGCCGCCCACGCCCGCTTCATCACCGTCGTCGGCAAGGACAGCGACGGGCGGACGGTGGAAAACCTGATCGCCCGCGAGACCATTCCCGACAGCCCCCTTGTCGACGAGGGCGGGCGGCGGACGTCGGTCAAATCCCGCTATCTCGCGGACGGCCAGCAGATGCTGCGCACGGACAGGGAAACCGTGTTTCCCCTCGACGCCGCCCTGGCGGAAAAACTGATCGCCGACACCGTCACCGCCATGGCGGACTGCGATGTGGTCGTGCTTTCCGATTACGACAAGGGGGTTCTTTCCGACCGCGTCGTCGGCGCGCTCATCCAGGCGGCCCGGAACGGCGGCAAGACCGTCATCGTTGACCCCAAGGGCAACGACTACGCCCGCTACCGGGGCGCCGACATCATCACCCCGAACCGGCGCGAGCTCAGCGACGCCACCGCCATGGCGGCGGACGGCGATGAAGAGGTCGCCCTGGCGGCGCGGACGCTGATCGACGCCCACGACTTCGGAGCCGTCCTGGCGACCCGCTCGAAGGACGGCATGACCCTGCTTCGGCGGAACGGCGAGGCGGAACATCTGCAGGCGGAGGCCCGCGACGTGTTCGACGTTTCCGGCGCCGGAGACACGGTGGTCGCCACCCTGGCGGCCGCGTTGGGGGCCGGGGCCTCCCTGGCCGACGCCGCCCGCCTGGCCAACGTCGCCGCCGGCATCGTCGTCGGCAAGCTGGGCACCGCCGTCGCCTTCGCCGCCGACATCACCGCCGCCCTGCGCCAGCAGGATCTGAGCGGAGCGGAGGCCAAGGTGCTGGCCCTGGACGCGGCCATCGAACAGTGCGACCAATGGCGGCGGCAGGGACGTTCCATCGGCTTCACCAACGGCTGCTTCGACCTGCTTCACCCAGGCCACGTCTCGCTGCTGAAACAGGCCGGTGACGCCTCGGACAAACTGATCGTCGGGCTGAACAGCGACAGCTCGGTCAAGGGGCTGAAGGGTGAGGACCGCCCGGTCCAGTCGGAAGCCGCCCGCGCCGCCGTTCTCGCCTCCCTCGCCAGCGTCGATATAGTCGTCATCTTTTCCGAACCGACGCCCCTGAACCTGATCGAGGCGCTGCGCCCCGACGTGCTGGTGAAGGGCGCGGACTACGCCCCGGAAGAGGTGGTCGGCGGGGATTTCGTCAAGGCCTACGGCGGGCGGGTGGTGCTGGCGGAACTGTCGCCGGGCCATTCGACCACGGAGACCATCGCCAGACTGGCCGGCCAGACTTGCTGAACCCCCGCTCCCGCGCCACCGCCCTGCTGTTGACGGCCCTGGTCGCCTTCGGGCCGGTCTCCACGGACATGTACCTGCCGGCTCTGCCGGGGCTGACCCGGGTCTTCGACACCACGGTCGGCATGGTGCAATTGACCCTGAGCCTGTTTTTAGGCGGTTTCGCCATCGCCCAATTGTTCGTCGGCCCCCTGTCCGACCGCTTCGGACGCAGGCCGGTTCTGCTGGGAGGGCTGCTGGTGTTCGTCATCGCGACCGTGGCCTGCTATTACAGCGACAGTATCGAGACGCTGATCGCGTCCCGGCTGTTCCAGGCCATCGGGGCCTGCGCCGGGGCGGTGCTCGGCCGCGCCATTGTCCGCGACGTTTACGATCTGGACGCGGCGCGCATCCTCGCCTACATGGCCATGGCCATGGCCACGGCGCCCATGCTGGCCCCCATCGTCGGTGGCTATCTCGAACTGTGGTACGGCTGGCGTTCCGTGTTCCTGGCGCTCATCATCTTCGGCCTGATCCTGCTGGCTCTGGTCGCCCTGTTGCTCGGGGAGACCAACCGGCACAAGAATCCGGGGGCCACCAACCTGGTTCAGATGGCGGGCAACTACCGCTTGCTTCTGGGCGAGCGTACCTTCGTCGGCTACATCCTCACCAACGCCTTCATCTACAGTGGCCTGTTCTGTTTCATTTCCGGTTCTTCCTTCGCCCTCATCGACTTCCTCGGGGTCAGGCCGGAGACCTTCGGATTGTATTTCGCCACCGTGGTCTCCGGTTTCATCGTCGGGACCTTCATCGCCGGGCGGCTGACCAGGCGGGTCGGAATCGACCGGCTGATCCTCACCGGGTGTTCCGTCTCGCTGCTGTTCGGGACCCTGATGTGGGGGCTGGCCGCCGCCGGGGTCGATACGGTCACCGCCATCGTCGTCCCCATGACCGGTTTCATGGTCGGCGTCGGGCTGGTCATGCCCAACGCCATGGCCGGGGCCATCGGCCCGTTCCCGCACATGGCCGGGGCGGCCTCGGCGCTGATGGGTTTCCTGCAGATGGGGACGGCGGCGGCTGTCAGCTTTTCCATCGGCCTGCTTGACGACGGAACGCAGATCCCCATGACCCTGGCCATCGCCCTGATGGGGGTTTTCAGTATCGTTTCCTATCTGGTTCTGGTCCGGGGCTCTATTCGCCCCTGAGGACCCGCATCAGGGACCCCCAGAAGCCGTCCCCGCCACCGTCTTCCCGGCCGGACGGCGGCGGCGCGGTCGCGCCCGTCCCGGGCAGGGGGCGGGGCGGGGTCCCGCCATGGGCGGCGGCCATGAACCCCTTCCAGGTTTTCGCCGGCAGGCCGCCGCCGGTGACCTTGTCCATGGCCGCCTGATCGTCGTTGCCCATCCACACCCCGGCGATGAGATCGGCGCTGTAGCCGATGAACCAGGCGTCGCGAAAATTCTGGCTGGTGCCCGTCTTGCCGGCGACGGGACGGCCGATGCGGGCCGCCCGTCCGGTGCCCTCGCCGACGGCATGGGACAGCATGTCGTTCATGGCCGCCACGGCCCCCGGTTCGACGACCCGGCCCGGCCCCGAGCCCCGGCGGCTGTAGAGGACCCGCCCGCGGGCATCGCGGATCTCGCTGATGCCGAAGGGCCAGACCCCGTATCCCCCGTTGGCGAAGGGTCCGTAGGCGGCGGTCATTTCCAGCAGGCTGACGCCGTTGACGCCGAGGGCCAGGCTGGGCGACGCCTGCAGGTCGGCGGTCACCCCGAGACGGCGGGCGGCGGCGATGACCCTGTCCCGTCCGGCCCGTTCCGAGACCTTGACCGCGACCGTGTTGACGGACTGGGCCAAGGCGTCCCGCAGGCTGATGCCGCCCCGGTGGCGGCGGGTAAAATTACGCGGACTCCAGCCGTCCACGCTCAAGGGCTCGTCGACCATGGGACTGTCCGGTCGAAGTCCCCCCTCCACCCCGGCCAGATAGACGATGGGCTTGAAGGCGGAGCCGGGCTGGCGTCTCGCCTGGGTCGCCCGGTTGAATTGGGAGAGGCCGTAATCGGCCCCGCCGACCATGGCCCGGACCGCCCCGTCCGGTGCCAGGGCGACAAGGGCCGCCTGGCCGACCCGGTGTTTTTTGCCCGTGGCCAGCGCCCGGGCGACGGCGTTTTCCGCATCCTTCTGCAAAGTCCCGTCCAGGGTCGTGGTGACGATGATGTCGGCATCGCCGGGGGTGACGTAGGACGGCACCTGGGACAGCACCCAGTCGGTGAAATAGCGCGACACTCGCGTCGTCGGCTTGGCCCGGACCGCCGCCGCCCCTTTCTTCACCGCGTCCGCGTCCCGCTGCTCCAGGACCCCCGCCGCCACCATGTTGGCCAGCACCTGATGGGTGCGCCGTTTCGCCCTTTCCGGGCTGGACACGGGGTTATAGCGTGACGGCGCCTTCAGCAGCCCGGCCAGCATAGCCGCCTGATAGGTGTTCACCTGCCGGGCCGAGCGGTTGAAATAGCGCCGCGCCGCCGCCTCCACCCCATAAGTCCCGGCCCCCAGGTAGACCCGGTTCAGGTAGATGGTGAGGATCTGATCCTTGGAGAATTTGCTTTCAAGCCACAGCGCCAGCAGCAGTTCCTGGATTTTCCGCTTGATGGTCCTTTCCGGCGTCAGGAACAGATTTTTCGCCACCTGCTGGGTCAGGGTCGAGCCGCCCTGGACGATGCGACCGGCCGTGATGTTGCGGTAAGCGGCGCGGGCCAGCCCGACCGGGTCGAGGCCGAAGTGACGATAAAAACGCCGGTCTTCCGTCGCCAGCACCGCCTGCGGCAGCACCGGCGGCAGGTCGTTCAGGGTGACGGGCAGGCCGTGCAGGTCGCCGATGGTCGCCAGGTGGCCGCCGTCGGCGGTGCGCAGGGTAACCGTCGGCCGGCGGGTGGCGGAAAGCGCCTTGTCCACGTCGGGCAGGTCGTAGGCATAAAAGGCGAGAACGCCGATCATCGCCACCACCGCCCAGACGGCGGCGGCGGCGGCACCGATGAGGATGCGCCGGAACCATCCCTTGCGGGATTTCGCGGGCTTTTGTTTTTTCTGTTTCCTGCGCTTGGCCATGGCCGCAGTTTCCGCCGCGGCGGTTAGAAATCCGTTAAGAGCGGGCCGTTCTCACCACAGCCGCTGGGTCGAATATTTTTCGTTCTTCGCCGAGGGCCGGGTCAGCAGTTCCCATTCCTGAACGGGCAGGAAGCGGCGGGCCAAAAAGCGGTACAGTTCCTCGAGCAGCCGTTCGTTGACCGACGAGCGCTCGATGGTGATGTTATGCCACTTGACAATCAACGGCTCCCAGGCCCACAGCCGTGTGTGCAGGTCGTCGCGGGTGCCGCGGATGAACTTGGTCTGGTTGGCGATGTTTTTCAGGACGGCGAGAATCTCCCCGGTCTGGGCGTCGGCCACGTCGAAACTGTTCTGCAACTGGTCGATGGCGATCTTGAACAGGCGCTTCACCGGCAGGATGGTTTCCATCATCATGGATTCCGCCCTGTACAAGTGTTCCAGTTCGTTGACGTCGGCGCGCATGGCCTTGATCTTGAGGAACTGGCCGCGCAGGCTTTCGACGAAGGACAGTTCCTCGGCCAGGTTCTCGACCAGGGCGACCACGTCCTCCCGCCGGTCCCGGCCCAGGCCCAGGGCCTCGGCGGCTTCGGAGAAGGCGGTGTTGATCTTGTCCCGGGTATTCGGGTCTTCCACCACCTGGGCCAGTTGCTCCGGGTCCGTGAACAGCATTTCCTCGCCCGAGATCCAGGAGACGAGCTGCATGGTGACCCGGTTGTGGGCCGTCTTCCTGTCCTCGGTCGTCACCTCCCAGGAGGCCTCGCCGGTCAGCATTTCGCTCGGCAGGTCGTCGCCCTCTCGAATGCCGCGCACGTAGCGCAGGGCGTCGGCGATGTTGTTCAGGGTCCTGTAATCGTGGTCTTCCGGCGTCAGCTCCAGTTCCTTGGCGATGCCGGTCAGCTTGAGGGAGACGTCGCCGCCCTCGAGCGGCATGATCATCACCGGGGCTTCGTCAAGCTGGGAAAGCTTGAAGTAGCAGCCCTTGACGGAATGGAAAAAGGGGCTTTGCAGGGTCACGGTGGTCATGGAGTCCGGCGCGTCGCCTTCTTGCGGGGCGGCGGCATCGCCGTCCGCTTGCGGTTCCGTCTCCTCCGCTTCCACCGGCTGCTGGTCCTCTGGGTTTTCCGTTTCCACCATTTTCGGCTCGCAACTAGACGTCCAGGTTGGCGACCTTAAGCGCATTGGTCTGGATGAAATCCCGGCGCGGTTCGACCATGTCGCCCATCAGGGTCGAGAACACCTCTTCCGCGTCGTCGGCGTGACTGACCCTGACCTGCAACAGGGAGCGGGCGTTCGGGTCCAGGGTGGTTTCCCAAAGCTGTTCCGGATTCATTTCGCCCAGCCCCTTGTAACGCTGCATACCGATGCCCTTGCGGCCCGCCGCCATGATGGCCTCGACCAGGGAAACCGGGCCGGTGACGGTGACCGACCTGTCCTTGACCACCAGATCGCCGTGGCGGGCATAGTACTTCTGCAGTTCGCCCGCCTTTTCGTCCAGCTTTCGCGCCTCCGTGCTTTGGATCAGCGCACTATCGATGATATGGCGTTCGCCGACACCGCGCAAGGTTCGCGTGAAGGCCAGGCCGCCGTCTTCCAGCACCGTGCCGGCCCAGCCCCGCTCCGCCTCCGTCTCCAGGGCGTCGAGGCGCTTGGCGGCGTAGTCGCCGATGGCGGCGGCGTGTTCGCCGTCGGACAGGATCTGCGGATTGAGGGCGCCCAGGATCGCCGCCTGCTCGACGATGCGGGTCGGCACATGGCGCGACAGCCGCTCGAGAAGGGTCTTGGACTCGCGGGCTTCCTCAACCAGCCGGCGCAGGTCCTGGCCGGCCAGTTGCGCGCCGTCGTGGAGGGTCAGCACCGTGCCCTCGTCGACGGCGGCCCCGAGCAGGTAGTCCTCGAGCGCCTCGTCGTCCTTCAGATATACCTCCGACGCCCCCCGCTTGGCCCGGTAGAGGGGCGGCTGGGCGATGTAGAGGTAGCCTCGCTCCACCAGTTCGGGCATCTGCCGGTAGAAGAAAGTGAGCAGCAGGGTGCGGATGTGCGAACCGTCCACGTCGGCGTCGGTCATGATGATGATCTTGTGATAGCGGCATTTGTCCGGGTCGAAGTCCTCGCGCCCGATGCCGGTGCCCAGCGCCGCAATCAGGGTGCCGATTTCCGCCGAACCGAGCATCTTGTCGAAGCGCGCCCTTTCCACGTTGAGAATCTTGCCCCGAAGCGGCAGGATCGCCTGGTTGGCCCGGTGACGGCCCTGCTTGGCGGATCCGCCGGCGCTGTCGCCCTCGACGATGAACAGTTCGGAAAGGGCCGGGTCGCGCTCCTGGCAATCGGCCAGCTTGCCGGGCAGGGAGGCCACGTCCAGAGCCCCCTTGCGCCGCGTCAGCTCGCGCGCCTTGCGGGCCGCCTCGCGGGCGGCGGCGGCCTCGACGATCTTGCCGATCACCGCCTTGGCTTCCGCCGGATGTTCCTCGAACCACTGATCCAACTGATCGCCGACGATGCTTTCGACGATGGGCCGCACCTCGGACGAGACCAGCTTGTCCTTTGTCTGCGACGAGAACTTGGGATCGGGCACCTTGACCGACAGCACGCAGGTCAGCCCTTCCCGGGAATCGTCGCCGGTGATGGACACCTTTTCCTTTTTGGCGATGCCGCTGGCGTTGGCGTACTTGTTGATGGTGCGGGTCATGGCGCCGCGAAAGCCGGCCAGATGGGTGCCGCCGTCGCGCTGGGGAATGTTGTTGGTGAAGGGCAGGGTGGTTTCGTGATAGCTGTCGTTCCACTGCAGGGCCATTTCCACGGTGACGCCGTCCTTTTCCCCGGCGGCGACGAAAATTTCCTGGTTGATGGAATTTTTCGATTTGTCGAGGAACTCGACGAAGGCCTTGAGGCCGCCTTCGTAATGCAGGTCGACCACCTTTTCCTCCACATGGCGGGCGTCGGTCAGGCGCAGGTGAACGCCGGAATTGAGGAACGCCAGCTCCCTCAGCCGGTGTTCCAGGGTGGCGAAGTCGAATTCCACCATGGTGAAGGTTTCCGGCGACGGCATGAAGGTCAGTTCCGTGCCCGTCTTCGGCCCGTCCCGGTTTTCCGCCTTCGGCGCCTCGCCGACCACCTTCAGCGGCGCCTCGGTCTCGCCATGGGCGAAACGGACGTAATGCTCCTTGCCCTCGCGCCAGATTTTCAGCTCCAGCCACACCGACAGGGCGTTGACGACCGAGACGCCGACCCCGTGCAGGCCGCCGGACACCTTGTAGGAATTCTGGTCGAATTTCCCCCCGGCGTGGAGCTGGGTCATGATCACCTCCGCCGCCGAGACCCCTTCCTCGGCATGGAGGTCGACGGGAATGCCGCGGCCGTTGTCGCCGACGGTGACCGAGCCGTCGCCGTTGAGGGTGACGTCGACCCGGTCGCAATGGCCGGCCAGGGCCTCGTCGATGGCGTTGTCGACGGCCTCGTAGACCATGTGATGCAGGCCGGAGCCGTCGTCCGTGTCGCCGATATACATGCCCGGGCGCTTGCGCACCGCCTCCAGACCCTTCAGGACCTTGATGGAATCGGAATCATAGGCGTCGTCGGCGCCGTCTTTGGCCGGGATGTCCTGGTTTGTCGGTTCTTCACTCATGCTTTGCTCTTCTTCATGCTGCCCCTGCCTCAGGCGGGGGTGATACGGGCGTCCTCGACGCCGAAAAATTGCGCCGCCCCCCGCAGCGGGGCGAAAAGGGCGGCGTCGGTGCCGGTCATCCAGGCCTGCAGGCCGAGGCCGGTGATCTCGTCGAACAGGGCCCGGCGGCGGCGTTCGTCCAGATGCGCCGCCACTTCGTCCAGCAACAGCAGCGGCAGGGAGCCACGCTCGGCGGCCTGCAGGCGGGCGTTGGCCAGGATCAGGGAAATCAGCAGGGCCTTCTGCTCGCCGGTGGAACACAGCTCCGCCGCCTGCCCCGTGCCCAGATGGCGCGCCATCATGTCGCTGCGGTGCGGGCCGAAGCGGGGCGAGCCGCCTTCGGCGTCCTCGGCGCGGCCATCACGAAGGGCGGCTTTCAGGCGGTCTTCCGCCTGCAGGGCCGGGCCTTCGGCGAGCCATTGTTCGAGGGTCCCGCCGACCTCGAGGGCGGCGCCGGGAAAGGCCCCGTCGGCGGCGGCTTGTCCGGCGACCTCATGCAGCCTGCGGGCCATGTCCATGCGCGCGGCGCTGACGGCGACGCCCTTGGCCGCCATGGTTTCCTCCAGCACGCCGAGCCATTCCGGGTCCGCCGGGCCGGATTTCAGCAGCCGCGCCCGTTCGCGCATGGCGTGCTCGTAGGCGGAAACCCGCCCGGCGTGGGCCGGGTCGGCGGCGAACACCAGCCGGTCGAGGAAGCGCCGCCGCGCCGACGGACCCTCGATGAACAGCCGGTCCATCTGCGGCGTCAGCCACTGGGCGCTGAGGATGTCGGCCAGCACCGCCTGGGAGCGGGCCGGGGCGCCGTCCACATGCACGACCCGTTTTTCCCGCCCGCCGCCGGGCTTGAGCTCGCGTCCGGAGCCGACGGCGGTTTCCCCGTCCGGGGTTTCCAGCACCGCCGCCACCGCCCACGGCCGGTCGCCGGCCTCGTCCGCCTTCGGATCGCGGCGCGATACGTCGGCCAGGCGCGCGCTCCTGAGACCCCGTCCGGGAACCAGGTACGACAGGGCCTCCAGGACATTGGTCTTGCCGGCGCCGTTGGGCCCGGTGAGAACCACCGGCGCGGGGCCGGTTTCCACGCGCTGGCGGGCATAGCAGCGGAAGTCGGTCAGCGTCAGCCGGGCGACGGAAACCCGCGCCGCCGCCGCGCCTGCCGGTTGTTGCTGTCTCGCCAATCCCAGGGAACGGATCAGAAGGACTCCTTACACACGCATGGGCATCAGCACGTAAAGGGCGCTGGTGTCGTCGGTTTCGCTCAAGATCGTCGGCGAGGCGGCGTCGGCCAGGGTGAAGCGGGCGCTGTCCCCTTCGATCTGATGGGTGATGTCGAGCAGATAGCGGGAATTGAAGCCGATCTCGATGGTCTCGCCCCGATAGTCGGCCTCCACCTCCTCCGTCGCCGTGCCCGATTCCGGGCTGGAGGCGGAGAGCACCAGGGTTCCGTCACTCAGGGCCAGCTTGATGGCCCGGGACTTCTCGCTGGAAATGGCGGACACCCGGTCGACCGCCTCGGCGAAGGTCTTGCAGTCGACGGTCATTTCCTTGTCGTTGCCCGACGGAATGACCCGTTCGTAGTCCGGGAAGGTGCCGTCAATGAGCTTGGAGGTCAGGGTGACGCCGTCGAAGGTGAAACGGATTTTCGTCTCCGACAGTTCGACCGCCACCTCGTCGACGGTTTCCTCGATCAGCTTGCGCAGTTCGCCGACGGTCTTGCGCGGCACGATGACCCCGGGCATGCCTTCGGCGTTGGCGGGCAGCGGGCCCTCGACACTGGCCAGGCGATGGCCGTCGGTGGCCACCGCGCGCAACACCGGGGCACCGTCCCGCTCGGCGGCATGCAGGTAGATGCCGTTCAGGTAATAGCGGGTCTCCTCCGTCGAGATGGCGAAGCGGGTGCGATCGACCAGTCCACGAATTTCCGCCGCCGGCAGGGAGAAGGCATGCGCCATCTCGCCGCCGGACATGACCGGAAAGTCGTCCGTCGGCAGACAGGTCAGGGTAAAGCGCGAGCGCCCGGAGCGAATGGTCAACTGCCCGTCGCCGTCGCTTTCGCATTCCACCTGCGAGCCTTCCGGCAGCTTGCGGACGATCTCGTAGAGGGTGTGGGCCGGGGCCGTGGTCGCACCCGGCTGGGCGACCTCCGCCGCCACCCGGTCGACGATGTCCAGATCCATGTCCGTGGCATTCAGGTTCAGGACGCCTTCGCCGGCGTCGATGCGCACGTTGGAGAGAATGGGAATGGTGTTGCGGCGTTCAACCACGCTCTGGACATGTCCCAGAGACCTCAAGAGCGCCGCCCGTTCGATGGTAAATTTCATGGTCAGTCTTATTGCTTCTTGGTTTGAATTCGGCTTCCGCCCGTGCGCCCCGATACCGCCGTCAAAAACGCGGCCTTTCTCGCCTGAAAGGCCGCCGGCAGACGGACAACGGACAGAATCCGGCCCCCCCTATGAGGACCGGGATATTATAGGCAAACGGGAGCCGAGACAGAAGCGTTTTCCGCACCGCGAAGAGAGGCTATCCCTCGAGCATGCTCCTGAGCAGCTCCACGTCCTCGGCGAAGGAGGAATCGCATTCGCGCAGTTCCTCCACCTTCTTCACCGCATGCATCACCGTGGTGTGGTCGCGGCCGCCGAACTTGCGGCCGATTTCAGGCAGGGAGCGGGAGGTCAGTTGCTTGGCCAGGTACATGGCGACCTGGCGGGGCCGGGCGACGGAACGGGCCCGGCGGGCGGAATGCATGTCGGAAATGCGGATGTTGAAATGGGTCGCCACCTGTTTCTGGATTTCCTCGATGGTCACCCGGCGGTCGTTGGCGCGCAGCAGGTCGTGGAGGATTTCCTGCGTCGTCTCCAGGGTGATGGCGCGGCCGACGAGCTGGGAATGGGCGACGACCCGGTTCAGGGCCCCCTCCAGCTCGCGGACGTTGGAGGTAATCTTATGGGCCAGGAATTCCATCATCTTGCGCGGAACGTCGACCTTCATCTGTTCCGCCTTGGATTCCAGGATGCCCAGGCGCAGCTCGTAGGTGGTGGCGTGAATATCGGCGACCAGGCCGCAGTTCAGACGCGACTGCAGGCGCTCCTCCATGCCCTCCAGGTCCGACGGCGACTTGTCGGCGGAGATGACGATCTGCCGGCCCTGGTCGATGAGGGCGTTGAAGGTGTGGAAAAACTCCTCCTGGGTCGCCCCCTTGCCGCCGATGAACTGGACGTCGTCGATCATCAGCACATCGACGTTGCGGAACATCTCCTTGAAATCGACCGTGTTCTGCTCTTTCAGCGCACGGATGAACCGGTACATGAACTTTTCCGCCGACATGTAGATGACGGTCCGCTTCGGGTCCTGCTTTGAAATATGCCAGGCGATGGCGTGCATCAGGTGGGTCTTGCCGAGGCCGACGCCGCCGTAGAGGAACAGGGGATTGAACGGGACCGAGGGCGCCTCGGCGACCCGGCGGGCGGCGGCGTAGGCGAATTCGTTGGGCTTGCCGACGACGAAATTGTCGAAGGAAAAGCGGGAATCCAGTTGCGCGCCGATGCCCTCTGGCCCCGGGTCCGTGGCCCGGCGGTTCTGACCCGACGCCCGCTCGGCGGCGCTGGTGGCGGACGCTGCGGCGGCGGCGGCCGGGGTCCCGGCGTCCTTGCCTGCGGCGGGCCGAAGCGCGCGCTCGGGCTGGACGGAAATATCCACCCGGTTGACGTCGGGGTCGACGCCGCCCCACAATTCCTCCAGCCGCTCCATGTAATGGGCGACCACCCAGTCACGCATGAAACGGGTGGGAACGGACAGGCGGGCGACGCCGCCGGAAACCGCGCGCACGGTCATGGGCTTGACCCAGCTCTGAAAGGCCGCCTCGCCGATTTCCGATCTCAGGCTCTCGCTCACTTCCCGCCAGGAACCGTCCTGTAAATCGTTCACGCCTTCACCCGTCATTCCCTGCAACCTCTTGCGTTCATCATCCGGAAACCCGTTTCATAGTCCGAAAGTGAACTTCCCCTTATCGCGGCGACCGCCCGGCGGCACCTTATGGTTTCATTTCCCACCCCCCGCTAGAGGGGGCTCTCGTCGGCAAGAAAATACGGACTCAGGTATTCCCCAATAAGTCCGCAAACAAGCCGTCAACCGTTTCCGCCCCGAAAATAAACCGTCGAACAGAACTGTAAATTTCCATGACCATATTCCGGTTTTTTCAAGGCTATTACCACGCCCATCAAGCGGGCCCGTCAAATATTACGTAAAGAAAAAAGAAATCCGCCTTCTCTGAAAGTAGAAACAAAAGAAGCAGGCACTTTTTACTTATTGGAATGGACTGAATACTTGAAAAGCCGATCCAATCCTCGAGGGCGCCCCCTCGCTTGAGTGACAAATTACAGCGGTGGATTTTTCCATGCAAGATGATCGTAAGCGGAATCTCGAAAATAAATGCCTTGACAGCATCGCCCTTTTCGAGTCCCCCGCACCCCTATGCGGGTAATGCCCTGAAAACGCAAAAAAGCCGCCCCGGAACGGGACGGCCTTGCGTGTCGAAGCCGTGACGGCGGCGAGGGGTCAGGCGGACATCGCCTTGATCTGGGCCGACAGGCGCGACAGCTTCCGCGACATGGTGTTGCGGTGGAACACGCCCTTTTGCGCGCCCCGGGCCATGACCGGCTGGGCCGACCTGAGGGCGGCCGCGGCGTCGTCCCGGTTGCCGCTCTGGATGGCTTCCTCGACCTTGCGGATGAAGGTGCGGACGCGGGTCCGGCGGATGTTGTTGACGTCGGCGCGCCGGGCGATCTGGCGGATGCGCTTCTTTGCCGATGCGTGATTGGCCATGGTCTTGATATTCCGTACTGAAAAACTGTTTCTTAAGCTCGCGAAGGCAGGCTTATATCCCCCGCCGCCCGCGCCGTCAAGCCCGCAATGGCCGGGCCTTCCGCCTTATTTGTTCTTGAAGGCGGGCTGGCGTTTTTCGGCAAACGCCGCCATTCCCTCTTTCTGGTCCTCGGTGGCGAAGGTGGCGTGGAACAGGCGGCGCTCGAAATGCACCCCTTCGGACAGGCTGGTCTCGTAGGCGGTGTTGACCGCTTCCTTGGCCATCATGACGATGGGCCGGGACAGCTTGCAAATGGCGTCGGCGGTCTTCACCGCCTCGTCCACCAGATCGGCGGCGGCGACGATCCGGCTCGCCAGGCCCGAACGCTCCGCTTCTTCCGCATCCATCATCCGTCCGGTCAGGCACATTTCCATGGCCTTCGACTTGCCGACCAGGCGGGTCAGGCGCTGGGTGCCGCCGGCCCCGGGGATGGTGCCGATGGTCACTTCCGGCTGGCCGAACCGGGCCGTGTCGGCGGCGAGGATGAAGTCACACATCATGGCCACCTCGCAGCCGCCGCCAAGCGCGTATCCGGCGACGGCGGCGATCACCGGCTTGCGGCAGGTGGTGATCCGCTCCCAGCCGTCGGTGATGAAATCGCCGAGATAATTATCGGCGAAGGTGCTGTCCTTCATGGCCTTGATGTCGGCCCCGGCGGCGAAGGCCTTTTCCGAACCGGTGAGCACGATGGCGCCGATTTCCTCGTCCGCCTCGAAGCCGTCGAGCGCCAGGCCCAGTTCGCCGATCAGGTCCGGGTTGAGGGCGTTCAGGGCCTTCGGACGGTTCAGGGTGATCAGGCCGACCCGGCCCCTGGTTTCGACGATGATGTTTTCATAGGCCATCAGGCTCTCCTTGATCGTTATTTTCTGGCGGGGGACAACAGGAACAGGACGCTGATTTCCGGCACGCCGCCGGAAGACTGCGAGGCGGGCCCGGACAGGGTTTGCGGAAATTCCAGCTTCAGCACTTCTCCCTCCCGGGTGAAACGGCCCTCCGGGCCTTCCGTCCAGCCCAATTGCGGCAGGGTGGCGCCGTAGTAGTCCTTGACCGCCTGCTCTTCGACCGGGCCCATGGTCAAGACCTCGACGATGCGCCCCGACGGGCTGTCGAAACTCATGGTCCCGCCGATGATCTCGACCAGATCCGGCATCAGCGGCAGGTCTTCTATGGCGCCGAGAAACCGGTTTTCCGCCAGGGCAGGGAAAGCCGCGGCGATGAGGAGGAGGGCTGCCAGGCGCTTGAAAATGGCGTTGAACGTCTTCATGGCCCCTCTCATAGCACTACCGCTGCCGTCTCGTACAATAGAAAGTCGACCGGCCCGACTGAACGATGCGCCTGACCCCCCCGGTTTCGGCGACGGCGCAATCGCAGCCGGGGCAGGCCTCGCCCTCGCGGCCGTAGACGGCGAAGGAATGCTGGAAGTATCCGAGCTCCCCGTTGGTCTGGCGGTGGTCGCTGATGGATGAGCCGCCGGCGGCGATGGCAAGGTCGAGGACCTCGACGATGGCCCGGTGCAATTTCTCCGCCCGCCCCCCGGCGATGGTGGCCGCCGTCCGCTTCGGCGACAGACCGGCGCGGAACAGGGCCTCGGAGACATAGATATTGCCGAGCCCGGCGACCACGGATTGATCGAGAAGCGCCGCCTTGATAGGCGTTCGCCGCCCCTTCAAGGCCGCCGCCAGGCTTGCCGGGGTGAAGTCCCCTGACAGGGGTTCCGGGCCGATGCCCCCGAGAAGGGGATGGTCGTCGCCCTCGCCGGGATCGGCCAGGACCATGAAGCCGAAGCGGCGGGGGTCGTTGTAGCGGATCTCCGCCCCCGCGTCGGTGGTCAGGACGACGTGGTCGTGCTTTTCGAGGGGCGGGGCGTCCTCCCGGTGGATGCGAAACCGCCCCGACATGCCGAGATGGGAGATCAGGCGGGAGCCGTCGTCGAGGCCGATCAGCAGATACTTGGCGCGGCGGCCGACGGCGGTCACCCGCCGCCCGGTCAGGCGCTGGCCGAAGCCGTCGGGCAGGGGAAAACGCAGGTCCGGCCTGCGGGCGACGGCGCGGACGATGCGGCGGCCTTCGAGCACCGGCGCAAGGCCCCGTCTGACGGTTTCGACTTCGGGCAATTCGGGCATGGAGATTTCTGTTTTATTTGCTGCGGTGGATGGGTGCTTCGGTTATGGTGCCGCCATGGAACGCAAAATGGAAGAAAAACCGGACCGGGCCGAGACCACCCATTTCGGCTACGCCACCGTCGAGGCCGGCGAAAAGGCGGGCATGGTCAAGGGGGTCTTCGACAACGTGGCCTCGAAATACGACCTGATGAACGACCTGATGAGCCTGGGCGTTCACCGGCTGTGGAAGGCGGCCTTCATGAACCGCCTGGCCCCGCGCCCGGACATGACCCTGATCGACGTCGGCGGCGGCACGGGCGACATTGCCTTTTCCTTTCTCAAGCACGGCGGCGGATCTGTCACCGTCTGCGACATCAACGACGAAATGCTCGCCGTCGGCCGCGACCGGGCCATCGACAAGGGGCTGCTCAAGGGCATCGACTGGGTCAACGGCGATGCGGAAAACCTGCCCGTGCCCGACGGCTCCTTCGACGCCTACACCACCGCCTTCTGCATCCGCAACGTCACTCATATCGACGCCGCGCTCAGGGAGGCGCGGCGCGTGCTCAAGCCCGGCGGCCGGTTCCTCTGTCTTGAATTCAGCCACGTCGCCCTGCCGGCCCTGGACAAACTCTACGACGCCTATTCCTTCTCCATCCTGCCCTGGCTCGGGCGCATGGTCGCCGGCGACGAAGATTCCTACCGCTATCTGGCCGAAAGCATTCGCCGCTTCCCCGACCAGAAACGCTTCGCCGCCATGATCGCCGAGGCCGGGCTCGACAATGTCGGCTACCATAACCTCAGCGGCGGTATCGCCTGCATCCACTCCGCCTGGCGCATCTGACCCCCATGGGCCGGTCCCTCCGACATATCGCCCGGCTGTTCGCCATCGCGCGCATCCTCGCCCGCCACGACGCCCTGATGCTGCTCAGGCGGCTCGAGGTGGGCGGCCCGGCGGTGCTGCTGGCGCGGCTGTTCTCCCGCCGGGGCGACGGACGGCCCGGTCAGCGCCTGGCCGCCGCCCTGCAGGAGGCCGGGCCCAGTTTCATCAAGCTGGGACAGGCGCTCTCGACCCGCTCGGATTTGCTGGGCGAGGAATTTTCCGCAGACCTGTCCCACCTGCAAGACAGCCTGGACCCCTTCCCCGGCGAGCAGGCCCGGGCCATCATCGAGGCGGAATTCGGCGAACCGGTCGACCGGCTGTTCTCCCGTTTCGAGGACGTTCCCGTCGCCGCCGCCTCCATCGCCCAGGTGCATTTCGCCGTCACCGCCGACGGGCGGGAAGTGGCGGTGAAGGTCCTGAGGCCCAACATCGAAGAGGCCTTCGAGCGGGACATCGGCCTGTTTTTCTGGCTCGCCGAACTGGTCGAGGCCGCTCGCCCCGAATACCGCCGCCTCAGGCCGGTGGAAAGCGTGCGCACCCTGGCCAAGTCCATCGAGCTGGAAATGGACCTGCGTTTCGAGGCCGCCGCCGCCGCCGAGCTGGCGGAAAACTTCGCCGACGAGGAAAGCTTCCAGGTCCCCGCCGTCGACTGGCGGCTGTCCGGACGGCGGGTGATGACCACGGAGCGGGTGCACGGCATTCCCATCGACGACATCGCCGCCATCCGCGCCGCCGGGCACGACCCCAACGATCTGCTGGAGAAATCCGCGGGCGCGTTCTTCCTGCAAGTGTTCCGCGACGGCTTTTTCCATGCCGACATGCACCCGGGCAACATGTTCGTGCGCCCGGACGGGGGCCTCGCCGCCGTGGATTTCGGCATCATGGGCCGCATCGATGCGCGCACCCGCCGACATCTGGGGGAACTGCTGCTGGCCTTCCTGACCCGGGACTTCCGCCGCGCCGCCGAGGTTCACTTCGAGGCCGGTTGGATTCCCCCCGACCAGTCCGTCGACACCTTCACCCAGGCCTGCCGCTCCATCGCCGAGCCCATCCTCGACCGGCCGCAGAACGAAATTTCCATCGCCACCCTCTTGGGGCAACTGTTTTCCATCACCAAGACCTTCCACATGGAAACCCAGCCGCAATTGCTGTTGCTGCAAAAGACCATGCTGACCGCCGAGGGAACCGGGCGCAAACTAAATCCGGAAGCCAATATGTGGCTGATGGCCCGGCCCATGATCGAGGACTGGGTGGCCAGCCATCTCGGCCCCGAGGCGCGCCTGGCGGAAGCCGCGGGCGACGCCGCCGACGCCCTGAGACGGCTGCCCCTGCTGCTGGAGAACCTGGACCGGGGCGCCGCCGTCCTCGCCGAGGGTCGCCTGCGCCTGCACCCGGAGACCATCCGCGCGCTGAAGGGGAACGGGCGCGGCGACTGGGCCCGGCCCTTCCTGGCCCTGGCCATCCTCGCCGCCGTATTAGCGGCGGCCGCGCTGCTCTGAACAATCACCCCTTGCCAGCGGCGCTTTCCCGCAGTACATTAATCACAATTATTTTGCGTTAAATTTTTTAAGGGCCCGAATATCAGTGGAAAAAAGAATATTACTGATCGTTTCCGGTGGCATTGCCGCCGTTAAGTGCCCGGACCTGATTCGCCGCCTGGGCGAGCGGGGCATCGCCTGCCGCTGCATCCTGACCCGGGGCGGGGCGGAATTCGTCACCCCCCTCGCCCTCGGGGCGCTCAGCGGCGACACCGTCTACGGCGAGTTGTTTTCCCTGACCGACGAAAGCCAGATGGGTCATATCGAGCTGTCCCGTTCCGCCGATCTGGTCCTGGTCGCCCCGGCGACGGCCCATATCCTCGCCCGCATGGCCCGGGGCCTGGCCGACGATCTGGCGACCACCGCCCTGCTGGCGACGGACAAACCGGTGATGGTCGCCCCGGCCATGAACGTGCGCATGTGGGAGCATCCGGCGACCCGCGAGACCATTGAGATTTTGCGAAACCGGGGCGTCCGGGTCGTCGGCCCGGATGAGGGCGACATGGCCTGCGGCGAATTCGGCTTCGGGCGCATGAGCGAACCGGCGGAGATTGTTGCCGCCGTCGAGGATTTTTTCGCCGCCGACGCCCCGCTGAAGGGCCGCCGCGCCCTGGTCACCAGCGGCCCCACACACGAGGCCATCGACCCGGTGCGCTACATCGCCAACCGCTCGTCGGGCAAGCAGGGCCACGCCATCGCCGCCGCCCTGGCCCGGCTGGGGGCCGACACCACCCTGGTTTCCGGCCCCACCAACCAGCCCCACCCGGCGGGGGTGTCGGTGGTTTCCGTCGAAAGCGCCCGCGACATGCTCGCCGCCTGTCGCCAGGCCCTGCCCGCCGACGTGGCCGTCTGCGCCGCCGCCGTGTCCGACTGGCGGGTGGCCGAGGCGGCAGGCGACAAGCTGAAGAAGGACGGCGCCGCGCCGCCGCCGCTGGCCCTGACCCTGAACCCGGATATCCTCGCCACCCTGTCGGAAACCGGACCGGACCGCCCCCAATTGGTCATCGGTTTCGCTGCCGAAACGAATAATATAACCGGTTACGCAACGAAAAAATTGCAGGCCAAGGGCTGCGACTGGATCGTCGCCAACGATGTTTCCGCCGGAACCGGTACCTTCGGCGGCGACGACAACACGGTGCACCTGATCACGGCGGCGGGATGCGACGATTGGCCGCCCATGAGCAAGGCGGCGGTGGCCGAAAGGCTGGCCCTGCGCATCGCCGAGACCCTGGCGACGGGAGGCCCCTCATGACGGCGGCGCTCCCCGTCGCCGTCAAGCGCCTGGACAACGGCGAGGGGCTTCCCCTGCCCGCCTACGCCACCCTGTCCAGCGCCGGCATGGACCTGATGGCCGCCATCGACGCCCCCCTGACCCTGCAGCCCGGCGGGCGGGAACTGGTCGCCACCGGCCTCGCCATCGCCCTGCCGCCCGGCCACGAGGCACAAGTCAGGCCCCGTTCCGGCCTGGCGCTCAAGCATGGGATCACGGTTCTCAACGCGCCCGGCACCATCGACGCCGACTACCGGGGCGAGATCGGCGTCATCCTGATCAACCTGGGCGCGGACCCCTTTGTCGTCGAACGGGGCATGCGCATCGCGCAACTGGTCTGCGCCCCGGTGACGGCGCTGACCTGGGAGGAGACCGAGGCCCTGCCCGAGACCGCCCGCGCGTCGGGGGGATTCGGTTCAACTGGATTACATGGAGAAGGCCCGAGCTGATGTTACGTCTGTCTAAAAAAATGCTCTTCGCCATCGAGGCGGTGCTCGACATCGCCTACCACTCCGGCAGCGAGCCGGTGCAAAGCCGGGAAATCACCCGGCGCCAGGAAATCCCCCGGCGCTATCTGGAACAGGCCCTGCAGCAACTGGTCCGCCAGGGGGTGCTGCTCGGGGTGCGGGGGCCACGCGGCGGCTATCGGCTGGCCCGCGAGCGGCGGCGCATTTCCGTCGGCGACATCGTCCGCGTCGTCCGTGACATGGAGACCAGCGACGATCCCATCCAGGACGCCGCCGGCTCGGAACTGGGCATCAAGGTTGTCCGTCCCATGTGGATCAAGCTGCAGGACAGCGTCATGAACGAACTGGACGGCATATCCATCGACGATCTTTGCGACAACGCCTCCGAGGCGGGCGTCGTCAGCGAGGGCCGGACAAATCTCGATTTCTCGATTTAACGGAGAGAGGAACCCGATGACAGACAGCGCCACCCCCATCCCCCCGGCCTCTTTTCGCGGACGCATCTACGACAACCTGACCGACACCGTCGGGGCGACGCCCCTGGTCCGCCTTCGCCGCCTGACCCGGGGCGGCCCCTGCAAGGCGGTGCTTCTCGGCAAGTGCGAGTTCTTCAACCCGCTCGCCTCGGTCAAGGACCGCATCGGCCTGGCCATGATCAACGCCGCCGAGGAGCGCGGCGAGCTGGGTTCCGAGGCGGTGCTGGTCGAGCCGACCTCGGGCAACACGGGCATCGCGCTGGCCTTCGTCTGCGCCGCCAAGGGCTACCGGCTGATCCTGACCATGCCGGAAAGCATGTCCGTCGAACGGCGCAAGATGCTGGCCCTGCTGGGGGCGGAAATCGATCTCACCCCCGCCGCCAAGGGCATGAAGGGGGCCATCGAGCGGGCCGAACAGCTTGTCCGGGAGATCCCCCGCGCGGTCATGCTGCAGCAGTTCAACAACCCGGCCAACCCGGAAATTCACCGCCTCACCACGGCCGAGGAGATCTGGGCCGACACGGGCGGCAAAGTGGACATGGTGATCAGCGGCGTCGGCACCGGCGGCACCCTGACCGGGGTCGGCGAGGTCCTGAAACAGCGCAACCCGGACATCAAGATGGTCGCCGTGGAACCGGAAGACAGCCCGGTGCTGTCCGGCGGCGTTCCCGGGCCGCACAAGATCCAGGGCATCGGGCCCGGCTTCGTACCGGAAATCCTCAACACGGACCTGATCGACGAGGTCATTAAGATCGGCAACGAGACCTCGCTGGCCATGGCCCGCCAGGCCGCCCGCAGCGAGGGCCTGCCGGCGGGCATATCCTCCGGCGCGGCCCTGGCCGCCGCCATTGAAATCGGTTCCCGCCCGGACATGGCGGACAAGGTGATCGTCGTCATCCTGCCCTCCTTCGCCGAACGCTACCTGTCCACCGCCCTGTTCGACGGGCTGGGCCTGGATTGACGACGAAGCACGGAGGAACGGCATCGTGGATCTGAACGAACAACAAATCCAACGCTACGCCCGCCATATCCTGCTCGACAGGATCGGCGGCGTCGGCCAGGAAAAACTGCTTGGCGCGAAAGTCCTGGTCGTCGGCGCCGGCGGCCTGGGCTCGCCGGTGATTCTCTATCTGGCCGCCGCCGGGGTCGGCACCATCGGCGTGATCGACGACGACGAGGTGGACCTGTCCAACCTGCAGCGTCAGATCATCCACACCACCGCCAGCGTCGGCGCGGCCAAGGTGGAAAGCGTCCGCAACACGGTCGCCGCCATCAACCCGGACGTTTCCATCGTCCCCATCAAGGACCGCATCGGGCCCGACAACGCCGCCGACCTGATCGCCGGTTACGGCGTCATCGCCGACGGCAGCGACAATTTCCCCACCCGCTTCCTGGTCAACGACGCCTGCTATTTCGGCCAAAAGACCCTGGTTTCCGCCGCTATTCTGCGTTTCGACGGCCAGGTCTACACCTTCAAGCCGCATCAAACCGACGGCGACGGCAACAAGCTGCCCTGCTATCGCTGCCTGTTCCCGGCCGCCCCGCCGCCGGGGCAGATTCCCACCTGCGCCGAGGCCGGGGTCCTCGGCGCGCTGTGCGGCACGGTCGGCTCCCTGCAGGCGACGGAAATCGTCAAGGAAATATTGGGCATCGGCGACAGCCTGGCCGGGTCCCTGCTGGTCTATGAAGGGTTGTCCTGCGAATTCCGCAAAATCACCGTCAAGGCGGACCCGGCCTGCCCGCTCTGCGGCGACAGCCCCAAAATCACCGCCCTGGGAGAACCCTGATGCCCGAAGTTTCCGACGCCCGGCCGGAAAAGCTGTCCATCGTCGTCTTTTCCGGCGATTTCGACAAGGTCCACTACGCCCTGGTCATGGCCAGCGCCGCGGCGGCCATCGACATCCCGGCGACCCTGTTTTTCACCATGGGGGCGAGCCGCGCCCTGCTCGCCGTCGGCGAGGGCGAGGAACCGGCGTGGCGCACGCTGCCGGCGGGCGAGATCGGGCAAGGGGGCGAGACGGCGGGGACGGTGGACGACGGCTTCAAGGGGCGCACCGTCGCCAACTTCGAAGACCTGCTGCAGGCCTGCGTCGCCATGGGCGTCACCTTCATGGTCTGCGACATGGGCCTGCGCGCCATGGACCTGGAGGGGGCGGCCATGCGGGCGGATGTGCCGTTTGAGACCGGCGGCATGGTGACCTTCCTCAACGACGCCCGCGCCGCCGGGCAGATGGTGTTTATTTAGAACGAACGGTTTCGTATACCGTCCCCGAAATTAGAACGCCTCGCCGATGACCCGGTCGGGCGGCTTGTGGCCGTCGGCGAAGGTCTTGATGTTGACCAGCACTTTTTCGCCCATGTCGATGCGCCCCTCGACCGTCGCCGAACCCATGTGCGGCAGCAGCAGCACGTTTTCCAGCGCCAGCAGCTTCGGGTTGACCGCCGGTTCGTGCTCGAAAACATCGAGCCCGGCGCCCGCCAGTTCGCCGGCGATCAGCATCCGGGTCAGGGCGTTTTCGTCGATCACCTCGCCACGGGACGTGTTGACCAGATAGGCGTGGGACTGCAACAGCTTCAGCCGCCGGGCCGACAGCAGATGGAAGGTCGCCGGGGTATGCGGGCAGTTGACGGAAACGATATCGACCCGGGACAGCATCTGATCCAGGCTTTCCCAGTAGGTGGCCTCCAGCTCGTCTTCCACCTCGTGGTGGACCCGGTGGCGGTTGTGATAGTGGACGGAAAGGCCGAAGCCCTTGGCCCGCCGGGCGACGGCGGTGCCGATACGGCCCATGCCGATGATGCCGAGGCGTTTGCCGTAAATGCGGTTGCCGAGCATCCAGGTCGGCGACCAGCCGTGCCAGCCTTCCGAACGCAGCACCCGGGATCCTTCCGCCAGACGCCGGGGCACTGCCAGGATCAGGGCCATGGTCATGTCGGCGGTGTCCTCGGTCAACACGTCCGGCGTGTTGGTCACGGTGATGCCCCGCTGGCGGGCGCTGGCCAGGTCGATGTGATCGACGCCGGTGCCGTAGTTGGCGATCAGGCGCAGGTTCTCGCCGGCCTGGGACAAGATTTTCGAATCGATGCGGTCCGTCACCGTCGGCACCAGCACGTCGGCGGTCTTCACCGCCTCGATCAAGTCGGCCTTGGCCATCGGCGTGTCGTCCAGATTAAGGCGGACGTCGAACAGTTCCATCATGCGGGTTTCAATGGTGTCGGGCAGTTTGCGGGTGACGACCACGACGGGTTTTTTCTGCGACATGGAGAATCCTTTTTCAACCGGTCCGTCGAATTTAACCGCCATCCCCCGGCCCCTGCAACCGGTATCCGCACCGCACCGGCGATAAGTGACCGCCGGGGCCATACAGGCCCTTGACCCCGGTCCCGCAGGACGCCTAATAATGCACGCATGGTTCAGTATTTTTCCCGCAAGATCGGCATCCTCGCCATGGCCGCCGTGTTGGCGTCCGCCGCCGCCGAGGCTCTGGCGGAAGGCTCGGGCCTGCCCCTGCCCCGTTTCGTCAGCCTACGGGCCGATCAGGTTAATCTGCGCACCGGGCCCGGGGTCCAGTATCCCGTCGAATGGGTCTACCAGCGCCGCAACCTGCCGGTGGAGATCATCGCCGAATACCGCACCTGGCGGAAAATTCGCGACTGGCAAAGCACCCAGGGATGGGTCCATCAAAGCATGCTTTCGGGAAGCCGCTCGATCATCGTCACCGGCAAACGCCGCTCGCTGCGGTCCAGCCCCGACACCAAAAGCGCCCCCGTCGCCCTTATCGAATCCGGGGTCGTCGCCCGGCTCAATGAATGCCCCACCGGCGGCGCCTGGTGCCGGGTCGAGGCGGAAAACCTCAACGGCTGGCTGCGGAAAGTGGAATTCTGGGGCGCCTACCGGGACGAAGTCTACAAGTAGTCAGTCGAAGTCGGCGGCCAGGGCCCGGCGCACGGCCTCGGGCACGACCGCCATATGACCGTATTTTTCGTGGCCGATGCCGATCACCACCTGGTTTTCCCCGTCGCGGAAGGCGGCGACCTCGGCGTCGGTAAAGGGGAAATGCAGGAACTGGATGGCCGACGCCTTGCCCTCCGCCGTGCTGCGGTCCACGTCTTGCTCCGGCTGGGCGTGGATGACCGCCCCGCCGATACTCAGGGTGACCGTTTCCTCGACCCCGCCGAGGCCGTTCAACAGGCGCGCCCGGCGCTCCGGCTCGTCCACCTCGAACATCAGCGTCGCCACGATCTCCCGGCCGTTGGGGACCAGCGGCGCATAGGCGGCCAGTTCGTCGGCGATCTGATCCTCGCCGCCCTTTTCGATGTACAGCATCTCGTGAATTTGATGGCGCATGGTCTCGAAATTCTCGAAGTACAGGGTGGCGTCCGGGCCGATGCCGAGGCGGCGGTTTTTCTTCATCTCCGTCACCGCGAGGCGGCGCTGCTTGCGCTCCGCCCCGTAGACGGACATGTCCATGATGTCTTCCCGGGAAAGGGCCTTGGCCATGACTAGTCCTCCTGATAGGCGGCGGCGATGAGCTGGATCGGATGTTGCAGCGCCGGCCCGGCGTTCCTGACGGCTGATGCTGCGGCGGTGCCCCCGTCCTGCCGGTCCATGCCCTGCAGGATGTGTTCCCGGGCCAGCGGGCATTCCGAGACCAGATAGGGGGTGGCCGCCTTGACGCCGTCGCGGGCGACCGGCTTGCCGATCTTCAGGGCGACGTCGAAGTTCTCCTTCATCACGCCCCAGGACCCGCCGTGACCGGAACAGCGTTCGATGACGGTGACGGGCGTGTCGGGAATCAGTTTCAGCATGTCGGCGCCCTTGCGGCCCATGTTCTGGGCCCGGGCGTGACAGGCGATGTGCAGGGTGACGCCGCCGTCCAGGGGCTTCATCCCCGGGGCGATGCCTTCCTTTGCGGCGATATCGGCGACATATTCGCTGACGTCGTAGGTGGCATCGGATAATTTCCGCACCCCGTCGTGATCCGGCTCGATGAGCGGCCATTCGAATTTCATCATCAGCGAGCAGGAGGCCACCGGCGACACCACGTCGTAGCCCCGGTCGATCCACTCACCCAGGCTGGCCGATATTTCGCGGGCGCTTTCGGCGACCCGGGCGATGTCGCCGTGTTCCAGCTGCGGCATGGAACAGCAGCCGGGATAGACGAATTCCGTCTCGACGCCGTTCAGCGCCAGCACCGCCGCCGTCGCGTCCAGCAGGGCGTCGTTGTTGTATTCCCCGGTGCAGGTGGAAAAGATCACCGCCTTGCGGCCGTGGGCCGGGGCGTCCCGGTTGACCGGCGGGTTGACCGCCCGCTTGCCGAAGGGGGTCTTGTTCCACCGGGGCAGGTCGGCGTCCTTGTCGATGCCGGCCACCGCCTGCATGGCGGGGCGGGTCAGGCCGTTGGAACAGGATGACGCCCAGTTGGCGAGGCCGGAAACCGAGCAGGCCATCTTGCCGTTTTTGTCCGTCTCGCCCAGACGTTTGCGCATGGGCGGCACCGCGCCGTTGCGGAATTCCATGGCCCGGTAGCGCAGCATCAAATGAGGGAAATCCAGATCGAATTCATGGGGCGGCACGTAGGGACATTTGACCATGAAGCACATGTCGCACAGGGTGCAGGCATCGACGACGGGGTTGAAATCCTTGCTGTCGACGCTGTCAAGTTCGCCCGTCTCCGACTCGTCGATCAGGTCGAACAGGCGGGGAAAGCTGTCACACAGATTGAAGCATCGGCGGCAGCCGTGGCAGATGTCGAACACCCGGCGCAATTCCGCATCCAGTTTTTCCGGATCGTCATAGTCCCCGTCCCGCCAGGGGATGGGATGACGTACCGGCGCCTCAAGACTTCCTTCTCTCATTTTTCTCCGCCTCTATAAGAAACGGGGGACCCGCCTGCGGATCCCCCGTCAATGATGCGATCCTCAATAGCCTTGTCTGTTTACAGGGAATCGAGGGCCTTCTGGAAACGCCCGGCGTGGGATTTTTCCGCCTTGGCCAGGGTTTCGAACCAGTCGGCGATTTCGTCGAAGCCTTCCTCGCGGGCGGTCTTGGCCATGCCCGGATACATGTCGGTGTATTCATGGGTTTCACCGGCGACGGAGGCCTTCAGGTTGTCGGCGGTGCCGCCGATGGCCAGGCCGGTGGCCGGGTCGCCGGTCTCCTCGAGGAACTCCAGATGGCCGTGGGCGTGACCGGTTTCCCCTTCCGCCGTGGAACGGAACACGGTGGCGACATCGTTGTAGCCTTCGATGTCCGCCTTCTGGGCGAAGTAGAGGTAACGGCGGTTGGCCTGGGATTCGCCGGCGAAGGCGTCTTTCAGGTTCTGTTCCGTCTGTGTGTCTTTCAGTGCGGGCATTGTTCTCTCCTGCTTTATTGGACTGTTTAGCGTGAACAGGGCCGCCGAACCGACGGCCCCGATGAATTCCTGCAAACAATATGGGCACGGCCCCGACCTTTGTCAAGACAATAGATCAATTCTAAATAAGGCCACAACCCGTTGTTATATTTAGTTTTTTTCTTCAAGCCTGACAACGACATCGACGCTCTTGATGGCCATCCCCTCAGGCGCCTCGGGGGTTTTGGCGAAGGAAATGCAATCTTCTGGGATATCCGACAGGATGCCGCTTTTCTCGAAGAAATAGTGATGATGGTCGTGGGTCGTGGTGTCGAAATAGGAGCGGGAGGCGTCGACGACGATTTCCCGCAGCATGCCCGCGTCGGTGAACTGATGCAGGGTGTTGTAGACCGTGGCCAGGGAGACCTGAATCTTTTCCGCCTGGGCCTCCGCATGCAGCATTTCGGCGGTAATGTGGCGACCGCCGCCGCCGAACAGAAGCTTCGCCAGGGCCAGGCGCTGGCGGGTCGGGCGCAGCCCGGCGGCACGGATTTGTTCGAGGAAATGGCTATAGGGACGCATGTTTCTTTCCGCTCTTGATATTGATCACGGGCCCGCCGGATGACGACGCAATGGGGGCGAACCCTCCGATGCATATTACTTAAGTTATTATAATCTAACTATCAAGCTTTATACACATGAAAAGATTATGGATATTGGCCGCCGTCGGCAATGGGCAATTCGATGATAAACGACGTGCCCCGGCCCTCTTCCGTTTCCACTCTCAGCGCCCCCTGATGCTTGTTGACGATGATATCATAGGCGATGGCGAGGCCCTGCCCCGAGCCCTTGCCGACGCTGCGGGTGGTGAAGAACGGATCGAAAATCCGCTCCCGGATGGCCTCGGGAATGCCTGGACCGTTGTCGGTGACACGGACGGTGACCCGCCCGCCGTCGCTGGCCGTGCTTACATCGATCCGGCCGTCTTCCCCACCGCAGGACTCGATGGCCTGGGAGGCGTTGACGATGAGGTTGAGGAAGACCTGGCCGAGTTCGCTTTCCAGCCCCGGGATTTCCGGCAGCTTCGGGTCGAGATCAAAGCCGAGGCGGGCGAAATGCTTCCACTCGCCGCGGCTGATGGTGCCGGCCCGTTCCACCAGGCCGTTGATGTCGAGGGGCTTTTTCTTCTTCCCGGAAGGATGAGAAAATCCCTTCATCGCCAGGACGATGTCGGAAATCTGGCGGATTCCGTCCAGGGCCTGGGACACCGCCTGCGGGGTTTCCTCGTTGAGGAAGTCGATGTCCATCTCCTGCCGGGCGGCGCGGACGGCCTCCCTTTCCGCGTCGAGAAGCTTCGCCCGGCCGGCTTCCCGGTCCAGGTTTTCATAGACGCCGACCAGCGCCTGCAAATCCTCGAAGGCCTCCTTGAGGAAGGTCAGGTTGTTGCCGACGAATTGCGTCGGCGTGTTGATCTCGTGGGCGATACCCCCCGCCAGGGTGCCAAGGGATTCCATTTTCGAAGACTGGATCAATTGCGCCTGGGCCTCCTTCAACTCGCTTTCCGCCCGCTTTCTCTCCCGCACCTCCTGCGTCAGTTCCCGGTTCGAGGCCTCCAGGCTGGCCGTGCGTTCGCGCACCTTTTCCTCCAGGCCGTCGCGGGCCTTGCGCAGTTCCGCCTGCTGAATCTTGCCCCGTTCCCACTCCTTTTCCAGTTCCGAGACGGTCTCGTTCAAACGCACCAGTTCCTTCGCCGTATAGGCGGGCAGCCCTCCTCCGGCGGCGACCTGACGGTTTGACAAACTGCCGATCAGGCGGGCATTGACCCCCTCCACGGGCGTGACCACCAGCATCTGGATCAGGCCGATGATAGTCAGGGTCATGACGAAGATGGCGCCGACCACCATGTAGCGCATCAGGTTGACGTGCCGATTGATTTCGGCGTGGGCGGCGTCCATGTTCCAGGTGATTTCAATGCGCCCGAAGGTTTCTCCCTCCAGGGTCACGTTGCTGGAAAAGGAAATGCCGTTTTCGGGCAGGGCCTCCCCTGGTTGCCGCCACAACACGAGCTGCCGCCCCTCGCCGTTTGTGATGCGCAGCTTGGAAATGGCCGGCTCGTTCAGGCCCGCCTGTTCGACAATGGTCTGCAGCACCGGGACGTCATGGCTGATCACCGCGTCCAGGGCCGTCGCCGACAGCAATTGCGATATCTTGTGGTTGTTCTGCCGGTACTGGTTTTGCAAATGGGAGAGCTGGGTGGTGCGGACGTATTCGCCAGCGCCGTAGCCGAAAACCGCCGCCACCAGGACCAGGACGAAGAGGGTCTGTTTCCACAGGCCCCAGCGGCCAAAGCGTCGGGAAATCCCGGACCCGGTCCGGGTTTCGGTGAGACTTCCTTCAATTGCGGTTTTTTCCATTCGAGACAAGGCTAGCCGTCTCCCGTTCCCCCCGGGCGAAACCGCCCGGTCGGTAAAGTATCCCGGACTTTCGCCTTGAAAGCAACCGGGGCGATCAATCGCCCTGGGCGATGCGGTCCACCAGTTGCTGCACGGTGGGAACGAAACCGTTCTCGTAGAACGGATCACCGGCGAATTTGTAGGCGTTGTGGCCGGAGAACATCAGGTTGTCGTCCAGCGAGCCGCCGTGGGCGATGTCCTGCAGGGTCTTCTGGATGCAGAACGAACGCGGGTCGGCGGGCCGTCCGGTGGTGCCTTCCTCTCCCTCGGACCAGTTGGAAAACCGGCACTGGGACAGGCAGCCCATGCAGTTCTGCTGATCGGTGAGTATCTCGCGAGCCTTGTCCTTGCTGACGAAGATGAGGGTGCCGTCCGGGGTCTTCATGGGCTCGTCGTGGCCTTCGGCGATCCAGGCTTCCGCCTTTTCCTTGTCGGCGGGGGTCAGGTACACCGGGCGGCCGCGGGCGCCGACGGGCAGGGCCTCGGTCAACGTCTCTTCCGCCTTGCGGGCATAAGGAACCTGGCGCAGGCTGCGCTGTTCCAGCTCGTTCAGCAGGTTGTTGCGCACGGCGGAGGAATAGAAGCCGGTCGGCGAGAATCGGTTGAGGAAGATGTCCCCTTCCTTGAGCTTCAACAGCCGTTGCTGCCAGGCCCTCGAGACCGGGCTTTCCTTGGTCAGAAGAGGCCGGGTGCCGAACTGGAAGGCGATGGGGCCGAGCTCCGGATTGTCGATCCAGTCCGCCCAGTCGCGCAGATACCAGACGCCCCCGGCCATGACGATGGGGGTCTCGTCGAGGCCGAATTCCCGCATCTGCTTGCGCAGTTCGACGATGCGTGGATAGGGGTCTTGGGGCTGTTTCGGGTCTTCCACGTTGCTCAGGCCGTTATGGCCGCCGGCGAGCCAGGGGTCCTCGTAGACGACGCTGCCGAGAAATTCCGAATATTTGTGATAGGCCCGTTTCCACAGGGCCCGAAAAGCCCGGGCGGAGGAGGTGATGGGATGATAGTAGACGCCGTAGGCGGAGACGATTTCCGCCACCTTGTAGGGCATGCCGGCGCCGCAGGTGACGCCGTGAACCAGCCCCTTGGCGCCGTCCAGGATGCCCTTCAGGACCTCGGGCGTGCCGCCCGCCTCCCACAGTACGTTGACGTGGATGCAGCCCTTTCCCGCCGACTTCTCGTGCGCGATCTTGACCTGGGCGATGCCGCCGCGGATGGCGTAGGCGATCAGCTCGCGCCAGCGCTCGCGCCGGGTCTTGCCGTGGTAGATCTGCGGGATGACGGCGCCGTCATCGCCATAGGAGTCGGCGTTGACGCCCGATACCGTGCCGACGCAGCCGGCGGCGGCGAAGGCCCCGGCGCTGAAGCCGTTGGAAACGGCGACGCCCTTGCCGCCTTCGATGATCGGCAGGACTTCACGACCGGAAATGAGGAGGGGTTTAAGAGATTTCAACGCATTGCCCCGTTTATTGAACTTCGCCGTACTCTACAGGCTTCGGGACAAGCGGAACAGTAAAAAGGGCGAATGAAGCAAGTCCATTCGCCCTTTTTTCCCGTTCGTGGCCTGTCGGCCTATCGGCGGGGAATTTCCTCGCCGGTTTCCTGGTCGACGACCTTCATGGACAGCTTGATCTTGCCCCGGTCGTCGATGCCGATCAGCTTGACCTTGACGATATCGCCCTCGTTGACGACGTCGGTGGTCTTGCCGACCCGTTCCGGGGCCAACTCGCTGATGTGAACCAGGCCGTCCTTGGCCCCCATGAAGTTGACGAAGGCGCCGAAGTCGACGGTCTTCACCACCTTGCCGGTGTAGATGACGCCCACTTCCGGTTCCGCCGTCAGATCCTTGATCCAGGTGATGGCGGCCTCGGCGGCCTTTTCATCGACGGCGGCGACCTTGACGGTTCCGTCGTCTTCCAGATCGATCTTGGCGCCGGTTGTCTCGCAGATTTCGCGGATCATCTTGCCGCCCGGTCCGATCACTTCACGGATCTTGTCCTTGTTGATCTTGAAGGCGGTGATGCGCGGCGCGTTGGCGCTGACCTCACCCCGCGAGGTGTCGATGGACTTGGCCATTTCCCCCAGGATGTGCATGCGTCCGTCATGGGCCTGGGCCAAAGCGTCCTGCATGATGGCGGGCGTGATCGAGGTGATCTTGATGTCCATCTGCAGCGAGGTGATGCCCTGATCGGTGCCGGCGACCTTGAAGTCCATGTCGCCCAGGTGATCCTCGTCACCGAGGATGTCGGACAACACGGCATGGCCGTCGTCTTCCTTGATCAGGCCCATGGCGATGCCGGCGACGGGCCGGGCCAGGGGAACGCCCGCGTCCATCAGCGACAGCGACGTGCCGCAAACGGTGGCCATGGAGGACGAGCCGTTGGACTCGGTGATTTCCGAGACCACGCGGATGGTGTAGGGGAAGTCTTCCTTCGACGGCATGACCGGATGAATGGCCCGCCAGGCGAGCTTGCCGTGGCCGATTTCACGCCGCCCGGTAAAGCCGAAGCGGCCCGCTTCGCCGACCGAGTAGGGCGGGAAGTTGTAGTGCAGCATGAAGTGTTCGAAGTATTCGCCGGCGAGGGCGTCGACCCGCTGCTCGTCCTGACCGGTGCCGAGGGTGGCGACGGCGATGGCCTGGGTTTCACCCCGGGTGAACAGGGCCGAACCGTGGGAGCGGGGCAGGATGCCGACTTCGGCGGCGATGGGGCGAACCGTCTTGGTATCGCGGCCGTCGATGCGCAGGCCGGTCTTCAGGATATCGCGGCGCACGATGTGCTTCTCGATTTTCTTGAAGGCGTCGCCCATGACCTTGTCCAGCAACTCCTGGTCGATGCTTTCGTCGGCCCGCAGGGCCTCGGCGACGGCGTCCTTAGCCGCGGAAACCTTGGCCTGACGCTCCATCTTGTCGCTTTCGCCATAGGCTTCGCGCAGGCCGACTTCCGCCTTGTCGCCGATCAGGGCGATCAGCTCGTCGGCGCCGGGTTCCGCTTCCGGCAGGGGACGCGGCTCCTTGGCGCAGGCCTCGGCCATTTCGATGATGGCGTCGATCACCGGCTGGAACGCCTTGTGGCCGAAATCGACCGCGCCCAGCATCACGTCCTCGGACAGCTCGGAGGCTTCCGATTCCACCATCAGCACCCCTTCGGAGGTGCCGGCGACGACCAGGTCCAGGTCCGAGGAGGACATCTCGTCGACCTGCGGGTTGAGCACGTATTCGCCGTCGATGTAACCGACCCGGCAGCCGCCGATGGGGCCCATGAACGGCAGGCCGGAAATGGTCAGGGCGGCCGACGTGCCGACCATGGCGACGATGTCCGGCTGGTTTTCCATGTCGTGGGAAACCGTGGTCAGGATGACCTGGGTCTCACACTTGAAGTTTTTCGGGAACAGCGGACGGATGGGACGGTCGATCAGGCGCGAGGTCAGGGTTTCGGCGTCACTGGGACGGCCTTCGCGCTTCAGGTAACCGCCGGGGATCTTGCCGGCGGCGTAGGCTTTCTCGTGGTAGTGAACACTCAACGGGAAAAAATCGAGGCCGGGACGGGGGGCCTTTTCGCCGACCACCGTGCACAGCACCTTGGTGTCGCCATAGGTAACCATGACGGCGCCGTCGGCCTGACGGGCGATCTTGCCGGTTTCGAAAACCAGCGGGCGACCGCCCCATTCGATTTCTTTTCTAAATTCCTTGAACATATTTTTCTTTATCCTTCATCATACGCAAGGGCGGCGTTCCGCCGTCCCTTCCTACAGGCCGCCCGGACCTTTCCGGGCGGAAACGGCCCCGCCCTAGCGGCGCAGGCCCAGACGCTTGATCAGGTCCTGATAACGTTCGACTTTCTTGCTTTTCAGGTAATCAAGCAGGCGGCGGCGCTGGCCGACCATCATCAGCAGGCCGCGGCGCGAGTGGTAATCTTTCTTGTGGGTCTTCAGGTGTTCGGTCAGGTTGTTGATCCGTTCGGACAGGATCGCCACCTGGACCTCCGGCGAACCGGTGTCACCTTCGGCGGTTGCGTACTCTTTCATGAGTTCCGACTTTCTTTCGGCGGTAATCGACATCGTCTACTCCATTGACTTCTTACATGTTCAACACGCGCAGGGGGCGAATCTCGCCACCCACGATTTTGGTTAGGGCAACCGGTTTCCCTGCGGCCATGGCGCAGTAGACTGCGTCCGGGTCGACTTTTTTCAGGGAAGACCGATTCGCAACAGGGAGGATGGAAACGCCTCTTCCGTGTTGCAGGCTGCGGGCCTCTTCCTCCGTCAGGGCCAGCGCCGGGATGTCGTCCAGCGCGGTCTCGACGGCGAGCAGATGCTCCGCAAGCGGCGCACTATGCCCCAGAGCTTCCAGTTTATCCAGGGAAATCGCCGCGTTTTCGTCAAAAGGACCGACTTTTAGCCGCCTGAGGGCGGAAATATGGCCGCGGGTCCCCAATTGGACGGCCAGATCGCGGGCCAGGCCCCGCATATAAGAGCCCTTTCCGGCCACCACCTCGAAGGTGGCGTGGTCCCGGTCGGCCATGTCGACCAGGTCGAAACGCTTGATATGGATGGTGCGCGGCTTCAGTTCCACGGCGATGTCCCGGCGCGCCAGATCATAGGCCCGCTTGCCGTCGACCTTGATCGCCGAATAGGCCGGCGGCACCTGTTCGATGTCGCCGATGAAATTACCGAGGGCGGCGCGGACGGCGGCCTCGTCGGGGCGGACGGCGCTGGTCTCGACCACGTCGCCCTCGGCGTCGTCGGTGGTGCGGCTTTCCCCCCAGCGGATGGTGAAGCGGTAGACCTTGATCCCGTCCATGACGTAGGAGACGGTCTTCGTCGCCTCGCCGAAGGCGATCGGCAGGACGCCGCTGGCCATGGGGTCCAGGGTGCCGCCGTGCCCGGCCTTGGCGGCGTTGAACAGGCGCCGCGCCCGGCCGACGACGGCGCTGGAAGTCACCCCCAGGGGCTTGTCGACGATCAGCCAGCCGTGTACGGGCAGCCCCTTGCGCTTACGCGCCATCGTCGCCGTCCCCATCCAGGTCGCGGGCGACGCCGGGCGAATGCAGCAGGTCGTTGATGTGGCCGGCCTCGTCGAAGGAGGTATCGGCGACGAAGGTCAGATTGGGAGCGCTGCGCAGGTGCACCGCCTGGGCCACCCGGTGGCGCAGGAACGGCCGGATGCGGTTGAGCGCCCGGACGATCCCCTCGCCGTCGCCCCGTCCACCCAGGGGAACGACGAAAGCGGTGGCGTTCTTCAGGTCCGGACTGATGCGGACCTCGGTCACCGTGATCGTCTTGTCGGCCAGATCCGGATCATGGACCTCGCCGCGCTCGAGGACATGGGCGAGGGCGTGACGAATCTCTTCGCCGACCCGGAGTTGGCGCTGGGACGGCGCACGGGCATTTCGCTTATTCATTCGCGGGCCCCGCCTTCAGTGTTACGCTTCAAGCTCGCGGGCAACTTCCTCGACATCGAAACACTCGATCTTGTCGCCGACCTGCAGGTCCTGATAGTTGGCGAAGGCCATGCCGCATTCGGTGCCTTCCCTGACGTCCTTGACGTCGTCCTTGAAACGCTTGAGCTGCGACAGCTCGCCTTCGTGGATGACCACGTCGTCGCGCAACAGGCGGACGGAAGAGCCCCGCTTGACGTTGCCTTCGGTGACCAGACAGCCGGCGATCTTGCCGACCTTCGAGACGTTGAAGACTTCGAGGATTTCCGCATAACCCAGCAGATGCTCGCGCAAGGTCGGGGCGAGAAGGCCGGACAGGGCCTGACGCAGATCGTCGATGACGTTGTAGATGATCGAATAATAGCGGATGTCCACCCCTTCCAGCTTGGCCAGGTCGCGGGCCTGCGGGTTGGCGCGGACATTGAAGCCGATGACGAAGCCGCCGCTGGCGTTGGCCAGGGTGATGTCGGATTCGTTGATGCCGCCGACCCCGGTGTGCAGGACCTGCACCTTGACCTCGTCGGTGGACATCTTCTCCAGGGCGGACACGATGGCCTCGACGGAGCCGTGGGCGTCGGCCTTGAGAACCACCGGCAGGGACTTGGCCTCGCCCTGGCCGATCTTCTCGAACATCTGTTCCAGGGTGCCCCGCGCGCCGGCGGCGGCGCGGGCGTCCCTGTCCCGGCGCTGGCGGAATTCCGTGACTTCGCGGGCGCGGGCCTCGTTCTCCACCGCCGCCACCTCGTCACCGGCGTCGGGGGTGCCGTTCAGGCCCAGCACCTCGATGGGCATGGCCGGACCGGCCTGCTGGATGGATTGCCCGTGATCATCGATCAGGGCGCGCACCCGGCCCCATTCGCCGCCGGCGACGATGATGTCGCCGGTCTTCAGCGTGCCGCGCTGGACCAGGATGGTGGCGACGGAACCGCGGCCCCGTTCCATTTTCGATTCGACGATCACCCCCTCGGCGGCCCGGTCGGGGTTGGCCTTCAGGTCGAGCAGTTCCGACTGCAGGACGATCATTTCCTCCAGCTTGTCCAGGTTGGTCCGCTCCTTGGCCGAAACCTCGACATTGATCACCTCGCCGCCCATTTCCTCGACCACCAGGTCATGCTGCAGCAGTTCCTGGCGCACCCGGTCGGCGTTGGCGTCGGCGACGTCCATCTTGTTGATGGCGACGATGATGGGGACGCCGGCGGCCTTGGCGTGGCTGATGGCCTCGACGGTTTGCGGCATGATGCCGTCATCGGCGGCGACGACCAGGACGACGATGTCCGTCACCTTGGCGCCGCGGGCGCGCATGTCGGTGAAGGCGGCGTGGCCCGGGGTGTCGACGAAGGTAATCTTGTCGCCGCTTTCCATGGTCACCTGATAGGCGCCGATATGCTGGGTGATGCCGCCGGCCTCGCGCCCCGCCACGTCGGTTTCGCGCAGGGCGTCGAGCAGGGAGGTCTTGCCGTGGTCGACGTGACCCATGACGGTGACCACCGGGGCCCGGGGCTTCAGGCTCGTTTCCGGGTCGTCGTCGCTGCCGCGCAGGCCGATTTCAACGTCGGAATCGCTGACCCGCTTCAGGTTATGGCCGAATTCGCTGACCACCAGTTCGGCGGTGTCGGCGTCGATGGACTGGTTGATGGTCGCCATGACGTCCATTTTCATCAGCGCCTTGATCACGTCCGTCGCCCGCTCGGCCATGCGGTTGGCCAGCTCCTGAACGGTGATTGTCTCGGGGACGACGACGTCGCGGATGATCTTCTTGCCTTCCGAGAGGACCATCTTCTGCTTCTGTTTTTCCTTTTCCCGGGCCCGCTTGACCGAGGCCAGGGAGCGGGTCCGCTCCTCGCCGTCGCCGAGGGCCTCGGCGATGGTCAGCTTGCCGGAGCGGCGGCGCTTGTCGCCGCGCTGCTTGGCGGCGGGCCGTTTCGGCATGTCGGGACGGGCCGGCGGCTGCTTGGCCCGGGGCTTGGCGGCCTCGGCCTCTCCGGACTCCCGCTTCTGCTGAGCGGCGGCGGCGGCTTCCCTTTCCGCCTGCTGGCGGCGTTCTTCCTCTTCCTCGGCCCGGCGCTTTTCTTCCGCTTCCGCCGCTTCCTCGGCGGCGGTGTCGACTTCCGGCTCCGGCTCCGGTTCCGGCTCGGGCGGCGGCGGCGGCGCGCGGCGGGCTTCCTCCTCCGCTTTTTCCTGGGCGATCTTGGCGTCCTGCAGGGCGCGGGCGCGGGCCGCTTTTTCCTCGCTGGTCAGGGTCGAGCCGCCGGCCGGCGCGGCCGGGGTTTCCACCGTTTCGACGGCGGCGGCGACGGTTTCCTGGGCCTCTTCCTCGGGCTTGGCCTGTTCCTTGACCTCGGACATGCGTCCGGCGTCGTTCTGGGTGTAGGTGCGTTTCTTGCGCACCTCGACCTGAACCATCTTCGAGCGGCCATGGGAGAAACTCTGGCGAACCTGGCCGGACTCGATGGTCTTGTTCAGCTCCAGCTTGCCCGGGCGCGACAGGCCCAGCGGCTTCTTTTTCTTGTCTTGGTCTTTGGTCTCGCTCATCAGTATTCCGATCACCTTTGCCGCCTTCCGGTATGGGGCGGCCAATCCTTCAGCTCCCAGGGGTGTTATCCCCGGTATCCCTCAAGGCCGCCAGCCGTTCCCCATGGGCCAACAGCTTTTCGGCCAAACGCCCCGGTCCGACGATCCCGTGGACCGTCTTCTCGCGGGCAAACGCGCGACCCAGTTCCTCTGAGTCCAGCGCCTCGATCAATGGCGTCCGCCCGGCCCGGGAACGGATTTTCGCCCGACCGTCTCCGGCGCCGTCCGACGCCGCCAGCAACGCCCCCACGGGCTTGCCGGACTTTAGCCAGATTTCGACCTTTTCGAAACCCGACACCGCCTGCCCGGCGCGCCGCGCCAGGCCGATCAGGTCCAGACACCGGCGGACCAGAAGTCCCTCCACCCGGTCGGCCAGATCGGCCGGAACCTTGACCTTCGCGCGCGCCGCCCTGGCGAAGCGGTTCTTCTCGCACGCTGTATGTATCACATCCCGCCGGGGGCTCAACCAAAAACCCCTGCCCGGCAGGCGGCCCTCCAGGTCGGCGACCACCTCGCCGCCGGGGCCGACGACGAAGCGGATCAGCTTCGCCTTTTCCATCTCCGCCCCGCTGACGATGCAGCGCCGGTGCGGTTTCTCCTCCTTCCGGCCCTTGCCGGGGCCCGACACTAGGCCTCCCCGTGGGCCGCCTCGGCCTCGGCCTCGACCGCCGGGGCCTCTTCATCGGCGAACCAGTGGGCGCGGGCGGCCATGATGATGTCGTTGGCCTGGCTTTCGCTCAGGTTGACGTCGGCGGGCAGCAATTCCAGCAACTCGTCGCCGGCCAGGTCAGCCAGATCGTCCAGGGTCTTCACCCCGTTTTCGCCGACGGCGACCATGATCGACGGGGTCATGCCGTCCAGGGCGGCGATTTCGGCGCTGACGCCGAGCTCGGCACAGCGTTTTTCCAGCTCCTGGTCGCGCTGTTCCAGGAAGCCCCGGGCCCGCTGGCGCAATTCCTCGGAGACCTCTTCGTCGAAGCCTTCGATTTCCACCAGGTCGTCGATGGGGACGAAGGCGACCTGTTCGATGGTCGAGAAGCCTTCCGTCACCAGCAGGTGGGCGATTACCTCGTCCACGTCGAGGGCCTCGACGAACATCTGCGAGCGGCCGATGAATTCCTGCTGGCGGCGCTCCGATTCCTCGGCCTCGGTCAGGATGTCGATATCCCAGCCCGACAGTTGCGAGGCGAGGCGGACGTTCTGGCCCCGCCGTCCGATGGCCAGGGACAGTTGCTCGTCGGGGACGACGACCTCGATCTTGTTGTTTTCCTCGTCCAGCACCACCTTGGCCACTTCCGCCGGGGCGAGGGCGTTGACGATGAAGGTGGCCGGGTCCACGGACCACTGGATGATGTCGATCTTCTCGCCCTGCAGTTCGCCGACCACCGCCTGCACGCGGGAGCCGCGCATGCCGATGCAGGGGCCGACGGGATCGATGGAGGAATCGTTGGACAGCACGGCGATCTTGGCCCGCGAGCCCGGGTCACGTGCGACGGACTTGATCTCGATGATGCCGTCGTAAATTTCCGGCACCTCCTGGCCGAACAGGGCGGCCATGAACTGCGGATGGGTGCGCGACAGGAAGATTTGCGGGCCGCGCAGCTCCTCGCGGACATCGACGATGTAGGCGCGGATGCGGTCGCCGTTGTTGAAATGCTCGCGGGGAATCGCCTCGTCACGGCGCAGCAGGGCCTCGGCCCGGCCGAGATCGACGACGATGTTGCCGAACTCGACCCGTTTCACCAGGCCGTTGACGATTTCGCCGGTGCGGTCCTTGTATTCCTCGTACTGGCGCTTGCGTTCGGCGTCGCGGACCTTCTGGACGATGACCTGCTTGGCGGTCTGCGCGGCGATGCGCCCAAAGTCGATGGGCGGCAGGGGGTCGACGAGGAATTCGCCGATTTCCACGTCCGGCTTCTTGCGCCGGGCCGCCTCCAGGGTGGTCTGGATGATTTCGTTTTCGATCTCCTCGACCACCTCGATGTAGCGGGCCAGGGTGATCTCGCCGGACTTACGGTCGATGCTGGCGCGGATGTCGTGCTCGTGGCCGTATTTGGAGCGACCGGCCTTCTGGATCGCCTGTTCCATCGCCTCCAGGACCTCGTCCTGTTCGATGCCCTTGTCACGGGCTACGGTTTCGGCCACCTGCAGGAGTTCCGGGCGGGCGTGTACGGCGTCAGTTTGGCTCATGGTTCCACTCATTGTTTTGTCGGTCTTTGCGAGGCCGCGATCAGCTCGTCGGTCAGCAGCAGCTTCGCCTTGTCTATATCCCGGAACGCCAGATCGAAAACCGCATCCCCGGTTTCGATGGTGACGATCCCCTCTTTCGCATCCGCCAGCCGCCCCTTGAAGCGCTTGCGCCCGTCGATGGCGCGGCTGGTTTCAATTTTCGCATCGAAGCCCGTGAACATTTCAAAGTCTTCGAACCGGACCAGCGGCCTGTCGATGCCCGGCGAGGAAACCTCCAGGGCGTAGTTCCCGGCGATCGGGTCCTCGACATCGAGAACCGCCGACACGGCGCGGCTCAGGGTGGCGCAGTCCTCCACGTTCATGCGGCCGCTCTCGCTGTGTTCGGCCATGATCTGCAGACACTGACGGCGGCCACCGGTGAAATGAACCTGCACCAGTCGGAAGCCCATAGCTTCGACGGTCGGGGCGATCATCTCTTCAATGCGGTGGACCAGTTCCATGCCCAACAAACCCACGCCACAAAAACAAAAGGCGGGCCAAGAGGCCCACCCCATCAATTTCGGTCAGTGCCGAACCAACGAGACACGTATCGCTTACGTGATTGGCCGAACGTATACACCCGTTACAGCCCGAAAGACAAGCGCTTTGTCAAACCCCCGCCTCGCCACGGGGGCGACGCCTGAACAGCAGGTAGGACGGCTTGATCCCCCTGGCCAGGGCTTTTTCCTCGTAGCGGGTGCTGACCCAGTCTTCCGGCGGCCGCCGCCAGTCCGCCGCCCGGCGGGCGGTCCAGACGAAATCCGGGTGGGCCCGCAGGCGTTCCAGGGACCAGGAGACGAAATCCCCGTGGTCACTGGCGAAACGCAGTTCCGCCCCGTCCTTCAGCACCCGGGCCAGGCGGTCCAGGTTTTCGCCGTTGATGAAACGCCTCTTGTTATGGCGCTTTTTCGGCCACGGGTCGGAAAACAGCACGAAGGCCCGGTCGATGGACTGTTCGGGCAAGGCGTCGAGCAGGGGGCGGGCGTCGTCGTCGCAGATGCGGACGTTGTCCAGGCCTTCGTCACGCACCGCCGCCAGCAATTTGGCGACACCGTTGATGAAAGGCTCGCAGCCGATGAAGCCCACGTCCCGGTGCCGCGCCGCCTGGGCCGCCAGATGCTCGCCGCCGCCGAAACCGATTTCCAGCCAGACCCGCCGGGGCGCTTCGGCCATGGTGTCGCCGAAGCGAGGATCGGGGTCGGCGGCGGTGATGCGGACCGCCGGCAGGCGCTGCTCGAGCAGCCGCTTCTGGCCCGGCCTGAGCCGTTTGCCGAGCCGCCTGCCGTGCCAGTCGGGGCGTGTCCGGGGGTCCGTCAACGCCGACCGGAAATCAGAACGACGCTTTCAGGGCGTCGGCGAGGTCCGTCTTCTCCCACGAGAATCCACCGTCGGGATCGGCTTCCCGGCCGAAGTGCCCATAGGCCGCGGTGCGGGCGTAGATGGGCCGGTTCAGCTTCAGGTGTTCGCGGATGCCCCGGGGGCTAAGATCGACCATCTCGCACAGGGTCGCCGCCAGCTTGTCTTCATCGACCCGGCCGGTACCGTGGGTGTTGATGTAGACGGACAGGGGCTTGGAGACGCCGATGGCATAGGCGAGCTGAATGGTGCAACGGTCGGCGATACCGGCGGCGACGACGTTTTTCGCCAGGTAACGCGCTGCATAGGCGGCGGAACGGTCGACCTTCGTCGGGTCCTTGCCGGAAAAGGCGCCGCCGCCGTGGGGCGCCGCGCCGCCGTAGGTATCGACGATGATCTTGCGGCCGGTGAGCCCGGCGTCGCCGTCCGGGCCGCCGATGACGAAACGGCCGGTGGGGTTGACGTAGAATTCCTCTTCCGGGCACATCCAGCCGTTTTTCAGCACCGATTCCACGTGCGGACGGACGATCTCGCGCACCTCTTCCTGGCTCAGGTTGTCCGTGTGCTGGGTGGAAACGACGACGGAGGTGGCGCCGACGGGCTTGCCGTCCACATAGCGCAGGGTGACCTGGCTTTTCGAGTCCGGCAGCAGGCCCGGCTCGGCCCCGGAATGGCGGACGTCGGCGAGCGAGCGCAGGATCGAATGGGACAGATGGATGGGCGCCGGCATCAGGCTGTCGGTTTCGTTGCAGGCGTAGCCGAACATGATGCCCTGGTCGCCGGCTCCCTCATCCTTGTTGCCGGCGGCGTCGACGCCCTGGGCGATATCGACGGACTGGCCGTGCAGGTGGACGCCGACATCGGCGTTGCGCCAGTGGAAGCCGTCCTGCTCGTAGCCGATTTCCTTCACCGCCTGACGGGCGATTTCCTCCATCCGGGTCTTGTTGACGTTGCCGGCGGCGTCGACCAGCGGGTCGGGGCCGCGCACCTCGCCGGCGAGCACGATGCGGTTGGTGGTGCACAGCGTCTCGCAGGCGACGCGGGCGTAGGGGTCGGCGGCGAGAAAGGCGTCGACCACGGAATCGGAAATCCGGTCACAGACCTTGTCGGGATGGCCTTCCGAGACGGATTCGCTGGTAAAGAGATAATCTGATTTAGACACGTTTGATCCCTCCGATCATAGAGTTTGTCCAACTGGACTAAGGGCCGAAACGGTCATTTCCGTTTATTCAGGTAGCCCACTTAGCGCTTTCTTTTACGTGGCGGCAAGCAGTCCAAATCCATCCACGGGCGATCCTCGCCCCGAGGGGGCGGAATCGACGGCTCTTGTGTCAATTTTTTGCCGTCCGGTCAAGCGATATCGGCGGGCCCCGGACGAACGAAACCCGCCGACGGCTCGGTTGCCGACGGCGGGTTCGCGATCAACGGGAGCGGCCTACGAGCCCTGCAGGGTGTTGGCCAGGGTTTTGGTCAATTCAAACAGGCGCTTGCGGACCTTGGGGTCCTCGATCTTGTAGTAGGCGCGGACCAGTTCCAGGGTCTCGCGGCGGGCCAGGGGATCGGATTCCAGTTCCGCCTGGTCGTTGTCGGACAGGGTCTTCGGATCGATGCGCCGGCCCCGGGTCGCTTTCGTCTGTTCGTTCATGTCGTCGAAGAAGAACGACACCGGGACATCGAGGACCCGCGAGAATTCATAAAGCCTGGAGGCGCCGACCCGGTTGGCGCCGCGCTCGTACTTTTGAATCTGCTGGAAGGTCAGGCCGACGGATTCGCCCAGCTTCTCCTGGCTGATGCCAAGCAGGGTGCGGCGAAGCCTGAGGCGGGCGCCGACATGGATGTCGACCGCACGGGGAACGCCCAAAAGCGCGTCTTCGGCTTTACGGGCGCGGGGTTTGCGCTTTTTTGCTGCTGCTGTTTTCATAATCCTGTTTCTACCGTTTGTGTTTGTCTGCGAATTATTATTGTTTTCTTCTCTCAACGTATGAGTATGGCGGCCCGGGGCCAATTATTCAAGCCCGCGTTGCGATCTTTAACATTATTCTAATTCAACTGTTGCGCGGGAGCGGGGCCACCAAAGCCCCGCCGCCGCCGCGAGGACCAGCAACAGGACGACGCCGTTGCCCCATCGGGCATAGGGGGTGGCGGCCAGGGCCCGGGGCAGGTCCCCGTCCAGGACGCCCTGTTCGGCCAGCCCCAGTTCGACGGTGACCCGCCCGTAGCCGTCGATGATCCCGGAAATGCCCGTGTTGGCGACCCGCACCAGGGGCAGGCCTTCCTCCACCGCGCGCAGCCGGGCGGCGGCGAAATGCTGATGGGGACCGGCGCTGAGCCCGTACCAGGCGTCGTTTGTCAGGTTGAGAATCCATTCCGGGCGGTGGGCGGGATCGACGACCCGGGCAGGGAAGATGACCTCGTAGCAGATCAGCGGCGACACCGGCGGCAGGCCCTTCAGGGTCAGGGTCCTGGGGCCGGGACCGGCGGAAAAATCCGTCCCCCCGGCGGTCATCTTGCTCAGGCCCGGGATTCCCCGCAACGGCGCGGGCAGATACTCGCCGAAAGGGACCAGGTGAAACTTGTCGTAGGTGGCGACCACGTCCCCCTTGCCGTCGATGGCGTGCAGGCTGTTCCAGACCCGATAAGGAGTCTCGCGGGTGGGCGTGGTGCGCGGCGCGCCGGTGATGATCAGCCCGCCCGGCGGCACGCCGCGGGCGATGGCGGCGCGGCGCGGGGCGTCGTTGGCGAGGAAGAAGGTGGCCGCCGTTTCCGCCCACAGGACATGGGTCGGCGGCGTGTCAGAGACCGCCGGGGCCGCGCTCATGGCGATCTGTTCCCGGAAGTTGTGCTGGCGCCATTCCCGCCGCCATTTCAGCCGCTGGTCGGTGTTCGGCTGCACCAGGCGCAGGCGGACACCCTCGACGGTCCCCGCATCGGCCCCGGACAGCCGCCAGGCCCCACCCGCCCACACCACGCCCAGGATCAGATAGACGGCGAGAACGGGACGCAGGCCCCCCCGGCCCCCGGCCAGGGCCGCCGGCATGGCGGCGGCGGCGACGGTCAACAGCCCCAGGCCATAGACTCCGGCAACGGCAGTCGACTGGATCATGGCGTCGGAGAAGGCCCAGGCGGACCCGACCGGATTCCAGGGAAAACCGGTGAAGATCCAGCTTCTCAGCCATTCGAAGGCGGTCCACAGGGCGGCGAACACCAGCACCCGGCCCTGCCATGGGGAGCGGCGGCCCAGGCGCGCGACGAGAAACGCGACACAGGCCGGAAACAGGGCCAGCACGGCGGCCATGGCGAGGACCGCGAAGGGGGCCATCCAGCCGAGGCGCTCCGCCTTGACCAGGAAGGCGTTGGCGAGCCAGTACAGGCCGACGGAATAATGGCCGAGACCGAACCACCAGCCGACGGCGAAGGCGGGGCGCGGGGACGGGCGGGCGAAGACCAGCCAGAGCAGGCCGGTCATCGCCGGGATCAGCAGGAAGACGGCGGGCAGGGGCGGCATGGCGGCGGCGGCGACGGCGCCGAGGGCCAGGGCCAGTCCCCGCCGCCGCCAGCCCGAAAGCGCCGTCACGGCGGTGAACAGAGCCCGTGCGATGGCCGTTGCCCCCCTCACCCGTCCAAGGTCGACTGGCCGGGCACGAGGACGTCGAGTCCCCGCAGGCGCATTTTCTTGATCTGCCTGGGGTCGGCGTCGAGGATTTCGAACTCCAGCCCGCTGGAATGGGCGATCACCTCGCTGCGCACCGGCACCCGCCCGGCCAGGGAAAACACCAGCCCGCCCAGGGTGTCGATGTCTTCCCGCTCCTCTTCGCTGACGATGGCCCCGAAGCGGTCCTCCAGGGTTTCGATGGTCGTCCGGGCGTCGGCGAACAGGGTGCCGTTGGGGCCGTCGACGAGGACGGGTTCGTCCGTGCGGTCGTGTTCGTCCTCGATCTCGCCGACGATCTCCTCGACCAGGTCCTCGATGGTGACCAGGCCGTCGACGCCGCCGTATTCGTCCACCACCAGGGCCATGTGGCAGCGGGTGGCGCGCATTTCCAGCAGCAGTTCCAGAACCTGCATGGACGGCGGCACGAACAGCACCTTGCGGACGATGTCGCGCAGGGCGAATTCGGCGTCCCTGCCGCGCCAGGCGAGAACGTCCTTGATGTGTATCATGCCGATGGCGTCGTCCAGGGACTCGCGGAACACCGGCAGCCGGGAATGGCCCTCGCGGGTGATCAGGTCGATCACGTCGGCCAAGCCGATGGCGCATTCGACGGCGACGATGTCGGCCCGGGGGACCATGACGTCGCGGATGGTGCGTCCCTTCAGTTCCAGGATGTTGGCCAGCAACAGCCGTTCCTCGGCGTCGATGGGGACTTCCGCGTCTTCCCGTTCCTCGATCAGTTCTTCGAGAACGTCCCGGGCCGAGCCTTCACCGTTGCGCGGTTTGAACAGGCTCCTGAGGCGGCCGAAGACGCCGCCGGACGGGCTGTCGTCGCCGTTCTTCGGGGGCTCGGTCAGGGTTTTCGCGTCCGCCGGATCGTTCATGGCGCCGCCCCCTCAACCGGGCCATGGGGATCGGCGACGCCGAGCCCGGCCAGGATTTCCGTCTCCAGACTTTCCATGCGCTCGGCCTCCGCCGTTTCCTCGTGATCGTGGCCCAGCAAATGCAGCACGCCGTGAACCACGAGATGGCACAGGTGGTCGGCAAGGGTCCGGCCGTCCCGTTCCGCCTCCCGGCTGGCGACGCCGAAGGCGACGACCACGTCGCCGAGAAGAACCGGGCCCGGCACCCGCGGCCCGTCCGGGTCCAGGGCCGGAAAGGACAGCACGTTGGTCGGTTTGTCCCGGCCCCGGTAGCGGTTGTTGAGATCCCGCATCCGTTCGTCGTCGCACAGCATTAGGCCGACCTCGGCTTCGTCCGGGGTGTCGCCCGCCGCCCTGAAGGCCGCCCCGGCGGCGCGGCGGCACAGCGCCTCGGCGTCCTCAAGGGCGCGGGTCCACTCGTCGTCGGCGACGGTGATGTCGATGGTCGGGCTTTCAGGCATCGCCTTTCGGGTCATTTCCTTTTTCATAACGGGCCGATGCCCGGCGGCGTCTTTCCTCGTCGTCGTAGGCGCGGACGATCTGCGTCACCAGCCGGTGGCGGACCACGTCTTCGTGGCCGAAACGGGTAAAAGCGACGCCGTCCAGGCCGTCGAGAATTTCCGCCGCGTCGCGCAGGCCGGAACGGGTGCCCCGGGGCAGGTCGACCTGGGACAGGTCGCCGGTGACCACCATGCGGGCGTTTTCGCCGAGCCGGGTGAGGAACATTTTCATCTGCACGGCGGTGGTGTTCTGGGCCTCGTCGAGAATGACGAAGGCATGGGACAGGGTGCGCCCGCGCATGAAGGCCAGGGGGGCGACCTCGATTTCGCCGCTTTCCAGCCGCTTGCTCACCTGATCGCCGGGCATCATGTCGTAGAGGGCGTCATAAAGGGGACGCAGGTAGGGGTCGACCTTCTCGCGCATATCGCCGGGCAGGAAGCCGAGCTGTTCACCGGCCTCGACGGCGGGGCGGGACAGGATGATCCGGTCGACCTCGCCGCGCACCAGCCGCTCCACCGCCTTGGCCACGGCGAGATAGGTCTTGCCCGTGCCCGCCGGTCCGATGCCGAAGACCAGTTCGTGATCGTCGATGGCCTTCAGATAGCCGGCCTGGGTCGGGGTGCGGGGGGAAATGGTCCGCTTGCGGGTTTTCACCTCGATGTCCGCGTCGGCGACGCTGGCCTCCCGGTGGGTCGCCATCCTGAGGGCGGCCTCGACCTCGTGACGGTCGACGGACATGCCCTTTTCCAGGCGGCCGTAGAGTCCGTTCATGGCCTCGGCGGCGTCATTGATGTTGTCGCATTCGCCGATCAGTGTGACCTCATTGCCGACGGCCTGGGCGGTCACGTCCAGCGCCTGTTCGATGATCGCCAGATGGGAATGGTGCGAGCCGAAAAGCTGCTGGGCCAAGGCGTTGTCGTCGAAGGTCAGCTTGCGGCTGCTGGCGGCGTCGTGCAGGGCGTTCGGTTTGCTGGGCGGCGTCATGCGGCGGTCTCGTTGCGGCCGGCGGGTTCGGCCAGGGCGCCGGCGAGGCTGTTGGCGGTGCCGGAAACAATGGTCAGGTCGGCGACGGTGGCGAACAGGCTGTCCGGGGCCTCCACGTGCACGGGCTGCATGTAGGGACTGCGGCCGACCATCTGCCCCTTGCGGCGGCCCGGACGGTCGAGCAGCACCGGCAGGGTGCGCCCGACGCAGGACCGGTTGAAGGCCAATTGCTGGGCGTTCAGTTCCGCCTGCAGTTCGGCCAGGCGCTCCGCCTTGACGGAGTCCTCGATCTGATCGTCGAGGGCGGCGGCGGGGGTGCCCGGCCTGGGACTGTACTTGAAGGAATAGGCCTGGATGAAGCCGACCTCGCGGACCAGGGCCATGGTGGCCTGGAAATCCGCGTCGGTCTCGCCGGGAAAGCCGACGATGAAGTCCGACGACAGGGCGATGTCGGGACGGGCGCGCCTGAGCCGCTCCACCAGCCGGCGGTAGTCGTCGGCCCCGTGGCGGCGGTTCATGGCCTTCAGAACCCGGTCCGATCCCGACTGTACGGGCAGATGCAGGAACGGCATCAATTGGGGAACCTCGCCATGGGCGGCGATCAGCGCCTCGTCCACGTCGGCGGGATAAGACGTGGTGTAGCGGATGCGCTCGATGCCCGCGACTTCGGCGACGGCGCCGATCAGGCGGCCCAGGCCCCATTCGCCGCCGTCGGTCCCGGCGCCGTGGTAACTGTTGACGTTCTGCCCCAGCAGGGTCAGTTCCCGGACCCCCATGGCGGCGAGGCGGCGGGCTTCGGCGAGCACGTCGGCGGCGGGGCGGGAATATTCCGCGCCCCGGGTATAGGGAACGACGCAGAAGGCGCAGAACTTATCGCATCCTTCCTGCACGGTGAGAAAGGCCGACGCCCCGTCGACGGCGCCGCTGTCCGATGTGGCGTCGGGAAGATGGTCGAATTTCGCTTCGACGGGGAAGTCCGTGTTGAGGACCGCGCCGCCGGCTCGGGCCACCCGAGCCACCATTTCCGGCAGGTCGTGATAGGTCTGCGGCCCGAAGACCAGGTCGACAAACGGCGCGCGGCGGAGAATTTCCTCGCCCTCGGCCTGGGCCACGCAACCGGCGACGGCGAGGATCGTCCCCGCCCCCGCCTCTTCGCGGCGGCGCTTGATCCGGTTCAGCCGTCCCAGTTCGGAGTAGACCTTTTCCGCCGCCTTTTCGCGAATATGGCAGGTGTTGAGAATCACCATGTCGGCATCGTCGGGCCCGTCCGTGAGGGCGTAGCCGAGCGGCATCAGGACATCGCTCATACGGGCCGAGTCATAGACGTTCATCTGACAGCCGTATGTCTTGATATGCAGTTTCTTCGTCAATGCTCAGGTGCGCCGCGCCACGGCGTTTGCCTCAATCCTTGTCATCGCCAATCGGGACACCATAAAGTTCCAGCCGGTGGCCGACAAGCCGCAGGCCGTGTTCGGCGGCGATTTTGTTTTGCAGGGCCTCGATTTCCGAATTGGTGAATTCGATCACCGCGCCGCCCTGAACGTCGATCAGGTGATCGTGGTGATCCTCCGTCGCCTCTTCGTAACGGGCGCTGCCGTCGCCGAAGTCGTGCTTTTCCAGGATCCCCGCCTCCTCGAACAGGCGGACGGTGCGGTAAACCGTGGCGATGGAGATCTTCGGGTCGATCTCGGAAGCCCGGTGATAGACCTCGTCCACGTTGGGGTGGTCTTCCGACTGGGACAGAACCTGGGCGATGACCCGGCGCTGGCCGGTCATTTTCATGCCCCTGTCGATGCAGATTTGCTCGATGCGGGAAAAAGAAGACATGGAGTCCGTCCGTTATTTCGTACTTTTCTTGCGGCCCTTGCGGGGTTTGGTGCCGAGACCGATTTTCTTCGCCAGGGTCGAGCGATGCTTGGCGTAATTGGGCGCCACCATGGGATAGTCCGCGGGCAGGCCCCAGCGTTCCCGGTACTCGTCCGGCGACATATCGTAGGACGTTTTCAGGTGACGCTTCAACATCTTCAATTTCTTGCCGTCCTCCAGGCATATCAGATAGTCCGGAAACACCGATTTTTTCACCGGCACGGCGGGGCTAGGCTTTTCCTGAACCGTCTGTCCGCTTCCAAGAGACGACAGGGTCTTGTAGACTTCCTGGATGACCTGGGGCAAATCGTTGGCGGCGACGGAGTTATGACTGACGTGAGCGGAGACGATTTCAGTTGTCAGTTCCAGAATTTCGTTCATATTCGGCTTGTCAGTCATTGTGAAAAATACCCTTAAAAATAATGCGATTCATTAGTCTATAAAGAACATCTTTCCCTGCTGCAAGTTAATATCATGAACAAATCAAGCGAAACCAAGAACCGGGCCGAGGATAATTTCTTTCTCGATATTACGCCCGAGACCTGTCCCATGACCTTTGTCAGGACAAAGCTGATGATTGAAAAGATGCCTCCGGGCGCCGTCGCCACGGTGCGGCTGCGAGGAGAGGAGCCCCTGAAGAATGTCCCCCGGTCCGTCGGAGACATGGGAATCGAGGTGCTTGAACTGACACCGGAGGAAGAGGGCGCGGCCCCCGACGGCATCCACAGACTGGTCATCCGCAAGCCCTGATCGGGGTCATTACTTGCGGTTTACTTTCAGAGCGTAAACAACGGCGTCGGATTTGTCTTTCCCGCGCCCGTAGTATCCGGCCCGCCGCCCGGCGGCGGTGAACCCGGCTTTTTCGTAGAAGGCCCTGGCGGCGGCGTTGTGCTCGTCCACCTCGAGAAACAGCCGGGCCACCCCCTGCTCCCCAAGCCGCCCCAGCATCGCCCCCAGCAGGGCCCGGGCCAGGCCCTTTCGGCGCCCTTCGGGGATAACGCCGATGCTGATGATTTCCCCCTCGTCGGCGGCCCGGCGGTAGAGAACGAAGGCCCCCGGGTTGTCGGCGTCGAACCCGGCCAACAGGCCGCCCGCGCCGGGCATGGCGAGAATGTCGGCGACCGCCCGTTCGTCCCAGGGGGTCTCGAAACAGGCCCCGTGCAGGGCGGCGATGACCCCGGCGTGGGCCGGGCCGGCATCGGTGAGGACCGGGCTCACGGCCTGAGCCGGCCGCCGTCGCGGGGCAGCTTGGCGTCCGGCGGGCGCAGGTAAAGGGGGGAGGGGGCCTCAGCGGCCCTAGACGGTTGCCCGCGCCCGGCGGCGAGCGGGATCATATGGGCGGCGTCGGGATGGGGCGCGGCGTCGACGGCAACGGCCTCGAGCCCACCCGCCCGCAAGGCCTTAAGGGCCACTTCGGCGGCGTCGCCGACGACCCCCAGGGGGCCCGCCGCCGGGCCCAGCCAGGACGCCAGCGCGGCGGGCTCGACCGCGGCCGGTTCCGCCGCCGGACGGGGGCCCGGCGTGAAGGTCTGGACATACAGGTCCGAGCGCTTGGAATCCAGGGCGACCAGAAGCCTCCCTTCGGGCCAGCCCTCCGCCGCCACCCCGGCGGCGATGACCTCCGTCGTCGTCAGCCCGATGCAGGGAACCGCCGCCGCCAGGGCCAGGCCCCGGGCCGCCGCCAGGCCGATGCGCAGGCCGGTAAACGCGCCCGGGCCGACGGTGACCGCCAGCAGGTCCAGGTCCGGCGCCTTCAGCCCGGCTTCGCCGAGAACCGTTTCGATCATCGGCACCAGGGCCTCCGCCTGGCCCCGGCCCATGGCCTCGAAGCGGCGGGAGAGAATCGCGTCGTCCGCGCCGCAGGCGACGGAGCAGGCGTTGGTCGCCGTATCCATGGCCAGAATTTTCATGGGCTTTATCCCGCTTCCGTTCCTCGGTTTAGGGTTATACTGGGATTCCCCTGAACGAAAAGGAATTATCTCGGCCATGACACTGGTTCCCATCACGCCTGAGAGCCACGGCGTCGCCCTCGACCTGCGCTACGGCGGCGATGACAATTTCACCGGCCGCCCGGTCTATGCCCGGGCCGCCTGTTATCTGCACCCGGACGCCGAGGCCCGGCTCAAACGCGCCGTCGAACTGGCCCGGGTTCAGGGTTGGCGGTTCCAGGTGTTCGACGCCTTCCGCCCGTCGGAAGCCCAGTTCAGGCTGTGGGAGCACACCCCGGACCCGGATTTTCTCGCCGATCCGAACCGGGGCTCCCCCCATTCCCGGGGCGTCGCCATCGACCTCACCCTCGTCGAGGCGGAAAGCGGCCGCCCCCTCGACATGGGGACCCCGTTCGACGCCTTCACGCCCCTGTCCCATCACGGCTCGACGGACGTCTCCGCCACGGCCCAGGAAAACCGCTACCGCCTGCTCGGCCTGATGACGGCGGCGGGCTGGGACTGCTACCTGAAGGAATGGTGGCACTACCAGCTTTTCGACAGCCGCTCTTACGATCTGCTGTCCGACGCCGTCCTCGACCGGCCGATGATGACTTGACGGGACCGGTCAGACGACCCGGCAGGCCTCGTCGAAGGACAGGCGCGGGCTGCGCGGGAACAGGTTGTCGTCGTTGCCGTAGCCGATGCTGCAGAGGAAGTTGGATTTGACGGCGGTGCCGGCGAAGAATTCCGCGTCGACCCCCTCGGCGTCGAAGCCCGACAGGGGGCCGCAGTCGAGGCCGAGGGCGCGGGCGGCGATCATGAAATAGGCCCCCTGCAAAGTGGAGTTGCGGAACGCGGTGGCGGCGATCAGCTCGTCGTCGCCGACGAACCAGGCGCGGGCGTCCGTGTGGGGAAACAGCTCCGGCAGGCGCTCGTGGAATTCCATGTCCTGGCCGATGATGGCCGTCGCCGGGGCGGCCATCACCTTCTCGTCGTTGCCCGGCATCATCAGGGGTTTCAGCCGCGCCTTGGCCTCGTCGGAGGTGACGAAGACAATACGGGCGGGGGAGCAATTGGCGCTGGTCGGGCCCATGCGGGCCAGGTTCCAGATTTCCTCGAGCATGCCCGGGGGCAGGGGGGTGTCGGTCCAGCCGTTGCGCGTCCGGGCCTTGTTGAAAAGCAGGTCGAGGGTGGCGGCGTCGGCTTTCATGAGATGATGTCCCTGTATGGTTATGGCTTGTCATAAATGGCAAGAAATGCTTGTGTATTCAAGATGATGGGTTTTTTCTTCAGCTTCGCCCGCGGCATCGGGGCGGCCCTGCTGGCCGCCGTGCTGTTGACCCTGGCGCACGGGGCGGCCCGGGCGGGGAATTCCGCCGTCATTTTCATGTATCACCGGTTCGGCGAGGGGGACTATCCCTCCACCTCCATCACCATGGAGCAATTCGACGCCCATCTGGCGGAATTGCAGGCGGGCGGCTACGTGGTGCTGCCCCTGGCCGACATCATCGACGCCTTGAAAAACGGCATCGACCTGCCCGACAGGGCCGTCGCCATTACCGTCGACGACGCCTATCTGTCCGTCTACGAGCGGGCCTGGCCGAAGTTGCGGGCGCTCGGCTACCCCTTCACCCTGTTCGTCGCCACCGACCCGGTGGACAGGGGAATCCGGGGCTATATGTCCTGGGAGCAGATCCGCGAGCTGCACGAAAACGGCGTCGGCATCGGCAGCCAGACCGCATCGCACCTGCACATGGCCCAATCCAGCGTGTCCGACAACCACCGGGACATTGAGAAATCCCAGGCCCGTTTCCAGGAGGAACTGGGCTTCAAGCCGAATCTGATCGCCTATCCCTACGGCGAGGCCGGAAAGCGGGTCATGCAGCTCGCCCGTTCCAGCGGTTTCATCGCCGGCCTGGGGCAACATTCCGGGGTCGCCGCCAAAGGGCCCAACCTGTTTTACCTGCCCCGCTTCGCCCTGAATGAACAATACGGCGGCATCGACCGTTTCCGCCTCGCCGCCAACGCCCTGGCGCTCACCGTCGAGGACGTCACCCCCGCCGACCCGCTGATTGAAAAAGACGACGAAAACCCGCCCGCCTTCGGCTTCACCGTTTCCGGCGCGCCCGCCCTGATCAAGAGCCTGAACCGCCTCGCCTGCTTCGCCTCCCACGAGGGCAAGCTGGAGGTCAGCCGCCTCGGCGGGGAAAGCGGGCCCATGCGCATCGAGGTGCGGATGAGCAAACCCCTGGCCCGTGGCCGCACCCGGCTGAACTGCACCCTGCCCGCGGGGGAGGGCCGCTGGTACTGGTTCGGACACCAGTTTTTCACCCTGCCCTAATTCTTCCTAATCCTTGAGAAGGCCCTTCAGGGTATAGAGAGCCTCCAGCGCCTCCCTCGGCGTCAGTTCGTCGGGGTGGATGTCGGCCAGGGCCGTTTGCAGGGGGGACGGGCCCGGGGCGGGCTTGGTGGCGGGCGGCGGCGCGGCCTGAAACAGGGGCAGGTCGTCGGCCAGCCTGCCGAGGGCCGAGGACTGCTCGCCGGCCTCCAGGGTTTCGAGGATTTCCTCGGCCCGCCCGACCACCGCCTTCGGCAGCCCGGCCAAGTCGGCGACGTGAATGCCGTAGGAGCGGTCCGCCGCCCCGATGGCGACCTCGTGCAGGAACACCACGTCGCCCTGCCATTCCTTGACCTTCATGGTGTGGCAGGCGAGCTGCTCGAGGCGGGAGGTAAGGCCCGTCAACTCGTGATAATGGGTGGCGAACAGGGCCCGGCAGCGGTTGACCTCGTGCAGGTTCTCGATCACCGCCCAGGCGATGGACAGGCCGTCGAAGGTGGCCGTGCCGCGGCCGATCTCGTCGAGAATGACCAGCGCCCGGGGCCCGGCCTGATTGAGAATGGCCGCGGTCTCGACCATTTCGACCATGAACGTCGAGCGTCCCCGGGCCAGGTCGTCGGCGGCGCCGACACGGGAAAACAGCCGGTCGACGGCGCCGAGGCGGGCGCTGTCGGCGGGGACGTACGAGCCCATCTGGGCCATGACCGCGATCAGGGCGTTCTGCCTGAGAAAGGTGCTCTTGCCGGCCATGTTGGGACCGGTCAGCAGCCACAGGCGTCCCTCGCCGTCGCCGTCGCCGCCAAGGCGGCAGTCGTTGGCGACGAAGGCCGGCTCGCCGCGCGCCTCGAGGGCCGCCTCGACCACTGGATGGCGGGCGCCGACAAGGTCGAAATCGACGGACTCGTCGATGCGCGGGCGCACGTAGCGCCGCTCGCGGGCCAGGTCCGCCAGGGCGGCGGCCACGTCGAGGGCGGCCAGGGCGGCGGCGGTGAGGGCGATGTCCTCGGCCCGTCCCGTCACTTCGGCGAGGAGATCGTCGAACAGGGCCAGTTCCAGGGCCAGGGCCCGGTCGGCGGCGCGGCCGATCTTCTGTTCCAGTTCGTTCAGCTCGACGCTGGAATAACGCACCGCGTTGGCCATGGTCTGGCGGTGGATGAACGGGTCCTCCGGCCCGCTCGGCACCTTGTCCCCGTGCCGGGAGGGGACCTCGACGAAATACCCCAGCACGTTGTTGTGCTTGACCTTGAGGCTGGAAACCCCGGTCGCCTCCACATAGCGGCCCTGCAGTCCGGCGATGAGGCGGCGGCTTTCATCGCGGAGCGAGCGGAATTCGTCCAGTTCGGCGGCGTAGCCCTGGGCGATGAAGCCGCCGTCCCGGGCGTGGACGGGCAGGTCCGCCGCCAGGGCCCGGCCGAGCCGCTCGATCAGCTCGCCATGGTGGCCCAGCTCCCGCCGGGCGCGGTCGATCTCGCCGGGCCGGGGGGGGCGTTCGGGATCTTCCAGCCGTTGCCGCAGCGATCCCGCCAGGGCCAGCGCCTCGCGCACCGCCCCCAGGTCCCGCGGGCCGCCCCGCCCCAGGGTCAGGCGGGACAGGGCCCGTTCGATGTCGGGGCAGCGTTTCAAGTCCCCGCGCAGCTCGGCGCGGAAGTCCTCGTCGTCGAGGAAGAACTGCACCATGTCGAGGCGGGCGTCGATGTCACCGGGATGGCGCAGCGGCGCCGACAGGCGGGACCCCAGCAGCCGCGCCCCGGCCCCGGTCAGGGTGCGGTCGATGGTGCTGAGCAGGGAGCCCTTGCGCTCGCCGGACAGGGTCTGGGTCAGTTCCAGATTGCGCCGGGTGGCGGCGTCGATTTCCATCACCCGGTCCAGCGACAGTTGCCGGGGCGGGGCGATGCGGGGCAGGCGGCCCTTTTGCGTCAGCTCCACGTAGTCCACCAGGGCGGCGGCGGCGGCCAGTTCGGCCCGGCCGAAGGAACCGAAGGCAGACAGGGTGGCGACGGCGAACAGGTCCTTCAGGCGCTTTTCCCCGTTGGCGCTGTCGAAGCGGGCCTGGGGCAGGGGCGACAACCGGTCCCGCCATTCCCCCAGGGTCTCGAACAGGTCCGGCTTGCCGATGAGGTTTTCCGACACCAGCACCTCGCCCGGGTCGACACGGGCCAGTGCGGCGGCGAGGTGGGCCGTCTCAAGGGCCTGGGTGGTGAATTCACCGGTGGAAATATCGATCCAGGCCAGAGCCGTCCGGCCGCCCGCCTCGGCGACGGCGGCGAGGTAATTGTGGGCCCGGGAATCGAGCAGGGTCTCCTCGGTCAGGGTGCCCGGGGTGACGACCCGCTGGACCGCCCGTTTGACCACGGATTTCGCCCCCCGTTTCTTGGCTTCCGCCGGGTCCTCGGTCTGCTCGCAGACGGCGACCTTGAAACCGCTGGTGATCAGTTTTTCCAGATAGCTTTCGTGACTATGCACGGGGACGCCGCACATGGGGATGTCCTCGCCCAGGTGCTTGCCCCGCTTGGTCAGGGTGATATCCAGGGCGGCGGCGGCCTTGACCGCGTCGTCGAAGAACAGTTCGTAGAAATCCCCCATGCGGTAGAACAGGATGGTATCCGGGTGTTCCGCCTTGATCTCCAGGAATTGCGCCATCATCGGCGTCACCCCGTCCCGTTTCGAGGCGGCGGACGGCGGCTTGGCGGTTTCGGGCGGGGCGGCGGTTTGCGGCACGGGCGTGATCCGGGTTGTCGGTTTGCGCAAACCTTATCACAGCCGATTCGGCAAGGGCTACAGGGTCAGGCTTGATTTTCACTTTTTAAGCTAGGAATCGCCCGCGCCCTTGGGCACAATAACGGCGATTTTGGCACACAGAAGGAAAAACCACCCGTGACCGATACCCCCGCCAGCCGAGAAGTCGTCGGCCTGTTCGCCGAACGCGAGCCCTTCGAGGCCGCCATCAAGGCCCTGACCGCCGCCGGTTTCGAGCGCTCCGACCTGAGCCTGTTGTCCTCCCACGAATCCCTGGAAGCCGCCGGCGAGCCGGGCAAGCCCCTGCACGACGTGCTCAGGGCCCTGGTCGGGGAACTGAAATTCGAGGCGCCGCTGGTCGCTTCCGGCGCCATCTTCCTGGCCGGCGGGCCGGTGGCCGCCAGCGTCGCCGCCGTCATCGGGGCTGCGACCGGGGTCATTGCCGTCAAGGAGGTCATCGAGGGCGTCACCTCCAGCCCGCACACCGAGGACTTCGCCCGCTCGCTTGAGGCCGGAAGCGTCATCCTGTGGGTGCGCGCCGCCACCCCGGAACGGGAGGAGCGGGCCGCCGCCATTCTCGCCGACAACGGCGCCGGTAACGTCCACGTCCACGACAATTCCTGAAAGACACCGCCATGGAAGACAACCAGAACAACGTCACCGGCGACGAGGCCCTGAAATTCCACGCCAAGGGGCGGCCGGGAAAACTGGAGGTGCAGGCGACCAAGCCCCTGACCACCCAGCGCGACCTGTCGCTGGCCTATTCGCCGGGGGTCGCCGAGCCGTGTCTTGAAATCGACCGGGACCCGTCCCTGGCCTACGACTACACGGCCAAGGGCAACCTGGTCGCCGTCATATCCAACGGCACCGCCGTTCTCGGCCTCGGCAACCTGGGGGCACTGGCCTCGAAGCCGGTGATGGAGGGCAAGGCGGTGCTGTTCAAGCGCTTTGCCGACGTGGACGGCATCGATCTCGAGGTCTCGACCGAAGACGTGGACGAGTTCGTCAATTGCGTCAAATACCTGGGCGCGTCCTTCGGCGGCATCAACCTGGAAGACATCAAGGCCCCGGAATGCTTCATCATCGAGCAGCAACTGCGCGAGATCATGGACATTCCCATTTTCCACGACGACCAGCATGGCACCGCCATCATCACCGCCGCCGGCCTGATCAACGCCCTCGACCTGACGGGACGGGAAATTCACGACATCAAGGTGGTGGCCAACGGCGCCGGGGCGGCGTCGGTCGCCTGCGTCGAGCTGATCAAGCGCATGGGGGTTCCCCACGACAACGTCATCATGTGCGATTCCAAGGGCGTCATCCATCAGGACCGCACCGACGGCATGAACCAGTGGAAGTCGGCCCATGCGGTGAAGACCGAGGCCCGCACCCTGGCGGACGCCATGGTCGGCGCCGACGTGTTCCTGGGCCTGTCCATAAAGGATGCGGTCAGCGAGGAAATGGTCGCCTCCATGGCCGAAAAGCCGATCATTTTCGCCATGGCCAACCCGGACCCGGAGATCCTGCCCGAAGTGGCGAAGCAGGTGCGCCCCGATGCCCTGATCGCCACCGGCCGTTCCGACTATCCCAACCAGGTCAACAACGTTCTCGGTTTTCCCTATATCTTCCGCGGCGCCCTCGACGTGCGCGCCTCGACCATCAACGACGCCATGAAAATCGCCGCCGCCCAGGCCATCGCCGATTTGGCCCGCGAAGACGTGCCCGACGAGGTGGGGGCGGCCTATTCCGGGCAAAGCCTGCAATACGGCCCCGATTACATGATCCCCGCCCCCTTCGACCCGCGCCTGATCAAGGCCGTGCCCCAGGCCGTCGCCCGGGCCGCCATGGACACCGGCGTCGCCCGCATGCCGATCATCGACATGGAGGCCTACGGCAACGAGCTGTCCGCCCGCCTGGACCCGACGGCGGCCAGCCTGCAGGCCATTTTCGACGATGTCCGGGCCCATCCCCGGCGGGTCGTCTTCGCCGAGGGCGAGGAGGAAAAGAGCATCCGCGCCGCCGTCGCCTTCTACAATTCCGGCTACGGCATTCCGGTCCTGCTCGGCCGCGAGGACCGGGTGCTGGAGACCATGGACAGCCTCGGCCTGCCGAAAATCGAGGGCCTGGAAATCCACAACGCCCGCCTCAGCACCGCCAACACGGGCTATACGGAATTCCTCTACGAGCGCCTGCAGCGCAAGGGCGCCCTGTACCGGGACTGCCAGCGCATGGTCAATCAGGACCGCAACATCTTCGCCGCCTGCATGGTCGCCATGGGCGATGCCGACGCCATGCTGACGGGCCTGACCCGCAACTACTACGTGGCGCTTGAAGAGATCACCCGGGTGCTCGATCCCCTGCCCGGCGAAGAAGTGTTCGGCCTGTCCCTGGTGCTGGCCCGGGAACGGACCCTGTTCGTCGCCGACACCGCCGTCAACGAATTGCCCGAACCGGAGCAAATGGCCGATTTCGCCGTTCAGACCGCCAAGGTCGCCCGCCGCATGGGTCATGAGCCCCGGGTCGCCTTCGCCTCCTATTCCAACTTCGGCAATCCCATCCTGGAGCGCTCGCAGGTGGTCCGCGACGCCGTCCTCGCCCTGGACGAGCGGCGGGTCTCCTTCGAATACGACGGCGACATGAGCGTCGACGTGGCGCTGAACCGGGAACTGATGGACCACTATCCCTTCTGCCGCCTGACCGGGCCGGCCAACGTGCTGATCATGCCCGGCCTGCATTCCTCGAAAATCGCCACCAACCTGCTCAACGAGCTGGGCGGCAGCACGGTCATCGGGCCGATGCTGATGGGCCTGTCGAAACCGGCGCAGATCGTGCCCATGGGGGCGACGGTGGCCGACATGGTCAACATGGCGGCGCTCGCCGCCCATGACGCCATCGGATAAGGCCCGCCGTCACACCGATTTTGCTTGATTTTTCTTCACTGATCGGCTCAAAGACGCCGTATCAATGTAAATGAAATTCAAGAGAGAAAACGCATGAATGAGCATGCCTTCAAAAAGAAAACCTCCCTCGACAAAGATCTGAAGAAAATCGTCAGCCTGGAACGGGCGGCCCAGGAAACCGGCCAGCAGTTCGTCAAGATCGGCCTCAGCGTCCTGTTCCTGGTCGCCGTCTGGGTCTTCGCCACCCTGCAGGCGGGCGCCATCGACAACAGCGCCTATGTGATCGCCGCCGGCATCATCGGCGGCTACATGGCGCTGAACATCGGCGCCAACGACGTCGCCAACAACGTCGGCCCCGCCGTCGGCTCCAAGGCGTTGACCATGGTCGGCGCCCTGATCATCGCCGCGGTATTCGAATCCGCGGGCGCCATCCTGGCCGGCGGCGACGTGGTCAAGACCATCAAGAAGGGCATCATCGACCCGTCCCTGATGCCCGACGCCCAGGTCTTCATCTGGGCGATGATGGCGGCGCTGCTGGCCGCCGCCCTGTGGCTTAACCTGGCGACCTATGTCGGCGCGCCGGTTTCCACCACCCATTCCATCGTCGGCGGCGTCATGGGCGCCGGCATCGCCGCCACCGGCATGAACGCGGTGAACTGGGGGACCATGGGGAAAATCGCCGCAAGCTGGGTGATTTCCCCGGTCATGGGCGGGATCATCGCCGCCCTGTTCTTGGCCTTTCTCAAATTCACCGTGCTAAATCAAAAGGACAAGATCAGCGCCGCCCGGCGATGGGTCCCGGTGGTGGTCGGCATCATGGGCTCGGCCTTTTCCATGTATCTGGTGATGAAGGGCCTGAAGAAGATCATCAGGGTCGACGCGGTCACGGTCATGGTCGTCGGCGCCGTCGCCTACGTGGCGGTCTATTTCATCGTCAAGATGTTCGTCGACAGGAAATCGGCGAACATGGAAAACAGCAAGAAGTCCGTCTATCAGCTCTTCGTCATCCCGCTGATTTTCTCCGCCGCCCTGCTGTCCTTCGCCCATGGCGCCAACGACGTTGCCAACGCGGTCGGACCGCTGGCCGCCATCGTTTCCTCGTCGGCCAGTGGCGATATCGCCGCGAAGGTGGAGATCCCGCTTTGGGTGATGCTGGTCGGCGCCGCCGGTATTTCCGCTGGGCTGGTCCTGTTCGGGCCGAAGCTGATCCGCACCGTCGGCGAGAAAATCACCAAGCTCAACCCCATGCGCGCCTTCTGCGTCGCCCTGGCGGCGGCGATCACGGTGATCATCGCCTCGTCCCTGGGGCTGCCGGTGTCATCGACCCATATCGCCGTCGGCGGCGTCTTCGGCGTCGGCCTGTTCCGGGAGTTTCTTTCCAACCGCAAGCGTCGCGTGGTGCCGCCCAGGGCGCTCGCCGCCGGGGCGTCCCTCGACGAAACCCTGGAAGAGGCCGACGAAGTGCTGATGGAAAGGGAGGCCAAGAAGATCAAGCGTTCGGCCAAGCGCAAGCTGGTCCGCCGTCAGCACCTGACCACCATCGCCGCGGCCTGGGTCATCACCGTCCCCGCCGCCGCCCTGCTGGCAGCCCTTTTGTTCAAGGCCCTGCAGGCGGCGAACGCCGGATAGGCCGGATTTAGATCAGCGAGGCCAACTGCCTGCCGGGGCCGTTGTCCAGGCGGGCCTTGTCGAGGGGGGCGAGGGCGTTGTAGTCGATCAGCCCGCGCAGGGCGGTGACGTAATCTTGTCCCCGTTCGGAATATTTCAGCAATTGCCCGGCCAGGACCCGGCCGTCGAGGATTTCGCCCGAGCGGCGCATGGCCTGGCGCTCCTCGCGAAAGCCCCGGTAGGCGCGGTGGCTGTTCAGGTTCCGGCTGTAGGCGCGAACGGAATCGATCAGCGAGGGGAAGGCCTTGATATTGTGGGTCTTGCCCGCGTCCCGTTTCGCCGGCTCAAGGCTGTTCAGCTTGGAATAGGTCCACTGGCCGAACAGGGCGTTGCCCTCGCGGGCGAAACGCGATGTCCCCCAGCCGCTTTCCTCCGCCGCCTGGGCCAGGGCCAGGGACGGCGGAATCACGTCGACGCGGGCGAGCAGGGCGTTGATGTCGCCGTCCTTCACCCTGTAGCGTTCGCCCATCACCTGCAGCCATAGACGGTCGGCGGCGGCGGGGGTCTGTCCCAGGCTGACCTCGTAACGCAGCCGCCACAGACGGCGGCGCTCGCCGAGGATTTCCTCGTTCACCTGCAGCACCAGGGGCAGCATGGCCTGAAAGAAGATCGCCTTGCGGGTCTTGTTTTCCGGCACCGCCGCCAGGTCGCCGGGCAGGGAGGCCAGGAACACCCGGGGCACCCGGCCGTCGCCGGCCTTGATTTTTTCCAGATGATAGTCCAGCCGCCCGAAGACCCGGTTGATGGATTGCGCCGTCGGCTCGTCCAGGCCGTCGCGGGCCTTGAGATAATCCCACGGGGTCAAGCCGTTGGTCAGCAACAGGGGCTCGCCGTCGCCGATGGTGGCCCGGGGCGAGGCCGTGCCGCTGCTCGGCGGGCTGAAAAAGGCCGCCACCACCAGGACGAATACAAAGGCCCCGACGAGGGCGAGGGCGCCACGTTCAAACTTCATTTTTTTCACTCAGAAACCGTTCGGAAGCCGTCGATACCGGTCCGAACCGGCTTTCACGCTCCATGCAAAATGCCTGTCTGCTCCGAAAAACGCCGCACTGTATACCAAATATGGTTAAAAATTCAATAACAGGGGCAAATCTTGTAGCACAAGCGAGCGAATCCGGGAAATCCCGTCGCTTGGCGGCGGATATTAGGGAGTTCGCCGCTCCGAGTCACGCGTCTTTCGGGAATTGCCGTGCATAGCCGCCATGCGCCTGATGCATATATGCAACACTCAGCTTTTGATTTCGTCGAGAATCCACTGCAGGGTTTGCCGGTCCAGGTCGCCGATTGTGTCGGCCAGCACGTTGGCCAGTTCCGTCGCCAGGGGGTCGAGGCCCGCCGTGTCGATGACGATGCGGGGGTGGGACAAATGGGCGAGACGGCGGATTTCCTCCGCCTCATCCCAGATCAGGTCGAAATAGGCGCAGATCTGCTGCACGAACCCGGACCCGGGACGGCCCCGGTGGCCGTGCTCCAGGGCCGACAGATAGGCGCTGGAGACTCCGAGTTCGGCGGCCATGTCCTTCAACAGGATGCCCCGCTCGCCGCGCAGGCAGCGGATTTTCTCGCCGAACGGGGTCATCGCTTCCTCTTCAGCATGACGTAAAGCGCTCCTTCGCCGCCGTCTTTCGGGGTGGCGTGGGAAATGGCCAGCACCCGTTCCCGGTTGGGCGACTGGTTGAGCCATCGGGGGGCCTCCGCCCTGAGCACGCCGACGGTACCGTCCTCCTTCAGCCCCTTGCCGGTAATCACCAGGACGCAGCGCTTGCCGGACGCGTACGCCCCGTCGATGAAGGCGTTGAGCGCCCGATGCGCCTGTTCCCGGGTCATGCCGTGCAGGTCCATGCGGCCCTCGATGCGCTGTTGCCCCCGTTTCAGCCGTTTCGCCGTGTTCTTGTCGACTCCGGCATGACTGTCGTGGCGAAGGTCCGGCAGGACGGGTCGTTTCGCCGCCGTTCCGACGGCGGCGGCGGCGGGGCGGGAATGGCGGCGTTCGGCCCGGCCCCGGGAGGAGGGCCCGGGAGCCACCGGGGCGGGGGCGACCTCGGGGGTGCGGTTCTTGTGATGTCCCTTGAGCGGCTTGATTCCGGCGGCGACGCGCCCCCACAGGTCGTCGTCCCCGGCCTTACCGGGGTCCGGCTTACGGGGTTTCCGAGTCATCGAGAATCAGGATGTGCAGGCGGCGCGGGCCGTGCGCGCCCAACAGCAGGGTCTGTTCGATATCGGCGCTGCGCGACGGGCCGGTGATCCAGTTGACGGTGCGCGGCATGCCGGTCCGGGCTTCCCTGAGGGCGGCCCAGGCATCCTCGTAGCTGCCGCCGATCAGCGATTGCGGCATGACGACGATATGGTTGTCGGGCAGGAAGTTCAGGGTGGTCGGACTTTGCGGGCCGGAATGCAGGACCAGGGTGCCGGTCTCGGCGATGCCGGTGGCGGCGACGGAAAGGGCGGCCTGATCGTCATCGCCTGCCGGGCCGCTGCCCGTTTCAAGGGTCGGGTGCCGCGTCCAGTCGATGCTGTCGAGCAGGGGGTGAGGGGCCGTCTTGAGGCGGCCGGGCAGGTTGTGCCGGGCGAGAAAGCGCAGCACCGCCTCGCCGATTTCCTCGACTGCGGCGACCCGTTCCGTGGTCGCGTCGGCCCGTTCCGCCTCGGCGATGAACAGGGCCGTCCGCTGCCCGATGTCGCCGTCGCCACGGGCCGGTACCGTGTTGCGGGCGGGGGCGGCCAGGCGGGCGGCGATGTCCTGTCGGCTGACCCGGCCCATGCCGCCGCGCTTCAGGGAGGCGTCGATCCTGCCGAGAATGGCGTCCCGGGACGACATCAGCGCTTCCCCCGTTTCCATTGCGACAGGAAGGTCCCGCCCTCGGGCGCGGCCAGGTCCCGCGAAGAGGTCCAGCCCCCCGCCAGGGGCAGGGAGCGGAAACGCCCACCGCCGCCGAACAGGGCCAGCAGGCGGACACCGAGGGCGGTCAACGGGCGATACAGGGCCGGACGGCGGGCGAGAAAGGCCCAGAGGGCGAGGCCGACGCGGGTGGTTTTCGCCCCCAGGCCCCGGCGGAACCCCTGCTGCCGCCAGGCCCGCAGCATCCGGGGCAGGGGGATGCGCATGGGGCAGACCTCCTCGCACTTGCCGCAGAAGGTGGAGGCGCCGGGCAGTTCGTTGGCCTCGGACAGGCCGATCAGATTGGGGATCAGCACCGCCCCCATGGGCCCGGAGTAGACCCAGCCGTAGGCATGACCGCCGACGGCCTTGTAGACGGGACAATGGTTGAGGCAGGCGGAACAGCGGATGCAGCGCAGCATGTCGTGGAATTCGCCGCCGAGCATGTCCGAGCGGCCGTTGTCCAGCAGCACTACGTGATAGTTTTCCGGCCCGTCAGGGTCGCCGGGCCGCTTCGGGCCGGTGGAAAAGGTGTTGTAGACGGTGGTTTCCTGTCCCGTCGCCGAACGGGAGAGAACCCTGAGGATGGTCGAGGCGTCCTCCAGCGTCGGCACCACCTTTTCGATGCTGGCCAGCGCGATATGGGTTTTCGGCAGGATCTGCGTCAGGTCGCCGTTGCCCTCGTTGGTGACGATCAAGGAACTGCCGGTTTCGGCGATCAGCATGTTGGCCCCGGTCACCCCGACGTCGGCGGCGAGGAACTTCCGCCGCAGCATGGCCCGGGCCTCCTCCAGCAGGGCCTGCGGCTCCTCCAGATTGCGTTCGTCCGGCAATTCCCGGTGTTCCTCACGGAACGAGTCCTCGACCTGATCCTTGGACAGGTGAATGGCCGGGGCGATGATGTGGCTGGGCGGCTCGCCGCGAAGCTGGATGATGTATTCCCCCAGGTCCGTTTCGATGGGGGTCACGCCGTTTTCGTCGAGATAGTCGTTGAGGGCGATTTCCTCGGAAATCATCGACTTGCCCTTGGTCACGGTTTTCGCCCCGACGTCGCGGCAGATCTGCAGGATGATGGCGCGGGCCTCCTCGGCGTCGGCGGCCCAGTGAACGTGGCCGCCGCTTTCGATGACCTTTTGCTCGTAATGTTCAAGATAGGCGCCCAGGTTGGCCAGGGTGTGTTCCTTGATGGCGCGGGCGTCGTCGCGCAGGCGCTCGAATTCCGGCAGGCGGTCCATGGCCTGCAGCCGTTTGACGGGAAAACCGTGGCTCAGGCGGGCCAGGGCCGCCTGCAGCTTTTCGTTGGCCATGCCCTCGCGGGCGTTTTCCTGAAACCGTCGGGCGGTCGAGTCCATGTCCGCCTATCCCTTCTTCTTCGCCGACGCTTCGCCGATGGGAGAAACCTCGTCGGTCATCCCAGCCAGGACCTCGGCCAGATGCCGGACCCGCACCTTCGAGCCCCGCCGCTGCAAGCGCCCGGCCATGTTCATCAGGCAGCCGAGATCACCACCGAGCAGGGTTTCGGCCTCGGCGTTTTCGACGCATTCGGCCTTGTCGTCGACGATCTTGCCGGAAATGTCGGGATACTTGATGGAGAACAGGCCGCCGAAGCCGCAGCAGGTTTCCGCCCCCTCCATCTCCTTCAGATCCAGGCCCTCGACCGAGGCCATCAGGCGGCGCGGCTGTTCCTTGACCCCCAGCTCCCTGAGGCCGGAACAACTGTCGTGATAGGTCACCGTCCCGGCGAACGCCGCGCCGGTATCCGTCACCCCCAGCACGTCCGTCAGGAACGACAGCAGTTCGTAAGTCTTGCCCGCCAGGGCCTCGGCGCGGGCGGTCATGGCGGCATCGTCCGGAAACAGGGCGGGATAATGCCGCCTGATGGTTCCGGCGCAGGACCCGGACGGGGCGACCACGTAGTCGAAGCCCTCGAAGGCGGCGATGACTTGTGTGGCGATGGCCCGGGCGTCGGCCTCGTCGCCGGAATTATGGGCGGGCTGGCCGCAGCAGGTCTGGGAGCGGGGCACGTGAACCGTGCAGCCGTTGCCTTCCAACAGCTTGGCGGTGGCGAAACCGACCGTCGGGCGCATCAGATCGACCAGGCAGGTGGCGAACAGGCCGACGTTGAGGGGGGAGGAGTTGGACATGATCCGGGGCCCTCACTTCTTCGGCAGCAGCAGGACGTACCGCCCCGTCTGCTTCATCAACCCGGCGCGCAGGGCCGCCGCCTCGCCGAAGCCCCAGAACAGGTCGCCGCGCACGGGCCCGCGAATGGCGCTGCCCGTGTCCTGGGCCACGACCAGACGCCTGAGGGGTTCGTTGGGGTTGACCGGGTCCGTGGTGTCGAGCCAGACCGGCAGGCCGAGGGAGAGATGGCGCCGGTCGACGGCAAGGGAGCGGCCCGGCGTCAGGGCAACTCCCTGGGCGCCGGTGGGCCCCTGGTCCTCGTCCAGGGATTTCAGCGCCCCGTCGACGACCCGGAAAAAAATAAACGACCGGTTCGAAGCCATCAGGGAGGCCGCCTGCTCCGGGTGGTCCGTGAGCCAGGCGCGGATGGACTGCATGGAGACCCTTTCGCGGGCGATTTCGCCACGTTTGATCAGTTCCCTGCCGATGGAGCTGTAGGCGTGGCCGTTGCGGGCGGCGAAACCGACGCGGACGATGGCGCCGTCGTCCATGACCACCCGCCCGGAGCCCTGCACATGCAGGAAAAAGGCGTCGATGGGGCTGTCCACCCACATCAGTTCCAGGCCGCGTCCGGCCAGCGCCCCGGCCTCGATGGCGGCCCGGTCCTCGAAGGGGACGAAGCGGCCCCCGGTCACCTTGCCGGACAGGGCCTGGCCCTTCAATTTGGATTTGAAGTCCCCCAGCCTGGCCTCGACCAGTTCCGGCGGGCGCTCGTAAAGGGGAGTGTCGTAGGGGGCCTTGCGCAGCCACGAGCCGCGCAACTGCATTTCGAAATAGCCGGTGAACAGGCCCTCGGGACGGCCGTCCGCCGTCGCCAGATAGGGCCGGAAATGGCGTTCGAAAAACTGCCGCGCCTTTTCCGCATCGCCGGCGGGCAGGTCACCGGCGGCGAGGCAGGGCTTGAGCCAGTCGCCGGCGGTTCCGCCGATGGGGCCAATGGCCCGCCCGGCGGGCATTTTGGCGATCTTGCCGCAGGACGCGAGCAGGGCCCGGACCGCCTCATCGTGCCGGTCCCCCCGCCAGCCGGCGATTTTGCCGAAGCTGGTTTTTTTCAGCACCAGCGTTTTTTCGGGCGCGGGCCGGGGGGCCTCGGCCTTGCTCGCCGGGTCCGCCGTCGGCGGCACGGGCAGGGTCGTCGGCGCGCAGGCGGCAAGCAGCACAAGAAGGGCGGCGGCCAGGCCCTTCACGGGATCAGTCCAGGCTGCGGGTCGCGACCAGCGACCAGTTGGGGTCCCGTGAACGGGTGTCGCGGGCGAAGGTCCAGAAATCGGTGACGTTGACGATCTTGTTCTGGTCGCCCTCGATGATTTCGCCCTCCCGGTCGTAGATGGCGTGGACCTGATCGCTGACGAATTTCACCGTGATCAGGGCGGTGCGGCCATCCAGGTCCGCCTCCACCAACTCCGCCTTGCCGATGCCGACCAGGGTTTCCTCCATGGTGTGTCCGGCTTCTTCCCGGTCCCGGATGGAGGCGTTGAAATTGGCGAAGACCTCGGCGCTGAGCAGGGGCTTGAGGGCTTTCGAATCCCCCGAGGCGTAGGCGTTGAGAATATATTCGAAGGCGATGCGGGCGCCGGAGATGAATTCTTCCGGGTCGAAATCCCGGTCGGCGGCGGCGATGGCGCGCATGCCGCGCACCAGCGGGGAGAGCTCTTCCTCCTCTTCCGCCGCCCGTTGGTCCAGCCCGGACCGGTCGTCGTCCTTGTGGTCGAGACGGATGACGTTGTCGTTATCCTCCTGTCCGGCCTTGTCCTTCAGATCTTTTTCCAGGTCGGACAATTTGTTGAACAGGTCGGGAAAACCGCCCTCGTGCCCGTCCCGGCGGCCGAGTACGTTGCGCAGCCTGAGAATCAGGAAGACCGCGATCATGGCGAAAAGAATGATGTCGATAAACTGCAAGCCGTTGCTCATGAGTAATTACTGACGCTTCGTCGTTGTGAATGAATGCCTTCTACCGCTTCAGGTTAACGGCTCCGCACGCTCAGGTCACTAATTAAGCTGTCTTGGCCTTGCGGGCAAGGGGTTGGCGGCCTACGTTGTGCGTACTGGAACAAGGAATTGCCACCGTTGCTCATCTTATTCGCCATGATCGTCGTGCCGATCCTCGAAATCGCCGTTTTCATCGAAGCCGGCGAACGCCTCGGCCTGTGGCCGACCATCGGCGCCGTCATCCTGACCGCCATGGTCGGCTCCGCCCTGTTGCGTCACCAGGGATTGGCGACCCTGATGCGGGTCCGCGAAAGCATGGAAGCGGGACGCCTGCCCGTGGCCGAATTGTTCGACGGCCTGTGCCTGTTGCTGGCCGGGGCCTTTCTGCTGACCCCCGGCTTCGTCACCGACGGCGTCGGCCTGCTGCTGTTCCTGCCGCCGTTTCGCGTCGTGTTGCGGGGAATCCTTGCCCAGCGCCTGCGGGCGCGGGGCCATTTTCACATGCACGCGGCGGGCATGGGGCCCGAACCGCGCCGGGGGCCCGACGGCGGCGGCGTCATCCTCGACGGAGAATTTCACGAGGTTGGTGACGGAGACAGAGACACCCCCTCCGGCCCGGGCCCGTCGGCCAGCTTGCCCGGTGGTGGCGGGAAAAGGGGATGAACGGACCGGGTTTTTTCACATCGGACGTTGTTTTCCCCCGTCAATCCGTGTAATCCACTCACCGACGGTTTGCCGGAGAGGGTACAGGAGCGCCAGCAATGAACGACGAGACGCAGCAAGCAACTGGGGAACAGCCGCAACAGGCGGCGCCGCCGGTTCAGGTCAACGCCCAATACATCAAGGACCTGTCCTTCGAGGCCCCCAACACGCCGGGCATTTTCGGCAAAATGCAGCAGGAAGCGCCGGACGTCACCATCAACGTCGATGTCAACGCCCACGGCGTCCAGGACAACCTGTACGAAGTTCAGCTGCACATTCGCGGCACCTGCGAGGTCGGCAAGGAAACCGCCTTCATCACCGAACTGGTCTACGGCGGGCTGTTCACCCTGAACGTGCCGCAGGAGCATTTGCAGCCCATGCTGCTGATCGAATGCCCGCGCCTGTTGTTCCCCTTCGCCCGCAACATCGTCGCCGACGCCACCCGCGACGGCGGTTTTCCGCCGCTGATGCTGGCCCCGGTGGATTTCGTCGCCATGTTCCAGAATCAGGAAAACGGCGCGGCCCCAACCGGCCCAGAGGAATAATTCCTCTTCCGAATCAAATTCCACGCGTTTGAAGAAACCCGGGTTTCTTCATGGCAACTTGGGGAGCCCCGCGTCTTTCAGGATCGTGTTCGCCGTCGGCTTGCGCCTTATTTTGCTGGGAACCGTGAATGTTCGGTTTGTCGCCGGGCTGTACCAGATTTCATGAGAGCCCTTCGCCTGACGCACGAATTCACAGCCCGCCTTCTTCAGTGCCTTTTTCACGGGGCGGGCGAAATCATCCATTAATGATAGGTGTGTCCGGCCATGATGCTGTCAAGCATGAGGTTATAGGGGACCCGCGGCAAGGCATCGCTGCCGGACAAGACCTTATTGGAGACCAGCAGTTCCGGTATCACGTCGGCCAGAATCTCCATCAGGGCGGCGGGGGATTCCGCTTCGACCGACAGTCCGGGTATGTTGCTTTCGGCCACGTACCAGACGCCCGCCTCTTCATCCCACGAGGCGCGGACGAAAAATTCTTCTTTCGTCGGCATCAGGCTTCTCCCTAATTCTCAAGACCTTAGATATATGGATTATAGCATGACAACACAAGATCGCGTTAATGGGGCGGAGTGATCTATTCCCGCCAGATCGGATCCTTCAGGCTGTCGAGAAAGGCCTCGTGGGCGGCCAGTTCCTCCGGGCTGGCGGCGTGGGGCCGTTGCCTGCGCTCTTGCCGGGCCGGGGCGTCGGCCCGGGTTTCGCCCGCCTCGCCCGCCCCCGCGCCCGTTTCCGAGGCGAGCGCCAGGTCCGGCTGGCGGCCGCCGATCAGTTCCAGGTAGACTTCCGCCAGAAGCTGTGAATCCAGCAACGCGCCATGCAGGTCCCGGCCCGAATTGTCGATCTGAAAGCGCCGGCACAGGGCGTCCAGGTTGGCTTGCGCCCCGGGAAATTTCTGTCGCGCCATGCGCACCGTGTCGACGGCCCGCTCCATGGGCACGGTGGGACGGTCGAGGCGGGCCAGTTCGGCGTTGATGAAGCCCATGTCGAAGGCGGCGTTGTGAATGATCAGGGTGGCGTCGCCGAGAAAATCGAGAAAGGCATCGGCCACGTCGGCAAAAACGGGATGAGCGGCGAGGAATTCCTCGGACAGGCCATGCACGGCGAAGGCTTCTTCCGGCATGTCCCGCTGCGGGTTGACGTACTCGTGATAGGTCTCGCCGCTGGCCACGTGGTTGATCAACTCGACACAGCCGATTTCGACGATCCGGTCCCCGCCCAGGGGGTTGAGGCCGGTGGTTTCCGTATCGAGGACGATTTCACGCATGCTTGCTCTCCCGCCCCGGCGGCCAGTGGCGGGGTGTCCAGGTTCTCACGACTCTGACGATTTCCCCGACCTGGCGCAAGCCGTGATGTTTGCCGATGCCCGTGCGGACGACGAAATCCGCCCGCCGGCGCTTTTCCCCGTCGTCCATCTGCTTGTCCAGGATGGACTGGAATTTTTCCTCGGTCATGCCCGGACGGGCGAGGACCCGCCGCCTTTGCACAAGCGCCGGGGCGCTGACGACGACGACCCCGTCGCAGCGCCGCTCGCCGCCGGTTTCCAGCAGCAACGGGATATCCAGCACCACCAGCTTTTCCCCGCGCCGGGCCGAACAGCCGAGGAAATCCCGTTCCAGCCGCCGCACCAGCGGATGCAGAATGGCTTCCAGCCGCCGCAATTTTTCGTCGTCGGCGAAGACCATGCCGCCCAGGATCTGACGGTCGATGGCCCCGTCCCGCGCCGCCTCGGGAAACGCCCGCAGCACGGCGGCGACGGCGGCCCCGCCGGGCTGCATCAAACCATGAACGGCCCGGTCCGCATCGTGAACAGCTACGCCGAATTGCCGAAAGGCCTTGGCCGCCGTCGTCTTCCCCATGCCAATGGACCCGGTCAGGCCGAGAATGATCATCAATCAAGCCTCCCGGGCGGCGAGAACATGACGGCGCAGTCCGTCGCTCACCACCGGTTCGACGCCGAACCAGGCGGCGAACCCGGGCCGGGCCTGATGCAGCAGCATGCCGAGGCCGTCGACCACCGGATTGCCCCGGGCGGCGGCGGCTTCGAGCAAGGGGGTCTGCAAGGGGGCGTAGACGATGTCGTTGACCAGGGCGTCCACGGGCAGGGCCTCCAGGGACAGCTCGAGTGGCGGTTTTCCGGTCATGCCCAGTGTGGTGGTGTTGACCAGCAGGGCCGCCCCTTCCAGCGCCTGGCCCCGGTCCCGCCAATCGGCGACGGAAACGCCGCCGCCGAGGTCGCGGGCCAATTCTTCCGCCCTTTCCCGGGTCCGGTTGACGAGGATGACCGACGGCGCGCCGTCGTCGAGCAGGGCGACGGCGACGGCCCGCGCCGCGCCGCCGGCGCCGAGAACCACCGCCGGGCCCCGGCCGGCATGAAAGCCCGGGTGTCCCTGTTTCAGGTTTTCGAGGAAACCGTAAGCATCCGTGTTATCCCCATGCAGGCGGCCCGTTTCATCGACGACGACCGTGTTCACCGCGCCGATGCGCCGGGCCAGGGCGGTCAGGCTATCCAGATGCGCCATCACCGCCCGCTTGTGGGGAACGGTGACGTTGAGACCGGCGAAACCGGCGGCGGCGAGGCCGGTCATGAATCCGCCCAGCTCCTCCTCCCGCACGGCGATCGCTTCGTAGGTTCCGTCGATGCCCAGTTCCTTCAGCCAATAGCCGTGCAGGACAGGCGACAGGGAATGGGCCACGGGCCAACCGATGACGGCGGATTTGATGGGCGGCTGGGTCATGGGGTCCGGATCATGTTTCCTGTTCGATACGTCGGTGATAGGACTGCAATATGCTTGCAGCGACTTCTTCGATGGATTTCCGGGTGACGTCGATGGTCGGCCACTTTCGGCTCGAATAAAGCCGCCGCGCTTCCTGTACCTCCCGGGTCACCGTGTCCAGATCGATATAATCCGTTTCCTCGTCCTGGCCCAGGGATTTCAGGCGGTTGCGGCGGATTTGCACCAGTTGCCGGGGATCGTTGATCAAGCCGACGATCAGCGGCCGCTCCGCTTCCAGCAGTTCCTTCGGCAATTGACACCCCGGCACGATGGGGACATTGGCCGCCTTCAGGCCCCGGTTGGCGAGATAAATGCACGTCGGCGTCTTCGAGGTGCGCGATACCCCGACGATGATGATATCCGCCTGGTTCAGCGTGCGCGGCGATTGGCCGTCGTCATGATTGAGGACGAAATGCAGAGCCTCGATCTTGGAAAAATACTCCGCGTCCATCACATGCTGTCGGCCGGGGGCGGCCTGCACCTCGGCCTTCAGGTAGGAACCAAGCGCGTTGATCACCGGATCGAGGATGGGAATACAGGGCACCTTCAATTCCCGGCAGCCGTTTTCCAGCAGGCTTCGCAAATCGTTATCGACCAGGGTGTAAAGCACGAAACCGGGATTTTCCCGCACCCCGTCGAGCATTTCCCTGATATGGCCCTCGTTGCGGACCATGGTCCAGTGATGTTCGGTCTGATCGATATCGTCGAACTGGGCCAGGGCGGCGCGGGCGACCACGTTGAGGGTTTCCCCCGTGGAATCCGAAACCATGTGTAAATGAAACTGCTTGCTTACCATCTGGCTCTTTCCGCCGCGTCTTGAACGGTTCCGGTCAGGGGATGAATTGGGGATAACTTCATGAAATGCCGAAACCGGCTTTTTTCTCCCCAAACGACCGACTTGTATCCTCCCGGCTATACCGAAAATTTTGTCTTTTCCCCGATTGGGGAATACACCGGTTGCGCCGTAAAGCCAAACGTTTTCCCCCTGATTCAGGATTTTCCCCGACCCGCCGCCACTCCGGCATAGGGCCGGACTCCCCATATCGGGCCGGGTTGTCCACGACTTATCCTCAAATCCGTCCCGCCGGACCCGGAACGCCGCCGGACCTGGGGATAACCTGTCCCTAAGAATTAATCCCCGCAATCAAGTCCTCTACAACCCCAACCACCTTTTTTATAAAAAAATAATATTAAGTGTATGTGACAAGACATTTCTCGGATAGTTTCCCGTCATGGAGACGAAAGACAAACTGTTCCTGCGCGCCCTTAGTGGAGACTCCCTGACCCGGCCCCCGTTCTGGCTGATGCGTCAGGCCGGGCGCTATCTGCCCGAATACCGGCAGGTGCGCTCCGGGGCGAAGAATTTCCTGCAGTTCTGCTACACCCCGGACCTGGCGGTGGAAGTGACCCTGCAGCCCCTGCGCCGCTACGGCTTCGATGCGGCCATCCTGTTCAGCGACATCCTGGTCATTCCCGACGCCCTCGGTCAGAAGGTGGAATTCCGCGAAGGGGAAGGACCGGTGCTGGAGCCGGTGCGGTCCGTTTCCGATCTGTCGCGCCTGTCGGCGGAGCCCGTGCTAGATCATTTGCAGCCTGTCTTCGAAACCGTGTCCCGGCTGTCCAGGGAAATCCCCGCCGAGACGGCGCTGATCGGTTTCGCCGGGGCGCCGTGGACGGTCGCCACCTACATGGTGGAGGGCAAGGGATCGAAGGATTACGCCACGGCGCGCACCTGGGCTTACCGGGACCCGGAGGGTTTCGGGCAATTGATCGATATGCTCGTTGACGCCACGTCCGCCTACCTGATCCGGCAGATCGAACACGGCGCCGAGGTGGTGCAGTTGTTCGACACCTGGGCCGGGGTCCTGAGCGAAAGCCAGTTCCGGCGCTGGGTGATAAAACCGACGGCGGAAATCGTCCGCCGCCTGAAACAGGCCCATCCCGAGGTTCCGGTCATCGGCTTCCCCCGGGGCGCGGGCCTGCTTTATCTGGATTTTGTCGAGGCAACGGGCGTGGACGGCGTCAGCCTGGACAACGCCATGCCGGTATCCTGGGCGGCGGAGGCCCTGCAGCCCCTGTGCACGGTGCAGGGCAATCTGGACAACATGGCCCTGATCGCCGGCGGCGAGAGCATGGAACGGGAAATCAACAACATTCTCGAAACCCTGTCCGGTGGTTCCCATATCTTCAATCTGGGCCATGGCATCCTGCCGGAAACACCGCCCGAGCATGTCGCCCGGCTGGCCGAAATCATCAAGGGTTGGAAGAACTGAGGCCGGGGAAATGAAAGTCGCCATCGTGCTCTTCAACCTTGGCGGACCGGACAGCCCCCGGGCCATACGGCCCTTTCTCCGTAATCTGTTCAACGATCCAGCGATTATCGGCGCGCCGTTTCTCGTGCGCTGGTTCCTGTCCCACTGGATCGCCTTCAAGCGGGCCCCGGTGGCGCGGGAGATTTATGCCCACATCGGCGGAAAGTCGCCGTTGCTGGAGCTGACCGAACGTCAGGCGGAAGCCCTCGAACAACGGTTTCAGGGACCGGACGAGGTCAAAACCTTCGTCGCCATGCGTTACTGGCATCCCATGGCCGATGCGGTGATCGACAAGGTGAAGGCCTTCGAGCCCGATAAAATCGTGCTGTTGCCCCTGTATCCGCAGTTTTCCACCACCACCAGCGGCTCCAGCCTGGACGATTGGCGCAGGCGGGCGGGCCGGGCCGGACTGAAGGCGCCGGCGACGGCAGTCTGCTGTTATCCGGAAGAGCCGGGATTGATTTCGGCCCTTGCGGCGTTGATTGCCGAGACCCTGACCGAGGCGTCGCGGGCGGGGAAACCGAGGGTCCTGTTTTCCGCCCATGGCCTGCCGAAACAGATCGTCGAGGGCGGCGATCCCTATCCCGCGCATGTGGAGGCCACCGCCCGCGCCGTCATCGACAAGCTGGATATCCCCGACCTGGACTGGGTCGTCTGTTATCAGAGCCGGGTCGGCCCCCTGGAATGGATCGGCCCGGCGACGGAGGATGAAATCGCCCGCGCCGGCAACGAGGGCGTGGCCCTCGTGGTCGTCCCCATCGCCTTCGTTTCCGAGCATTCCGAGACCCTGGTCGAGCTGGACATGGAATATGCCGAACTGGCCCGTGACGCCGGGGTTCCCGATTACCGCCGGGTCGCCGCCGTCGGCTGCCACGGGGATTTCATTGACGGCCTGAAAAACCTGACCGAGCGCGCCCTTGAACGCATCAAGACGGGTGACAGGGGCGAAGCCGATGCGATATCCTCGGCGGCGGGCGAGAGGATTTGTTCGGCGGCGGCGGGCCGCTGTATCTTTAATCAGGGAGAGTGACATGGTGGAACTGTCGGGCGATGCCTTTCTGTGGATCAAGGCCGGGCATATCATCTCCGTCATTTCCTGGATGGCCGGACTGCTCTATCTGCCGCGCCTGTTCGTCTATCACTCCGACGCCCAGCCCGGCTCGGAATTGTCGGAAACCCTGAAGATCATGGAACGCCGCCTGCTCCGGGCGATCATGTATCCGGCCATGCTGTCGTCGCTGTTTTTCGGCGGCCTGCTGCTGGCCGACAGTTCGACGGATTTCAGCGCCTGGTGGCTGCATCTGAAACTGGCCTGCATCGCCGGGCTGATTATCATTCACGTCAAGATGGGAAGCTGGCGGCGGGATTTCGAGGCCGACCGCAACAACCGTCCGCAGAAGTTTTTCCGAATCGCCAACGAGGTCCCGACCCTGCTGATGATCGTCATCGTCCTGCTGGCGGTCCTGAGACCGGGGTGAAAAGCCTCTTGCTTTTGCCGCCGTCTTTGATTATTTGACTATTTCCACCGACGCGTTACCGTCGTCTTGCGCCATCCACCCAGCTTTATGTAATCGAAGGCCTCCACGGCCTTTCCCTCTTGTTACATGAAGCCGATCCCTCGCCCCGTTACTTCATCCCCGCAACGTCTCTTCCCGGAACGTTCAAGGTCTTACAAAGAAAACCCATGAATCTCAAAGAACTGAAAGCCAAATCCCCGGCCGATCTTCTGGCCTACGCCGAAGAACTGGAAATCGAAAACGCCTCGACGCTGCGCAAGCAGGACATGCTGTTCGCCATCCTCAAACGGCTGGCCGAGCGGGACGTCGCCATTTTCGGCGACGGCGTCATCGAAGTGTTGCAGGACGGGTTTGGTTTCCTGCGCAGCCCCGAGGCCAATTACCTGCCCGGCCCCGACGACATCTATGTTTCGCCCAGCCAGGTGCGGCGGTTTTCCCTGCGCAGCGGCGACACGGTGGAGGGCCAGATCCGCTCCCCCAAGGACGGCGAGCGCTATTTCGCCCTGCTCAAGGTCAACAAGATCAACTTCGAGGAGCCCGAAAAGGTCCGCCACCGCATCAACTTCGACAACCTGACGCCCCTTTACCCGGACGAACGGCTGAAGATGGAGGTGGACGACCCGAAGGTGAAGGATCGCACCTCCCGGGTCATCGACCTGATCGCCCCCGTCGGCAAGGGCCAGCGCGCCCTGGTCGTCGCGCCGCCGCGTACCGGCAAGACGGTGATGCTGCAGAACATCGCCCAAGCCATCACCGCCAACCATCCGGAATGCTATCTGATCGTCCTGCTGATCGACGAACGGCCCGAGGAAGTCACCGACATGGCCCGCTCCGTGCGCGGCGAGGTGGTCAGTTCCACCTTCGACGAACCCGCCGCCCGCCATGTTCAGGTGGCGGAAATGGTGATTTCAAAGGCCAAGCGCCTGGTCGAACACAAGCGCGACGTGGTCATCCTGCTGGACTCCATCACCCGCCTGGCCCGGGCCTACAACACCTGCGTGCCCAGTTCCGGCAAGGTGCTGACCGGCGGCGTCGACGCCAACGCCCTGCAACGTCCGAAACGCTTCTTCGGCGCCGCCCGCAACATCGAGGAAGGGGGCTCCCTGACCATCATCTCCACCGCCCTGATCGACACCGGTTCGCGCATGGACGAGGTTATCTTCGAAGAGTTCAAGGGCACCGGCAACTCGGAAATCATCCTCGACCGCAAGCTGTCGGACAAGCGGGTCTGGCCGTCCATCGACATCACCAAGTCCGGCACCCGCAAGGAGGAACTGCTGGTGGATCAGGGAACCCTATCGAAAATGTGGGTGCTGCGCCGCATCCTCATGCCCATGGGGGTGGTCGACGCCATGGAATTCCTCATCGGCAAGCTGAAGGATTCGAAGACCAACGACGACTTCTTCGATTCCATGAACACCTGATCATTGCCTAGCCGAATCGATCACGGTTTCAGGATGGTCGAGCCGGTGGTCTTGCGGGCTTCCAGGTCCGCGTGGGCCTGCGCCGTGTCCTTCAGGTCGTAGGTCTGGTTGATTTCGATCTTCACCGCTCCCGAGGAGACCACCTCGAACAATTCCCCGGCCATGGCCAGCAGGTCGTCCCGCTCGGCGATATAGGTGAACAAGCCCGGCCGGGTGACGAACAGGGACCCCTTGGCGGCGAGAATGCCCGGGGAAAAGGGGTCGACGGGACCGGTGGCGTTACCGAAGGTGACCATCATGCCCAGGGGGGCCAGGCAATCCAGGGAGTCCATGAAAGTGTCCTTGCCGATGGAATCGTAGACAACCGGAACGCCCTTGCCGTCGGTGATTTCCATCACCCGTTCCTTGAAGTTTTCCCGGGTGTAGACGATGGGATGATGGCAGCCGTGGGCGGCGGCGGTCGCTGCCTTCTCGTCGCTGCCGACCGTGCCGATCACCGTCGCCCCGAGATGTTTCGCCCATTGGCAGACGATCAGCCCGACCCCGCCGGCGGCGGCGTGAATGAGGACGGTGTCGCCGGGCTGGACACGATAAGTGCGGCGGAGCAGGTACTGGGCGGTCAGGCCCTTCAGCATCATCGCCGCGGCCATATCTTCGCTGATGTCGTCGGGGAGCTTGACCAGACGGTCGGCCGGGACCAGGCGCTCCCGGCAATAGGCCCCGGGCCGGGCCATCACGTAGGCGACCCGGTCGCCCGGGGCGATGTCGTCGACCCCCTCGCCGACGGAGACCACCTCTCCGGCACCCTCCATGCCCAACGTGTGCGGCAGGGACGGCAGGGGATACAGGCCCGTTCGCCCGTAGACGTCGATGTAATTGAGGCCGACGGCGCCATGGCGCACTCGGGCTTCCCCCGGCCCCGGGTCGCCGATGGGGACCTCTTCCCAGGTGAGAACCTCCGGTCCGCCGGTTTGGTGAATACGAATGGCCTTGTTCATGACGTCTCCTGAAATTGTGCCCCTTCCAGACGCAAGAGGGCGGTTTTGGTGTCCGTGCCGCTGCCGCCGCTGAAGCCGCCGAGGCGGCGGTTGGCGGCGAGGATGCGGTGGCAGGGAATGATGATGGGAATGGGGTTTTTGCCGCAGGCGCCGCCGACGGCCCGGGGGGCGCTGCCGAGATCCCGGGCCAGGTCACCATAACTACGGGTTTGTCCGTATGGTATTTCCACCATAAGGCGCCACACCGCCTGTTGAAACGGTGTCCCGGCGGGGCGCAGGGGCAGGTCGAAACGCCGCAGTTCCCCCTTGAAATAGGCGCCAAGCTGGTCAGCCGCCCGTTTTAGCAGGGGGGACTCGCCGCCCTCCGGGCCCTGGCCGAATTCCAGGGCGACAAGGGCGTCGTTCTCGGCGAACAGGGTCAGCGCGCCGAGCGGGCTTTTGACGGTCCGGTACTGCATGGGGCCAGCTTACAGCGACTTCAGCCGCCGCCTCAAGTCCCCGGCGTCGGTGACCGGCGGGCTGCAGGTCCTCTCAAAGCAGACATAGGCCGTCGGCCGGGCGGCGTCGGTCTTGCCGAAGGCGGGATGAGTCTGGGGCAGCTTCTGCCCGTGGGCGGCGTTGAGGATCACCCGCCAGGGGGGTGCGGCCTCGAAGGCGGCCCGGCGGAGGTCGGGGCAATCGCCGACGAGAACGATGGTCAGCCCCCGTTCGAGAATCTCGAAGCCGGTCATCAGGCCGGGCAGGCCGACCAGATTGCGGGCCTGGGAACTGGAGAAGGTGCGGATCAGGCTCTCCGCCCGCTCCCGGTATTGTTCGTGGCCGGTGAGCAGATAGAGCCGGGCCAATACTTCGGCCATGACGCCGTTGCCCGACGGCGTGGCGTTGTCGGCGATGGTTTTCGACCGGGTGATCAGGTCCGTGGTGTCGTCGGCGCTGAGGAAGTAACCGCCGCCCTTTTCGTCCAGATAGTGGGCTTCCGCCGTCGCCGCCCAGGCCTCCGCCTGATCCAGATAAAGGCCGTCGCCGGTGGCCTCGTTAAGGCCGAGGGCGGCGCGGATCATCTGCGCGTAGTCGTCGAGAACCGCCGCGTGGCGCAGGCGGCCGCCGCGCCAGGAATGGCGGAGACGCCCGTCCTCGACCATGTGGCGGCAGAGAAAGCCGAACACGGCGTCGGCGCTTTCGATCCATTCCGGGCGGTCGAACAAAGAGCCCGCGTGGGCCAGGGCGGCGACCATCATGGCGTTCCAGTCGGCCAGGGTCTTGTCGTCCCGCTCCGGCGGGATGCGGCGGGCGCGCTCCCGGAGCAACGTTTCCCGGCAGGCGGCGAGGCGGGCCTCTTCCCGCGCCGTCCCCAGGCGTCGGGCGGTCTCGTCGGCGTTGCGGTTGAGGATGGTCTTGCCTTCCCAGTTGCCGCCCTCGGAGACATCGTAGGCGGCGCGGAAGGCGGCGGCGTCGGGGCCGAGAAGGCGGTCGATCTCGTCGGCCGTCCAGACGTAATAGCGTCCCTCCTCCCCCTCGCTGTCGGCATCGAAGGCGCTGGCGAAGGCGAAACCCTCGCCGTCTTCGCCGCCGACGGCCATCTCCCTCAGGGCCCAGTCGATGGTTTCCTCCGTGCGGGCGGCCAGCAGCGGGGTCCCGTCGACCCGCCAGACATCGGCCATCAATTCGATCAGTTGGGCGTTGTCGTAGAGCATCTTCTCGAAATGCGGGGCGAGCCAGTCCTCATCCGTGGAATAGCGGGCGAAGCCGCCGCCGAGATGGTCATAGATGCCGCCCTGTCCCATGCGTTCCAGCAGCAGCCTGACGGCGTCGCCGCAGGCCCCGTTGCCCGTGCGCAGATGGGAGCGCCAGAGAAAGCGGAAGAAACTCGCCTGCGGGAATTTGGGCGCCCCTTGCGTGCCGCCCCGGACCTTGTCGGTCATGGCGGCGGCCATGACGGCGGCCTGGTCGAGCAGGTCGAAGGTGAGGCCGCCGCCGCCGACCGGCTTCGAGAGCTGGTCCAGGGCGTCGCGCAGCGTACGGACGTTTTCGCCGATGCGTTCGGGCTGTTGCATATAGACGTCGGAAATCTGCCTCAGCAACTGGGGAAAGGCAGGCCGCCCGTAGCGGGGGGTGGCGGGAAAGTAGGTGCCGCCCCAGAAAGGCTCCCCCTCGGGGGTCAGAAACATGGTTAGCGGCCAGCCCCCCTGCTCGCCCATCAGGGCCAGGGCCGACTGATAAATCACGTCCAGGTCCGGGCGCTCCTCCCGGTCCACCTTGATGTTGACGAACAGATCGTTCATGACCCCGGCGATGGCGTCGTCCTCGAAGCTTTCGTGGGCCATGACATGGCACCAGTGGCAAGCGGCGTAACCGATGGACAGCAGGATCGGCTTGTTTTCCCGCTTCGCCTCTTCCAGGGCCTCCGTCCCCCAGGCCCGCCAGTGCACCGGGTTGTCCCGGTGCTGCAGCAGATAGGGGCTGGTTTCCTGGTCGAGTCGGTTACGGGTCATGGCGCATGGGCCTTATATCAGCTTTTTGAGATTTACATTTTGTGTGCTAGGGGTTTGCAAACAACCCTTATTTTATAGAGGAATCCGGCAATGAAAATCACTTTCGACATTGATTGCACCCCCGACGAGGCCCGCGCCTTCTTCGGCCTGCCCGACGTCAAACCCATGCAGCAGGCGATGATGGCGGAGGTGGAACAGCGGATGAAGGCGGGCCTGGACGCCATGGGGCCGGACGCCCTGTTCAAGACCTGGCTGCCCGCGGGCCTGGAGAGTTTCGAGCAGATGCAGAGGATGTTTTTCTCCCAGATGGGCCAGACCAAGGACGATGAATGAGTCCTGACGGCACCATTTTCGCCCTGGCCAGCGGGGCCGGGCGGGCCGGTGTCGCCGTGATCCGGGTTTCCGGACCCGCCGCCGGCCCGGCCCTGGCCGCCCTCACCGGGCGGGAGCCGCCGTCGCCACGACAGGCCGTGCGGGCGGAATTTAGCGACTCCGGCGGCGACGGCCTGGACGACGGCCTGGCGCTCTGGTTCCCCGCCCCTGCCAGCTTTACCGGCGAGGACGTTGCGGAGTTGCACATCCACGGCGGCCCGGCGGTGATCGCCGCCATGCTGGAGGCCCTGGGCGCCCAGGACGGCCTGCGCCCGGCGGAGGCCGGCGAATTCAGCCGCCGCGCCTTTGAAAACGGCAAGTTCGACCTGACCGCCGCCGAGGGCCTGGCCGACTTGATCGACGCCGAAACCGAGGCCCAGCGGCGGCAGGCCCGCCGCCAGTCCCGGGGCACCCTGGGGCGGCTTTACGACTCTTGGCGCGGGCGCTTGACCCGGGCCCAGGCCCTGACCGAGGCGGACCTGGATTTCTCCGACGAAGACATCCCCGACGACCTGCTGGCCGAGGCCCGCGCCCTGGCCCGGGCCGTGGCCGGGGAAATCACCGGCCATCTGGACGACGGCCACCGGGGCGAGCGCCTGCGGGATGGCCTCTATCTGGCCATCGTCGGCCCCCCAAACGCGGGCAAGTCGAGCCTGCTTAACCGCCTCGCCCGCCGGGATGCCGCCATCGTCAGCGACATCGCCGGCACCACCCGGGACGTCATCGACGTGCATCTGGACCTGGACGGATATCCGCTCATCGCCGCCGACACGGCGGGCTTGCGAGAGGCGACGGACAGCATCGAGACGGAAGGCGTGCGCCGGGCCCGGGAACGGGCTGGCAACGCGGACATGACCCTGGCCGTGTTTGACGGGGCCGCCGGGGCGTTCGACCCCCTGACCCTGGACCTGATCGACGAAGATACCCTGATCGTCGTCAACAAGAGCGACCTGCCGGGGACGTCTTGTCCCGACAGCCTCAAGGGGCAGCCCGTCTATCCCCTCTCCGCCAAGACCGGGGAAGGCTTCGACGCCCTGATGGCAGGACTGCGGAAGGCGGCGGCGGACAGGCTGTCCGGCGGCGGCGGCCCAGGACCAACCCGCCAGCGCCACCGCCACGCCCTCGAGGCCTGTCGCGACGCCCTCGAGCGCGCCCTCGCCGCCACGGAGGCGGAGCTTATGGGCGAGGACCTGCGCCTGGCGGGCCGGGAACTGGGCCGCATCACCGGGCGGGTTGACGTGGAGGACCTGCTGGACATCATCTTCTCGGAGTTCTGCATCGGCAAATAGTTGCCGAGCCGAATCGACTTCTCGGACGTTGCGAGTCCGAATCGAGTCCCGGAGCGGGAGGCCTATGTTTCACGTGAAACATCCTGTCCGGAAATTCGCCGGGATTTCTTTGACTCCCGCCCCCGCCGACCCTACATTCCGCCCATGAACGACGGAAATTCCCATTTTGATGTTATCGTCATCGGCGGCGGCCACGCGGGGACGGAGGCGGCGGCGGCGGCGGCGCGACTGGGGGCCGAGACCCTGTTGCTGACCCACCGCCTCGACGGCATCGGCGAAATGTCCTGCAATCCGGCCATCGGCGGCCTGGCCAAGGGGCAATTGGTGCGCGAGATCGACGCCCTGGACGGCATCATGGGCCGGGCCATCGACCGGGCCGGCATTCAGTATCGCATGCTCAACCGGCGCAAGGGACCGGCGGTGCGGGGCCCCCGCGCCCAGGCCGACCGGGGCCTTTATAAACAGGCGGTTCAGGCCCTGTTAGCGGAACAGGACAACCTGACTATCCTGGCAGAATCCGCCGAGGACCTGCACCTCGACGCCCAAGGGGTCCTGGACGGAGTGGTCACCGCCACCGGTCGGCGGATCGGTGCGGCGGCGGTGGTCATCACCACCGGGACTTTCCTCCGGGGGGTCATCCATGTGGGCGAACAGCAGACCCCGGCGGGGCGGGTCGGCGAGGCCCCGTCCATCGGCCTGGCGGAGACCCTGGAACGACTGGGCTTCCGTCTCGGCCGTCTGAAAACCGGCACCCCGCCCCGTCTTGACGGACGCACCATCGATTATGCGGGGCTTGAGGAACAGCCGGGGGACGAACCGCCGACGCCCTTTTCCTTCCTGACCGACAGGATCACCGTGCAGCAGATTTCCTGTCACATCACCGGAACCACGGCGGAGTCCCACGCCCTGATTTCCGGCAATCTGGACCGGGCGCCCCTGTATTCGGGGCAGATTGAGGGCACGGGCCCCCGCTATTGTCCCTCCATCGAGGACAAGGTGGTACGCTTCGCCGGCCGGGACCGGCATCAGATCTTTCTCGAGCCCGAAGGCCTGGACGACCCGACGGTCTACCCCAACGGCATCTCCACCTCTTTGCCGGAAGACGTCCAGCGGGCCCTGCTCAAGACCATTCCCGGCCTTGAAAAGACGGTCATGATGCAGCCGGGGTACGCCATCGAATACGATTTCGTCGACCCCCGGGAGCTCTCCCCTTTCCTGCAGACCCTTCGTTTGCCGGGTCTGTTCCTGGCCGGGCAGATCAACGGCACCACGGGTTATGAGGAGGCCGGGGCGCAAGGGCTGATGGCCGGGGTCAACGCCGCCCTGCTTGCCGCCCGCCAGGGGCCCGGCGAGCCCGACTATTTTATCCTCGACCGGGCCGACGGCTACATCGGGGTGATGATCGACGACCTGGTCACCTTGGGCACGGAAGAGCCCTATCGCATGTTTACCTCCCGGGCGGAATACCGCCTCGCCCTGCGGGCCGACAACGCGGACCAGCGGTTGACGCCGAAAGGGACTGCCCTGGGCCTGATCGGGCGAGCCCGCCGCGATGCCTTCGCGGCGAAACTGGCGGATCTGGATGCCGCCCGCGCCCTCCTCGACGGTCTCGCGGCCACGCCCAACGAGCTGCAGGCCCACGGCATCGCCGTCAACAAGGACGGGGTCCGGCGCAGCGCCCGGGCCCTGCTCGCCTACCCCCACGTGGATACCGCCGCCCTGACGGCGGTGTGGCCCAAGCTGTCGGCCCTGAAACCGGACATTGCCGAGCAATTGGAAATCGATGCCCGCTACAGCGGCTATCTGGAGCGTCAGGAGGCGGACGTGCGCGCCTTTCGCCGGGACGAATCCCTGGCCATTCCCGGCGATCTGGATTTCAGGTCCCTGCCCGGCCTGTCGGCGGAGGTCTGCGGCAAGCTGGAGCAGGCCCGTCCGGCGACCCTGGCCGCCGCCGCCCGTATTTCCGGGGTCACCCCGGCGGCCCTGACCGCCCTGCTCGGCCATGTCCGCCGCCGGGACAAGGCGTCGGCCTGATGTTTCACGTGAAACAATTCCAGCAGGCGACGGGGGTTTCCGACGACACGCTCAGGCGATTACAGGCCTATGGCGCGCTTCTGGAGAAGTGGCAGCGGAAAATCAATCTGGTCGGCGGCAACACCCTGTCCGACCTGTGGCGTCGGCACATGCTGGATTCGGCGCAGCTTTACGCCCTGTTGCCGAAGCCGGACTGCCGCGTGATCGATCTCGGCAGCGGGGCCGGGTTTCCCGGGTTCGTCCTGGCCATTCTGGGCGGCCCCCGGGTCACCCTGGTGGAAAGCGACGGGCGCAAGTGCGCCTTTCTGGCCGAGGCCATGCGGGTGACGGAAACCGGCGCCTCGGCCCGGCTGGAAAACCGGCGCATCGAGGGGGTGCCGCCAGAGGTCCATGACGTGGTGACTTCCCGCGCCCTGGCCCCCCTCCCCGCCCTGATGGAGCTGGCGCAACCGTTTCTCGGCCCGGACACGGTTTGTTTGTTCCCGAAGGGGAAAAAGGCCGATGAGGAATTGACCGAAACCGAGAAAAAATGGATGATGCGCGTACGGAAAATCCCAAGCCAATCGGATCCCTCCGGGACGATCCTCAGATTGACCAACACAATTAGGCGCGATGACTGAAAATACAGCGGAATCCCTCGACCCGCAGGGCGGCAAGACCCGTATCATTGCCGTCGCCAACCAAAAGGGCGGTGTCGGAAAAACAACAACGGCCATCAATTTGGCGACAGCTCTTGCGGCGATCAAAAAAAAGGTCCTGATCATCGACCTGGACCCTCAGGGCAACGCCAGCACCGGGCTCGGCGTCAGCCGGGAGGCCCGGCGGCGCAACACCTATCACGTGGTGATGGGCGAGATGCCCTTGTCCGAGGCGATTCAGCCGACCTCCATCCCCGGCCTCGACGTGGTGCCGTCCGGGGTCGATCTGAGCGGCGCGGAAATCGAGCTGATCGACGTGGAGCAGCGGGAATTCAGCCTGCGCCGGGCCCTCGCCCCGGTGGCCGGGGACGGCGGTGAAAACGGCCTGTACGATTATGTCCTCATCGACAGCCCCCCGGCCCTCGGCCTGTTGACCATCAACGCCCTGGTCGCCGCCCAGGCGGTGCTGGTCCCCCTGCAGTGCGAATTCTTCGCCCTCGAGGGGGTCAGCCATCTGATCAAGTCCGTGGAACGCATCCGCAAGAGCTTCAACCCGGTGCTGGAACTGCAGGGCATCGTTCTGACCATGTTCGACCGCCGCAACAACCTGTCCGATCAGGTCGCCAACGACGTGCGCGATTATTTCGGCGACAAGGTCTACAACACGGTGATCCCCCGCAATGTCCGGGTGTCCGAGGCGCCGTCCCACGGCCGCCCGGTGCTGGTCTACGACATGGCCTGCGCCGGATCGCAGGCCTATATCCATCTCGCCGGTGAAGTGATTCGCCGCGAACGCCGGGCCAGCGCCTGATGAACGCCGCCGCCGACGACAAGAAGCGCAAGCTCGGCATGGGCCTGTCGGCCCTGCTGGGAGAGGACGAGGAGGATTATGCCGCCCTCGACAAGGTGCGTTCGACGAAAACCGTCCCCATCGAGTTCCTGCAGCCGGGCAAATTCCAGCCGAGGCTGCATATGGACGACGAGCAGATCGCCGAACTGAGCCGCTCCATCGCCGAAAAAGGCGTCCTGCAGCCCCTGCTGGTGCGCCGTTTGAGCGAGACCGACGGCCCCAACGCCTATGAAATCATCGCCGGCGAACGGCGCTGGCGGGCGGCGCAAAAGGCCCGCCTGCACGAGGTTCCGGTGATCATCAAGGACCTGAGCGATCAGGAAACCCTGGAGATCGCCCTGGTGGAAAATCTGCAGAGGCAGGACCTGTCCCCCCTCGAGGAAGCGGAGGGATACCAGCGGCTGATGCGGGAATTCGACCGCACCCAGGAAGAGCTGGCCCGGGGCATGGGCAAGAGCCGCCCCCACGTGGCCAACACCCTGCGCCTGTTGTCCCTGCCCGACGCCGTCAAGGCGATGATCGACGGCGGCGAGCTCAGCGCCGGTCACGGCCGCGCCCTGTTGGCGGCGAGCGATCCGGCGGCTCTGGCAAAAACCGTTGTAAAACAAGGCCTTAATGTCCGTCAGACGGAAAAGTTGGCGAAAAAGACGGAAACGCCGAAAAACGCTGCGTCGGCCCCCGCCGGCAAGGACCCGGATACCCTGGCCCTGGAACGGGACATGACCGACCTGCTGGGCCTGAAAGTGGACATCGGCTTCAAGAACGGCCGCGGCGTCCTCAGCATCCATTACAATGATCTCGCGCAACTGGACGACCTGCTCGCCCGCCTCAGCCACAAACCGCCGGCGGCCTAACTTCGCCTTGCCGCCTGGGCGATGCGCAGCAGGGCGCGTCCGCAGACGGCCTCGACGGGCATGCCCGTGGTCTTGCAGTCCATTTCCGCCTGGCCGAGGATGTCCAGGGCGTCGCCCAGCCGGTCGAGCCGCCAGGCCCGCAGTTGCGCCCGGAAGCGGTCCGCCTGCATGAACAGCACCGGCGGTTTCAGGGATTTCATGGCGGCGTCGGGGTTTTTGCCGTCGGCCACCTGCCCCGCCGCCTGGTGCAGGCGCAGGAAGTGCCGCGCCGCCCCGCGCAGAATCTGCACCGGATGCAGGCCTTCGGCGAGGGCCCTGCTCAGCGCCCGGTCCAGTTTCGCCTGATCCCCCGAGGCGGCGGACAGGCTGATGTCGTCCAGCGCCGTGGTGCCGTTGTCGCCGACCGCGGCCATGGCGTCGTCTAGCTCGACGGTTCCCGGCCCGCCCATGTAGAGGGCCAGTTTCTCCAGCTCGCCTCGGGTGACGGAACGGTCCGAGCCCAGGTTTCCCGCCAGATAGGCGGCGGCGTCCCGGGACGGGGTCAGGCCGTGGGCCTTAAGGGTTTCGCCGATGACCCGCGTCAGGCTGCGGGCGTCGTCGGCGTAACAGGCGACGGCGGCGGCGTTGTCCGCCGTCTCGAACAGCTTGCGCAGGCTCGAGCGGGGCCCCAGTTCGGCGGCCTCGACCACGGTCAGGGCGTCGGCGGAATTGGCGTTTTCAAGATAGGACTGAAGAATTTTCGACACCGCGTCCCCGGCATCGCGCAGGTGAATGACCCTGCGGCCGCCGCCGAAGGCCATGGCCTGGGCCTCGTCGGCGAGGCGGGCCGGATCGGCCTTAAGCTCGGCGGCGGCGATCTCGACGATGCGAAACGGGTCCGACGGGTCGTCGACGACCGTCCCGGTCAGGCGGCGGCTGCGCTCGCGAACCAGGCCCCGGTCGGGGCCGTAGAGAAGGATGCAGACGGCGGCGGGGTCCGGTGCGGCGATGAAGCTGTCCTGACGGGCGCCGGTGATCTTCATGACCGCTCAGTCCGGGTTGTGACGGAAATAGACGGCGAGGTGGGTCTTCAGTTCGTCGGCGATCTGCCGCACGGCGCGGGCGCGGGCGTCCTTCAGGGCCGCCTGAACCGCATACTGTTCCTGGGAAATGTCGTAACTGCTGATCGCCTGCAGGGTACCGGAGGCGAGCGAGGCGTCCCCCTCCCCGTCCCCCTGTTCGCCGAACAGGGTGTAGGAGGCGGAAATCTTGAGATTGCCCCGGGTGACCACGGCGGATTTCCGAACCCCCAGGTTGGAGGTGGATTCGTTCAGGGTGACGGTCAGCCGGTAAAGGGGATCGGCGGGCTCGCCCAGGGGATTCAGCATGACCAACAGGTGGTTGCGCAGCATTTGCCCGATCCTGTCCTTGATCTGGGCGATCTCGATGCTGGCCAGCCGCTCGTCGGCGGCGGTCCCGGCCTGCTGCTTGCCGTATAGGGGCTGAAAGCCGCAGGCGCCGAGGAGTCCGGCGAGCAAGACGGCGGCGGGCAGGAAAAAGCCTTTGCGGAACCTAGATGACCACATTGATGATCCTGTCGGGAACGACGATGACTTTCCGGACTTCCTTGCCGCCGATGGCCTCGATGACCCGGGGCTGGGCCAGGGCCGCCCGTTCCGCCTCCTCGCCGGCGCAGCCCATGGGCAAGTCGACGGTGCCGCGCAACTTGCCATTGACCTGAATGGCGACGGTGGCGGTGTTTTCCACCAGCAGGCTCTCGTCCACGTCGGGCCATGGGGTGTCCGCCAGCAGGGTGTCGTGGCCGAGGCGGCGCCACAGCTCCTCGCCCAGGTGCGGCATCATCGGCCCGATCAGGCGGACCACGGCCTCGAAGCCCTGGCGCAGGACCCATCCCGTGGCCGGGTCGGCGGCGTCGAGGCCGTCCAAAGTGTTGGTCAATTCCCGAATGCGGGCCACCGCCTTGTTGAAATGGAAGCGGTCGAGGTCGCCGGATACCGCGTCCACGGTCTTGTGGATGGCCCGATAGGCGGTGTCGGCGGCCTCGGAAAGCGCGTCCGGGCGTGGCGCATGGGTATCGGCGAGGGGAGCTTTCGGCTCCGTCATCATCCGCCACAGGCGGTTGACGTAGCGCCAGGCCCCGTCGATGCCGGAATCCGTCCAGTCCAGATCCCGGTCGGGCGGGCTGTCCGACAGCATGAACAGGCGCGCCGTGTCGGCCCCGTAGGTGTCGATGATTTCCGCCGGATCAACCACGTTCTTCTTGGATTTGCTCATTTTCTCCGAGCGCCCGACGGTCACCGGCCCGCTCGCCTTGGCTGCCTCTTCGGGCAGTAGCCAGTTGCCGTCGCCGTCGCGGTAGGTTTCGTGGCAGATCATGCCCTGGGTCATCAGCCCGGCGAAGGGTTCCTTGATGCCCAGGTAGCCGCACTGTTTCAGGGCGCGGGTGAAGAAGCGGGAATAGAGCAGGTGCAGGACCGCGTGTTCGATGCCGCCGATGTACTGATCCACCGGCAGCCAGTAGTCGGCGGCGTCGCGGGTGAAGGCTTCCTCGGCGTCGGCGGAGCAGAAGCGGGCGAAATACCACGACGATTCGAAAAAGGTGTCGAAGGTGTCCGTTTCCCGCCGCGCCGGCTTGCCGCAGGACGGGCAATCCACGTACTTCCAGGTCGGGTGATGCTCCAGCGGGTTGCCGGGTTTGTCGAAGCCGACGTCTTCCGGCAGGGCCACGGGCAGTTGTTCGGCGGGCACCGGGACGATGCCGCAGGCCTCGCAGTGGACGACCGGGATCGGGCAGCCCCAGTAGCGCTGCCGGGAAACCCCCCAGTCGCGAAGGCGGAAATTGACCGTGGGCTCGCCGTTGCCGTCGTCGACCAGCCTTTGCGCGGCGGCGGACTTGGCGGCGGCGATGTCGAGGCCGTCGAGAAAGCCGGAATTGATGAGGACGCCAGCGTCCGTGAAGGCCTCGTCGCCGACACTGAAGGCGGCCGGATCAACATCCTTCGGGGCGACCACGGGGATCACGTCGAGGCCGTATTTGCGGGCGAAGTCCAGGTCCCGCTGATCATGGGCGGGGCAGCCGAAAATGGCGCCGGTGCCGTATTCCATGAGCACGAAGTTGGCAGCGTAGACGGGCAGGCGCTTGTCCGGATCGAAGGGATGGACGGCCTTCAGCCCCGTATCGATGCCGATTTTCTCCGCCTTTTCGATTTCCGCCTCGCTGGTCCCCATGCGGTTGCATTCGGCGATGAAATCCTTCAGGTCCGGGTTGCCGTCCGCCAGTTCCAGGGCCAGGGGATGGTTGGCGGCGACGGCCATGAACGAGGCCCCGAACAGGGTGTCATGGCGGGTGGTGAAAATCTCCAGCCGGTCGTCCCTGCCGTCCAGCTCGAAGCTGATATGGGCCCCCTCGGAGCGGCCGATCCAGTTCTCCTGCATCAGGCGCACCCGGTCGGGCCAGCGTTCCAGCTCCTTGATGGCGTCGAGCAGGTCGTCTGCGTATTCGGTGATTTTCAGGAACCATTGCGACAGCTTGCGCTTTTCCACGTCCGCCCCGGAGCGCCAGCCCTTGCCGTCGATGACTTGCTCATTGGCCAGCACGGTGTTTTCCACCGGGTCCCAGTTGACCCAGGATTCCTTGCGGTAAACCAGCCCCGCTTCGAGAAAATCCAGGAACATTTTCTGTTCGTGACGGTAGTAGTCGGGCTCGCAGGTCGCCAGCTCACGGTTCCAATCGTAGGACAGGCCCATGCTTTTTAGCTGATCGCGCATGGAGGCGATGTTGTCCCGGGTCCAGTCGGCGGGGGGCACGTTGTTGGCGATGGCGGCGTTTTCCGCCGGCAGGCCGAAGGCGTCCCAGCCCATGGGATGCAGGACGTTGAATCCCCGCGCCCGCTTATAACGGGCGACCAGGTCGCCCAGGGTGTAGTTGCGGACATGGCCCATGTGAATGCGCCCGGAGGGATAGGGGAACATCTCGAGGACGTAGTATTTCGGTTTCGCGGCGTCTTCGGTGACGTTGAAAACGCCCCGGCGCTCCCATTCCGCCTGCCATTTGGCCTCGGTTTCCTTGGAATTATAGTTGGACATCGCTGTTGGCTGTTTCCGTTATTGGATCCTCAGCACCTCGTTGCGGAGCTGACGCGCCCGGGTGAGGATGGAATCTTCGATTCTGGTTGCGGTTTCGTCGCCGAGGGCCATGTCGCGCCAGCCGCCGGTGGCGTCGAGCACCTGACGGAAGACGGCGACGCGCACCCCGTCGGCGCGCAGCGCCCGCCCGAGAATATAAACGTTCAGCTTGAAACGCTCGTTTTGGGATTCACCGGCGGAATACCAATCGGTGATGATGACGCCGCCGAAGGGGTCGGCGGAACTGACCGGCATGAAGGAAATGGTGTCGAGGGACGCCCGCCACAGGAAGCTGTTGACGCCGATGGAACGGCCGTCGGCGTAGGGGTCGTCGGCGAACAGGCCGCCGCCGCCGTAGATGCCCGACGCATCGGCCTGGTTCTTGATGTTGATGTCGCTCGGTGCGCCCTGCTCTTCTTCCAGGGGCGGGTCCATGGTGCAGGCGCCGAGCAACAGGGCGGAGGCCGCCAGGAGTCGGCCCAGGGCGCCTTTCGCCGGACGGGGGGTTTGTCGTTGGTTCATGCCGTAGCGGGCTCCGTGGAGTCAAAATTCCGTGTTCTCGGTATCTTATTATACGAAACCGCTGCCGGGTACTATAGGCAGTTGTCGTCAAATGCCGCCGTTCGGGCCGGACAAACCGCCGATGGCGGCCCAACCGGCGGCCCCGGCGGCGAGAAGCCGCCTTTCCTGGCTTTCGCCGACCCCGCCCAGAGCGTAGACGGGGACTCCGGCCCGCCCGACCCAGGCGGCGAAACGGGAAACGCCGATGGGGCGGGCGTCCGGGTGGCTGAGGGTCGGAAAAACCGGCGACAGCAGGACGAAATCCACTCCCCTCGCCCGTCGGATGGCTCGGGGCGAATGGGCGGCGGCGGAGATCAGCATGCCCGGGGGGAGCCGCCGCCAGCGGCTGTGAGACGGGCTGAACAGCAGGGATTCCGGCAGATGCAGGCCATCGGCGCCGACGGCGAGGGCGAGTCCCGGGTCGGCGGCGACAAGCAGGGAAATGCGCCGGGGACGGCACAGGGCCAGCAGGGCGCGGGCCAGGCCGGCCCGGTCCGGGGCGTCGTAATGGCGCAGGATGACGGCGCTTCCCGGGGCCAAGGCGGCGACGGCGGGGCGCGGGTCGGGCAGACGTGCGTCGTCGGTCAGTAAAATCCGTTGCGGCGGCTTTCGCCCGGGCTTGCGGTCTGTTAGGTTTCCCACGGGCTCGCCCTTCAGATTCTCGGGAACGGTGGCATGACTGGGGAAAATAATAACGAAACGGACGTTTCCGGCAACCTGCAACAGGTGCGGGCCGAACTGGCCGCCGCCGCCCGCGAGGCCGGACGGGACCCGGAAACGGTGATCCTGGTGGCGGTCTCGAAGACCCATGCCGCCGAGGCCATCCGCCCGGCCCTGGCCGACGGCCACAGGATTTTCGGGGAAAACCGGGTGCAGGAGGCGGAGGCGAAGTGGCCGGCCCTGAAGCGGGACTATCCCGACGCCCGTCTGCATCTCATCGGCCCCCTGCAAAGCAACAAGGCGCGCCACGCCCTCGCCCTGTTCGACGTCATCGAAACCGTCGACCGTCCGAAGCTGGCCCGCACCCTGGCCCGGCTGATGGAGGAGACCGGCCACCGGCCCGACTGCCTGATTCAGATCAACACCGGGGAAGAAGCGCAAAAAGCGGGCATCGCCCCCCTCGAGGCGGATGATTTCATCGCCTATTGCCGTGATGAGCTGAATCTGCCGGTGCGCGGCCTGATGTGCATCCCCCCCGTGGACGAGGAGCCGTCCCTGCATTTCGCCCTGCTGGCGGACATCGCCGCCCGCAACGGCCTGGCGGACCTGAGCATGGGCATGAGCGCCGATTATCCCACCGCCGTCCGCTTCGGGGCCACCCTGGTCCGGGTGGGCACGGCGATTTTCGGCGCCAGACCGCCGTTCAAGGCTGGATAATTAGCCGGTCGTTACCGTTACAGTTTCGTAATAAATCCAGCATATCGGCCAAATTCAAGGCGACACAGCCCTCCGTCGGGGCGTAGCCCGGCCGGGCGATGTGCAGGAAGATGGCGCTGCCCCTGCCGGGGACGACCGGGGCGTCGTTATAGCCGACCTCGACCACGACGTCATAAAGGCCGTCGTCCCGCCACAGTTTCTCGTGGCCCGCCTCGTGGGGCAGGGTAATGCGGGTGTTGTAGTCCGGCGAGGCGGGATCGTCGCACCAGCCGTGGTTTTCGGCGATGATGGTAAGCGGCAGGGCGGTCACGGGCGGGCTCATTCGGTCGGCGCGCACCATCACCCCGCGCAGGGGGAAGCAGCCGACGGGGGTGACGCCGTCCCCCTCCCCGCCCTTGACGGCGACGCCGCCCCGCCCGAGTGCGCAACGGACCCGGTGGCCGTTCCAGGACAGATAACCGGAGGCGTCGACGAAAATATCCATCTATTGGCGAATGTCGAGCCGGTCCTGACGGCCGGCCCTGGCCTTGGCCAATTGCCCGCCCTCGTCATATTTCGACAGGGCGAGAATCATGGTTTCCGAAAACCAGCCGCCGAGGGGTGCGGTGGCACCGCCCAATTGGGCCTGGCTCCGGCCCTGGGCGAAGGCGCGGTTTTCCGCCAGAAGCCGGTTTTCCTCGGGGGCCCGCTTTTCCTCCTGCCGCCGGTCCAGCCCCGCCGCCGTGGCGGTTTCCACGGCGGAACGGCCGAGGGCGGCCTCCCGCCGGGCCCATTGCAGGACCTCGATATTGGCCGCCACCTGGTGGGCGGTCCCGGCCGGGACCGGCGGCGGCGATTTCAGCGCGGCCTCGCCCTCGTCGCCGGGCCCGTCCTGGGTCTGGGACGCGTGGGCGACTTCGCGCCGCGCCCATTCGAGGACATCGGCGTGGGCGGTGATGGGGCTTGTCGCCGGTTGCGGGGTGGGCGCGGTGGGGGTGTCCGGTTTCGGCGGTGGCGGATTGGCCAACTCCACCCCCTGCCCGTCCTCTTCGCCGCCGCCCAGCCAGGCCATCATGTGCTCTCCCATGTCCTGGCCGGTGCGTTGCTCCAGGGAAACATTGGCCAAAGAGACCACGGTGCCGATGGGGCCGCCGAACAGGGTGCCACCGGCGATGCGCGAGCCGGGATCGATTTCGTCGCCGGTGATGCCGCGGTACAGGGTGCTGACCCCGGGGATGTGTTGCAGGGGGTTGATGATGTCGAGGAAGTCGAGAAAGGTGAAGCCGTCGGCCCCGAAGGCCTGGAAGGACTGGCCCCCCCTGACCCGTTCGTCGTCGTCCTTCTTCTCGCCGATATTCTGCAAAGAGGTCCTGGGCGTCGGCAACAGGGCCCGGCTGTCGGTGCTTTCGGTCGGTCCATTCATGGCGGTTTGACTTCATCCGTTGTGGTTCACGGCGTTAGAACTGCAAGGGCTGTGCCAAACGAACAGCGTTGAAAATCAGAGACTTATCCAGGCTTTTTCGCGGTCGGGATGGTATCGGCGGCAGGAAATGCCCGGCCGGGGGAAAAAACGGCTACATCAGATGGCCGCCGCGGGCGGCCTTGGTTTTCAGATACAGCTCGTTGTGGCGGTTGGACGGGAAGGTATGGGCGACGCGCTCGACCACGTCGACGCCGCAAGCCTTCAGGGCGTCGATCTTCTCCGGGTTGTTGGTCATCAGCCGGACGGCGGAAAAGCCCAGTTGCCGCAGCATTTCGGCGGCCGGCAGGTAAATCCGCTCGTCGGCGTCGAAGCCAAGTTGCTCATTGGCGTCCATGGTGTCGAAGCCCCGGTCCTGCAGTTCATAGGCGCGCAGCTTGTTGACCAGCCCGATGCCGCGCCCTTCTTGGGCGAGATAAAGCAGCACGCCGCCGCCGGTGGCGGCGATTTCGTTGATGGCGCCACGTAACTGGTCGCCGCAGTCGCAGCGCAGGCTGCCGAGCAGGTCGCCGGTGAAGCATTCCGAATGCAGGCGGGCCAGCACCGGCCGCCCGCCGTCCGGGTCCGGCTCGCCGATGACGATGGCCAGATGTTCCAGGCCGCCGTCGTCGGGCCGGAAGGCGACGATGCGGGCGTCGTGGGCGTCGATCAGGGGAACCCGGGCCTGGCTGACGGATTTCAGGGTCCTGGCCTGGGTGTGTTCGTACTGGAAGACGTCTCCCGCATCGACCACCAGCAGGCCGCGCCGGGTCGCCCAGGCGTCCAGGTCGTCGGCGTCCGGGTCGGCGATGGGCGCCACCAGGGCGGCGGGCAGCAGGCGGGCGACCTTGGCCAGGCCGACGGCGGCGGCCTCGCCGCTGTAGGGTTCGGCGGCGGCCACGTCGAGATCGCAGCAGGCGGTCTCGCCGGCCTCGAAGTGGGACAGGGGATCGGCCAGATTAAGCACCGTTTCCGCCCGCCAACCGCTGGAACAGCCGAGAATCACCGCCGCCGCCTCGTCGTCAGACAGATTGAGCACGGCGGCGCGGCGGGCGGTGATCGCCAGCCGAGCCTCCGCCTGGGCGGTTTCCGCCAGGTTTTCCAGGGCCGCGTCGGTGACCGCCTCGGCGGCCTGGACCAGGGCCGAGACGCCGCCGCCGGCGCGGACGCAGACCATGCGGCCCCGGCGCAGTTCCGAGACGCTGCGGTCGACGGCCAGCAGGGCGGAAGCCTGCCGCGAGGCGGGCATCGGGATCAGATTGAGGCGGTGTGGCATGGCTTGGCCCGGGCTGTCTCACACAATGGGAAAGAGTTGCTTCGCCCGATCAATCGGGTCGACGGGGACCATACTCTTAATTCGACCGGGGCAAAACAAGTTTCGAAACACACTTGGGGGATCTTCTATTGACGAAGGCCGTAACCCTATTATCGTAAACGGCGGGAAAACCGGGCAGACGGTGCAGGACCGACAGGAAAAATCATGACCTCGGGCAAGCAAGTATTGATCGTCGACGACGAAACGCCGCTGCTGGAAATGTTGAGCGAACAACTGCAACTGCACGAGGAATTCGTGCCGACGGCGGCGACCAGCGGCGCCGAGGCCCTGGCCCTGGCGAAAAGCGACTATTTCGACGTGATCTTGCTGGATGTGGGCCTGCCGGACATGGACGGGCGGGACGTCTGCCGGCTGATGCGGCGCAACGGGGTGAAGTCGCCGATTATCATGCTCACCGGGGCGGATACGGACGCCGACACCATTCTCGGCCTCGACGCCGGGGCCAACGACTACATCACCAAACCGTTTCGCCTGGGCGTCCTGCTGGCCCGCCTGCGCGCCCACATCCGACAGCACGAACGCAGCGACGACGCGGTGTTCACCATCGGCCCCTACAGCTTCCAGCCCGGGGCGAAGATGCTGGTGGACGAGGAAAACAACGGCAAGATCCGCCTGACCGACAAAGAGGCGGCGATATTGAAATATCTCTATCGCGCGGGCGACAAAGTGGTCAGCCGCGACGTCCTGCTGGACGAGGTCTGGGGTTATAACGCAGGCGTAACGACCCACACCCTGGAAACCCACGTCTACCGTTTGCGGCAGAAAATCGAAAAAGACCCGTCCAACGCCCGCATCCTGCTGACCGAGCCGGGCGGCTACCGCCTGGCGCCGTAAGTCCCGGTTATTTGTGGCTTTCCCGGGGCTTCGCCGGGCGCAGCTTGATGTTGAACAGTTTCGGGTCGAAGCTGACATCGCGCCGCGCCGACAGCAGCGAGACCGAGGTCTTGACCCCCTGCGGGTCGACGACGATCCATTTCTTCAGTTCCAGGGGCTTGTCGGCGAAAACCAGGGTCAGATGACCGCCATCCTCGTCCTTGCGCCCGATGGTGACGCCGATGACGCCGGGCGCGCGCTCCACTTTGGTGACCACCAGATCGCCGGAAAACAAGGAAATGTCTTCCTGCACCAGGATATCCGCCGGGGTCGAGCCCAGGGGCAGATGGGTCAGTTGGTCCAGTTCCTTGTCCAGGTACATCAGCCAGGTGCCGTCGGCGACGATAAGGAACTTCACCGGCGGATCATATTCGATGCGCATTTTGCCCGGCCGGGACAGGTAAAACGTCCCCTCCGCGTACTGGCCCGTGGAAGAGGCCTGCAGGAAGCGGGCCTTCAGGGTCATCAATTCGTTGAGGTAGCCTTCGATCCGCTTCGCCGTCGCCCGGTCGGCGTCGTTCAAGGCCGCGGCCGCGCCGACGGGGGCGGCCTGCAAGGACAGCGCGAGGGCCAGGACGGCGAGGGCTCTATAAGACCGTTTCGCCCACTTCGCCGATAAGAACCTCGCGGCGGCCGACCCGGTTTGCTTTGCTGACAACGCCTTCGTTCTCCATGCGTTCGATGATCCGCGCCGCCCGGTTGTAGCCGATCTGCAGGTGGCGCTGAATGAAACTGGTCGATGCCTTGCCTTCGCGGGCGATCAGGGCGACCGCCTCGTCATATAGTTCGTCTCCGGACGGTTGTCCACTGCCGTTGGGGCCGATGACCTCCCCTTCCACTTCCTCGGTGACGTCCTCCAGGTACTGGGGCGCGCCCTGTGACTTCAGGAATCCAACCACGTGCTCGACCTCCTCGTCGGACACGAAGGGTCCGTGCACGCGGGTGACCCGGCCGCCGCCGGCCATGTACAGCATGTCGCCCTGGCCCAGCAGTTGTTCCGCCCCCTGTTCGCCGAGGATCGTCCGGCTGTCGATTTTCGACGTCACCTGGAAGCTGATCCGGGTCGGGAAATTGGCCTTGATGGTGCCGGTGATGACATCGACCGAGGGCCGTTGCGTCGCCATCACCATGTGAATGCCTGCGGCCCGGGCCATTTGCGCCAGCCGCTGCACGGCGGCCTCCACGTCCTTGCCGGCGACCAGCATCAGGTCGGCCATTTCGTCGATGACGATGACGATGAACGGCAGCGGGTCCATGGACAGGGGCTGATCCTCCATCACCGGTTTGCCGTCGCCGTCGAATCCGGTCTGCACCCGCCGGGTCAGGGTTTCCCCTTTTTTCGCCGCCTCCGCCAGGCGGGCGTTGTAGCCGGCGATGTTGCGCACCCCCATTTGCGACATGGCGCGGTAGCGTTCCTCCATTTCCCGGACCGCCCATTTCAGGGCCATGACCGCCTTCGAGGGCTCGGTGACGACCGGGGTCAACAGGTGCGGGATGCCCTCGTAGACGGACAATTCCAGCATCTTCGGGTCGATCATGATCATTTTGCATTCGTCGGGGGATAGCTGATAGAGCAGGGACAGGATCATGGTGTTGATGCCGACGGATTTGCCGGAACCGGTGGTGCCGGCGATCAGCAGGTGCGGCATGCGGGACAGGTCGACGGTCACCGGCAGGCCGCCGATGTCCTTGCCGAGGGCGAAGTTGAGCTTGCCCGGGGCCCTCTCGAAGGGGTCGGAGGCCAACAGTTCCCGCAGATAGACCATTTCCCGTTCCACGTTGGGCAGCTCGATGCCGATGACGTTGCGCCCCGGCACCACGGCGACGCGCACGGAAACCGCGCTCATGGAACGGGCGATGTCGTCGCTGAGGCCGATGACCCGCGATGTCTTGGTCCCGGGGGCCGGCTCCAGCTCGTAAAGGGTGACCACAGGGCCGGGATGAACCTTGAGGATGTCGCCGCGGACGCCGAAGTCCTCAAGCACGGATTCCAGCAGCTTGGCGTTCTGCTGCAGGGCGTCCTTGCCGAGGGAGGATGTGTTTGCCTGATCGGGCGGCGCCTCCAGCAAATCATGGGGCGGCAGCTCGAACGTCTCGCCCGGCACCAGGTCCAGGCTGCGCTGGCGCTTGGCGGCGGCCTTGCGTCCGGTCTTGGGCTTGGCCGCCTTTTCGGCGATTTTCGGCGGCGCGGCCTTTTTCGCCGCCGCCGGTTCGACAACGGGGAGCCGTTTCGCCGTTTCCGGCCGGGGCGCCGCCTCGGGCAGTTTGGCGGCGATGTCGGCGGCGGAAACCCGGGCGGCGAGGGTGACGATGACCCGGCGCAACAGGTTCCAGGCCCAATACCCGGCCCCTACCAGGGCGTCCCGAAGGGCGAGCCAGTCGCGGCCGCTGAGGCCCAGAACGGTGATCAGGGCCAGACCGCCCAGGGGCGCCGTGAACAGGGCGGGAATCCAGGCATAGGGCGTGAATCCCAGGTTCAGGGCGGCGGTGGCGGCGGCCAGCAGCCCCGCCGTGTGGTCGAGCAGGACCGCGCCGACGACGCCGCCGAAGCGGGTGGCGAAGGGCCAGGCCCCGGAAAGGGGCAGGGCGCTGGCGCTCATGGCCAGCAGCATCAGGGCGGCGAGCAACAGGCCAAGCTTCATCGGCAAGGAGGACGGCGGACGCTTGCGGATGGTCTGTATGCCCCAGACCAGCAGCACCAGCCCGGGAACGACGGCGATCAACCCGAGCGACTGCAGCAGCAAATCGGAAAGAGTGGCCCCGGGCAGGCCGAGAAGATTGTCCGGGCCATGCCGGGCGGCGCTGTTGAGGGAGGGATCGCCCGGGGTGTAGGACAGCAGCGCCAGCTCCATGAGCAGGCCGCAGGCGGCCAGGGCGAGCCCGAGGATCTCGCTGAAACGTCGTTTCAGAAAGGTCGTGACGCTTTCCGGGAGGATCGGTCCGGCGCCGGGATTGCTTAAGGTTCTGGCCATGCTCCGATTAATAGGGGAGCAATGTTTACAAGACCTTAACGCAGCACGTTTAGAATCTTTTTCAGCGCCTGTTCGGTGGTTTCGGGGTCGTCGACCATGGCGATGCGGATGTAATCCCGGCCAGGGTTGGAACCGTCGGCCTCGGTGCGCGCCAGATAGCCCCCGGGCAGCACCCTGAGGGCCGCTTCCCGCCACAGCCGTTTCGCCGCCTCCTCGCCGCCGCCGTGGGCGGAGACGTCGAGCCAGAGGAAAAATCCGGCGGCCGGGCGGCGGTAACCGAAGCGTCCGTCCAGCAAGCGGTCGGCCAGGTCGAACTTCTGCCGGTAAAGGGCGCGGTTTTCCTCGACGTGGGCCTCGTCCCGCCACAGGGCGGCGGAGGCGGCCATCACCGGAATGGGCATGGTGGCGCCGCCGATGTTGCGAAGCGTGCAAAAGGGGCCGATCAGGGCCGGGTCGCCGGCGACGAAGCCGGAACGCAGCCCCGGCGCGTTGGAGCGCTTGGAAAGGGAATGGAAGATGAGGACGTTGTCGAGGCCCCGCCCGAGGTCCTGACAGACCTCGGCAACGCCCACGGGGGGGCGATCGTCGTAGATTTCGCTGTAGCACTCGTCCATGGCGAGGATGAAGCCGTGCCGCCGGGCCAGGGTCACGGCCTGTTCCAGGTAGGCGGCGTCGGCCACCGCCCCCTGGGGATTGGACGGGTTGCACAGATACATCAGCGACAGCCGGTCCAGGGTCTCGGGCGCGAGGGCGTTCAGGTCGGGCAGGAAGCCGGTGTCCCGGGTCGCCGCCATGGGCACCGCCTCGGCCCCGGCCATTGCCGCCGCGCCGGAATAGACATGATAGAGGGGGTTGGGAAATGCCACCGCCGGCTCGACACCGCCGGGCGCCGTGTCGACGGCCAGCAGGGCGGCGAGGAACAGGGCCTCGCGGGTGCCCAGGACCGGCAGAATCTGGCTCTTCGGGTCCAGAAAATCTTGCTTCAGGGCGAAGCGCCGGGTCATCCAGTCGCCGACGGCGGCGTGGAAATCGGCGGTGCCGGCAGCCGGCGGATAGCGGCCCCAGTCTTCGGCGTGGGCGTTCAGGGCCTCGCCGATCAGGGCCGGCGGCGTGTGTCGCGGCTCGCCGATGGAGAGGACCAGCGGCGTCTCTCCATCGGGCGGGCCAAGGGGGTCGAGCAGGGCGCGCAGGCGGTCGAAGGGATAATCCGTCATGTTGCCGGTGCGCCGGTTCAGGGTCGGTGCGTTTGTCATGGCGCGGAGTGTAACGGGCCTCTCCGCGGCAAACAAGTCAGCCCCTGACGTCTTCCTCCGGATAGGCGCCGATGTGATGCAGGGACAGGTCGGCGCCCTGGAATTCCTGTTCCGGGTCGAGGCGGATGCCGACCACCGCCTTGAGCCCGCCGTAGACGACGAAACCGGCGACGGCGGCGAAACCGACACCGACCAACGTTCCGGTAAGCTGCGCCAGGAAGCTGACGCCGCCCAGTCCGCCGAGGGCTTCCAGTCCGAAAATTCCGGCCGCCAGCCCGCCCCACAGGCCGCACAGGCCGTGCAGGGGCCAGACGCCGAGAACGTCGTCGATCCTCCATTTGTTCTGACACTGGTTGAAGCCCCAGACGAACAACGCCCCGGCGGCGGCCCCGGTGAACAGGGCGCCGACGGGGTGCATGACGTCGGAACCGGCGCACACGGCAACCAGCCCGGCCAGCGCCCCGTTGTGGACGAAGCCCGGGTCGTTGCGGCCGACGACGACGGCGGCGAGAATGCCGCCGACCATGGCCAGCAGGGAATTCATCGCCACCAGGCCGCTGACCCCTTCCAGGCTCTGCGCGCTCATGACGTTGAAGCCGAACCAGCCGACGGAGAGGATCCATGATCCGAGGGCGAGAAAGGGAATGTTCGAGGGGGGAATGCCGACGACGCGACCGTCCTTGCGGTAGCGGCCCATGCGGGCGCCGAGCATGACCACCGCCCCCAGGGCGAGCCAGCCGCCGACCCCGTGCACGACCACGGACCCGGCGAAATCATGGAAGCCGACGCCGAAGGTGGCGGTCATCCAGTCCTGAAAGCCCAGCCGGGAGCCCCAGACCATGCCCTCGAACACCGGATAGACGGCGCCGACGATGATGGCGGTGGCCGCCAACTGCGGCCAGAAGCGGGCCCGCTCGGCGATGCCGCCGGAAATAATCGCCGGAATGGCGGCGGCGAAGGTCATGAGGAAGAAAAACTTCACCAGATCGTAGCCGCTGGCGGCGAATCCCGCCGCGCCGCCACCGACCAGGTCCGACGCGCTATAAAGGAAGGACACCCCGTAGGCGACCATGTAGCCGATGAAGAAATAGACCACGGTGGACACCGCCAGATCGACGATGATCTTGACCAGGGCGTTGACCTGATTCTTGCGCCGCACGGTGCCGACCTCCAAAAAGGCGAAGCCCGCGTGCATGGCCAGGACCATGACCGCCCCGATCAGCACGAAAAACACGTCCGCCCCCGATTTCACCGCATCCATATTCCTGTTCTCCCTTGAAGACTGAAAATGCAAACGGCTCCTGTGTTACAAGAACCGTGCCAGACCGGGAGCCATGGAAAAAAACAAGGGGTACAAGGGCATGGCACAAACATTGCGATATGCCAACGAAATCAACGATGAAATAATAAGCAGCTAAGAGAAAGATGGGCAATTAATAGGCAAGCCGGGCCCCGCCGGGGGTTAACCCTGCGGGGCCCGGGGTATTGCCGGCGGGGGAAGGCTCAGATGGTTTGCGATCCCCGGCCGAATTCCGGATAGGCCTCCATGCCCAACTCGGACTGGTCGAGGCCGTTCATTTCCTCTTCGGCGCCGACCCGGATGCCGATGGTGGCCTTGAGGACCAGCCAGAGGACGGCGGAGACGGCGAGGACGAAGCCGCCGATGGCGGCGACGCCCAGGGCCTGGGCGGTGAAGGTGGCCCCGGGGTTGGTCAGGGGAACGACCAGGGTGCCCCAGATTCCCGCCCCCAGGTGGGCCGGGATGGCGCCGACCACATCGTCGATGCGCAGTTTGTCGAGCAGCGGCACCAGGAAGACGACAATGGCCCCGCCGACGGCGCCGATGGCCAGCGCCGCGCCGATGGAGGGGGTGTCGGGCCCGGCGGTGATGGACACCAGCCCGGCGATGGCGCCGTTCAGGGCCATGGACAGGTCGACCTTTTTGTAGACCGCTTGGGTCAGCGCCATGGCCGCCAGCACCCCGCCGACGGCGGCCATGTTGGTGTTGACGTAGATGGTGGAAATGGCGATGGCGTCGGCGGCGCTGGCCAGGGCCAGTTGCGAGCCGCCGTTGAAGCCGAACCAGCCGAGCCAGAGGATGAAGGCGCCCAGCGTCGCCAGGGGCAGGTTGGCCCCGGGTAGGGGGTGGACGCCGCCGCCGGGCTGGTATTTGCCCTTGCGCGCGCCGAGGATGACGGCGCCGGTCAAGGCCGCCCAGCCGCCGACGGAATGCACCAGGGTGGAACCGGCGAAGTCGACGAATCCGGCCTTCGCCAGCCAGCCGCCGCCCCAGTGCCAGGCCCCGGTAACGGGATAGATGAAGCCGGTCAGCAGGGCGACGAACAGCAGGAACGGCCAGAGCCGGATGCGTTCGGCGACGGTGCCCGAGACGATGGAGGCGGCGGTGGCGACGAACACCATCTGGAAGAACCAGTCGGATTGGGCGGCATAGCCGCCATCGAAGTTACCGGCCAGGGCGTCGGCGTTGTCGCCGCTCCACGGGGCGAAGGTTCCCATGAAGCCGCCGTCGACCCCGTCGTACATCAGGTTGTAGCCGACCAGATAGAACATCAGCCCGGCGATGGAATAGAGCGCGATGTTCTTCAGGCAGATGGTGGCCGTGTTCTTGGCCCGCACCAGGCCGGATTCCAGCATGGCGAAACCGGCGGCCATGAACATGACCAGGAAACCGTGCACCAGAAAGGAAAAACTGTTGAGGATGTACTGGGTTTCCGTCAGCTCCCCGGCTTCAACCGATTTGTCAAGAAGCAGGAAAAGGGCAGCAGCGGCAATTGTTTGTGGGAATCGTCTCATAAATCGGTTCTCCTTGGATTACAGGGCGGTCCGGTCGCTTTCGCCGGTGCGGATGCGCACGGCGGAGGACAGGTCGTAGACAAAAATCTTGCCGTCGCCGATCTTGCCGGTGGCGGCGGTGGACTGGATGGCCTCGACAATGCCCTCGACCAGTTCGTCGTTGGCGGCGATTTCCAGTTTGACCTTGGGCAGGAACTGAACCGTGTATTCGGCGCCGCGATAGATTTCCGCATGCCCGTTCTGCCGCCCGAAGCCCTTGACCTCGCTGACGGTCATGCCTTCGACGCCGAGGCCCGACAGGGCGGCGCGGACATCGTCCAGCTTGAACGGCTTGATGACGGCCATGATCAATTTCATAACGTGAATTCCTTTTCCTTGAACAACGCCCCGATGGCGTTCCCGGACTCCCGTTACAAGGCCCGTGCCAGTTCTCGGCCCATCAAAGAAAAGGGTTTAGAAACAGGAAATTACCGGCTATAGTCCCGGAAAAGGATGAGGAAGACCCGTGGCAACAATGCCTGAATTTTAGGCAAATTATGTTACTGATTAATTATTAGGCAAACGATGAAGCCGCAACATTCACACCAGGCGGACGTTCTCGTCGTCGGCGGCGGGCTGGTCGGCGGAACTCTGGCCTGTGGCCTCGCCCAGGGGGGGTTGTCGGTGGTCGTCGTCGATAGTCAGGAACCGGCCCAGGGGCTGGAAAAGACCTTCGACGGCCGTGCCTCGGCGATCGCCCTTTCCTCGCAGCGGGTTCTCGACGGCCTCGGCCTGTGGCCGCTGATGCAAGGCGACAGCGCCGCTATCAACGAAATCCGCGTGTCCGACGGGGATTCCCTGTTTTTCCTCCACTATGACCGCCAGGACGTGGGCGCGGAGGCCTTCGGCTACATGGTGGAGAACCGCTCCATCCGCCACGCCCTGGCCGAACGCTTCGGGGACCACGGCAACCTGACCCTGCTGGCCCCGGCGTCGGTGGAAAGCCTGACCCGGGACCCGGGCCAGGTGCGGGCGGAGCTGGAGGGCGGCGGCATGGTCCGGGCGCGGCTGGTCATCGGCGCCGAGGGCCGCCGCTCGCCGACCCGGGAGCACGCGGGCATTCGCGTCACCGGCTGGTCCTACGGGCAGACGGGCATCGTCTGCACGGTCGAACATGAAAGGCCCCACGACAACGTCGCCCACGAACATTTCCTGCCCGCCGGGCCCTTCGCCATCCTGCCCCTGCCGGGCAACCGCTCGTCCATCGTCTGGACCGAGCGGGACGAGCGGGTCGCCGCCCTGATGGCCCTGGACGAGGGCCCGTTTCTCGCCGAACTGGGGCGCCGGTTCGGGGATTTCATGGGGGAACTCAGGGTCACCGGCCCCCGCTGGGCCTATCCCCTGTCCCTGCAATACGCGGAACGCTCGACGGACCACCGCCTGGCCCTGGCCGGAGACGCCGCCCACGGCATGCATCCCATCGCCGGGCAGGGCCTGAACATGGGCCTGCGCGACGTCGCCGTGCTGGTGGAGGAACTGACCGACGCCCGCCGCCTCGGTCTCGATCCGGGGGACGGGGCGGTTTTGCAAAACTACGAACGGCGGCGGCGTTTCGACAACACCCTGATGCTGGCCATGACCGACGTCCTGAACCGGCTGTTTTCCAACGATATCGAACCGGTCCGCCTGGCCCGCGACCTGGGTCTTGCGGCGGTGGACAAGATGCCGCCCCTGAAACGGTTGTTCATGCGCCACGCCATGGGCCTGGCCGGCGATTTGCCCCGCCTGATGCGGGGCGAACCCCTATAATTCAAAGACTCAGGGATCCCGGCTAAGGCCCTTGGATTCCAGCTCATTCAGGTAATTTTGCCAGAGGGCGTCCTGGTCGGCGCCGAAGGCGTAGAGGGCATCCCAGGTATAAATGCCGGAATCGTGCAGGTCGTCGAACTTGATGGAAACGGCGTAATTGCCGACCGGTTCGACGCCGAGAATGCCCACATGGCGGCGGCCGGACACCACCTGTTTTTGCGAAGGGCTATGGCCCTGAACCTCCGCCGAGGGGCTCTCCACCCGCAGCAGTTCGGCGGGCAGGCGGAAGCTGGCGCCGTCCTCGAAGTCCACCTCCAGCACCTTTTCCGCCTGTTTCAGGCGGATTTCCGTGGGTTTGTGTTTCTGGGAAAAGTCGCTCATGGGTCATTCAATCCTAAACGGGTTGTTCCAGTTGCCGCGCCTCGTCGACCAGCATGATGGGAATGCCGTCGCGGATGGGATAGGCCAGGCCCGCGTCCCGGCTGATCAGTTCCTGGGCCTCCTGGTCATAAGTCAGCGGCCCCTTGGTCAGGGGACAGACCAGGATTTCCAGCAGTTTGCTATCGACGGCGGGTTGGGTCATGGCGGCCTCTTAATTATCCTTATAAATGAAAAAACGTCTCTAAGATCATGAAAAAAGAATATTAATGATGGAAGGTGCCGGCTCGCCCGTCATCGCCCAGCAAGGCCATTTCGATCAGCGAGGTCAACAGGTCGGCCCGTTCCGTGACCCCGGGGGATTCCAACAAAGCCTGCTTTTCCCGGGGCTCGAAGGGGCAGATCATGGCCAGGGAGGTGATCAGGGTCTCGTCCGCCGCCTCGTCGATGGCCTCCCAGTCGACCTCGATGTCGTTTTGATCGAAAAAGCGGCGCACGGCGGCGATCAGCCGGGGCCGGTCGCCGATGGCGCCGGGATCGTCGTGCAGGTCCGCCCCGTAGGCCCGGTAATCGACCCGGGCCCGGCGGTAGCCCTTTTCCGGGTCGAGCTCGCCCTCGATGGAAAACCGGCTGAGCCCGCGCAGGGCAATGAACAGATGCCCGGTTTCCGTCTCCTCGAAGGAGACGATGCGCCCGACGCAGCCGACCGGATACAGCGCCGCGTCGTCGGGCACCGGGTCGGCCTGGGGCGTGCGCGGCTGAACCATGCCCATGAACCGGCCCCGGCCCAGGGTGTCCTCGACCAGGTTGAGGTAGCGGGGCTCGAAAATGTTCAGGGGAAGATGGCCGTGGGGCAGCAAAAGGGCGCCGCTGAGGGGAAACAGCGGCAGGTCCCGCGGCAGGGCGTCGACGCCGATATCGCCAAAGGCTCCCAGCATGTCCCGGCCCCGCTCAGGAAAACAGCACGGTGGACAGGGCGCGCCGGGCCTGGACGGTGATCGGGTCCGTCGGTCCCAGGGCCTCGAAGATCTTCAGCATCTGGGTGCGGGCGGCCTCTTCGTTCCAGCCCCGGTCGCGGCGGATGATCTCGAGCAGTTCCTCCAGCGCTTCCTCCGCCCGTCCGGCGCCGTAGAGGCCGACGGCCAGGTCATAGCGGGCCTGATGATCTTTTTCGTTCGCCGCCAGCTTGGCGCGGAGGTCCTCCAGGTCGCCCCCGGCCGCTCCCGCCTCGGCCAATTCAAGGGCGGACACGGCGGCCTGGACGTCGGGATGGTTCAGGGTCGCCGCCTCCAGGCCTTCCAGCAGGGCCTTGGCGTGGTCCGGCTCGCCGGAGGCGATGTAGCAGCGGATCAGCCCGCCGATGGCCGCGCCGTTGGCCTGATCCTGGCCCAGGACCTGGGCGTAGATGGCGCTGGCCTGTTCGGCGTCGCCCTGGTCGAGCAATTCGCGGGCATGGTCCAGGGCCTCCTCGACGGGGGCCTTGGCATCGCCGGTCAGGCGCTTGATGAAGGCCTTGACCTGGCTTTCCGGCTGGGCGCCGGCGAAGGCGTCGACGGGCTGGCCGTTCTTGAAGCCGAACACCGTCGGCACGGACTGGACCTGCAGTTGCGCCGCCAGTTGCTGGTTGTCGTCGACGTTGACCTTGACCAGCTTGACGATACCGCCGCCCTGGCTGACCAGTTTTTCCAGCAGCGGCGTCAATTGTTTGCACGGGCCGCACCAGGGGGCCCAGAAATCGACGATGACGGGAACGGTTTTCGATTGTTCGATCACATCGTTCATGAAACCGGCGATATCCGTATCCTTGATCAGCTCGCCGCCCGCCTGTCCCGCACCGACCGGGGTGCCGTCTTGCTCGATAATCATCGTCGTCTACGCTTTTGCCAATGTGAATGAAAGTCCGCGAGGAACATAAATGGCTGTTTTCCCTCTGTCCCGCAAGGGGTTGGCGGAAAAAATCCGCCTACAGCTCAACCACGTCCGGCTCCCGCCCGGTGTCGCGGATGAAGCAAAGCAGGTCGTCGGGACGAATGGCCGTGGTCATGTCGTTGGTCAGGGGGTGATAGTTGAGCAGGTCCAGGTCCATCATTTCCTTGTCCAGGACCACCCGCACCCGGCCCTCGGTGTCGTTAATCAGGGCGAAGGGGGTGACCGAGCCCGGGGCGACGCCGAGCACCTGGTCCAGCAGGTCCGGTTTGCCGAAGGACAGGTGGTGGGAGCCGATGCGCTTGCGCAGGTCCTTCATGTCGATGGGCCGCTCGTTTAGGGCGACGACCAGCCAAAGCTGGCCCTTCTTGTCCTTCAGAAACAGGTTCTTGCAGTGGCCGCCGGGCAGGTGGCTGCAATGGGCCTGCGCCTCCTCGACGGTGAAAACCTTGGGATGGCTGTGGGTTTCGACCTGGATTCCAAGGTCCTGGAGACGGGCGAAAAGGGTATCGGATTGGGCGTTCATGGCGGCGATCATAAGCGCCCGCCCCGGCGATGGCCAGCCCCGGAATGGAAAAGGTTGAGATGGGGCTTGCAAAGCGCCGCGCTTTGCGTATTATCTCGCTCCGTCGTCGCCCTTCGCGACGCACCATGCGGGCGTAGCTCAGGGGTAGAGCGCAACCTTGCCAAGGTTGAAGTCGTGAGTTCGAATCTCATCGCCCGCTCCATCCAAAGCCCTCGGGGGACAGCCTCCGGGGGCTTTGTTCATTGGGGCTTGCGGGCCTCCATGTAGAGGGTTTCCCAGCTTTTTTCCGGATCGTCCCTGAGCAGTTCGGGATCGCCGCCGGAGCGAAATTCCTGCATCTCGACCCCCTCGAAGCCGACCTCGGACAACAGGTTCGCCATCATGTCCCGGTCCCACAGGGACTGGTGGCCCCACATATGCGCCGCGTCGGCCATGGCCTCGCCCCTGCTGGACCAGCGCCGGGTCGGCGCTCCGGCGAAGGCGTCCGTCTCGCCGCTGACGTAATAGCGGGCGAATTTGCCGAAATCGGGTACGGTCACCCGCAGCCGTCCTCCGGGTTTCAGGGTCCTGAGAATTTCCGACAGGGCGAAGCGGGCGTCGGCATAGGTCAGGTGTTCGATCAGGTGTTCGCAAAAGACGCCCCGCCAATAATCGTCCGGGCATTGCAGGGGCCTGCGGACATCGACCATCCAGTCCGGTCTGCGGGCCTTGTTGCGTTTTCGTAACGAAGTCCGGGTGGAGTAGAAATCGGCGTTGACGAAGCCTTCGAACCGCTTCGGCCCGCAGCCCAGATTGAGATAGGGGTCCGTCCCCTCCGTGCGTGGCGGATAGCGGCGGAGAAACCGCTCTCCGACGAAGCCGCGAAAGGCGGATTTCAGATGCCACCTCAGGCCGGGCCGGTCTCTGTCGGAGTAAAGGTCGATGACGGGGGGAGTTGCCAAGGGGGGGCATGACTTTTTTCGCATGACGTCGCCGGTATCAGGGCCGATACGGTTCACGACGGTTCCTTGCGGACAGCCGGCTTTTTCGATGTCGGACGACCCGGCGGTCTTCCGGGCGTGAAGTGGGCGAAGAAAACGGTTCTGTCCGCTTCCATGCTTCGGCATGCGCTGGAAACCGTAACCGGAATCGTCGCTCTGCCGCTGCGGAAGTTCTTGATCTGTCCCTGGCCGTAGCCAAGGACGGCGGCGGCTTCGCTGTTTTTCAGTTTCATGTTTTCCTGCCAGCGGCGGAATTGCTTACAGGTCCACGGTTCCTGCTCGGCGGCGATCTTGAACAGGTTATCCGCCGAGTAATCCAGGCCGTTTTCCCATTCAACGCCATGTCCCCAGTTTATCACCTTGACCGACCTGAAGGCTTCGGGGTCTTTCAGGAAGATGCGGAAATGGGGCGAGCGGTTGACGAGCCCCGTCAGGTCGGCGTTTTGGCAGCGACCGTCTTGCCATGTCAGTTTTAAGGTAAATGGCTTTTCGGCGCTTGTGACGTTCGCCAGGCGGGGCGTTTCGGGAGTCATGGTTGCTTCTTTCTGTTAGCTCAGTTCATTCCATTTATTCATGAGCGCCTGTTTGTTCCGTAATGCCCATGTCAAAGCGGGCTTGCATTTCCCCGGCAGGACGTCCCTTAAGACCGTCAGGTCGGCAATGGCCACCTGGGCTTCGAAGTCGGGGCCGACAACGTGGAAGTGGGGGCGGGTTTTCGTCTTCAAAGTACATGCAAATCCGGTAACCGTTGAAGTTCTTTATTGTCGGCATGGGCTGTCGTTCCCTGTTGACGAAAGTAATGTAGGTCAATTATTGACCGTCGTCAACAAATCACGACACAAATCACGCTCAAACATGTCAATTGGCGCCGGAAAGGCAGCGGGAAAAGCGGTGGTTTCAGGCGTGGCCGTCTTGCGCTACCATGCCCCGTCCGCCATTGACCGGGGAGCAACAGCGATGAGCACGACCAATCCGACCACGGCGACGGTCGATTTCGACGCCGACGGGGTGCGCCACGGGTTTCTTACCCTGCCCCATTCCCATGACGGGTCCGGCTGGGGCTCGATGATGATCCCCATCACCGTGGCGAAAAACGGCGACGGGCCGACGGTTTTGTTCACCGGCGCCAACCACGGCGACGAATACGAGGGGCCGGTGGCTCTGTTCGACCTGGCCCGGCGCATCAGGGCGGAAGAGCTCTCGGGCCGGGTGATCATCGTCCCGGCCATGAACTACCCGGCCTTCCGCGCCGGCAGGCGCACTTCGCCCATCGACGGCGGCAACATGAACCGCAGCTTTCCCGGCGATCCGGCGGGGAGCCTGACGGAAAAGGTGGCCGATTACTTTCAAAACACCTTGCTGCCCATGGCCGATTACGTGGTGGACTTCCATTCCGGGGGCAAGACCCTGGATTTCCTGCCCTTTTGCTGCGCCCATGTGTTGGAGGACAAGGCCCAGCAGGCCCGCTGCATCGCCGCCATGCGGGCCTTCAACGCCCCCCACTCGATGATGCTGCTGGAGCTGGACTCCGTCGGCATGTACGACACGGCGGCGGAAGACCAGGGCAAGGTCTTCATCAGCACGGAGCTCGGCGGCGGCGGCTCGGCGACGGCGGAAACCATCGCCATCGCCCGCAAGGGCATCCGCAACCTGCTGATTCACGCCGGGCTGACCGAAGGGGAGCCGGAAGTGGCGGAAACCCTTAACCTGGACATGCCGGATGGGCGTTGTTACGTGATTTGCCAGTCGCCGGGCCTGCTGGAAATGTGCGTCGATCTCGGGGCCCGGGTCGAGGCCGGCGAGCGGATCGCCCGGGTTCACGGTATCGAGCGCACGGGCGCGCCGCCGACGGACTACCACGCCGCCATCGACGGCGTGCTGACGGGCCGCCACTTCCCCGGCCTGATCGCTATGGGCGACTTCCTCGCCCTGGTCGCCGTGCCCGGACAGGAAACCGGAATTCTCTACTCGGACGGGTGATCAGAAGGGCTTCCAGCGGTTGGTTTGTGCTGAAGGCCGACGATCATAAACGCAGTTGTCAACCAGAGTGTGGCCTGCCACCAAGCCTGCCACACTCCGAAACTGACGGAAAATATGAACAGTCCGGACGCAAACAAGCCTATGGACGATGCGACTTCAAGCCGGCTCATTCGGTGGCTGGATATCCGCCGGACTAGGTAGATCAGCAGACTCAATAGAATGACGGCACCGAGAAGGCCCGTTTCCAACCAGATTTGCAATATACCGTTATGAGGATGCAGGGGGATGGGCGAGTACCAATTCGTCCACGAATTTTTCGGATCGTCTTGAGCGAAATAGGTAACGACCTTGTCATTTTCGCTATAGAAGGCCCGGGATGAATCGAAACCGTGCCCGATCCAGGGGCTTTCCTTTATGTGTTTGACCGAATTTTTCCAGATCAACAGGCGATGGGCGGCAGAATGGGATGATATTGGGATCTTTTTGCTTTCCGTTAAGGGGTCGGGAAGATAACCGACAATTGTCGGGGCCCCCAACACTCCCACAACAAGGACGGCGGAAAAAAAGAAGCGCATGAACCTGGGCGCGGCGGCAAAGGCCACTGCCGTAACAAAGCCGAGCAGAACAGCAATTACGGATGCTTCCGTTCCCCCTTGGGCAATCATCAGCGTACAAAACAGAAAGGCGGCGGCCCCTGAAAATTTTCCATATCGGCGGTACATCGATAGGGAAAATGGCCAGACGAAGAGCGCCGCTACGGCGAGGGAAGAGTTCAGCATGATCAGATAGCTGGCATTCTCCTTTGTTTCAAACCCCTTCAACTCAAAGATGACCCTTGAGATTGCGGCATTTGTTAACAGCTCCAAGCCCAAGAAGGCGATGCCGAGGCTGCCGCCAATTATCAAGAAACGAGTAAAAACAGTTCGCCCCGTCTCTTTCAGCCGGATGGCCGCCCGAATGACGATAACGGCCCCCAGAAAGGTAAAAAGGAGTGGAGTGGTCGCCCGCAACGTTCCCTCTGTGGAAATCGACCAAAAAGCACTGAAAACGGAAAGCAGGAAAAAGGAGGCCAGTAATATGGGAAGGGGCCGCAAATGGCCTCGGAATCCTGTCGTGCGAACCTGAACCCAAAACAAAGCAGCCGCAGTAATCGCAAATAGGGGGGCCACCCCTTTAGAGGCAAAGATGGCAACGGGAATAATTGCAAATCCGGAAATCCCGAGAAATTGACCAGATCGGGTATCTTCAATCTCAGGCGAACCCGATTGCATAATAGCCAGCTTTGCTTATTTCTACTTGATTGACACGTGGTCGAATGAGGCGAACGCACTCTAGTTAAGACCTGATAAATTATAAAGAATTAATTCATCGAGGAAACCCGCCGTTCGATTTCATTTTGACACCTGACGGCATCGGGACTATACGTTCACGTGCTGAACAGGCGGCTTGGCGAATGATCGAAACACGCGCCTATTGGCAACAGTCACTCGGCGCCTATTTCATGGAATACTTATGACCCCTTTGCATACAGAAATCCTTTGCACCCTTGGTCCCGCCTCATTCAACGCACAAGTTATAAAACGCCTGGAGGAACTGGGAGTCAGCCTGTTTCGCATTAATCTATCCCATACCAAGGCCCGGGATTTAGCAGCGCTTATCGATAATATCCAGGCCCAGACGAACGTCCCCATTTGTCTTGATACGGAAGGTGCGCAGATCAGGACCGGCGATTTCGTCGATTTGCGGATTGAGCTTCGGGAAAACAGCATTGTTCGCGCACCGCGGCGCAAGGTGCCGGGTGATTCGACCGGTTTCAACTTCTATCCCAATAACATCGTGGACGAATTTCAGATCGGCGACTTTATCAGCATCGATTTCAACTCGGTTCTTGTCCAGGTGATAGGCAAGGACGATGAGGGCGCAGTGCTGAGAGTCATCAACGGCGGTGCGGTTGGCCGCAACAAGGCGGTGACGGTCGAGCGCGAAATCGCTATGGACCCCTTGACAGAGAATGATCGTGCCTGTTTGAAGATCGGCATGGAAAAGGGGCTTGTCAATTACGCCCTGTCGTTCGCCAGTTGCCGTGAAGACGTGCGGGAAATACGCCGGCTGACGAGCGAGGATGCGTTTATCATTTCAAAGATCGAATCCTTGCCCGGCCTGGCCAATCTCGTCGATATTGCCGAGGCCTCCAATGCCGTGCTTATCGACAGGGGGGATTTATCCCGTCAGGTCCCCTTGGAACGGATCCCGGAAGTTCAGAAAGCCATCATCAAGACTGCCAAGAAGCGTAATCGGAAGGTCTATGTGGCGACCAATCTCCTGGAGTCGATGATTACGTTGCCGACTCCCACCCGGGCCGAAGTCAACGATATATACAACACCCTGTTGGATGGCGCCGACGGCTTGGTGCTGGCCGCCGAAACGGCGATTGGCGAACACCCGGTGGCCTGCGCCTCCATGGTCGTCAAGATGATCCGAAACTATGAGAGCCCGGAAAAGGCTGACCCTCTCGACTATCAGGCCGACCCCATCTCCCTGTTGGTGGACCCGCACGGCGGTCAGTTGGTGCAACGTCATGCCGGTGCCGAAGAACTCCGGCAGGCACAACGATTGACGCGCCTGCAGGTATCCGACACCACGTTGCTGGACTGTGAGCAAATCACCCATGGCACCTACTCGCCGCTTACCGGGTTCATGGACCGCCAGACCTGTGAATCGGTTTTGGAAAGCAGCCGTCTTCCCAATGGCGTCGTTTGGCCCATGCCTATCCTGCTCGCGGCGACTGAAGAGGCGACGAAAGGATTTGCCCCCGGCGACAAAATCGCCCTTACGGGGGCCGACGGCAAGATATATGCAACCCTGGACGTTTCGGAAATTTTTTCCATGGACCTGGAACAGGTGGCGCATAAATGGTTCGGCACGGCCTCGAAGGATCATCCTGGCGTGGCCAGGTTGTTCCGGGACGGTAATAATTTCATCGCCGGAGACGTCGCTCTCATCGAGCGCTTACCATCGCCTTACCGTCACTATGAACTGACACCTGCTCAATCGCGCTTTATTTTCGCCCACAAGGGATGGTCCAAGGTAGTTGGTTTTCATACCCGTAACCCCATCCACCGGGGCCATGAATTCATCCAGCTCCAGGCGTTGAAGGATACGGGGGCGGATGGACTCTACGTCAACCCGGTTATCGGTCCGAAAAAACCCGGCGATTTTCTGCCCGGGCCCATTATGCTGAGTTATCAGACCATGCTGGAATTTGGATTGTTTCCGAAAGGGAAGGTCATCCTGGGCAGTTTCGCCACATATTCCCGGTATGCCGGACCCCGCGAGGCGGTGTTCACGGCATTGTGCCGAAAGAACATGGGGTGCAGCCATTTCATCATCGGACGCGACCATACGGGCGTCGGCGATTTCTACATGCCGGGGGCCAACCAGGCCTATATGGAGGATTTGGGGGACTTCGGCATTCAACCGGTGTTTTTCGACGCCGTCGGCTACAATGAAACCACGGCCCGTCACGGCTTTGCCGGGGCGGATGAGGGATTGACGCCGATTGACGGCACCCGGGTGCGCGATGCGTTGCGGGACGGCAGCGCCATCCCGGATTGGATGATGCGCTCGATAGTTCAGGAGAGCCTGCGCACCGAAGGCGCCCACGACAGGCCCTTGTTTGTCGAATGAGCCGGGGTTTGGTCTTCTGGTTTACCGGCCTGTCGGGCGCGGGCAAAACCACTCTGGCGGAAAGCGTACGCGAACGACTGCAGGCGGAGGGGTTGAGGACATCGATTCTGGATGGCGACGACGTTCGCAACCGTCTGCATAGACACTTAGGCTTCAGCGAGGCGGAGATAAAAGAAAACAACACGCTCATCGCAGGCCTGTGTGAAAGCGAACGTCGACAGGTGGATGTCGTGTTGGTGCCGATCATCTCGCCTTACAGGGACTCAAGGGCCAGTGCGAGGAAGCGGCTTTCGCCGGGTTTTTTTGAAATCTATATTCATGCGGACATCCCGACCCTGGAATATCGGGATACCAAGGGCCTATACGCCAAGGCGCGAAACGGTGAAATGGACAACCTGATTGGCTATTCGGCCAGCGCCCCCTACGAACCGCCCGAGGCCGCCGACCTGGTCCTAGATACCGGGCAATCGCACTTGGCGGAAGCCGTGGATTCGTTTGTGGAGTTTATCTTTTCCAGGCAGGGGAACGGTATCGAATAGGAAGGAGGCTAAACGCTGTTTCAGGCACAAACGTTGCGAGAAAGCCCGCCGCCGGAAAAATCGTTAATGTTCTTGACGTTCATATTTTGAACAAGGTAATGTTCGCGCTGTGAACACGGTTGTCTTCAATCACTTAATCGCCTGATTCGAAAAGGGTTTGGCTTTCATGGCCAATAATGAACGTGACATTACCCTGGGTGTCCTGAATGCGGTTCATGACAACAGCCATGTTACCCAACGCACCATTGCCGGCGAGCTCGGCATCGCCTTGGGGTTGACCAACACTTACCTCAAGCGCTGCATAAAAAAAGGCCTGATCAAGGTTCAGCAGGCCCCCGCTAATCGATATGCCTATTATCTGACCCCCCATGGCTTTTCGGAAAAAACCCGCCTGGCCCGCGAATACTTGGCTCAAGGGTTTCACTTTTTTCGCATTGCCCGGGAACAGTGCTCGGATATTTTCGCCCAGTGCGATGCACAGGGCCACAAACGAATCGCCTTACATGGATTGACCGACCTTGCGGAAATCGCCGTTCTCTGCTCTCAGGACCATGATATTGAATTGGTCTGCATCATTGATTCCAGCTCTTTTCTTGAAACCTATTCGGACATTCCGGTGTTCCGGGAATTACCGCCGGCGGTGGATGTGGATGCCTTTGTGGTGACCGACATTGGGAATCCTCAACGGGAATATGATCTGCTCAAGAGCGCTTTCGGGATGGGCCGGGTTTTTGCTCCGGATATTCTGAAAGTGTCCGGCGATGAGGCCGGTGACGCGAGGAGGGTCGACTCGTGAACGAATGGATTGTTGCCCATTGCCAACCCAATTCCGAGGTTAAGGCGGAAGCCCACCTAAGGCGCCAAGGGTACCGGGTTTACCTGCCAAAATATCGGAAAACCCGCCGCCATGCCCGGCGGGTGGAAACGGTTGTCCGTCCATTGTTTCCCCGGTACCTGTTTATCGCTTATGACGAAGGCGCCACCCGTTGGCGACCGATTCGTTCCACGGTTGGTATTAGCCATCTGATCACCGCGGGTGAAAAGCCGATGCGCGTGCCGCCCTGGGTGATTGACGAGTTGCGCACGCGGGAAGACGGGGACGGCCTGTATGCCGGAGCGGCGGCGGAATCACTGAGGAAGGGCGATAGCGTGGAAATTGTTCATGGGCCTTTTTTCGATCAACGAGGTGTGTTCGATGGCCTGGGCGAGGCACAGCGTGTCGCCGTTTTGTTGGATATCATGGGTCGCCAGGTGAAGGCCTCGGTCCCATTGGAGGCCATTCGCCGGGCCTGATAATTCCGCTTCGGCGGAAATGTGATGAATGAGCAATCGGGTGTGCAGCTTTCACCCGGACTGCGGTAGCATGGGAAAACCGGATTACTGGATGATAAAATGACTCTTCCCGAAACATATAAGAAGGCCATCGAAATCGAAGGGCGGCGGGTCGAGGAAGATGTCCTGCGCCCGCGAAAAACAGATAAACGCCACGTCCTCATTGTCGGGGGGGCGGGTTATGTCGGGTCCGTCCTAAGCGATCATTTTTTGCGCACCGGCTATCGTGTTCGCAGCTTTGACAATCTGATCTATAATCATGGTTTGACCGTCGTCCCGTTATTGAATAGCCCCGACTATCAGTTCGTCCACGGCAGCCTAACCGACGAGCAGGAGTTTTCCGCAGCCCTGGAAGGAATTACGGATGTAGTGTTGCTGGCCGGACTGGTCGGCGACCCGGTGACGAAAAAATATCCGGACCAGGCCGCCCGGGTGAATGATGAGGGTCACGATTTGATGGTCCGGCTATTGAACGGGCGCGGGCTGAACAAGGTCGTCTTCGTGTCGACCTGTTCAAATTACGGCCTGATAAAAGGGGACGAGCTTGCCGATGAGGACTTTGAATTAAATCCTCTGTCCTTATACGCTAAGTCAAAGGTCAGAATCGAAAAACAATTGATGAGCCTTGAGGGTGGCGTGGATTACACCCCGACGATCTTGCGTTTCGCAACGGCGTTCGGTCTCAGCACCAGAATGCGCTTCGACCTGACTGTCAGTGAATTCACCCGTGCTCTTTTTCTGGGGGAGGACCTTTTGGTCTATGATGCCGACACGTGGCGGCCCTACTGTCACCTCCGGGATTTCGCCCGTTTGATCGAACGCGTGTTCGAGGCCCCCAAGGACGACGTCGCGTTTGATGTCTTTAATGCCGGGGGAGAGGTCAATAACTTCACTAAACAGATGATCGTCGATGCGATTCTTGAAGTATTGCCCGAGGGGAAAGTCCGTTACCAGGAACATGGCGCCGATCCGAGAAACTACCGGGTCGATTTCAAAAAAGTGCAGGAACGCCTGCATTTTCACCCCGCCTACACGGTTAGGGACGGAATCTTGGAATTGGTCGGGGCCATGAAACAGGGTCTGTTTCATACCATCGATTCACCGCCAAGTTTTTACGGAAACTGGGAAGTCCCCGGCGCCGGATAAGCCAGTGAACGAGTTATCCAACAACATCGTTTCGGCCCTCAAAAGGGTGTTGATGGGGCCGGCCGTTCTACACGAACCCTGCCTGCGGGGTGATGAATGGACCTATGTCAAGGAATGCCTGGATACGGGCTGGGTGTCCTCTGTCGGGAAATTTGTCGATACGTTCGAAGAAAAGCTATCCGCTTTTACCGGCGCGGGGCATGCCATCGCGACGGTCAACGGCACCGCCGCATTGCATGCCTGCCTCGTCCTGGCCGGGGTTGTCCGTGATGACGAGGTTATCGTCCCGGCCTTGACTTTCGTCGCGACGGCCAACGCCGTTTCCTATCTGGGAGCCGTTCCCCATTTCGCCGACAGCGACGAAAAAACCCTGGGTATTGATCCGGCTAAATTGGACGCGCACCTTGATGCGGTCGCCGACGTGGCCGGCGGGGCGTGCCGCAACAAGGAAACCGGCCGAACAATTCGCGCCGTCGTTTGCATGCACACGTTTGGACACCCCGTGGATGTGGAGCCCCTGTCGGCGGTCTGCGAAAAATGGGGGCTGATCCTGATCGAGGACGCCGCCGAATCCCTGGGCTCGAGGTACAAGGGGATTGAAACGGGCAATTTTGGACTGTTGGCGGCCTTGTCCTTCAACGGCAACAAGACAATCACGACGGGTGGCGGCGGGGCCATCCTGACCAATGATGCGGAACTGGCCAGAAAGGCAAAGCACCTGACAACGACGGCGAAGGCCCCCCACGCCTGGGATTTCGTGCACGACCAAATTGGGTTCAATTATCGCATGCCCAACGTCAACGCCGCCATCGGTGTGGCGCAACTGGAACAATTGCCCGATTTTCTGGCTAATAAACGACGACTGGCCAAGGCCTATGAAGCGGCGTTTGAGAAATGCCCGGGGGTCGGTTTTTTCCGTGAGCCGGAAAATGCCGACTCGAATTACTGGCTGAACCTTCTTCTGCTGGACGAAGACCGTTCAAATCAATTGGGTGATGTCCTTCAGGCAGTTAACGACGCCGGCTTCATGTGCCGGCCGGCCTGGCGGCCCATGCATCAACTGGAAATTTACGGCCATTGTCCGGCCATGGACCTGGGCGTTGCCGAAAGTCTAGCCCGCCGCTTGATCAACATCCCAAGCGGTCCGTCTTTGAAGCCCGGTGCTTAAATGCATTTCCGCCGTATTTGCTTTGTTACGGGAACAAGGGCTGAATACGGCCTGCTATATTGGCTGATGAAAGACGTCGTTGACGATCCGGATCTTGAATTTCAGTTGATCGTTACGGGAACGCATCTGGAGCCGGTCTTCGGCAATACCGTCGATATCATCGAACGGGACGGCTTTACTATCGACAGGAAAATACCGCTGGGGATTACCGGTGACGCCCCGGCCGATACGGCGAAGGCCATGGCTCGTGCACTTTCAGGAGTCGCGGAAGCCTTGTCGGAGCGGAAGCCGGATTTGCTTGTCCTGCTGGGTGATCGCTATGAAACCCTCGCCGCCGCGGCGGCCGCTTTGTTGACCGGTGTCCCCATCGCCCATATCCATGGCGGCGAACTGACGGAGGGGGCGATCGATGATTCGATGCGCCATGCGATTACGAAAATGGCCCATTTTCATTTTACCGCCGCCGAACCTTACCGCATGCGCGTAATCCAGATGGGCGAGGACCCGAAAAGGGTCTTTAACGTCGGGGCGGTCGGGCTGGACAATATTGTTCGGCTGGATCTATTAGGACGGATGGAACTGTCGGAGGCGCTGGGTTTCGATTTGTCGGACCCTTATTTTCTGGTCACCTATCATCCGGAAACCCTCGGTGATTTGTCGCCCGGAAGGGCAGTGGGTGAATTGATTAAAGCCCTCGACGCCTTTCCCGGCTTCAAACTGATCATTACCGGCGTCAATGCTGACCCAGGCCATTCCGAGGTGGCCGAAAGGCTGAACGCCCATGCAAACGCCGAAGGGGACCGCGTGCTGCTGCGCCAGTCCTTGGGCCAGAGAAACTACCTGAGCGCCATGAAACATTGCGCCGCCGTGGTCGGCAATTCATCAAGTGGAATTATAGAGGCCCCCGCGTTCCCGGTGCCGACGGTCAACATCGGCGACCGGCAGAAGGGCCGGATTCGATCCCAATCCGTAATCGACTGTGCACCGGAGAAACATTCCATCCGGAGGGCCCTGAGGGATGTTCTAGCGGGCGCATTCACGGCGCAATTGGAACAAACCGTTTGTCCCGTTGGGGAAGGAAAGGCGGCGGGAAATATTTTGGCGGCGATCAAATCCTTTCCGCCGACCGGGGTATCGGTAAAATCGTTTTGTGACATGCCCATTCGAAGGACCGCCTGAATGCGTGTGTTTATCATCGCCGAGGCCGGGGTCAATCATAACGGCGACTTTGATCTTGCTGTAAAATTGATCGATGCCGCCGCCGCCGCCGCCGCCGATGCGGTGAAATTTCAGACATTCAGGGCCTCCGCTCTCGCCTCCGCCTCCGCTCCGAAAGCTGAATATCAAAAGCAAACAACAGATCCCACCCAGTCTCAGTTGGAAATGTTGAAAGGGCTGGAACTTCCGAGGGAATGGCATGGAAAATTGAAGCGGCGAGCAGAAGATCGCGGCTTGACGTTTATGTCGACCGCCTTTGACGGGGACAGCCTTGATTTTCTGGTTCGGAGAATTGGAATAGAAAGAATTAAAATACCCTCTGGCGAACTGACTAACGGTCCGCTGCTGTTGCAAGCGGCAAAAAGTGATTTGCCGATTATTCTCTCCACGGGCATGGCGACCCCGGAGGAAATTGAGGCAGCTCTCGGCGTTCTTGCGTTTGGATATTTAGACCAGAATAACCCAGGCAAGGAATCCTTCGATAAGGCGCTGGCCTCTTCAGAAGGGCGAAATGCCTTGCAACAAAACGTTATATTGCTTCATTGCACCACCGAGTATCCGGCTCCGTATGAAAATATAGACCTGAATGCCATGGGCCGCCTTTCAGACATCTTCGGCCTGCCAACCGGCTTGTCGGACCATAGCTCCGGCATTGCTGTTCCCATCGCCGCGACGGCCATGGGCGCGGCGGTAATAGAAAAACATTTTACCCTCGACCGAACCCTGCGGGGACCTGATCATCAGGCGTCGCTTGAGCCATGGGAGCTCGACGAGATGATTCGTTCCATCCGGGCTGTTGAATCCGCCATGGGGCCCGGGCAGAAGAAGCCAAAAGGGGCCGAACGGCAGAATATGACCGTTGCCCGAAAGAGCCTCGTCGCCCTGCGACCGATAGGCAAGGGAGAAACGTTCACCAGGGACAACATGGGTCCCCGCCGCCCCGGTGGCGGTTTATCGCCCATGGACTACTGGAAGGTCATTGGCACACCTTCTATCAAAGCGTTTCGGAAGGGTGAAAACATTGAACTGTGAAACAAAACCTTGCGTCCTAATCGGCTGCGGTGGCCATGCCAAAGTGGTCATTGACGTGCTTCGTCTTATGGAGAGAAAAATCGATCTAGCCACAACCCATGAACCTCATATGATAGGGGAGAATATAATGGGTGTCCCAATCGCAAGTGACGATGAAGTTCTTGAAGCCTATGGACCGGAAGAGGTGGAGTTGGCGTTGGGGGTTGGAGCTCCCCGATTAGGGGAGGCTCGAAAGGTGATCTGGAGCCGATTCGAAGAAACGGGATATCGCGCGGTTACCCTGATTCACCCCTCATCGACCATTTCTTCAGATACGGTGTTGGAAAAAGGCGCACAGGTAATGGCAGGAGCCGTGATTCAATCCGGAAGTCGGATTGGTGCTGGGGCGATTATCAACACCGGTGCAACGGTTGACCATGATTGCTATATTGGCCCATTCGCTCACATTGCGCCGGGCGCGACACTCTGTGGAAATGTAAGAGTTGGAGAAAACAGTTTGATCGGCGCTGGTGCAACAATCGTCCCGGGGGTCACAATCGACAACAACTCTCTCATAGCCGCCGGCACAACGGTTAAGGGTGGGCGGTAATCGTATGAAGGATTGGCGGAAAACCCTAGTCTCCATCACAGCAACGCTCCAAGACGCCATCGGCATTATAGACGGCAGCGCCTTGCAAATCGGGCTGGTTGTGGATGAGAACGGGCGCTTGGTCGGAACCGTTACGGACGGGGATATCCGCCGGGCCATTCTTCGCAACGAAGGCATGGAGGACCCGATCACTCTGGCCATGAATCCGAATCCGCATGTGGCGCGGTTGGGCACTTCAACCGATGCATTGCTGTCGGATATGAAAATCCATTCTATCCGTCAAATTCCCATTATCGATGATGATCGCAAACCCGTCGATCTTGCCTTTATCGACCATCTCCTGACCCCAAGCGGGGAAAAGGAAAATTGGGTTGTGCTGATGGCCGGTGGCCTTGGGTCGAGGCTCCGCCCGCTCACGGAGGCAACGCCGAAACCCCTCATCCCAATTGGCCAGAAGCCCTTGTTGGAAACGATTCTGGAAAATTTCATCAAACAGGACTACAAGCGTTTTTACATATCGGTCAATTACAAGTCGGAGATGATCCGCTCGTATTTTGGCCATGGTGAAAAGTGGGGAGTGGAAATACGTTATATTGAAGAGGACAAACAACTTGGGACCGCGGGACCGCTGAAATTGATTCCCGAACGCGGCGAACAACCGCTAATCGTCATGAACGGAGATCTCCTCACTCAGGTTAACTTCCAGCATCTCATGGAATACCACCGCCAGCACAACGCCCAGGCGACGATGTGTGTCAGGACATATGATTTTCAGGTTCCTTTCGGTGTCATTCATTTGGAGGGCAGCCGGATCAAAAAAATCGACGAAAAGCCGCTACATTATTTCCTGGTCAATGCTGGCATTTACGTTCTGAACCCGGAAGTAATTGATTTAATTCCCGACGACCAGAGATATGATATGACATCTCTCTTCGAAAAAATAATTTCAGATGATATCAACAACACGGTTTTTCCTATCCGCGAATATTGGCTGGATGTAGGAAGAATTGATGACCTGGAGCGCGCTCAGAGCGAATTTGACAAAGAGTTTGCAAATTGACCCGCGCCTTGGTGATCGGATATGGCTCCATCGGGGCTCGCCACGCCCGGCTATTGAATGAATTGCACGTGAACACGGCAGTTGTCAGCCGCCGCGAGATAGATTTTCCCACCAGCTTCAGCAGCATCGAGGGAGCATTGCAGGGATGGGGGCCTGACCATATCATCATCGCCAGCCGCACCGGGGAGCATCACGGCGATCTGGTGAAATTGGCGAAGCATGGGTTTGACGGGGCGGTGCTGGTTGAAAAGCCTCTGTTCGGCGGTTCTGAAAGCATGCCCGAGAACAATTTTAAAAGGGTCAACGTCGCTTTTAACCTACGCTTTCATCCCGCCATTCAGGCGCTTCGTGAAGCACTAAGCGGCAGGAAAACCTTTGCCATTCACGCTTATGTCGGGCAATACCTTCCGGATTGGAGGCCGGGGACAGACTACCGGTCCAGTTACTCGGCCCAAAAAGCCCTGTCCGGCGGAGTATTGAGAGATTTGTGTCATGAACTCGACCTGGTCCAATGGTTGGCGGGCCCGTGCCGGAGGATGACGGCATTGGGCGGGCATGTTAGCGACCTCGAGATCGACAGTGACGACGCATTCTCCCTGTTACTGGAACTCGAGAGATGTCCGATGGCGTCGGTTAGCATGAACTATCTGGATGCGATCCTGACACGCGAGATCATTGTGCATACCGATCAGGGAACGTTACGGGCGGATTTGGCCCGGAAAACATTCTCCGGCGCGGCGTGCGGAATAACCTATTCGGTTGAGGCCGATGACACATACAGAGCCCAGTTAACGGCTTTCCTGGAAAACGACCAAACAATACTGGGCTCGTTAACGGACGGCGTATCAGTCTCCAAAATGATTGTCGATGGCGAAACCGCCTCCAGGAATAAGGTCTGGATATGATAAAACGGATTTGTACGATTTGCGCCAGGGGCGGCAGCAAGGGCCTGCCCGGAAAAAATCTGCGCCTGTTGGCGGGACGACCCCTGTTGGCCCATTCCATCATACAGGCACGGGAGTCCGGTATTTTCGATGCGATTGCGGTCAGCAGCGATTCCGACGAGATTCTGGGGGCCGCCCAGGAATGGAAGGTTGAATATATTATTAAACGACCGGATAACATGGCGCAGGACACGGCATCAAAACTGCCCGCGATCAGACATTGCGCCCTTGTCGTCGAGGAACAAACGGGAAGCGTCTTTGATACCATTGTCGATATTGATGTCACGTCGCCGCTGCGAAACAAGGACGACATCATCGGGGCCGTCGCCTTGATGGAAACAAGAGGTGTGACGAATGTCATTACCGGTTCGCCGGCCCGCAAGAATCCGTATTTCAATATGGTTCAGCGCCTTGACCAGGGAAATGTCGACCTGTGTATCCGTCCCAATGGCGGAAGGCTCGACCGCCGTCAGGATTGTCCCCCTGTTTTCGATATGAACGCGGCCGTCTATGTTTGGAAACGGGATGTGTTTATTGACAATATGGATGTTTTCTATCCGGACACCCTGCTATATGAAATGCCGGAAGGGCGCTCGTATGATATCGACACCCCGATGGATTTCAAATTTGTCGAATTGTTGATGTCGGAACAAGGCTGATGTCGAAAGATAAGAGACTGGACAGAAGCCTCTTCGACCTGACGGGTAAAGTCGCCATTGTAACCGGCGCCGCCGGTATCCAGGGCGCCAGAATCACCCGTGGCCTGGCCGGATTCGGCGCCGGCGTCGTCTGCGCGGATATTGACGGGCGGGCGGCGGAGGAACTGGCCCGGCAAATTCACGATGAATATGGGACAAAGGCGCTGGGAGTAGAGTGCGACGTTTCCATTCCCGAAAGGGTTGGTGACATGGTTCAAGTGGCCGTCACCGCTTTCGGTTCTATCGATATTCTCCATAATAATGCGGCCGGTAAAACCAAGGATGTGAGAGACTTCTTCGTCCCCCCCGAAGACTTCAAATTCTCGGTATGGAAAGAGGTGATGGCGGTCAATCTGGACGGCATGTTTCTGGTCGCCCAGGCGGTTGGAAAGCAGATGATTGCCCAGGGGACCGGCGGCAGCATCATCCAGACCTCGTCAACCTATGGCGTTGTCGCGCCGAATCCCTCTCTTTACGAAGGATCAGAGTATTTAGGCCACCGAATCAACACGCCGCCCGCGTATGCGGCTTCGAAGGCTGCCGTCGTCGGCCTGACGAAATATCTGGCGGCCTATTGGGCGCCGCACGGTATTCGGGTCAATACTCTGGTTCCCGGAGGTATCGAGAGTGGCCAGAACGAGATATTTCAAAGGAACTATGGGGAACGAACCCCACTCGGGCGCATGGCCCACCGGGATGAAATGGTTGGCGCCGTCGTCTTCATGGCCTCTGACGCCGCCAGTTACATGACCGGTCAAGAGGTGGTGGTCGATGGTGGCTGGACCACGTGGTAACACATTGAACCGAGGACTCATCAAATGAATGAATTGTTAAAAGGTAACTTCAAGGTAAAAAAAGAGGTGTCCGGTGACGAGGACCAAGAGAGCATCGAAGAACGTTTTGAAAGAGAGGCCTTGAAAAAACTGGGCGGCTCAATCTCGTTTGTAAAAAAGCAAAAGGTAAAATGGTCGGACGAGTCCAAAGGGTGATGCCGCCCGGACATGCACATTAAATTTCAGCTTTGATGATGAACAACATTCCCGAAAATGCCGGTGAGCTGGCCTATAAGCTCCTCCCCCTGCAGAATGAAATGACGTGGGATCGCCACGGCTCTCTAGCGTTGGAAAACGCGAAAAGAAATGCAGCTTATTTCGACCGCGGAGACTCCCTTTCCGCATTAAGGGGTGTGCAAATTGGCGAAGGAAATAGCTGTGTCGTCGTCGCCGCGGGCCCATCCGTCAAAAGAAAGGACCCGGCCCGTCAGATCAAGGAATCCGGATACAAAGGAGCGGTCATTGCTTCGGAATCGGCCCTTTCGTATTGTCTGCGTAGCGGCGTTGTCCCAGACTTGGCCGTAACCATAGATCCGCACACGACCCGGGTGGTCCGCTGGTTTGGCGACCCGTCTCTAACGGAAGAAAAGCTGAAGGAAGACGATTATTTTTCGCGCCAGGATCAAGACGATGCCTTTGCCGAGGAAATGCGGGCCAATGAAGAAATCCTCGAACAGCTCAATAAACACGGGCAAGACATTCGTATCGCATTGTCGACCATGGCATCAGAAGCGGTCGTTGACCGTGTCTTGGAAGCCGGCATGCAAATCTACTGGTGGAATCCCATGCTCGACGACCCTGACAGGGAGGATAGCATAACCGGCGCATTGATACGGGAGAATGGTTTCCCCTCGATCAACGCCGGCGGAAACGTCGGTACGGCCTGCTGGATGATGGGCGATGTGCTTCTTGAAAAAGAGCGTGTCGCGTTAACGGGCGTCGATTTTTCATACTATGATGGAACGCCTTACTTTAACACCCAATATTACCATGAGGCTGTCGAGCTGGTCGGTGAAGAGAACCTGGATTCCCTTTATGTCAGGTTTTTCAATGAGCACGAGAATGCTTGGTTTTTCACCGATCCAGCCTATCTGTGGTATCGAGAGTGTTTCCTTGAAATGGTCTTGGATGCGAACTGCCGGACTTATAACTGTACAGAAGGGGGCATCCTTTTCGGAGATGGAGTGACGGTCATGCCCTTCAGGGAATTCTTGGCCATGGTTTCGGCGAACGGGGCCGAAATTTGAGCAAGATTCTTTTCGTCAATCCGGTCGTTCGACAAGAGGACGACCCTCGCCATGTTCCATATGGAATTGCTTTGCTGGCGGCGATTGCAATCAGGAACGGGCACCTAGTCCAGGTCTTCGATGCGAATGCGTGGCGCAGAGGCAATGAGACGCTGAAACAAATTTTCCAATCCGACGATTGGGATGTCATCGCACTGGGCGGCATGACGACGACTTATAATTCGGTTAAGAATATTCTTCAGGTCGCCAGGAGTGTTTGCCCGGAAACGACGATCATGCTGGGCGGGGGGATCCTGACCTCTCTGCCCAGGGAAATGATGCGTTGGCTGCCCGAGGTCGATGTTGGGGTTGTCGGAGAAGCCTTCGAGACGCTGCCCGAAGTGCTCGCCATGTTGGACGGCGGGGAAACAAATTGGGAAACCGTTCCGGGCCTCATCTTCCGCAGGGAAAGTGGCGAGCTGGCGTTTTCCCCTCCGCGCGATTTGATCCACGACCTTGACGGCCTTCCCTACCCGGCCTGGGATCTTTTCCCCCTGGAAGAAGTTTATTTTCCTAACAGCGCCAGCCTGTATTCGGAAGAAGGCATGCTCGCCTCCAGGCGTCTGGACATCAACGCCAGCTATGGCTGTTCGATGATTTGCCGTTACTGTTATCATCTGGGGATCGCCGGTGATATGCGTTACGAAACCGACGAGAATGGCGAAACGCAGGTTTCCTTCGATCAACCGGGTCAATACAGCCGCGTCATCCGTTACCACAGCCCCGAATATGTGGTGAAGATGGCACGGCATATGTATGACAGGTACAACATCAATTTTATCACATTTCTCGACGAAAACTTGATGACCATGCACCGGCATTCCCGGGAAACATGGCTGACGGAAATTTGCCGCCTTTGGCACGAATACGGTTTGGCCCCGGAACAACAAAAGGACGGAAGCTGGAAGGGTGTTCACTGGAGCGGCACTTCGCATGCGACTCTGTGCAATCCGGAAATACTTAAAACTATGCGTAAGGCGGGTTGTGCCAATCTCGTATATGGTTATGAATCCTTTGCCCCACATGTCTTGAAGACCATCGGCAAGGGGGCGACCCGGGCAAACAACATCAGAAGTTTTTTTTGGACACTGGAGGCGGGTATCCGGCCCATTCCCAATCTGATTATCGGTTTTCCCAACGAAGATTTTGAATCCATTCGCATGAATATGCAGGCTTGGGATGATTTGGGGATCATCGTAAAGCCGCATTTTGCCACGCCTTATCCAGGATCTGAATGGTTCACTGTTTACCGGGATAGAATTACCGAACAATACGGTGGCGATCTTGAGGCCTTTATCAAGGACCTGGGCGACGCCAGTGATATCTCGGCGACGATTTCGCATAATTTTTCCGCCGTTGAATTGGTCGGTCTGCGCGAGATGATGGTGAAGCGAAATGACGCAAGAATCGATGAGTGGGAACAAACCTGGCGAGGTCTCCATGGTATTAACGAAGGTGAGTCTTCGACTATTTATGACAAAACCGTGCAGGGGCCCCGATGAGGCTGTGGCCGGCCGAATTGCCCATTGACCAAACGAAAAAGCGAGCCATTGAATACCATGAGAATTCCTTACCCTAACTCACCTGATCTATCACAATTCGAACCGGATAATCAGGCGCCGGACGCCATGTACGGTCTTCCGCAGGATATTGTATTTTGTAATAAATGCGTGATCTCTAATCAGCGGCCCACATCGTCGGTTGAAACGAAGCATGTCAAGGAAAGTAAGAAAAGGACTATCAATTTTGATCATGAAGGCGTTTGTGATGCCTGCAGGTTCGCGGAAACAAAGCAACGGATCGATTGGGAGGAAAGAGAACGAGAGCTGATGGAGCTTTGTGATCGTCATCGCAGCAAGGATGGAAGTTTTGATTGCATCGTTCCCGGGTCGGGGGGAAAGGATAGCGTTTTCGCGGCACATGTTCTCAAATACAAGTACAACATGCATCCACTGACGGTGACTTGGGCGCCGCATATATATACGGAATGGGGAAGAAAGAATTTCGATACATGGATTCATGCCGGGTTTGACAATGTTCTATATACGCCTAACGGGCTGGTACACCGACTATTGACGCGGCTAGCCATAGACAATCTGTTCCACCCATTCCAGCCCTTCATATTTGGTCAGAAAAATATCGCGCCGAAACTTGCGGCGCTTTACAAAATCCCGCTTGTTTTTTACGGCGAGAATGAGGCCGAATACGGAAACAGGATTGCCGACACGAACTCGGCGAAGAGGGACGCGAAATATTTTGTCACCGAAAATGAAGACGAGCTATTTCTGGGAGGTGTTCAGGTCGCTGCTCTGAAATCCGATTATGGTCTTACGTCGGGTGATCTGGACTTCTATCTCCCCGCGAGCAAAGAAAAAATTACTGATGATAATATCGAGGTCCACTACCTGGGCCACTATATTAAATGGCACCCCCAATCTTGTTATTATTACGTTCAAGATCTGGGATTCCAGCCTTCTCCAGAGCGAACCGCCGGCACCTATAGTAAGTACAATAGTATTGATGACCGCGTTGATGATTTCCATTACTACACTACGTTTATTAAGTTTGGGATCGGGCGGGCCACTTCCGATGCCGCGCAGGAAATTCGATCAGGTGATATCGAAAGGGAAGAAGGGGTGGCGCTTGTTCGGCGCTATGATGGTGAATTTCCGGTTAGATTTGCGGAAGAAATATTCGAATACCTGAGCATTCCGGAAGACCAATTTCCGATTGCGAGCGGCATGTTTGAACAGCCGATAATGAGCCGTGAGTATTTTGACAAGTTAGCGGACCTCCACAGATCTCCCCATATATGGAAACGAGAGGATGCAGAGTGGAAACTAAGATCGGCAGTTTGGCATCACGAACGCTGATGGAGTGATCTCTTGGCGGCAAAGCGTATCATCGCCCGCCTCGACATCAAGGCGCCGTACTTGATCAAGGGGGTTCACTTGGAGGGTTTGAGAAAACTTGGGGATCCACGGGACTTCTCTCAACGTTATTACGAGCAGGGAATTGACGAAATTCTTTATATTGACGCTGTCGCAAGCCTTTACGACCGCAATACGATTATCGACTTGGTCCGCCATACAGCGGAAAATATATTTGTTCCGATTACCGTCGGAGGAGGCGTTCGGTCGGAAGATGATGCTGGTGAGTTGCTCAAGGCTGGGGCCGATAAGGTCGCCGTTAACACGGCAGCCGTGACGAATCCTGATGTTATCCAGGCGATAGCAACCCGTTTCGGTTCCCAATGCGTGACTTTATCAATCCAGGCGAAAAGGCAAGATAGCGGTTGGGAGGCATACTGTGACAATGGAAGAGAGAGAACGGGGCTTGATCCCGTTGAATGGGCGGTTAAGGGCCAATCATTAGGCGCGGGAGAAATACTCGTGACGTCTGTTGATCAAGAGGGAACAGGGCGAGGGTACGATATGGACCTAACCCGCCTTATTGCCGAAGCAGTTGATGTTCCCGTTGTCGCAAGCGGCGGAATGGGAAACGCTGGTCATTTGCGAGGCATATTCTCTGAAGGAATGGCAGACGGCGCCGCCATGGCGAATGTGCTGCACTACGACAAGGAAACGATTTCCGATTTGCGCAGAGAGATGATTGCAAGTGGGATTGACGTACGGCCGTGTCATTAAGCCCAATTACGATTGTTGATTACGGCAGAGGCAATCTTCTTAGCGTCAGACGGGCGTTTGAGTTTGCTGGAGCCAGTGTCATTTTCGCCAATACGCCTGAAGAAATAATGGCTTCGAATCGGTTGATTCTTCCAGGAGTTGGTGCTTTCGGAGACGCTATGAGGGAGCTAAATCGTTTAGGTCTCGTTAATGCCATTCAGGCCTACGCTGAAGAACAAAGGCCCTTACTAGGGATTTGTGTCGGTATGCAGCTATTGTTCGAGTTTGGTGAAGAATTCGGCCGCCATCAGGGTTTGGGGCTCCTTGCCGGCAGAATTTCAGCAATACCTGATTTCAAGGCAAACGGCGAGAAACACAAAATACCTCATGTCGGCTGGGGAAGATTGTCAGCCCCCGCCACGCGGGAATGGGATGGCACGATTTTGCATGGTCTGGACGACTCTACCTATTGTTATTTCATTCATTCCTTCAGTGCGATCGGAATTGACGAGAGCGATAGCTTGGCAATTTGCGATTACGATGGATTTCCAATTCATGCGGCTGTCGGCAGGGGAAATCTCTGGGGCTGCCAGTTTCATCCGGAAAAAAGCGGCGAAGCAGGATTGCGGATATCCGAAAATTTTCTTCGTGTTGAATGAAGTTCTCCAAAATATTAGAAGGTTCTGAATTATATGCCGCCCGACTCAACTGCAGTGGTTTCCGAAAAGCCCCTATTTTGCGACCGTTATTTGCTTGTCGATGGGGCGGCTCGCGTGGGCAAGATGTTTGCCTCGAAGCTAATAACAAACCTGACATCCGTCGAATTCGTTCAGGTCGAACCAATGATCGAAAATATTGGGATCATTTGGCGTATGGGGCTGATGTCGGACGATGTGGCCATATCAATGCTTCAAATCAAGCTTGATAACCTGTTTTACGACCGTGCTGTCGGACGCCATATGAATGTGCGCCCGGACGACATTTTATCGATTTACCGGTCTTTAAATCATGAGGAGTTGCTGAGCAGATCGCACCAACCCGATGGCAATGAGGCGATGTTCAAATTGAACAGAAAGGGTCGGATATTCAGTTTGGTGGGGCATGACATGGTGCCGAATCAGAAGCTTTTCTTTAAAGCCTTTCCAAACCTGCAATTCATCCAAATCGTTCGTCACCCTGTCGCCACGGTCAATTCCTGGTTCAATCGTGGGTGGGGGCGTCGATTGGGCGTCGATCCCCGGGCTTTCACTCCGACGTTTGAGTCGGAAAAAGGGCCCGTCCCTTGGTGGGCGATCGAATGGCAAGAAGATTATTTCGAGATGTCGGAAATAGACCGATGCATTCGCGGCCTTCTTTCTGTCCAAGACGCATACCGCAGGGGGGTGGAATCAATGGAAGGCAAGTCGCGGGATCAATTGTTGACGATCAGGTATGAAAATCTAGTGGAAAAACCGGACGAGGTCCTGGAAAGGGCGGCTATGTTTCTCAAGACATCTCTCCATCCTCAGCTTGCAACCGCGATGGAGTATGAACAGGTGCCCCGGCCGTTGCCCTCGGGAAACTTCGTGGAACGTGCAAACGAGATAAGAGCGAAAGCCTCGGCCGAGATATTCAATTTACTTGTAGAGGCTGCGCAACGCTACGAATCCGAACTGAGTGCGGAAGCACGATCCTTTGATCGCGACGGCTGAAAAAGCAATGGTCCCCCTTAGATTCCTGGATGAAACGAACTCGGATCTGCGAGATCAATATCAGCGAATAGCGCTCGTTTCTCACAGGCGGCATATTAAGTCTCTCGAGCCGATACGGGAGGATACTTTAATAGTCACCTCTGATTGGCTTATGTGGCAGGAATGCCTGGACGACAATATGCATTGCATTCACCACGAATGGGGACTGCTTAGGGTAAAGGATACGTATGCATTTCAAGATGAGCTAAACCTTCGGGCCGCCGATTGGATATATGTCGGGAATGAAGACATTTCCAATTTTCAGGGTGTTTCATTAGGGCGGCAGTTTGTTGGCGCGGTGGCGGGCTTTATCGCTACGTATTATAGGCTCACTAACTCACTCTTAAAGATCGTAGAAAAATTTCAGCCGCGGGAAGTTTTGTTTTTTGATTTATGGCACGATCGGTTTTTCCTCGATTACGAATGCCGGCGGTTCATTGTTGACCAGGTCGCGGAAGAACGACACCTGAAGGTTATCGACAAATTTGACCCGATTGACCCGGCGGACCCTGACCTTCCGGCCAGCTATGTCCCAGATACGATCTCACAACCGGATTCACGAGGCCTGAAATCTATTTTTCGGTATTGCGTATACTCCGTTCTTTCGCAGGTTTCACGGCTGTTGCTTCTTGTCCCTTCGCGCAAGAGAAAAGTTGTCTGTTTAGTCAGCTGGAACATGATGCGCGGGATGCTCGCGGCGAAATCAGGGCTGCCCGTCCGGGCGATGGTGTTGGTTGATGCCATTCCAAAATCTCCCATCCCCTTGATGAATGTCTTAAAAAAAGGTGTCTTTCCATTCAAGCGGCCTGAATCCAGGCTGTCGGAAAAAGAGGCCGGGCAAATTGACAATATGATCTCTGCATACAACAAACACTGGGATCAGCCTGCGTCGAACCAGGAGGAAGCCGTCAGACTCTTCGTGAGAAAGAGCGTGCTAACCAAGTCCAGGTTTCAGGAAATGGCGATTCAGGTAAAGAGTATCAGCAGGCTATTGGACATCTATCGCCCGGATTCCGTTCTTCTCGACGGGCTGAAGAACCCTCCCCACAGTATTATCGGTGAGCTTGCCTACATTAATAAAATACCGGTCGAATACACATGGCATGCCCCCCATGCGCCGGAGAGGGTGAAGTTTGATGGCCTGGGTTCGGACCCCCGGAAATCCGGATTTGTCACCCGTTGCCTGACTTGGGGCCCTGCTCACGAAATGTGGTTAGAGAAAACCGGGGCCAAGGTGGCCACCACCATGGTTGGAAATCCCCTGGCGGGAAAGTATTTCAAACCGGGCGAGTCCAATCAAAAACCAGTCTCCAGTCCCATCCGCTCTGTGGTGGTGTTGCAATACCCTTCTATCCACAACGACCTCTTAAGTCCGACAAGCAGACAATACGAAATGTATGTTTATCTGGTGCGCCTGCTCACCGAACTGGGAACGGAAAACATCATTTATAAGCTTCACCCGAGCTTCTGGAGGATTTCATATTTTAAAAAAATAGCCGATAGGTTCGCCCTGGAATGTTCCATTTATAAGCATGAAAAACTGGAAACGGTATTGAATGCGGTGGACTTGGCCATCGGCCCCGTATACTCAGGGGCGTTGCTTGAAACTTTGCTCGCCGGCAAGAAACACCTGTCCTTATCAATAGACCCGACAACCATTGACCGCGATTATTATCAGGGCTTGAACTTGATTACCCGAATAAACGATATTCGAGTGGCCATGATAGAACGTCAATTTATTGACAATCAGGAAATGCTATCAAAGTTTTGTGCTGTCGGAATAGTGGACCATCCTATTGATGAATTGTGGGACGCCCTGGCCAACCCTCAGGAAACGCACGCCTGAATTCTTGTAAAGACTGCATATGAAGCCCATGTCTAACCATTGACTCGTTTTCGTCCCGCCTTCCCAAAAAGATGCTTCGGCATTTTCATGATGGGCGGACCACTGGCCGAATAATGACGTCTTTTTAGACTTTATCTCATGCCTACATTTGAATTGTTCTGTGGAGATCTATCCCATTGGAAACCACTGCCAGCAGACCCAAGCCGATGAAAATTATTATCGCAAGCCTTAAACATAGTACGGCGGGGCGTCATTCCAGCTTTATGCCCCTGGCAACAGGCCTTGTCGCATCGTACGCAATTGCTGCAATAGGTCGGGACAACCTAGATATTCGTTTAACGGAAGAATCGAAAGAACTTGAAGATGCCATAAAGACATGGCGTCCAGATATTGTTGCATTTTCTCATTATAGCTGGAATGCGGAAATCCATTATCTATTCATGCGTCATATCAAGCAAACCCGTCCGGAAACCATCATTATCGCCGGCGGTCCGGAAGTGCCCGACCCTGATTGGAAGGACGAAAACCATCAGTTTTTGTTAAACCATCTGGAAATCGATTTTTTCATTTATGGTGAAGGCGAAAAACCATTTGCCGACCTTGTTGGCAGAATTATTGACGGGAATAGCGTTACCGAACTGAAGGGGACCATAATTCCCGGTGTTGAGAGCATTCACCCCATTAGCCAAGAACTCGTTATGGGTGAGCGCCCGCCACGACTTGATTTGAATGATATCCCCTCGCCGTTTACCTCCGGTTTGATGGATCATTGGTTTGACGGTGAACATGTTCCGATGGTCCAGTTGGCTCGTGGGTGCCCCTATAAGTGCGCCTTCTGCGATGCGGCCCAGTCCTGGTATAGCCGGGTTCAGCAAAGGTCCATGGAGCATATCAAGAATGAACTGGAATACATCGCGGAACGGATGAAACCCTATCCAAACATCATGCTTGCCATCACCGATTCAAACTTCGGGCAATATAAGCACGATTTGGAAGTGGCGGATTATCTCAAGCAACTGCAGGATGAGTGGAGCTGGCCTAAGGCTTATGACGTCACAACGGGGAAGTCGCAACACCAACGCATTCTTGAAACGTCCGATAAAATGGAAAATCGCTTTCAGATATACAGTTCGACACAATCGTTTAACCCGGAGACATTGAAAATAATCGAGCGCCGGAACCTGCCGATGGATGACTTCCTGGAAGTTCTGGAAGAAATTAAAAAGAGGGGTATGGAAACCGCAGCCGATTACATTATCCCAATGCCCATGGAGACAAAGGATAGTTTTCTAAATGGGATGAAGATTTATATTGAAAACGACATTGATCTGATCGTTCCCTTAACTTTGGTTATGCTTAAAGGGGTACCATTATCATCGCGGGAGAATAGAGAAAAATATGCCATGGAAACCCGATGGAGATTGGTTTCCAGAAGTATCGGCGAATATGTTGGGGAAAAGTGTTTCGAGGTCGAGGAAGTCTGTGTTGCGACAAACACGATGAGTTTTGAAGACTATTTGGATTGTCGTGGATTTTCCTTCGTAACCGTTCTGTTTCAAGACCCGCAATACGATATTGTCGTCCGTCATCTGAAAGAGCTCGGCATAAGCCGTTTCGACTTCACAATGAAGGCCTGGGAAACAATCCGTTCAGGTAAAAGCAGTATTTCGGAGATATATTTTGAATTCATGCGTCAGACGGAGGGTGAGCTCTTTTCTTCACGAGAAGAGATCTACGAGATATTTTCTGTTGAGGAGAATTATCAAAAGCTTTTGTCGGGAGAAGAGGGGGATAATCTACTTCGTCGATTCCGGGCGCTGGTGATGATTGACAAAGCGCCGGAAGCGCTTGCGCTTTCTTATGACATCATTGAATCGCTGTCATCGAAGGAAGTGCCCGGCGAACAGATCGAGGCCCTGAGAGACTCATGTCGATGGGCGATGGCCGTTAGGAATGTAAGTCTTGCATTTTCGAATACGAGAGAGGTCGATGGTGATTCGGTCGTCGAGCTTTATTATGACGTTGCGGCTTGGTACAACGACAAGGGCGGCGAGCCCTTGACCAGCTACCGGACTCAGTCGAACTGTCCGGCGCGATACAGAATTTCAGCGGATAGAGAGCGTATCAAGGAAATGCTGGACGCGGGCAGCCGGATGTACGGGCGTGATATCTATCTCAGTATCCCACGGCTGTTGCTATACTACGATATTCGGAACTTCTGGTTTTCATGTGAAAGAATTGACGAAGATGAAAGCCCTGAAGGACCTCTCCGGCCTACGAAAACGGCATTGGATTGGAAGCAAGAAAACTGGCTTTCCTAAGGGTGCCGGAGGTCCGGTTCTGATCTCTTTGCCGAAGGATCGCTTTTCTCATCGGTTTGGTAATGAATATGAATGATCTTGAAAAAGAGGCGGAAGCCTTTGACGCACAAATTATTGAACGGGTAAAAAATGGCCATGTTCCCGATTTGCGGCGCGTCAAGGAATGCGATTATTTTGTCAATAATCCGTGGAGGCACCCCGATTACGTGAAACTCGATTTTGGGTATTTGTTTGAGAAAATCAAATCCGCCATTGAAGAGCATACATCGTCGTCGAAGTCCGGAATGTTGAAGGTCTTGGAGGTAGGATGCGGCCCAGGATACATCAGTTTGGAGTTAGCCCGCTCAGGGTATGACGTGACGGGCGTTGACATTTCAGACCAGGCCCTGAACGTCGCCAGAGAGTTGGCAGAAACCGATCCGTGGAAAAGCGACCGAGGGCCACTCCAATATGTGAACCGTGATTTTCTCTTGAAAGACTCCTTTCGGGAAAACACTTTCGATGCCGTGGTGTTTTTAGGCGCACTCCATCATTTCCCCAGACAAAAAGAAGTTGGTGAGCAGGTTTTTCGCATTTTGAAAGACGGAGGCATCATCATCGCCCATGAACCGACCCGAGACAGAATTACCGAAGGCGCCGTTGAATTGGGCATGCTGGTTAGAACGCTGCTTTCCGTCGGGGGCGGTTATTATAAGCAGATCGGCGTTTCAGAATCGGACGAAAAGCACCAACAGCAAATTGATGAGCTTAAGCGGGATATAGAATTCATAACTGAGGGGGGTGACAAGGTTCAATCCCCAAATGACAACGAAGCCGGTTATGCCGAAATGCATGAAATGCTGAGCGGGCGGTTTAACCGCATTGTGGAAGAAGATACCTTTTCGTTTTTTCATGAAGTCATTGGCGGCCTGCGGTTTGATCAGCAGACAAATTCAATCCTGGCCAAATATCTGCGTGATACGGATAAGCGTCTCGTTGAAAAGGGTATAATGCCAGCGTATGAATTTTTCTTTGTTGGCAGAAAGGATTCAAGTTCCAGATAGTTCGGACATGGACGTCCGACATGAGTATTTGTGACCACCTCATGTGATGGTTCTGAACTCCAGATTATTCAATATATTTCCTATCCTGCTATTCCAGGCAATTAGGCGCCTAATGTCTAGGATGGAGGACTCGAGGAAGATCAGATGAAATCAAAATTACGAAAACAATTGAAATCGCTTCTGTTTCGATCAGTTGAACGAGTGCTGAACTATCGGGATTCACGGACACCCGCAAGCACAAACTTTCCCTCTTGCCACGGTAAAAATTACTTCTTCAATCCCCTGTTCCCGGATCAATCCGGAAACGCGTATTTCTATAAATTTTTTCTGGATCCTGCGGACAACCCTCTGACGGTGGATTTCAAAAGATATCGGGGGGAGTTGCTTCCCGGAAAGCTGTGCCGAAAAGGCCGGGCTCATCAGGTGCATATAAACACGCCGAGCATTCTTCCCTACTCTATCGTAGGGCCGGAAATGACAAATCTGCGCGGAGCCTATCAGGCCTCCATCAAGATAAATGGAAAAACCCAGGAATTAAAAAACCTGCTTTCGGACAGGTTTTATTATTTGTCGATCACAGAGCCGGGGCAATTGGAGATCAGCAGCGAACATGACCTGATCGTCGGGAAGCCCATTCATCTGACGCAAGGCAAAAAACACAAGCAGCGGCTGGTCATGACGATCTTCGTCGATTCATTCGCTTGGGAAATCTTCGACCAAATGTCTTTCGAAGACGATTTGCCGAACATTCACAAGTTCTTTTCCAAGGGCATGATCTTTGAAAACGCCTATTCTTCTTCGAATTGGACGGTTCCGAGCGTGGCCTCGATTTTTTCCGGCCGAACGTTAAAGAACCATGGCATGTTTCATCCCAGAAAAGACCAGGTTGTTGGGACCGGCTACCCAATATTGAGCGAGCTGTTTCAACGGGACGAATATTTGACCTTTCAGTCCTGCAGCAATCACCGGAAAACGCCGGCCCATGGTTATGCAAAAGGGTTCGACCGGAGTGTCTTCAAGTACCAAAGCACACTCGGGGAGTTGATCGACAATGTCTTCGGCCAGCTCAGGGCCTTTCCAGACAGGGACCACTTTGTCTGGCTCAGTGTATTCGATGCACATTCCGCACCGGGGTTGACGCTTGATATTTCTACCCAGACCGCACTTCCTTTGGAGGCGCAGAATTACGAAGAACAAGCCGCCAAGTCACCGTTGGCGACGAAGTGTGACCCAAGAAAAACAGCCCGGTATATTGAGGAGCTCAAGCGTGTGGATTTCTATCTGGGACGTTTGTTCGATTACATAAACAATGTCTATGAGGAAGGAGAATTCCTTGTCTCTCTCGTGTCTGACCATGGAACCAGTTCCGCGACGGCCAATCCCGAGCTGTTGAGCAGAGAAAGAACGCACATTGCCTTCATGGTCAGGGGGGGAAACGCGCCACAAGGCAGATGTCAAGATTTTGTCCAAAATACCGATATTCTTCCATCGATTCTGCACTTAGCAGATGTGCCGTTTGATGTAGAGATAAACGGCAGGCTTCCCATGGTTTTTGGAGGGAATGATCCTAGAAATTACGCTGTTACGGAAATCATGTACCCGGGCACGTTTCGCGAGGTTGGCATTAAAGACGACACGTTTGACTTCTATCTTAAAAGCCAGGGGGCCGTGGATGACAAGGGTGATTTCGAAATGGGAACCCCGGAGACTTTCTTGTACAAGGCGAACGACACATCGAAAGAACTCAGTGATGAGTATCCCGAAATTGTCGAAAAATATACGTCCGTAGCCACCAAACACATGCAGGGACCATAACCGTGAAGACGTCGTGCCGAACATAACCCTCTGATGAAGTTTTTATCCACTCTCGGGCGTCTTCCCAATACAGGGCTGACATTATTCCTCATTACGTTGTCGGGGCTGACAGAAGGCGTCGGCCTTGCCTTGTTTGTGCCACTTATTGAAATCATGACGTCAGGCGGCCTGGAGAATTTGACTCCGCCTTTTTCATATATTGAAACGGCATTTGAGTCCGCCGGTATTCCACTTACCCTTCCATGGTTGCTGGGGGTTGTCGCCGCCGCGATCATTTGTTCCCTGTGTCTTGGATATTTACAGAAAAGCGTCGCAATAAAATCCCGTCATGCCGTTATCCAGTCCTATAGGGAAAAATTGACGAAGGGCCTTTATGGCGCTTCATGGAATTTTTTGGCGTTACGGCCGCATGGCGATTTTGTCAACTTTATGAACAACGAAGCCGTGAGGGCGGGGGCGGCGTTGATGTATGAAGTCCTCGCCGTGGCAACGGCGATTCAGGTTTTCATATTTTTTATCTTGTCATCGGCCCTGTCATGGGAGCTCCTGACGATCACATTAGTGTACGGCGTGTTTATTTCTGTTTGTGTCTGGCCGTTTCAAAAACGCGCCAAGGCCCTTGGAAGGGCGACGACGAAGGGCAACAAGGAGCTCAATTTCCATGTGGTTGATTTCCTGAGAGGCCTAAAGCTGATTAAAATCACCGCCACGGACCGCGCCGTGCGTAAAAGGTTATCAACCTATATCGACTTCCTGGCGGGGGTCTTTTGTCGATCGGAAATCAATGGTGCGCAGATCTATTTTGTCGTGCAGGCGATGCCGGTGGTTCTCATCGTGTTGTTGATTGGCATTGCCTATGAATATCTTGGCCTGAGCGTGTCCTTTATTTTGGTGTTTCTGCTGGTACTGGCCCGCATTGCCCCCCGGGTCGGACAGTTCCAGCAGCAGTTTCAGGCCCATAGCCTCGCTGCGCCTTCTCTTAAAATCATTGACGATTTCCTCGCATCTGCTGAAGAACATTCAGAAGCAAGCCAGGCGGGACAACTGACGACGCCATTTCCACAAACGGGAATTGAATTTGAAAATGTTTCTTTTCGTTTTCAGGAAGGGGATGCGTTCGTAGTCGACGGGATTAGTTTTTCCGTCAGGCCCAAGGAAATGGTTGCCATCGTCGGTCAATCCGGGTCGGGAAAATCAACGGTTATAGATTTGATCGCCGCCCTCAGATATCCGACTGCGGGCAGAATTCTGATTGATGGCATTGATGTCGAACAACTCGACATCGAGGGATGGCGGCAACAAATCGGCTACGTTCCGCAAGATGTCACCATTTTTAATGAAACCGTGAGAAACAATTTGTTGTTCGCCAACCCGGACTCGTCCGAGGAAGATATTTGGGGCTGCCTTAAGACGACGCATATGGAAAAAGTTGTCGCCAATTTGCCGCAGGGTCTCGACACCCTGTTAGGGGAGGGAGGGGCCAGGCTTTCCGGGGGGCAAAAGCAGCGGCTGGCTCTTGCTCGTGCGCTGATCGCCAAACCGAACCTGTTGTTATTGGATGAGGCGACAAGCGCCCTGGACAATGAATCGGAAAAAATCGTGCAAGAGGCCATATATTCCCTGGCCCACCGGTTCACGATTATTGTCGTGGCTCACCGTCTTTCAACCGTTGAGAAGGCGGATAAGCTCCTTGTCTTGCATGAAGGAAAGATCGTTGAGCAGGGGAGCAGCGAAGACTTGTTAAAAGCAGACGGCCCCTATTCCCGATTGCATAACCTTCAGTTGAGCTAGTGGCCTGCTTATCCCAGAAATACGCTTGCGTATTTCTGGGATAAGCAGGCCACGTAACTATTTTATATCGTGTGATTCAGACCCATCACACTAGAACGGGCCGGACTAAGGCCGGTAGTGTATATCGAATGTCCATGATGAATAACCATCTTTCCATAAGTGCCTTTAATCACTTTCCCCTTAAGCATGGGGTGGATGCCCTGGCCCTCGGCCGGTTGTTTCTGCGCCGCGATCTGTCGCTTGCACAGAAGGCAAACTCGCTCCAGTTTTACCTTCATCCCTCCAACGTCCGGAATTTATACGCGACCTTGACCCGCTGTGGCTCGCACTGGTCCATTCTATCTCTTTCCGTCGCCATGGACCTGGCGAGAGGAGGAAATGGCGACTACTGGTTCGAGACGGAATCATGGCATCTGACGAACGGAACGCGTTATATGAAATTGGATTGGCGGGTCCCGCTCGGGGAAATCGAAAAAGCAATGGGGACGACAATAACAGACCCTGTATTGTTTCACAGCCATCACCCGTATAGAAGAATCCGGACATTACAGCTAAAAAATATGAAGACCGTAGTTGTCCTTCGCAACATACTGGAAAGCATGGAATCGAAATTCTTTAAGTTGGGCAAGGTGCCTGACAATCCCGATCAAGACGACGACGAGAATTTTCCCTGGAAGAAGATGATTGACGACGCTATTGAATTTTATAACAGTTGGGGGGAAGCGATCAGGTGGCACCCTCATTGCCTGGTGTTCAAATATGAAGATTTGATGGCCGATCCCGTTACGACGCATATGGAAATGTCCCGACACTGGGGGTTGGAGATACCCAGAGAATGCTTGCAGGAGGCGTTTCGCCTGACCACTAAAGAAGCCATGCGCAATAAATTTATGGAAGCGGGAATCTCAAAACAGACCCGCGTATCCTACCGCTCCGAAGAGTCCGACATTCCCGAAACAAGGAAGAAGGCTATTCTCAAGCGGATCCACGACAACCTTGTTTACGATTTTGGCTATGATTTTCGTTAAACCATCGGCAAGTGATGGCAGGCTTCAATGATTATCTGGTTAACAGGATTGTCGGGTTCTGGAAAATCGACCATTGGGCGGCAGGTTTCGCAATTGTGGAAGCAAAATGCACCGAGCGTCGTCATGGTCGATGGGGATCATATCCGTCGCCTTCTCGGGGCCGAGGACAGCCGCCGGGATTACACCCTGGAAGGACGCCATAAGGTCGCCAAACGGATTACGGAAATTTGCTCCTGGTTGGATGGGCAGGAAATCAACGTTGTCTGTAGCACCATTTCACTTTTTGAAGATATTCAGGCGTTGAACCGGCGGCGGTATAGCCGGTACTTCGAGGTCTATCTCTCCGTTTCAATGGAAACCCTGCGTCGGCGTGACAACAAGAACCTGTACGGCCCGGCATTCCGGGGCGAAATCGACAACGTCGTAGGGGTAGACCTGCCCTTCACGCCACCCAAAAACCCTCACATGACGATTGATAACAACGTGGACAATATTGACCTGCAGGATCTGGCTGCCGACATCCTGGGGCGGGCGCTCGCGGATGACAATGGTTCGATGAGCATTCAAGGGTGACAGCCATTTCCCATCAATCAGCCCCCCGCCTATCCTCGCCGTTTGCTTTTGGGACGAAGGCCGGGACATTGTCATCCTTGCGCCCCCGTTTAAAGATCGGGCGATGTCTGGAGCAACTCGTCATCAGAGTGACCGACTGGAACAGCAACCCAGAGGAAGAGATTTCCCGTATTCAAAACAAGTTTAACGGCCAAGACCTTGCCATCCGGTCAAGTGCCGACTTCGAAGATGGACATGAACATTCCAATGCCGGGGCACTCGAAAGCCAAATAAACGTCAGCTCGCGGGAGCCAAGCATCACTGCGGCTGTTGATGCCGTCATCGCCTCGTATGGAAACGAGGCCGGCCATCAGGAGGTCCTGGTCCAGCCAATGGTGCGGGAGGTCGCCTTGTCGGGGGTCATACTGACCCGGGAACTCGATACAGGGGCGCCATATTACGTCATCAATTACGACGATTTCAGCGGCAGGACAGATACTGTAACCGGCGGCGGCGAAAGCAAAATGGTCATGGTGTTGCGATCAAACCCCGAGGCCCTGCATTCACCGCGCATGCGACGCCTGGTCGATATCGCCCGGGAAATAGAAGACGTGACCGGCAGCCATGAGCTGGATATAGAATTTTGCGCCACCGATCCAGAGAACGACGGAAATATCGAGGTATTCGTTTTACAGGTGAGGCCTCTCGCCGCCAGCCGCACTTGGCACGCCGTTCCCGACGAAGATGTTGACCGGGCAATCTTCGATATCCAGGGGCAATTGGGGACACTACTGAATTCGGAAAACGGGCTCGCAGGGGAAACGACGATTCTCGGCGAGATGCCGGACTGGAATCCGGCGGAAATCATTGGGAACAGCCCCCGTCCTCTCGCACTGTCTCTGTACAAGTACCTGATAACGGACAGGACATGGAGTGTCGCACGCCAGAATATGGGCTATCGCGATGTAGACAGGCCCCTGCTCATTGATTTCATCGGCCGCCCCTATATTGATGTTCGGCGCAGTCTGAACTCCTTTTTGCCCGAAGGTTTGGGCGACGATCTCGCCGGTCGGCTGATTGATCACCAATTAGCGAGATTGGCCGACAACAAGATATTCCACGACAAAATCGAGTTCGAAATCGCGCTGACCTGTATTGACTTGTCATTTGATGAGGAAATTCCCCGGCTGCGGAATGGCAACTTTTCAAAACAGGAACTCGGCTTCCTTCATGACAAGGTTCTGCAACTGACGAACCGTGCGATTGAGTTGGGAAAAGGCGGCCTGCTGGATTTACTCAATACAACCGTCATCCTGAACACAAGAAGACTTGAGAGCAGCCGGGGCTCGTTGGAGAATGTGAAACCCATTCTCGATGAAACGATCAATCACGGGACTCTGCCGTTTTCCATTCTAGCCCGCCATGCCTTTATTGGGGTATCCATGTTGCGCTCGTTGGTCGCCCGAGACCTCATATCGAAACAGGAAATGGAGCGGTTCATGTTGGATATCCGCACCGTCGCCACGGATTTCCTCGATGACATGGGATCCGTCGCCGATGGTCGGTTGTCCCTTGACGATTTCTTGACGAGGTACGGACACCTCCGGCCGGGGACCTACGACATTTTATCATGGAGGTACGACGAGAAGCCCGATTTCTACCTCGGCGCCCTGGACCATCAGGGGCCACGAGAAATTGAACTCAAGGGCCACGCGTTCCAGTTACCATCATCAAGAATGGAATCGATTACGCGGACTTTGAATAGGGCCGGCTTTACCTGCGACGCCGCCCATATGTTTGATTACATATCGACCGCGATCGCCGCGCGTGAACAAGCGAAGTTTATGTTCACGAAAGGGATAAGCGACGTTCTGAAAATAATCGGCGAATGGGGTGACACAGTCGGCATCACCCGCGACGCATTGTCGTTCTTGAAAATCGATACCTTGTTGGCAATCGACCAAAACCGTCCTGACCTTGAAGGGCTGAAATCGGAAATATCGCAAAATAAACAGACGCACCGTCTCGCCCGGGCCATTCGCCTGCCCCAGATTATTGCCGAGCCGGACGATATCGCCGTGGTTTACCCAGCGCGGGGACAGGCGACGTTCGTAACGGCGAAATCGGTAACGGCCCAAAAGCGCCTTCTTCATACAAACGAGATCATCGACTTGGATGGATGTATTGTATTGATAGAAAGCGCCGACCCGGGGTTCGACTGGATTTTCTCCTACGATATCGTGGGCCTGGTCACGCAATATGGAGGGTCCAATTCCCATATGGCCATCCGGTGTGCGGAATTCGGTTTGCCGGCGGCCATCGGTTGCGGGGAACGGACGTTCGTCGAAATGTCCAAGTGTTCCGTCATTGAGCTCAATTGCGGAGCCCGCAAAATGACAGGCCATTAACGGTGAGAATCGCCCTTTCCATGCGGGTCATGAATGCCGCAGATTATCACGAGCCGAGGGATGCGATCAGCCATGACTGGATCAAGCTTGTGGACTCATGGGGCATGGAACCGGTGTGTGTTCCGAACACCCTGAAATTTCCCGAGGCATACCTGAAGTCCTTGCGTCCCGATTTGTTGATTCTGACGGGTGGGGATGATCTCGGAAAAACCCCTGTTCGCGATACCGCCGAGATGGCCCTGCTCGCAGGCGCTATTGACAGGCGGCTTCCGGTGTTGGGCGTTTGTCGTGGCATGCAGCTCATAAACAGCTATTTCGGGGGCACTTGCGTTCCTATCGAAGGACATGTTGCAGCCAATCATGAGGTGCGACTGGAAAATGATTGGTGCGATATTTACGGTGACCTGGCCACCGTCAACTCGTTCCACAATCAGGGCCTCACAAGAGAACGGCTGGGGGACGGATTGACAGTGGCCGCAACCGACAAGAATGGAGGAATAGAGGCATTTTTTCATCATACCTATTCCATCGCGGCCGTAATGTGGCATCCGGAGCGCCACACGGCTCCGGCCGGAGACAAAGAACTCGTCACCTCAATGGCGATGAAACAAAGAGGAGGGAAATAGGATTGAAGGATGATTGCGAAAATGTGGTTGTCGTCATTCTCGCGGCCGGGCGTGGCACCCGCCTTTACCCCTATACCGAGGACCACCCCAAGTGCCTGACGCTCTTGAACGGGCAGACTCTGATCGAACGGCAACTGGCCACCCTCAACGCCGCCGGCCTGAATAATGTTAGAGTCGTCACGGGGTATCGTCAGGAAATGCTCGATTTGCCTGGTCTGAGGCGTGTTCATAACGCGGACTGGGCGACGACGAACATGGTCAGGTCCCTGTTTGCGGCGGAAGCGTTCTTTGGAACGGATCTGATCGTTACCTATGGAGATATTGTTTACAACGATGCCGTCCTGCGGGCGCTGCTATCCAGCGAACATGATATTTCCGTGGTTGTCGACAGGGAATGGAAGACATACTGGCAGGCTCGTTCTGAAGATCCTCTCGGCGATGCGGAAAGCTTGCGAATGGATGATATGGGCAGGATTATTGATATCGGAAACAGGATTAATTCCCTAAATGAACCGGAAGGCCAATACATTGGCCTCATGCGTTTTCGCAATCAAGGCCTTGTTGAGATGTGTCAGGCCTATGCAGGGATGGGAAGAATTAAACGGCCCTGGATGGATGAGCGATCCCTGGATCAGGCCTATATGACCGATTTGTTGATGGAATTGATCCACGGGAAGATGGATGTTCATGCCGTTACGGTGTCCGGGGGCTGGCTGGAAATTGATACGACGGACGACCTGGAATTCGCCTCTTGCGCTATCACGCCGGACGGGGTGGACAGGGCCCGGGCCATGGAAATGGAAAAAACTAAATCGTGAACGCCCGCCGCCCTAATATCCTGCTGTTGACGATCGATGCCTTGCGCACGGACCGTTCAAGTGTACTAGGTTACCGCAGGCCGACGACGCCGACACTCGAACGGCTGGCGGAATCCGGCATTCTTTGTTCTCAAACCGTTTCCAATGCGGCCTTTTCGCAACCTTCTCTGACGTCCATGTTTACATCGACGTTGCCCCTGTCATTTGGCGGATATGATAAAGGGGCCATCGGGCGACCGGACTCGATCTTTCATCACATGGAAAAGACCGGTTACAAGGTTTTTCAGCTTTCCACGTATCCGACCATTAGCCGTTTTTTCGATTTTTCCGGCAGGGGGGCGGAAAGCAGCATTTTGTTCGCCTTGAACACCCTGCCAAGCCTGGCGTTGGCGATGATTCGCGAATCCATCAGATCTTACGAAGCGGGCGATTTGTCGGAAGCGGCGATGTTGGAAAAAGTATCTCCGATCCTTGACAATTTTTTTGTCAACATCGGGAGTTATTGCCGCGAACGGCTCGACCAATTGGATTCGGACAGGGCCGATTTCCCAACGTCGCGAATGGTCAACGATGGCTATGACTTTAACAGGATTTTGGGGCTGATCGAACGGCATAGAGCCGAGTTTGAAAATGAAAACCGGGCTTATATTCGGAAATATCTGATTCCTTTTCCGGGAACCAACGGATGGTTGCCCAGGGAATGGAAGTACATGCGCACGCCGAGGGCGTTTTTGTCGGAAGGGATCTTTCGGACCGTCAACAAGGGGGTATCGTTCATGAATCCCCAATTGGCGAAATTACGGGAATATCGATTTAAGCGGTATTTGGATGCCGACAGCTTGGTGAAGAGAGTCATTTCGACCCTGGAGAGAGCAAAGAAAGAGCCACAGCCCTTTTTTTTGTGGACACATTTTTTTGACACACACACGCCTTATTGCCCCGGTCAGGGAGCTGATTGGTATAGAAGCGCCAGGACCTATTTGGAAAAACTGGGATACCCTTCATATCTGGACCCAGGTGTTGGCTTGCGGGGAAAACCCAAAACGGAACAAGATTGGGAAACCTGGTCGGCCTTATACGATGCCGCCGTCCTGTACGTTGATGAAAAACTCTCGATACTTCTTAACTACCTAGAGGACTCCGGCCTGAAGGACTCCACCCTGATCGTCATCAGCGGCGATCACGGTGAAGAGCTGGGGGAACACGGAAACATTGGCCATCATTTTTTGCCCTATCAGCACAATACAAGGGTTCCCATGGTGTTTTATGGGCCCGGCGTCGAGAGGTCGGAAGTCAATCACTTAACCAGTCTATTGGACTTATGCCCGACAACCGCTCAACTAGCGGGTATGGACCCGGCGCCCGGATGGCAGGGGCGGTCCGTCACCTCCCCGGAAATCAACCGCCGGGAATTCCAGATTACCGAGTGTTTCCATGGGGGAAATTGTTTGTTTGAATCACGGCCTCTCTATATCGGTGTTCGAAACAAAACACATAATTATTTTTGGAAGGAATACCGTGATCCTGGCGATAAATACAGTCAGCCCGGCAACGAATTGTATGACCTGCGGAATGACCCGGCCGAGTCGGAAAATCTATTCCGGCCGGGCCATCCGGTGGTTGAAGGCTTCAACAAGGTCATTGCCAAACGGCTGGCCGAATTGCCGGAAATTTCGGACGAGCGACTGGTTTCGGCATTTGGGGATGAATTGGCCAAGGCCGTTCGTTTGGAAAACCGGAAGATAGCATGACCGATTCCAGTTTTATAGACCAGGCAATGACTCGTGGACACCTGTTGGCGGAAGATGCGGCAAGCCTGATCCGATGTCCATCCTGCCATCAACCGGGCCTGGCGCTCGAACAGGTTGCAGAGGAGTTTCACTGTCCCGCCTGCCATGCCACGTTTGCGGCGAATCTCGAAAAGCAGTGGGCCCAATTGGTGGATGGCGGGGACAACAACCAGTTGAAGGACAATATTCAGGCTTGGTGGGGGGACCTGTATAAACAGCTCTACTCTGAAAATGACGCCCGGTTAACACATGAAAAGTACGATCGGCAGTTGGTTGATTTAGAGGATTTTTTCCGCATTAGCGAGCATTTGGCCGTAAACGAAATGCCGTTGACGGAACTTGCCGGGAAAAGAATTCTGGAAATAGGCAGCGGGGCCGGCGCCCATTCGGCCCTGTTCAACAAATATGGGGCCGACGTCGTTTCGGTCGACCTGACGCCGGAACGTGTCGTCTCCACGGCCCTGAAACATTCTCTCGTCAAGGGCGGCCGGGGCCGTGCCTATCAGGCCGACGCCGAAAACTTGCCTTTTTGCGATGAGCAGTTCGATATCGTTTACTCCAACGGCGTTCTTCATCATTCGGAAAATACGGAAACCTGCCTGTCGGAGGTCTATAGAGTCCTTAAGCCCGGCGGTTTGGTTGTCTTAATGCTCTATTCACGCCATTCGGCAAATGTTTGGTTTAATATTTTTCCCCGCGGCGTTTTGACCGGTAGTATTTTTCGCTATCCGCAAGCCGAATGGATGGGGCTTGTGACGGAGGGGAAACCGAAGTTCGGAAACGTAAAAAACCCGATTACCAGGGTCTATTCCGCCTCCCAATTACGTTTGTTGCTTGGGGCTTTTGAAATTGAGAGCATGCGAAAAATGGGTTGGGAATGGGATCAGGTGTCTATTCCCCGTCTGACGCAGTTCCGTCGTATTCTGATGCAAGCTCTCGGGTTCAAGTTGCATCCCGGCGGAATTCCCGTGGCCGGGGTTCCCCGCATGCCCCCCTGTGGATTCGAGAGATGGCTCAGCCGCCATATTGGCTTTTGTTGGGACATCAGGGCTCGAAAGCCAGGCACTCAAACCAATGATTAAGCACGCCGTTTCCAATATCGCCCTACCGCCGTTCGAGCACGGGGAAGAGGTGCGGAAGTTGAGGGATATGGGGTTGCATGGTTTGGAAGTTGCACCGAGCAGGGTCTGGCCGGACACCTGGCGCGGCCTGAAACCGGACCGGGTGACGGCCTATGCGAACATGGTCCACGGTGCGGGACTGCAGATTGTCGGGCTGCATTCCCTGTTTTTCGATCATCCTGAACTGGGCCTTTTTCACGGCCCGGAGGTCCTCGCTGAAACCCTGGAATTTCTAACGCATTTGTCCGGGGTTTGCCGGGACCTAGGCGGACGGACCCTCATTTATGGCGGGGGTAGGAAGCGGGGCGATACAGATGAGGAAACCGCTTATGCCATCGCCGGTGAGTTTTTGTCCGACTATTGCCGGCGCACCGAGGGTCACGGCACATGTTTATGTTTCGAACCCCTGGGGCCGGACGATACGGACTTTATTCTTTCTGCCTTTGATGCCCTTAGGCTGGTGCGCGAAATCAGTCATCCCGCCCTCAAGGTGCAAATTGACGCAAAGGCTCTCGTCGCCAACGATGAGGCGTCGTTGAGGACCTTTATGGGCATGGGAGATGAGCTTGTTCACTATCATGCCAATGAACCCGGATTGGGCGTTCTCGGTGAAACCGGCGAAGTAGACCACGGGAGCCTGGGGGGCTTCCTCCGGCAGGTTGGCTATTCTGGATTCGTCTCCATCGAGCAGCGGATGTTTCAGGAAGAAGAGCCACTCCGGGACATTGCCGCCGGTGTAAAGGTGCTGAAGGATTGCTACGGATGAACTGCAGGATTTGCGGGGGTGAGCGGCTGGAGCCATTGAATGTGGAAGGCTTCTTTTTTCCGGCCCACTCCTATGCTCCGGACTTTCATCAGTATGATAATTACATCTGTCCGGAATGTGGGGTCGTTTCCATGCAGCCGGAACCTGATGATGAGGACCTCGTCGCTTATTATAACAGCGCTTACAGGCAAAGCCGCGATGCGTGTAAAATAGGAGAGACGATAATCGACGCCCCGGTTGATATGTCCATTACGGGGCGCACACTTGGCCGGGTGCGAAACTTTCATGACACGATTGTCCGCAATGGCAATGCCATACCCGATTTGATTCCTGGCCCCGACGACACGATTATTGATTTCGGAGCCTACTCGGGGATGTTTCTCCACGGGATACGTCAGCTTTGGGACTGCAATTGCCTGGCCACGGATTACAACGAGAAAGGCATTGAATTCGCAATTAATGTGTTTGGATTCAACCAATCAAGGGTGACGATGGATATCTATAACGACACTTTCGGCGAAAAAGTGTTCATGGCGACGCTCATCCATTCCTTCGAGCATCTTCGCGAACCGGCCCGGTTTTTAGGTCATTTAAGAGAGAACATTCTGCAGCCGGGTGGATTCCTGTATGTCGAGGTTCCCAACCTTTTCGGAATAGCGTTGTGCGATCCGACACATTTTTTTACGTATACCAAGGAAAGCCTGATCTACCTGATGCACAATAACGGGTTCGAGGTGCTTGACGTCTTCACCAGCGGATTTCCCGTGACCCAGGAATTTACGGGACATAACGAAATACAGAACCTGATCTGCCTTGCCCGATCGTGCCCGGGCCCAATTGAAACGGGAACGCCGGTGGTGAATACCCGGGATATCCGCCTTCAACTTCGCAGGTGTTACACGGCCCACGCCAACAGGGCAATCAGGCGTCAATTCACTACCGCGCTGAGAGAGCAGCTCAGATTCATTTATTATTTGGTGTTCGCCGGCATTTTGGAAAAAATATCTCCGCGCACGGCCATTCGCTTGGCGCGGGTTCTCCGGCAGGGGGGCACGAGGTAATCACCTACAATAAGGGCTTGGCGAGTGGAGAACCGATATGAACACCTTTAGGGGTCCGGACTGGTTGCCCAAGGTTGATTCCGGAGCGCGAATCCTTGTGATGGGCGCCAGTGGTGGTTTGGGCACGGCATTGGTGGACATGTTACTTGCCTCTTCGGATTGCGTTATCGGCGCCCATGGAGCGACAAAGGAGCCCCCGAAGGCGGCGGAGCGGCGGATCATTTCAATCCGCCAGGTACTTGACTCTGAAGATGACTGCATTAGCGCCGTGGACCGGTTTATCGATAGGGCGGGCGGTATAGATGCCCTTGTTTGTTTATCCGGTGCCCTGCATTTTTCCGGACACTGGTTGGATATTTCGGAAACGGATTGGCGGCGGGACATTGAAGTCAACTTAAGCCAGCCGTTTTTTTTGGCCCGGGCCGCTATGAAACGGATGAAGCAACAAGGCCGTGGCGGGCGGATCATCCTGAACGGAACGGAATCGGCCATCCATGGGGGTAGCGCCCTTTCCTTCCCCTATGCCATCGCCAAACGGGGAACCGAATGCATGGTCGAGGGCTTGGCGCGAGAAGGTGCAGCGGACAAAATTCTCGTAAACGGCGTGCGCCTGGGCTGTATTGCTTCAGGGTTCCATGAGCGTTGGCACAACAAAAGCGAGGAACAAATGCGTGAAAGAATTGATTTGATTCCCTTGAAGCGGGCCGGTCATCCCAATGAGGCGGCCGCTTTGATCATTTATCTTCTTTCCGGATGGTCGGGTTTCATTACCGGACAAATGATACCGTTGACAGGCGGTGACTGGCTGTAACCCCTTTTGAAATGACCGTCCTTCTTCTGCATTCCGGAAACTTGTCAGGGCTTGAGAGAAGTCGTTCCTGGCTTGCTATCACGGGAACCCAAACAGGTCTGGATCCCGCCTCGAAGCTGCCCCGCTTGGCCTCTCGCCTAGAAGATAGCTACATGAAGATCAGGCCCCTTTGGTGGCGGCTGGGAAAGATGATGGCTGCGGACCCGACGGCCGAAACGGCGCACGCGCCGACCGGGGCAGTCTATGGATCCGACTTCGGACTGATGTTGGCGTGGGCGGACCTTGTTCAAGGACTGGCTTTGGAAAGGGATTGTTACGCCGTCATTTGTGACGACCCATGGGTTTTCAGGCATTTGTCCACTCTTTCGGGTGTTCATCCTGTTAAGCCGCCCGGGCTTCTACTCCGGAAAATTAAATTGATCGGTCGTGGAATTTTCGTGCGGTTGGCGGTCAGCGTTCGCATGCTGAAAGCCTATCTGCAACTGAAACGATTTCGACGGGTCATGCAAGGCGCCGACCGAGTCATCCTTGTTTATGGACATCCTCACAGCAATGCCGAAGGGTATGATGATTATTTCGGCAATATGATGGAACTATTTCCGAATATAAAGCGGTTGTTGCATGCCGATTGCTCGCCAACCGAGGCTTTAAGGCTTTGCGCCGACGGGCGCAGTGCGCCGGTTCATGCCTGGGGATCGGCTTTCGGTGCGGTGTCTCTGTTGAAGGAGTACTGGTTCCCGGGAAAAGATTTGATCAACGGCGAATTCGGATGGATCATAAGAAGGGCGGCCGACCAGGAAAACGGGGGCGGCAGCGCACCGATGATCCGGTGGCAGATGCTCTGTCAGCGGCGGTGGCTGAAAGATAAAAAGCCTGGCGTCGTTGTATGGCCATGGGAAAATTTCGCTTGGGAAAGGGATCTCTGTAGGCGGGCGAGGGTGAGCGGGGTTTCGACCGCAGGCTATCAACATACAGCGATCGGCCCCCATCAAATCAACCATTCCCCCAATGGGAATCCGGATGGTTTGTATAGTTTTCCCGATGAGGTTATATCGGACGGTCCAGCATATTTCGACCAACTGGTTGAATGGGGGACGCCTAAGAATAAAATCGTATTGGGTGGATCGCTAAGAATTAAGCAAGGACGGACAGCGACTTATGACGAGAATGGACCTATTTTTGTCCCCTTGTCCGCCGATTTGGAAACAGCGAAACAGCAATTGGAAGCTGCATATGAACTGGCTGGGGCAGGGTATGAAATTCGGGTCAAGGAACATCCTATGTACCCCATGGAGTTCAAAGAGACTGAAAACCTGATGCGAACAGATAAGCCTATGCCGGAACAACAAGGTATATCAGTCGTCTTGTTTACGACTGGAACGTCGGGCCTGGAAGCTGTCCTCGCCGGCATTCCGACGGTTCGCGTTTTACTTGATGATCGTATTTCCGTGAATATTTTGCCTGACTCAGTGAGTGTGCCCTCGGTCGTCCAGAAAGAAGTCATGTCATTTGTTGAAGGGCAGCCCTCTGGATTTTTTGTTAAATGGGATCAAATATTAGCACCCGTTGAAATGTCGGTCTGGAAAAGTGTATTTGATCCACACTGAAATCAACGATCTCGTTGTAATCTCTCTCGAACGGGAGGGAAACGATGTGCGGAACATAATTAATACGAGAATAGCAGATGACATATAAAATCGCTCTCATTGGCTGCGGCCGCATCGCCGGTCATCATTGTGCTTCGATTGCCGCAACCGATGGCGTCGAGCTAGTGGCCGTTTGTGACCTGGAAATCAACAAGGCGCAAGCGTACGCGGATGAATTCAATGTCCCCGCCTTCTCCGATTACAGGCGTATGTTCGACGCCCATCCCGAGATTGATATAGCAGCCGTCATAACACCCTCCGGCATGCACAGCGAACATACGCTTGAGGTGATTTCCGAATACGGAAAACACGCCATCGTCGAAAAGCCGACCTTTATGAGGCCGGACCAGCTGGATGAGGCTTATCGAATTGCCGCCGCCGCCGGAAGGGACATCTTTCCGGTTTTCCAAAATCGCTATAACAAGGCGGTTTCAAGGGTGAAGGCCGCACTTGAAAATGACGAATTGGGCGATATTCGCATTGTATCAGTCCGCGTTCGCTGGTGCAGGCCTCAGCGATACTATGACATGGCTGCCTGGCGTGGGACGTTTTCCCATGATGGCGGGGCGTTGACGAACCAAAGCATCCATCATGTAGACCTGTTGCGACACCTGGGCGGTGAAGTAAAGGAAGTGAATGCGACCATGCGAACCCTGGGTGCCGATGTCGAGGTCGAGGACACCGTCGTTGCCACTCTACGATATGAAAGCCAGGCAGTTGGCGTTCTCGAGGCGACCACAGCGGCCCGGCCAGACGACTTTGAGGCCTCGCTTTCGATTGTGGGATCGAAGGGCTTGGCTCAAATCGGAGGCATCGCCGTCAATGAACTGCAAATCTTCACGCCCCACCCCGAAGCGTGTGCCTCGAACAGTGAGGACTTCAAGGGTATAAAAGGGCATGGTGCCGTATATGGGTTCGGACATACCGAAATGTATTCGGACATCGTCAAACATCTTTCCGGCCGGGCTCCTTATCCGGTTAACCGCGACGACTGTCGGTCCACTCTGAAATTGCTTCATGCCTTTTATCGCTCCGATGAGGCTGGGGATTGGGTTTGTGTCGATGGGGACGAGCAATCAATAAGGTTGGGCCGGACCAATGACACCGTGTCGGACCTGTACAGGACCCCCCGATGAAACGCCACCCGCTGAAAGTCGGTATCGCCGGCTACGGGGTCGTTGGCAAACGCCGACACCAGGTTATAGATGGCCGTGATGATATGACCGTTGTCGCCGTATGCGACCGCACGCTGGTGGGCGAGGGAACCTTTGACGACGGCGTGCGGTACTATTCAACCTATGGCCCTTTGTTAAACGAGAACCTGGATGCACTTATCGTTTGCATGAGCAACGACATTGCAGCCGAAGTGACGGTTGCGGGATTAAAGAGAGGGCTACATGTCTTCTGTGAGAAGCCGCCGGGCCGGGATGTGCAGGATATCCGGATGGTCGTTGACTGCGCCGCCAGACTTCCTCATTTGAAACTCAAATACGGCTTTAATCATCGTTATCATCTTTCGGTGCGTGATGCGCTGAAGATCGTCCGTACAGGTGCACTGGGAAGGGTCATCAACCTGCGGGGCGTCTATGGGAAGTCTCAGTTGATTACTTTCGGCCAGGACTCATGGCGCACACGCCGGGACATGGCCGGTGGTGGCGTTCTGCTTGACCAGGGTATCCATATGGTCGACCTGATTCGACTGTTCGGCGGTGAATTCGAAGAGGTTCACGGTTTCATTTCCAACGACCATTGGGGCCACGATGTGGAGGACAATGCCTACGCCCTGATGAGGGCGCATGACGGTACCGTCGCCATGTTGCATTCGTCTGCCACACAATGGCGGCACAGTTTCAGATTGGAAGTTACGTTGGCCAAGGGCGCTATCGTTCTCAGCGGAATTCTGTCCGGTTCAAAAAGTTATGGGGCAGAGACATTGACTGTAATGCGAATCGGCGACGATGATCGGGGCGATCCTCGGGAAGAAACGACCCGCTACAACCAGGACCCTTCGTGGTCCGATGAGATCGCCGAGTTTGCCGAAGCGATTCTTCAAAATGAGGACATTAGGTACGGATCTGCGGAGGAAGCCTTGAAAACCATGCAATTGGTTTATCGCATTTATTGCGCCGATCCAGGGTGGCGGGATCAATGGGACCTGAGCGAAGATCCATCAGGATGAAGGCATCCTTGACACGATTACGAAGGTATGTTTCTGACTGTATAAAGGCCTGATAATTACATGAAAACCATAGGTATTGTTCCCGCCCGCATGGCGGCCAGCCGGTTTCCGGGAAAGCCCCTTCATCCGATCGCCGGACGGCCCATGTTGGAGCACTGTTTTGCCCGTGCCGCCCTCTATTCGGGTTGGGATGTTCTGGCGCTGGCGACCTGCGACCAGGAAATTGCCGATTTCGGAAAGGATAGAAACTATCCGGTCGTCATGACCGCCGATACCCATACCCGGGCCCTGGATCGGGTCGCCGAGGCCGCAACCAATTGCGGGGCCGAACTGGACGCTGATGACATTGTCGTCTGCGTTCAGGGTGACGAACCCCTATTGTCTCCCGATATGATCGAAGCCGTTGTCGGGCCGTTCGGTGACGATCCGTCCGTCAGCGGGACCATGCTGGCGGTCCCCATCCATGATGAGGAGACTTTTCTTAACCCGGACATCGTTAAAATAGTTCATGATATGAAAGGGGATGTCCTCTATACATCCCGCAGCCCGGTCCCATATTGCAAGGTTTTCTCGAAAGAACTTGGCGCAAAACGCGTGGGCGGCATCTTCGGTTTCCGCTGGCGTTTCCTGAAGTGGTTCACCGAAACCCCGGAAAGCCCGTTGGAAAAGGCCGAGGCCTGTGATTCGAACCGTATCTGCGATAATGGCTTCCGCCAACGGATTGCCCCGATCACCTACCGTCCGTATGTGTCCGTGGACAGTCCGGCGGACATCGGACGCGTCGAGGCGGTCATCGAGGCCGATCCTTTGTGGGGAACTTATTAAGTGATCCGCTTTTCCGCCCTGCTTTTTGATTTGGATGGGACCATCGTCGACAGCGCGCCGGACGTTTGCGCGTCTGTCAACCATGTATTGGAAACCATGAATCGACCTCCGATCACGGTCGAAGAGACTAAAATTTTGGTTGGCTTTGGCGCCCGAACCCTGGTGGAAAAAGCCCTGGAGATGACCGGTGATGCTGGAACGACGGAAGACGTGGACTACCTTCTTTCGGGCTTTCTTGAATGGTATCGTCAAAACCCCAGTACTCACGCAACCCTTTTCCCCGGAGCCCGTCAAGCCCTTGAGCGGTTTGGGCAACAAGGGATTAAAATGGGGCTGTGCACCAACAAGCCGGAGGTCACCTGTTTTCCGGTGCTCGACGCCCTCGATTTGAAGCGGTATTTCCCGACGGTGATTTGTGGAGATACGCTGGAATACCGCAAACCCGATCCACGCCATGTTCATTACACGTTACGTGAATTGGGTGCGGACGGGGATGACACTGCTTTTATCGGAGACAGCGAAACCGATATCATGGCGGCGAGGAATGCCGGCCTTCCCAATGTTCTGGTGTCTTTTGGCTATTGCCATGTTCCCTTGGACGAGCTGGGCGCGGACGCCGTGATTGATCATTATGACGATTTGGAAAATGCCCTAAACGGTATCGCGGAAAGTAGGGCCAAACCGTGACAAAAATTTGTGTCGCCTCGCGATCCTTTTCGAGACACCCCGTGTTGCGGGCGGAATTGCTGGAAAAATATCCCGACACGACATTTAACGACGACGGCGTAAGCCTTTCCGGCGCGGCCCTGATCGATTTCGTTGAGGGGCATGAGTGTGCGGTTACCGCTTTGGAAAAACTCGACGCCGATTTTTTTACTGCCTTGCCGGACTTGAGGGTGGTTTCCAAGTACGGCGTCGGTCACGATATGATCGACCTGAAGGCGATGGCTGAACATGGAGTCAAACTCGGCTGGACGGGGGGCACCAACCGGCGTTCGGTCAGTGAGCTGATGATTTCAGCCGCCGTCTCCCTGTTGCGTCATGTGCCGGCTGCCCACCGTGAAGTCATGGATGGAACATGGCGCCAACATATGGGGCGCTATCTTTCCGAATGTACGGTGGGTATTATCGGTTGCGGCCATATCGGCAAGGACCTGACGCCTTTGTTAAGGGCGTTCGGCTGTTCCGTGCTGGCGCACGATATTCTTGACTTCCCCGAATTTTACGCGGCTCATCAAGTCGAAGCTGTCGGCCTGGAAGACCTGTTGGGCCGGTCGGATGTGGTAACACTGCATCTGCCCTTCGACGAATCCACCGATAACATCCTTTCCGCCGAACGGTTGTCCCTCATGCGGCCGGACGCCATCCTGGTCAATATGGCGCGGGGGGGGCTGGTGGACGAAACAGTCGTCAAACAGATGCTGAAGGATGGCCGCTTGGCGGGTGCGGCCTTCGACGTCTTCCGCTCAGAGCCGCCGGATGATGCAGAACTGTTGCGCCTACCGAATTTTCTGGCCACGCCGCATATCGGCGGAAGCGCCGAAGAGGCGATCCTAGCGATGGGCCGGGCCGCCATCCATGGCCTTGACGACAATCGGGTGCCGGGACCGAAGTGGCCGGCTTAACAAGGCGCCCATGATCAATTCAGTCATATTTAAGACCCGTCAGGTTTTCGCCGATCCCATCTTGCGCTCTTGGCTCTTCGGGCGGCTATTGGGCCGCTGGCCGGGCGAACCTTCCTTCACGCCTCACCGCCCGCCCTATCTCGAGGGGCCGCTCCCCCTGCCCCCGGAAACCCCTTCCGCTGATTATTCGGAACTGAAGGACGCTGGTCCGTCCGCACCAATCGACATAGAATTGGCGGGGCAAACCATTACGCTGCACCCAGGCGAGGAGAAGTCGTTGTTTGAGCGATCTTTCGACGACCTCGAGAGCTCCCTCGCACTGCATCGCTTTGCCTGGCTCCCCCTGTTGGGGCGAAATGCCGATCCGGCCTGGGTAAATGCCATTTGGCGGGCCTGGAGCGCCAAATATTCCGTCCCCGCAGATGGTTGGGCCTGGCATCCGTATACGGCAACGGAAAGAAGCATCAACATCCTGACGTTCGGGAAGCGATACGGCCTGCCGGGGCCAATAAAATCAACATTGTCCATCCTTGCGGCTCACGGCCCGGCTATTGCCGAAAAGCTGGAATACTTTGGCGATCATCATACTTCGAACCATCTGGCGAATAATGGCCGCGGCCTGTTCCTTCTGGGCCTCAGCCTGGGCCTGCCCGATTGTACGGATCTGGGGGGACGAATTTTACTCGAGGAGGCGAAGCGCATTTTTTCACCCTCGGGGATTCTGCGTGAGGGATCCAGCCATTATCACGCCCTATTGGCCGCCAATTACCGGCAATGTGCGGATGCCGCCAGGGAAATGGGCCGCCCGGAAGCAGTGCCGCTGACGGCCATTGCGAGGGAGGCCACTGCGGCCGCAGGCTTCCTGAACCTACCCGGAGGATATCCCTTGATCGGTGACATCTCCCCGGACCTGTCTCCCGAGGCCACCTTATCGGCGCTTGACTTGGAGTCCGTTTCCGGTCCGATGATGCCGCCGGCTGATGGTTGGTATCGCATCGATTGCGGCCCATGGAGCGGGTTGTGGCATGTGTCGCCGGATGGCTTTTCTCACATGCCGGGGCATGGCCATCAAGACTGTGGAAGTTTTGAATTGCACTTCAAGGATGAACCGGTGTTCATCGACCCGGGGCGTGGCGCTTACGGCGAACGGGGTGAAGCGGCGTTTTACCGTTCGGCCCAGGTCCACAACACCCTGCTGGTTGATGGACTTGACCCCTATCCCCCGAACAAGCCCTATTACAATGAGACCTTTCGCCGCCGTATTGCAGGGCCACCGCCAACCGTTGGTCTGGATGAGGCAAGCCTGAAGCTTCGACACAATGGTTTTATGCGCCATAAAGCCGTCGGCGCGGTCGAGCGGCTTTGGCGATTCGGCGAAAACGGGTTTACCCTCGATGACCGGATTGACGGTCGGGGCGGTCATGGGGTAGAGCGCCATTTCGTCACGCCTCTTTCGGCCGGACATGTCCCGGGGGGGGTGGAGCTCCGTGGTGAAAAGTGCGGTTTGCGCCTTGTCGCCGAGGGGAACATCGCCATCGAACCGGTGACCCGCTGGACAGCCTATGGCAAAGGGGTCGAGGCGATTATGATCAAGGTCTCGGCCTCGGTCACACTGCCCTGGAGCGGGCGCATCTCCCTGGAGATTCTGTAGCATGTGCGGTATCGCCGGATTGTTTCTACCGCGGAATGCGCGTGTTGTGACGGCGGATCTTCCGGCCATGCTGGACGTCATGGTCCACCGTGGGCCTGACGGGGAAAAGCTGTACCAAAGTTCGGACAAGCGGTTTCAGGCCGGCTTCAAGCGGCTGGCCATTATCGATCTGGAAACCGGGGGCCAGCCGATTATTGAGAACCACGGCGCACGGGTTCTTCTGGGGAATGGGGAAATTTACAACTATGTCGAACTGAAAAGCACACCGCAGGCCCGGGAGCATCCCTACGCCAGCTCCGGTGACATGGAAGTGATCCTGCCGTTGCATTCGGCGTTTGGTCAGGACTTCGTCAATCATTTGAACGGCATGTTCGGACTGGCGCTTTATGAAAAAAACCCTCATCGGCTGACCCTGGTCCGCGACCGCCTGGGGATCAAACCCCTTTATTGGGCCCAGCTCCCAGGCGGCGGCGTTCTGTTTGCCTCTGAAATCAAGGCCTTGCTGGCTTCCGGGTTGCTGTGTCCCGTCATCGATGAAGCGGCTGTCAGTTCCTATTTGGCGCATGGTTACGTTCCGGCCCCGAAAACCTTGTTTAACGGGATTAACAAACTTCCCCCCGGCTGCCGGTTGATCGTCGCTGAGGACGGCCGGACAACCTTGGAAAGATACTGGAGGGCACGGCCGGCGGCGGACGGACCAAGGGACGGACCGGAAGTGGAAGAACATCTGACGGATCTATTGAGAGATAGCCTGAGGATGCAATTGCGAAGCGACGTGCCTCTGGGGGCGCTGCTCTCGGGCGGGATTGATTCGGGGCTGATGGTCGCCGTTGCCGCCGGTCTGATAGACAAACCGCTCGAAACGTACACCGTCCGTTTTGCTGGGGCGCCGGTGGACGAGACTCCTTTCGCGGCGATGGTGTCGGAACGTTACGGCACCCGGCACCATGAACTGGATCTTCCCGCCGAGGGGGCGGGGGATCATTTGGTGCGCCTTGCCTGGTATACGGAAGAACCTCTCAACGACGCCGCCTTGCTGCCCAACTTCCTGATTGAACAAGCACTGGGGAAGCATTTGCGGGTCGCACTGAACGGCACCGGTGGCGATGAGCTGTTCGCAGGCTACGGGCGCTATTTTCGATTGGCGGTCGAGAGGAGGTTTATGAAGCTACCGAGCTTGCTGCGGACCTTATCAATGAAACTCGCCCCGCCAATGCTTTCGTGGCAGTTGGCCAGAGCCGAACGGTTCGAGACCGACCGGGGACAATACATCCATGATCATTCGACCTACTTCCCGGCCCCCATCCGCCAGTTGATTGAAAACGGACAGGATATTCCCGCCGCAATGCAATCGGAAGCGTACCGGGCCTATAGCGGCCCTTCCCAGACCGGTGCGCTGATCGCCGACCTGGAAACCTATCTTCCGGAAGACTTGCTGCTGCTTCTCGACCGTTCGGCCATGGCTTCCAGCGTCGAGGGCCGCGTGCCGTTTCTGGATCACCGATTGGTCGAGGCGGCATTGGCCGTGCCGCCTGAGATGAGAACGCCCAATAATGAACAAAAAGGATTGGAACGGCGGATCGCCGAAAGGTTTCTTCCCTCTCCGCTGCTTACCGCGCCGAAGTGGGGTTTCGCGTCACCGGTTCCAGTCTGGATACGGGCCGGACTTGGGCAACAGGCAAGGCGCCTGCTGACAAGTAAAGAAAGCCTGGACCGTGGCTGGTGGACGGCACGGGGTGTCGACAGGCTGTTAGCCGATCCGGACCGACACGGCTTCCGGGTTTATTCGCTTTTGATGCTCGAGTTGGCTGTTCGATTGTTTTGCGAGCGGCCATTGGAGGCCTTGGCGCCGACGGCGGTGCTTGAGGACTTACATTGAGATGACGGTATTGGGGACGATCAGTGTTGTCATCCCGGCCTACAAGGCTGCCGGGACCATTGAACGGGCGTTGGCGTCAGTCGCCGCGCAAACCCTGAAACCCGACCAGGTGGTCGTGGTCGATGACGGTTCCCATGATGGCACGGCCGAGGCGGCGAGAGCGTGTCTTGGTCGAATGGGAAGCATCGAACTGAACGTGCTTGAGCAGGAAAATCAAGGCGCCGGGGCGGCCCGCAACCGGGCGATACGGGAATCGCATGGCGAATGGTTGGCTTTTTTGGACGCCGACGACGAATGGATGCCGGATAAATTGTCCCATAGCCTGGAAATCCTCAAAGCGGGCGGGCTGGGTTTGATGGCGCACAACTACTGGGCTGTCTTTCCCAACGGCGACCATCTTGTCGATTGCGCGGCCCGCTTCAGTGCTTTTCGAGATCCCTTCGTCGGGCTGTACAGGAAAGGGTTTCTCGCCACCTCGACGGTGGTGGTTCGGCGCATCCCAATCATCGAGGCGGGAGGATTTGATGAATCGCTGGCCGCCGTGCAGGATTTCGATCTGTGGCTGAAGGTCTTGAAACGGCCGAACATGGTGTTTCAGGTCACGCCCGCCGCCCTGACCCGCTATCATGTCACTCCAGGGTCCATTACCAGCCATACGAAGCGCCGCCTTGACTGCGGCATGACCGTGGCCACCAGGCACGCGCCAAGCATGGCGGATTTACGGTATCGAATCACCGCTATTCATTATGAGGCGATGCGGGCTGCGTTGGCGCGGGGCTCGGCAACGGATGCTATCCGATATTTCTTGAGCGGAATGATGGCCTTTTATAAATCTAAGCTTTAAAAGCACAAGACCTTGACGTTCGGAGGCCCTTAATCGTTATGCAGGAAAAGAAAAATCTTGTTGCCGCAGTGTTGTGGTTATGGGTCATTGGGGCGACGGCGTCCTATCTCCATCAATTTATTCATCTCGTTGAACCTATCGTGCGGGTTTTGGCCGGATCATGATCTCTTTCTCGGTTGGCATTCTACAGGTTCTGTCCTGCATTGGTCTCGGATCGGCGCTTCTCAAGATTTTCAGATTGGAGAAGGAATTCCCGGAGTGCGAGCGTCTATTGTTGGCTTTCGCTCTTGGCATGGGACTTACGGGATGGCTTGTCTTTTTCATCGGAATTAGCGGTTACTTATTCCAGGCGGTTCTTTGGGGGGCTTTGGGACTTGGCCTCGCCGGATTGCTTGTTTCCCCGCCAAGGCTGGCAATTGAGAAATTCAAAGCGAACGATGACAAACGGGTCTGCGCCGTCATCGTTTTCCTTCTTCTGTTCTCGTTGTTACTGGATTTTGCCGAGGCGTTGACTCCCTCGGGCGACGCCGACAGTCTGGCCTATCATTTTGCCCTGCCCAAGACATTCCTGGAATTGGCAAGAATAGAATTTGTCCCGAGGGCTCTCGACGGTGCGACGGCGCTGCTGGTTCACATGACCTATGTTCCTCCTCTTGCCTTGGGGGGCGAGCGGGCAATGCTGCTGTGGACCCTCTTCAGTGGCTGGATCGGGGTTTATGCCGTCTATGTACTCTCCAGGCGTCATTTAAATCAGATCTGGTCGCTGGTGGTCGCCCTTGCTTTCGCGACCACACCGGCCGTTGTGTACGGGGCCGGCTCAGGACAGGTCGAAATTCGCAATATGATATTTGTCATTGCCGCCCTGATTGCCCTGACGCACGGTTATGGAAATGCGTCCCGGCGAATTATTTTCATTGTTGGCCTGTTGGCGGGTTTTTTCGCCGGTGGAAAATATCTAGGCCTGATTTTTGTGATCTGCTGCGGCCTGGCGGTTTTGTGGGAGCGGCGCACCCTCACAGATGGGTTTGTTTACGGCCTCGGGGTCCTGTTGGCGGGCTTTCAGTGGTACATGTGGAACGCGGTTCACATTGGCGATCCTTTGTTTCCGATGTTCTACGAATGGCTGGGCGACAAATCCAATCCCATGTGGACGAATGAAAACCAACTGTGGTTGAAGCAAGTCTTCATTCCAAACTATAAAAGCGTTCCGAATAATCTTTTTTGGTATTTTGCGCTTCCGTTCAAAGCAATCTTGGATGGAGAAAAGGCCTTTGAATCGGCTCGCACGGGCCTCGGCCCCGTAATCTGGGTGGTGTTGCCCTTTGCCCTTGCTGGGATCTGGCGGTTTCGCTCTTCGATTAAGAGCAGCCCGCTGTTAACCTATGGGCTTGTCATCCTCGTTTTTTATACGTTGTGGTTTTTCAGTCAGTCACCGCAGCGCATCCGTTTCCTGTTGCCAGTCTATCCGTTGTTGCTGCTCGCCGGTTGCGTTGCGGCCATCAGGTTTGCCGATGCCGAATGGACCAAAAGGCCCCTTATCGCCGGGATGGCGGTTTGCATTCTCATTCAATTGGGTGGTCATGGACTGTATTCCCATAAATTCATCTTGTATTTATTCAGCCTGGAAACCAGGGAACAGTTCTTGGCGAGAACAATTTCAGGTTACGGCGCCGCGCCATGGATCAACGCTAACTTGGGCAAGCAGGATAAGCTGTTCATTCAGGATCGAAACTACCTTTATTACTTGGATGTGCCCTACTATTATGCACATCCAAGCATGCAGGCCTTGGTTGATCTCCTTCCCTCTTCCAGCAATGTCACTGATTTTGTTAAACAGATTCGCAAGCTGGAGATTACCCATTTACTGGTTCAAACCGATGCTGGCAGTATGACGGAAGCAAGGCGGTTTAGTGAAATGGCGTCGCAAAAGGAATGCCTGACGCTTGAAAAAACATTTCAGATAAATACATACGCATCTAGAACCTTGCCTACGTTAAAATCGGCGAAGGTTGAGAAGCGGTTATACAGATTTGATAGTGCCAACTGCCAACTCTTGTCGTCATAATAAACATTGGCCGTCGGCCTGATAATTAAGAGTTTGGTTGAAGCAGGTGGTCATATCATGACGTTCCATATCCGTTTTCGTAACAGGGAAAGACATTGCACGTATTATTGATTTTTAAGGATTCCGTCGCTGTCGAGCGAATGGCGGTGATCCAATTGAGTTCGGCCCTGAAGAAGGCGGGACATGAGGTCCGTTTGTGGATCGCATCCGTTAACGAGAAGGCCGAACTTGAAAAACTTATGGCTGAATTTAAGCCGGCAATCGTCGGCTATAGCGCCATGACCGGTGAGCATATTCCTCTTGTCGCCCTGAATAACGAGCTAAAAAGAACGTTTAAATACATGACCGTATTCGGTGGGCCTCATGCCACATTTTGTCACGAGTTCATCGAGGAAGAAGGAATCGACGCGATTTGCATTGGCGAAGGAGATGTCTCTTTTCCGGAGTTTTGCGACAAAGTGGAACGAGGCGAGGACTATTGGACGACCAAAACCTTTTTTGTAAAGCACGAGGGAAAAGTCTACAGAAACGAATTAAACCAGCTCGTCCCGGAACTGGCGGGGTTGGAATTTCCAGACCGCGCCCTGCTGTACGAGCAGGACAAGAACATAGCCAATATGGGAACAAAGTATTTCATGGCTGGCAGGGGGTGTCCGTACAAGTGTTCCTATTGTTTCAATGTAACGTATAACGAAAGCTATAAATCGAAGGGAAAAGTCGTTCGCTCCCGCATGCCCATGCAGGTCATCGAGGAAATCGAATGGGTTCGTGAACGTTATCCCTTGCATCATGTTTCCTTTCTCGACGACCTATTTGTGCTCAAGCCCCGCGATTGGCTTATAGAATTCGCCCGCCTTTACAAAGATAGGGTGGACCTTCCCTGGTCTTGTACGGTGAGGGCCAATGTGGTCAAAAACGAGACCATATCAATGCTAAAGGATTGCGGTCTCGCCTGGGTGTGGATGGGCGTGGAATGCGGTGACGAGGAGGTGGCGAACGCTGTCTTGGCAAGGGGCTTGAGCAATCATGAAATCATTGCTGCCGCACGCGTTCTAGAGGCTCACGGGGTTGGACTGATTGCCCAGAATTTGATTGGCTTGCCGGTTTCCGACCCGATTGCGGTCGATCTGAAAACTCTTGACCTGAATATAGAGTTGCGCCCGAGTCTTGGATGGTCGTCCATTCTTTATCCCTATCCCGGCTCGCCGGTAGAAAAATATGCCCGAAATTCCGGCCACCTAA
>CAYFOJ010000004.1:0-205212 GCA_964344645.1 uncultured Thalassospiraceae bacterium
AAATCTTATATAATAGAATCAATTTCAATCTCACGGAGTAAACGATCATGAGCGAAGAGCTTGTGCTGACCGAGGCGTTGCGTGACGAGATCGAGGCGACCTTGGTCGAGGTGTCCCGTCTATTGGATGACGGACACGAATTTGAAGCCATGGAGAAAGCCAAGGCCGTCTGCGACACCCTGGACACCTTGCGTCAGGACGATGAGGTGGCGGAGATTCGCGCCTTCATCGATGAACTGACCGAAGACCTGTTGGCCGCCTGAGGCTGGCCCAAATCAATGAAAAACCCGCCCCGGGAAACCGGGGCGGGTTTTTTGTCGGCCGGAAGACGGTGAGAGAGGGTTAGCCGACCGCGTGGCCTGCCATCTTCCAGGCCATGATGCCGCCCCCCAGGTGATAGACGTCGCTGGCCTGGGGCGTGGCGGCCTTCAATTGCCCGCCCAGCATGCCGGTGCGGTTGCCCGTGGCGCAGTGATAGACGACGATCTTGTCGCCGTGTTCCGGCAAGCGGTTGGGGTCGAAGCGGGACAGGGGCAGGTGATGGGCCTCACCGATGCGCTCGCGGGCCACTTCCGCCGGTTCCCGGACATCGACCAGAATGGCCTTGCCGTCCCGCATCCAGGTTTTCAGGGTGATCGGGTCGATTTCCTTGATGAACATGGGTCGTGTTCCTTCGTCTGGTGAATCCGTTTCCGTTAAATTAGTGATTACTAATATAATTGCAAGCGGAAAATTGAAATTCCCTCCCGGCGGTTGCGAAATGGGCCGCGAACCAATAGGTTAGGGGCCCGTTTCCACGAGGGAGAGTTCCATTGACGACACCGGCCGAAGATCAAGCAGCAGCGGTGGCGCCGGAGAATATCCCCGACGACGCGGTGCTGGAACTGGAGGACGGCGTCGAGGAGCAAATCGTCGAGGCCCTCGGCGACGGCGATAGGGAGCGGGTCCGCGAACTGGTCTCCCACCTTCATTACGCCGACGTGGCCGACCTGCTGGAACACCTTAACGAGGACGACCGCGATACCCTTCTCGAACTGATTCCCGGGGCCCTGGACCCGGAGGTGTTCTCGGAACTGGACGAGAGTGTCCGCGACGACCTGGTGGAGAAGCTGGGCTTCGATTACGTCGCCACCGCCGTCACCGAACTGGACACGGACGACGCCGTTCAGGTCATCGAGGAACTGGAGGAACACGAGCAGAAACAGGTCCTGGAGGCGATTCCCCCCGGCGACAGGACGCTGATCGAGGAAGGCCTCGGCTATCCGGAAGACAGCGCCGGGCGTCTGATGCAGCGCGAGGTGATGACCGTGCCCGAATTCTGGAGCGTCGGCGAGACCATCGATTTCCTGCGCCGCACCGCCGATGAGGAGGAAGCCGGCGGCGGCGCCTCCCTGCCGGACCTGTTCTACGATATTTTCGTCGTCGATCCGGCCCGCAAGCCGGTCGGGGCGGTGGCCCTGAGCCGGTTGCTGCGCCATCGCCGCCAGGTCGCCGTCACCGACATCATGAGCGACGACATGAAGCTGATTCCCGTCGGCGAGGACCAGGAAGACGTGGCCTATCTGTTCAGCCAGCGGGATCTGGTGTCCGCCCCCGTCGTCGATCCCGGCGGGCGGCTGGTCGGCGTCATCACCGTCGATGATATCGTCGACGTTATCCACGAAGAGCACGAGGAAGACATCATGCTGATGGGCGGCGTCCGCGAGGACGACCTGTACGAGGCCGTCGGCGACACTACCCGGGCCCGGTTTTCCTGGCTCCTGCTCAATCTCGGCACGGCCATCCTGGCCTCCGTCATCATCGGTTTTTTCGAGGCCACCATCGAACAGATCGTCGCTCTGGCCGTGCTCATGCCCATCGTCGCCTCCATGGGCGGCAATGCGGGGACGCAGACCCTGACGGTCACCGTCAGGGCCCTGGCGATGAAGGACTTGACCTCGACCAACGCCCTCAGGGTGGTCGGCAAGGAACTGCTGGTCGGTTCCATCAACGGCGTCCTGTTCGCCGTCCTGACCGGGGCCGTGGCCTGGCTATGGTTCGATTCGACGGCCCTCGGCGTGGTCATCGCCCTGGCCATGATCATCAACATGGTCGTCGCCGGCCTGGCCGGAACGACCATCCCCCTGGTGCTGGAACGCAACGGCATCGATCCCGCCGTCGCCTCGTCCGTGTTTCTCACCACCATCACCGACGTGGTCGGCTTCGCCGCCTTCCTCGGCCTGGCGGCGTGGCTGTTGCTTTGATCAGGCCCTGACCACGGGCAATTCCGCCCAGCAGGTGGTGTAGCGGGGGGAACGGTGGTTTTGCACCGTGTAGACGCCGCGCCTGCCCCGTTCGGCGACGCCGACCGCGCCGTAGCGCACGGCGCCCCGGCCGATGCGGGCGTTCAGGGAGTCGAAGGCCTCCATCAGGCGTCTGCGGCGGGCGTCTGCGGCGGCGTCGGGCGGCGCGAACAGGTTGCCCTGGGCGGCCTCCTGCCGGGACAGGCCGAGCATCATGACGCCGGCCTTCTTGAACCGGGCCCCGGGCCGGTAGACCCGCTCGAAGGCGGCCATGGCGGCGTTGGTGATGTCGGCGGTGTGGTTGCTGGGGGCTGGCGGCGCCACCGAGGCCGCGCCCCGGTAGTACTCCCCCGCCGGGCCGAAGCGGTTGGTGGTGGCGAAGACGTTGACCGCCTCGCAGACGAGGCCGTCGCGGCGCAGTTTCTCCGCCGCCCGGGCGGCGAAGGCGGCGACGCTTTCGCGCATCACCCGGCGGCTTTCAACGGGCTCGGCGAAGGAGCGCGAGACCCGCACCGTCTGCCTGTCGGCGGGGTCCGTCTCAAGCCCCAGGCAGGGGACGCCGCGCAGTTCCAGCAGGGTGCGCGCGCCGGTGACGCCCATGCGCTTGCGGACCCAGGCTTCCGGCGTGTCGTGAAAATCCAGCGCCGTTTTGATGCATTGGGATTGCAGCATCCGGGCCCAGCGCCGCCCGACGCCCCAGATGTCGCCCACCGGCACCGCCGCCAGGACCCGGCGGCGCGCAGCCTCGCCGGTGATGGCGAAGGCGCCGCCGGCGTCCGGCGATTTTTTCGCCACATCGCCGGCGATTTTCGCCAGGGTCTTGGTCTCGGCGATGCCGACGGAGACGGGGATGCCGGTCCAGCGTTTCACGGCGGCGCGCATGTCGCGGGCGTAGCCGCTCAGGCCCCGTTTCTCGAAACCGCCCAGGTTGAGGAAGGCCTCGTCGATGGAATACAGCTCGATGTCGGGGCTGAAACACTGCAGGGCGTTCATCACCCGCGCCGACATGTCGCCGTAGAGGGGGTAGTTGGAGGAATAAACGGCGATGCCGTGGCGGCGGATTTCCCCCCGGGCCTTGAACAGGGGCTCTCCCATGGCGATGCCCAGGGTCTTCGCCTCGTTGGAACGGGCGATGATGCAGCCGTCGTTGTTGGACAGCACCACGACCGGGCGGCCCTCCAGCCGGGGATTGAACACCCGTTCGCAGGAAACGAAGAAGTTGTTGCAGTCGATCAGCGCGAAAACCTGTTGCATGCTTCAGGGCCGCTCGAAGCGCCTGACGGAGCCGGTCACCACCCCCCAGATGGCGCACTCGGCGTCGGGGCCGATGGGCGTCGGCGGGTAGTCGGGATGTTCCGCCTTCAGCAGCCAGCCGCCGGGCCCCTTGACCAGGCGCTTGACCGTCAGCTCGCCGCCGAGGACGGCGATGACGATATGACCGGCGCGGGCCTCCAGGGACTTGTCGACGATCAGCAGGTCGCCGGAAAAAATCCCGGCCCCGGTCATGGAGGCGCCGTCGACGCGGACAATGAACGTCGCCGCCGGATGCCGGATCAGGTGTTCGTTCAGGTCCAGCGCCCCTTCGATGAAGTCGTCGGCGGGCGAGGGGAAACCGGCGGCGACGGCGCTGGCGTAGAGGGGCGGGCGGGGAACGCCATGGGTATCGTCAGGCAAGAACATAACAAGAACATTATAGGGCGGGGTTCAGGATTTTCAATGCCCCGGGCGATGAAAAGAAAAAAATCCTCCGCCCCCTCCTTTACGTTTACGTTAACGTGAAGTAGCCTCGTTGCATGAACAGGATGAGCAGCAGTTACGGCATTTCCGAACTGGCCCGGGAATTCAACGTCACCACCCGGACCATTCGCTTCTATGAGGACAAGGCGCTGCTGGCGCCGGAACGGCAGGGCCAGCGCCGGGTCTACAGCCCCCGGGACCGGGTCCGTTTGCGCCTGATCATGCGCGGCAAGCGGCTCGGCTTTTCCCTCGATGAAATCCGCGAAATGATCGATCTCTACGACGACGATCCCAGCGAAGTCGCCCAGTTGCGGCTGTTCCTGGCGAAGATTCGCGAGCGTCAGGCGGTGCTGAGCCAGCAGCAGGCGGATATCGCCGCCATTCTCGAGGAACTGAGCAAGCTGGAAAACCAGAGTGCGGAACTGCTGCGGAAAAAGGAGTCCGGTCTGTGAGCGATTTGCCGGTGACCTACCGGGGGACCGTCTACCCTTGGCATTGCGACCATGTCGGCCATATGAACGTGATGTGGTACACGGGAAAATTCGACGAGGCGACCTGGAACCTGTTCGCCATGTTGGGGGTGACGCCGAAATATCTGCGCCGGGAAGGCCGCGGCATGGCCGCCCTGGAGCAGACGACCAACTATCTGCGGGAACTCCATGCCGGCGACATCGTCACCGTGCGTTCCCGCCTGTTGTTGCTGGAAGGCAAGAAAATCCGCTTTATCCACGAGATGATCAACGGCGAAACCGGGGAGGCGGCGGCGACGACCCGGTTGATGGGGGTGCATCTGGATACCCAAACCCGGAAGTCCGTTCCTTTTACCGACGCCATTCTGGCCAACGGCCGCAAGATGATCGCCGACCTGCCGCCCTTGGAGGAAGGGGAATGAGTGCTTTCACGCCCCGCAACCCGCGCTTCGAGACCATGTTGCGGGACAGCTTCGCCAAGCAGGGGATCATGGCCCATATCGGCGCCGAGATGGGGGCGCTCGCCCCCGGCGCCTGCGAGATAACCCTGCCCTATAGCGACGACGTCTCCCAGCAGCACGGTTTCTTCCACGGCGGCGTCGTCGGCACCATCGCCGATTCCGCCGGCGGCTATGCCGGATTTAGCCTGATGGAGGAGGGGGACGGGGTCCTGACCGTGGAATTCAAGCTCAACCTGATGGCCCCGGCCGACGGCGAATTGCTGATCGCCCGGGGCGAGGTGGTCAGGCCCGGCCGCTCCCTGACCGTCACCCGGGCCGATGTATCGGTGGTCAAGGAGGGGCGGGAAACCCCCTGCGCGGTGATGCAGCAAACCCTGATGCGGATGGTCGGGCGGGCGGACGTGAGCGGATGAGCAGCGGCCTGCCGTTTCTGGCCTCCACCCTGTCTCTCGTCGGCATGCTGACCGCCCTCGGCGGCGTCCTGTCCGCCCTTTCGGGCATGGACCTGAAAAGCCGGGAGCCGCGGCTGTCCGGCCTGTGGCGTTGCGCCGCTTCGTGCCCGTGGGACAGGCTGCCCGGGGAGATCATCGGGCTGTCCCTGACCGGCATGGAGAAGGCCGTCGGCCTGCTGTTCGAGCCCTCGGGCAAGAGGACGGTGCCGGACGTCGTGTTCATCGTCCTGCTGTTCTTTTTCGTCCCCCTGGCCTCGCTCTACAATGTGTTGTTGGGTGGATCGACGCTTCTGTTGAAGATCTATCTGGCCATCCTGGCGGCGTTCGGGCTGTTGGCGGTGACGACGCAACTGCGCCGCAACGCCCTTTTCGCCCTGATCAGCGGTGTTCTGTCCATGGCGGCGGGCGTGGGGCTGTTCCTGGGGGTGCCCGTCTATGTGCTGACCTCCTTTTCCAACCGGCTTCTCTATGGAGACATCTCGCACATCTTCATGCTCAGCCTGCTGACGCTTCCCTTCTATTACGCCGCCGCCTATTCGGCCATCAACTTCGTCGAGCTGTTTGCCGGGCGCGATCCGACCCTGCCGCGCGGCCCGGCCCTGCGCTTCGTGTACCGTTTCATCGCCGCGTTGCCGGGGGCGTTTCTGTTGTTTTACCTGGCCCTCCTCTTCGGCCAAATGGCGGTCAAGGCGCCGGCCCCGGACCGGACCGTGCAGCAGATGTTGGTCACCCTTGGCCTTACCGCCTTGAGCCTGCCGCTCAGCATGGCCGCCCTGTCCCCGTTGACCGGACGAAAAAAGGGGGCGAGCGGGGCTCTCTTGGCCATGCTGCAGGCCCTCGGCGTCGCCGCCGGGCTTTCCGTCGCCGTTTTGTACCTGTCGCATCTGTTGACGCCCCGGGAATACGGCCTGGGGGAATCCCTCAACGTCCTCGTCGGCCTGAGCAGAGAGGGCGCTGGCGTATCCCTGGGGCCTGATTTCTGGGTCATGCACCTCCCGTTTCTCCCGGTCTCGGCGGTGCTGGGCTTTCTCGCCGTCGGCGGCATGGCCAAGGGGATGACGCAGGCCTTCGCAATCGAAAACCGGTTTCACTGGGCGAGCGCGGCCCTGCTCGGCGTTCTCGGCGTGGGCCTGTTCGCCCTCGGCCGCGCTCTGGCTTGAGGGCAATCCAGCAGTTGACGTTTACGTAAACGTCAACTAGCATCGGAAGCAACGGGTCACATTTCTGATGTGTAGTATGAGATAACAGGGATAATTTAATGATTCCAAACGATTTACCGTCTCTTGATTTCGATTTGGGAGAAACCGCGGAGATGATTCGTTCGTCGGTTTTCAGTTTTTCATCCGACGAAATCGCGCCCCGCGCCGCGGCCATCGACGCCAGCAACGACTTTCCCCCGGACCTGTGGAAAAAGCTGGGAGACCTGGGCGTTCTCGGCATCACCGCCGAAGAGGAATACGGCGGCGCCGGCATGGGTTATCTGGAACACGTGGTGGCCATGGAGGAGATCAGCCGCGCCTCGGCTTCCGTGGGGTTGAGCTACGGCGCCCATTCCAACCTGTGCGTCAATCAGATCCGCCGCAACGGCAACGACGAACAGAAGGACAGGTACCTGCCGAAATTGATCTCGGGCGACCATGTGGGGGCGCTGGCCATGAGCGAGCCCGGGGCCGGGTCCGACGTGGTGTCCATGAAGCTGAAGGCGGAAAAGAAGGGGGACCGGTACATCCTCAACGGCAACAAGATGTGGATCACCAACGGCCCCGACGCCGACACCCTGGTGGTCTATGCCAAAACCGACATGTCGGCGGGGCCGAAGGGCATCACCGCCTTTCTCATCGAGAAGGGCTTCAAGGGCTTCTCGACGGCGCAAAAGCTCGACAAGCTGGGCATGCGCGGCTCCAACACCTGCGAACTGGTGTTCGAGGATTGCGAGGTGCCGGAAGAGAACATCCTCGGCGGCCTCGGCAGGGGGGTCAACGTGCTGATGAGCGGCCTCGACTACGAACGCGCCGTCCTCGCCGCCGGACCGACCGGCATCATGCAGGCCTGCATGGACGTGGTGGTTCCCTACCTGCACGACCGCAGGCAGTTCGACCGCCCCATCGGCAGTTTCCAACTGATGCAGGGCAAGCTGGCCGACATGTACACCACCATGAACGCCTCCAAGGCCTACGTCTACGCCGTCGCCAAGGCCTGCGACCGGGGCCAGACCACCCGCAAGGACGCCGCCGGGGCCATTCTCTATGCCGCCGAGAAGGCGACCTGGATGGCGCTGGAAGCCATTCAGTGCCTGGGCGGGACCGGCTACATCAACGAATCCCCCACCGGCCGCCTTTTGCGCGACGCCAAGCTCTACGAGATCGGCGCCGGGACATCGGAAATTCGCCGCTGGCTGATCGGCCGCGAGTTGTTTGATGAAACCGGCTAAGGCCCTGCTGCTGCTGGGCGTCGCCTTTCTCGCTGCGGTGCCGTTGCTCTACTGGGAGGAACCGCGCCCGCCGGCGCCGGAATTCTCTCATTATCGGGAGAATCCGAGCCCCTTGCGCCTGGTCCGGGTGATGAGCGGGCGAAGCGGCCCCGAACGACGGGAGATGGTGAAAAAGGCCCTCGACGCCGCCGCCATCCCCTACCGGGAGGAGCTCGTCTCCAACCGCCTGTTCCATGGCGCCAACGTGGTCGTGGAAATGGGGACGGGCAGGGACGTCCTGTTGTTTTCCGCCCACGTGGACAGGGTCCGGCAATCCCCCGGGGCCAACGACAACGCGTCGTGCGTCGCCGCCGGCATTCAGGCCCTGAAGGACCTGAAGGCAAAGGGGGCGCCCGAGACCTTGAAGCTTCGCTTCCTGTTCAGCGACGGCGAGGAAGAGGGCCTGCACGGGGCCAGGCATCATGCCGACGCCAACGATCTGAGCGACTTCTTCGGCGTCGTCGGTTTCGAGATGTGCGGCCTGGGAGACGCCTTCGGCATTTGGGACGTGACCGGCCCGGCGGTGGGGTCCCCCGTCGTCGAGGCGTTGCGCCGCGCCGGCGGCAATCTGGGAATTTATCATGGAACCCACGGCGCGGTGCCCCGTTTCGGCGGCGATCACATGGCCTTTTCCCGCAAGGGACTGGCCGCCGTCGGGGTGACCGTGCTGCCCCGGGAGGACGAACAAAGCCTGCGCGGCTACGTCGCCGATCCGAATCATCCGAAATGGCTGTTGAATTTCGTTCGCCCGACCATCTTTCGGACGTATCATACCTCCGGCGACGGTCCGGAAATCATCCAATCCGACGCCCTCAACATGACGACCCGGCTGATGCTGGAAACCGTCCGGGTCGTCGGTGAAATGGTCAAACAAGGTTAGGAGACCCATACCATGACTCAGGATCCCATTGTCATCGTCGGCGGCGCCCGCACCCCGATGGGCGGATTTCAGGGCGATCTGTCCGATGTCCCGGCGCCGCGACTGGGGGCCGCCGCCATTTCCGCCGCCCTGGGACGGGCCGGGATGGCGCCGGAGGCGGTCGACGAAGTGGTGATGGGGGTGGTCCTGCCCGCCGGAATGGGACAGGCCCCGGCCCGGCAGGCGTCCTTCGGGGCGGGCATCCCCGCCGACAAGGGGTGCACGACCATCAACAAGATGTGCGGGTCCGGCATGAAGGCGGCGATGCTGGCCCACGACGCCCTGCTCGCCGGCAGCAACGACGTCATGGTCGCCGGCGGCATGGAGAGCATGACCAACGCGCCCTACATCATGACCCGGGCGCGGGGCGGCTTCCGCATGGGCCACGGCCAGGTCTACGACCATATGTTCCTGGACGGCCTGGAAGACGCCTACGACACGGGCAAGCTGATGGGCTGCTACGCCGAAGACACGGCCACCCATTACCAGTTCACCCGCGAACAGCAGGACGCCTTTGCCATCGAATCCCTGACCCGGGCCAAGAATGCCATCGAAGACGGCACCTTCGACGGCGAGGTCGAGCCGGTGACGTTCTCGACCCGCCGGGGTGAGGTGACCATTGACAGGGACGAGCAGCCCCTGAAGGCCAATCTGGAGAAGATTCCTCAGTTGAAGCCCGCCTTCGCCAAGAACGGCACGGTGACCCCGGCCAATTCCAGCTCCATCTCCGACGGCGGAGCGGCGCTGGTGATGATGCGGCGTTCCGAGGCGGAAAAGCGCGGGCTGAAGCCGCTGGCGCTGATCCACGGCCATTCCACCCACGCCCAGGAACCGGCCTGGTTCACCACTGCCCCCATTCATTCCATCGAGAAGGTGCTGGAACGCGCCGGCTGGGACAAGGACGAGGTCGACCTTTTCGAGGTCAACGAGGCCTTCGCCGTCGTCACCATGGCGGCCATGCGGGAGCTGGATATTCCCCACGACAAGATGAACATCCACGGCGGCGCCTGCGCCCTGGGGCATCCGGTCGGCGCGTCCGGCGCGCGCATCATCGTCACCCTGATGGCGGCGCTGGAGAAATACGGCCTGAAAAAGGGCGTCGCCTCCCTGTGCATCGGCGGCGGCGAGGCCACCGCCATGGCCATTGAACGGGTGGCGTGATCATGCCCAGTGTCTTGATAACCGGGGCCAGCCGGGGGCTCGGCCTGGAATATGCCCGTCAGTACGCCGCCGACGGCTGGAAAGTGTTCGCCACCTGCCGCGACCCCGAGAACGCCGAGGCCCTGCGGGGGCTGCCGGGAGACGTGGACGTCCGCCCCCTGGATGTGGCCGACTTCGGACAAATTCAGGAGCTGGCCAAGGCCTTGCGCAAGGAAAGCATCGACCTGCTGCTCAACAACGCCGGCATTTATGGGCCCAGGCCGTCGAAGCTGGGCGGCATTGAATACGACGCCTGGGAACAGGTCATGCGGATCAACGTCCTGTCCCCGATCAGGGTGACGGAATGCTTCCGCGACCATGTAGCCGGCGGCGCGTTGAAAAAAATCGCCTTCATGAGCTCGAAAATGGGCTCCATGGGCGACAACGAATCCGGGGCCAGCTACATCTACCGCTCCTCCAAGGCGGCGTTGAACGCGGCGGCGAAAAGCCTGTCCGTGGACCTGAAGCCCCGCGGCATCGCCGTTGCCATCCTGCATCCGGGCTGGGTCAGAACGGACATGGGCGGCCCCGGCGGCCTTATCGACGCGCCGGAAAGCGTCAGCGGCCTGCGCCGGGTGATCGACGAGCTGAGTCTGGAGAACTCGGGCCGTTTCAGCAATTACGACGGCACGGAAATTCCGTGGTGAGGGGGAAGCGAAGATGATTCTGACGGAAGAACAAACCCTGATACGGGACACGGCGCGGGCCTTCGCCCGGGACCGCCTGCGGCCGAATGCGGCGGAGTGGGACCGGACCGGCAAAACTCCTGTCGATATCTTCCGGGAAATGGGGGAACTGGGACTGCTGGGCATGCTGGCCCCGGAAGACTGGGGCGGGGTCGATGCGGGATATGTCGCCTTTGTCCTGGCCATGGAGGAAATCGCCGCCGGGGACGGGGGCGTGGCCACCACCATGGGCGTGCACAACGGCGTCGCCACCATGCCCATCGTCGACTACGGCACGGAAGAACAGAAACAGGCCTATCTGGCCGGGCTGACCGCGGGCGACATCATCGGCGCCTTCGCCCTAACCGAGGCCCAGGCCGGGTCCGACGCCGCCAACCTGAAATGTTCGGCCCGGCGGGACGGCGACCATTATGTCATCAACGGCAGCAAACTGTTCATTTCCAACGGCATGATCGCCGATATGGTAATCCTTTTCGCCGTCACCGATCCGGCGGCGGGGAAAAAAGGCATCTCCGCCTTCATCGTGCCGACGGACATCGAGGGATTTTCCGCCGGGGCCGCCGAACACAAGATGGGCCAGCGCGGCCATGAAACCGTGGCCCTTAATTTCGATGACGTGCGCCTGCCCGCCAATCGGTTGCTGGGACCGGAAGGGGCGGGCTACCGCATCGCCCTGTCCAACCTGGAAGGCGGACGCATCGGCATCGGCGCCCAGGCCACGGGTATGGCCCGGGCCGCCTTCGAGGCCGCCCGGGATTACGCCCGCGAGCGGGTCACCTTCGGCAAGCCCATCGCCGAACATCAGGCGGTGGCCTTCCGCCTCGCCGACATGGCCACCCGTATCGAGACCGCCCGACAGATGACCCTGCACGCGGCTTCCTTGAGGGAAGCCGGAGTCCCGTGCCTGAAAGAGGCCTCCATGGCCAAGCTGTACGCTTCGGAAATGGCGGAACGGGTCTGCTCGGACGCCATCCAGATCCACGGCGGTTACGGCTACCTGGAGGATTTCCCCGTCGAGCGCATCTATCGGGACGTCCGCGTCTGCCAGATCTACGAAGGCACCAGCGACATCCAGCGCATGGTGATTTCCCGCGCCTTGCTCAACGAGGAGGACTGAAGCCATGGGCGGACCCGTCGAATTTTACTTCGATTTCTCATCACCCTACGCCTACATCGGCGCCCAGAAGGTGGACCAGATCGCCGAGGACAATGGCCGCGCCTGTGTCTGGAAGCCGTTTCTAGTCGGCATCGCCATGAAGCGGACCGGCATGACTCCGCTCCTCGGCCAGCCCATGCGTGGGGAGTATGCTCATCATGATTTGAAAAGAATGGGGCGTTTTCTTAATGTTCCATTTAAGCTTCCGGAACCCTTTCCCTTTCTCTCCGTCCCCGCCGCCAGGGCCTTCTACTGGGTGCACGACCGGGACCCGGATCAGGCCAGGCTTTTGGCGAAGGCCCTGTTGCATGCGGCCTTCGGCGAAGGCGGCGATATCTCCACCCCCGAGGCGGTCGCCGACATCGCCGCCGCCTTGTTCGTCGACCGGGACGAGTTGCTGGCGGCCATGCAGGACCCGGCGGTGAAGCAAAGGCTGAAGACGGAAACCGACGCGGCCATTGAAAAGGGGGTGTTCGGCTCTCCCCACTTTATCGTCGACGGCGAGGGGTTCTGGGGCTCGGACCGTCTGTGGATGGTCAAGAAATGGCTGCAACGGGGCGGCTGGTGAAGGAGACAAGATGATTACCAAAGGCTATCAACAACTGCTCGACGAGGCGAACGCCGTGGTCGAGGCGATGACCCCGGAACAGGTCCTGTCCGGGGACGGCGGCGGGGATCTGATCCTGGTCGATTTGCGCGACGTGCGTGAACTGGACCGGGAGGGCATGATTCCCGATGCCGTGCACGCCCCCCGGGGGATGCTGGAATTCTGGGTCGATCCCGACTGCAAGTACCACCGCCCGGTGTTCAATCAGCCGGACAAGACGTTCCTTCTCTATTGTGCGTCGGCCGGGCGTTCGGCCCTGGCGGCGAAGGCCCTGATGGAGATGGGGATGGGCAACGTCAAGCATCTGGCCGGGGGCTTCGGCGCCTGGAAGCAGGCCGGGGGGCCCATCGCCGAACGGCCGAAGAAAAAACCGTCATAACAAAACAGGTATCATGACATGAGTGTACTCCAGACAGGGGCCAATCCCCGCTCCGACCTTTTCAGGGCCAACGCGGAGTCCATGCGCGCCCTGGTCGCCGATTTGCGGGAAAAGGTTGAAAAGGTCCGCCAGGGCGGCGGCGAAAAGGCCCGTGACAAGCATCTTGCACGGGGACGGCTGCTGCCCCGCGAGCGCATTCGCCAGTTGCTGGACGTGGGCTCGCCGCTGCTTGAATTCTCCCAGATGGCGGGCTACCGGCTCTACGGCGACGACGAAGTCCCTGCGGCCGGGGTGATTACGGGCATCGGCCGGATTTCGGGGCAGGAATGCATGATCGTCGCCAACGATCCCACGGTGAAGGGCGGCACCTACTACCCGATGACCGTGAAGAAGCATCTCAGGGCCCAGGAAATCGCCCTGGAGAACAATCTGCCTTGCATCTACCTGGTGGAAAGCGGTGGTGCCTTCCTGCCGCTGCAGGACGACGTCTTCCCCGACAGGGACCACTTCGGGCGGATTTTTTACAATCAGGCGACCATGTCCGGGAAGGGCATCCCGCAGATATCCATCGTCCACGGCTCCTGCACGGCGGGCGGCGCCTATATTCCGGCCATGTCCGACGAAAGCATCATCGTCAAGGGGCAGGGGACCATCTTCCTGGGCGGCCCCCCCCTGGTCAAGGCGGCCACCGGCGAGGTGGTGACCTCGGAGGATCTGGGCGGGGCGGAGGTCCACAGCAAGATTTCCGGCGTCACCGATCACATGGCCGACGACGACGCCCACGCGCTCGCCATCGCCCGGCGCTCCATCGCCAACCTGAACCGGGTCAAGAACATCGACATGGACCTGGCCGAACCCCGGCCCCCCCTGTATGACCCGGAGGAAATCTACGGCATCGTCAACGCCGACACCCGCAAGCCCTTCGATGTGCATGAAATCATCGCCCGCATCGTCGACGGGTCCGAATTCGACGAATTCAAGAAGCTCTACGGCCAGACCCTGGTCTGCGGGTTCGCCCGCATTCACGGTTATCCCGTCGGCATCGTCGCCAACAACGGCATTCTGTTTTCGGAATCGGCGGAAAAGGGGGCGCATTTCGTCGAACTGTGCGCGCAGCGGAAAATCCCCCTGGTGTTCCTGCAGAACATCACCGGTTTCATGGTCGGGCAGAAGTACGAGGCCGGCGGCATCGCCAAGAATGGGGCGAAGATGGTGACCGCCGTCGCCTGCGCCCGGGTGCCCAAGTTCACCGTCGTCATCGGCGGCAGCTTCGGGGCCGGCAATTATTCCATGTGCGGGCGTTCCTATTCGCCGCGGATGATGTGGATGTGGCCCAACGCGCGGATTTCCGTGATGGGCGGCGAACAGGCGGCGTCGGTGCTGGCGACGGTCAAGCGGGACGGTATCGAGGCTTCCGGCAAGAGTTGGAGCAAGGCCGCCGAGGACCGTTTCCGCAAGCCCATTCTGCAGCGCTACGAGGAGCAGGGGCATCCCTATTACGCCAGCGCCCGGCTTTGGGACGACGGCATCATCGACCCGGCCGACACCCGCATGGTGCTGGGCCTTGGCATCTCCGCCTCGCTCAACGCGCCCATTGAAAAAACCGAATTCGGCGTCTTCAGGATGTGATGGAACAAATGGATACTGTACTGGTAACAATCGACAAGCGCGGCGTCGCCCGCCTGACCCTGAACCGGCCCGAGGTTCACAACGCCTTCGACGACGCCCTGATCCGTAATCTGATTGGCAAGCTGAAGGAACTGGACGCCGACGATCATGTCCGGGTCGTCATCCTCGCCGCCAACGGCAAGAGTTTCTCCGCCGGTGGCGACTTGTCCTGGATGCGCCGCACCGCCGATTATTCCTTCGAGGAAAACCTGGCGGATGCCCGCGACCTGGCCGAACTGATGCGGGTCCTCAACAGGCTGTCGAAGCCGACGGTGGCGCTGGTGCACGGCGCGGCCTACGGCGGCGGCGTCGGCCTGACGTCGGCCTGCGACATCGTGCTGGCCACCGCGCACGCCAAGTTCTGCCTGTCCGAGGTCAAGCTGGGGCTGATCGCCTCGGTGATTTCGCCCTATGTGCGCGCGGCCATCGGCGAAAGCCAGGCCCGCCGCTACACCCTGACGGCGGAGGTCTTCGGCGCCGAGGAGGCGCACCGGATCGGGCTGGTTCACGAGGTCGTCGCCGAAGACGCCCTGGAGGATCAGGCCGAACACATCGTCCTGCAACTGCTGAAAAACAGCCCCGCCGCCATGGCCGGGGTGAAGGATTTGCTGTTCAGCCTCAGCGGCCGCGGCATCGGCGAGGACGTGGTCGAGGAGACGGCGGAGCGGATCGCCCGCATTCGCGCCTCGGAAGAGGGCCGGGAAGGCATTTCCGCCTTCCTGGAAAAGCGCCCGCCGTCGTGGATAAGGGAATAGGGGCCATGTTCAACGCCATACTGATCGCCAACCGGGGCGAAATCGCCGTCCGCATCGCCTCCACCGCCCGCATGATGGGTGTCGGGGTCGTCGCCGTCTACACCGGGCACGACCGTGACGCCCTGCATGTGGAAGCGGCGGACCGGGGCATGGCCATCGACGATTACCTGAACGGGGACGCCATTATCCAGGCCGCCCTCGCCGCCGGGGCGGAGGCCATCCATCCCGGCTACGGGTTCCTGTCGGAAAACGCCGATTTCGCCGCCGCCGTGGAAAAGGCAGGCCTGGTGTTTATCGGCCCGCCGGTGGCCGCCATCGATTCCATGGGTTCGAAGGTACGGGCCCGGCGCATCATGGAGGAGGCGGGGGTTCCCGTGGTCCCCGGCTATCACGGCTCCAAGCAGGACATGAAGACCTTGCGCGAGGCGGCCGGGAAAATCGGTTATCCCGTGATGCTGAAGGCGTCTGCCGGTGGCGGCGGGCGCGGCATGCGCATGGTGGAAAAGGCCGCCGACCTGGAAGACGCCATCCAGTCGGCCAAGCGCGAGGCCAAGGCCGCCTTCGGCGACGCCACCCTGCTGATTGAAAAATGCGTCCTCAACCCCCGCCATGTGGAGGTTCAGGTCTTCGCCGACCGGTTCGGCAATTCGGTCAGCCTTTCGGAACGGGACTGCTCCGTGCAGCGCCGCCATCAAAAGGTTCTGGAAGAGGCCCCCGCGCCGGGGCTGTCGCCGGAATTGCGAGAACAATTCGCCGCCGCCGCCCTGGCCTCGGCGGACGCCATCGGCTATGTCGGCGCGGGCACCGTGGAATTCCTTCTCGCCCCGGACGGCGCCTTCTATTTCATGGAAATGAACACCCGCCTGCAGGTGGAGCACCCGGTCACGGAAATGGTTTTCGGCGAAGACCTGGTGGAATGGCAGTTGCTGGTCGCCTCCGGGCACGAACTGCCCCGCGATCAGGTGGAACTGGAGCCCTCGGGCCATGCCCTGGAGGCCCGGCTCTACGCCGAGGACCCTTCTCGCGGCTTCCTGCCCACCGGCGGCGTCATCGAGCGCTTCCGCCTGCCCGGAAGCGAGGAATACGGCGGCGCGGTGCGCATCGACAGCGCCGTCAGCGAGGGCGACGAGGTGTCCTCTCACTATGACCCGATGATCGCCAAGGTGGTCGTCTGGGGCATCGACCGGGACGCGGCCTTGCGGCGCATGTCGGCGGTTCTGGACGACCTGGAGGTGGCCGGGCTGGTCACCAACCTGCAATTCCTGCGCCGGGCCTTCGCCCATGAGGCTTTCCGGGAAGGGGCGGTCGATACCGGCTTTATCGAGCGTCACGGCGGCGATTTGCTGGCCGAAGCGGAGACCCCGGGCCGGGACGCGCTGGCGCTGGCGTCCCTGTCGACCATGCTGCGGCGAAACGGCGAGGCGTCCACCGCCGCCGCCGCGTCCGGCGATCCCTATTCGCCCTGGCATTCCAGCGGCGGCTGGCGGATGAACAGCGACAATCACCATATCCTCAAATTCGCCCTCAAGGACGGCGGGGAGACAACTTCCGTCACCGTTCATTTCCGCCGCCGGGGCTTTGTCCTGGAGATCGGCGGGGAGGGGATCGAGGCGGACGGCTCCCTCGACGCCGACGGCTCCCTGAGCGCCAATCTGGACGGACGGCGGGTCACGGGCATGGTGCATCACCAGGGCGATGAAATTCTCGTCGATTGCGGCGGCGAGATGCAGACCCTGGTCCTGGAAAACGCCGCCGCCTCCGTCGAGGGTCACGAAGGCGGGGCGGGCAGCCTCGCCGCCCCCATGCCGGGCCGGGTCGCCAAGGTCTTCGTCAAGCCCGGCGACACGGTGAAAACGGGTGATCCGTTGATGGTGCTCGAAGCCATGAAGATGGAGCACACCATCGCCGCCCCGGCCGACGGCGCCGTCGATGAGGTCTTCTTCGCCCAGGACGACCGGGTCGAAGAGGGCGCGGCCCTGTTGTCCATGGCTTGAGGAACATCATGAGTTTGCCTTCCCATGTGGAAATCGTCGAGGTCGGCCCCCGTGACGGGCTGCAGAACGAAAAGCGGGAGGTCTCCGTCGAGACCCGAGTCGCCCTGATTGAAATGCTGGCCGACGCCGGGGTGAGAAACGTCGAGGCTGGGAGTTTCGTCTCGCCGAAATGGGTGCCGCAGATGGCCGGTACGGACAAGGTTCTGGCCGCCCTCAGGCCGAGACCCGGCGTCCGCTATCCGGTCCTGACCCCGAACATGAAGGGTTTCGAGGCCGCCCTCGCCGCCGGGGCCGGGGAGGTGGCGATTTTCGGCGCCGCGTCCGAGACCTTCTCACGGAAGAATATCAACTGCTCCATCGAGGACAGCATCCGCCGCTTCGAACCCCTGGTCGAGGCGGCGCGGGCAAACGGCGTTTCCGTGCGCGGTTATGTGTCCTGTGTCCTCGGCTGTCCCTACGAAGGAGACGTGGACGTTGCCGTCGTCGCCCGGGTGGCCAGGTGCCTGTTCGACATGGGGGCGCGGGAGATTTCCCTCGGCGACACGGTCGGCGTCGGCACCCCGGGCAAGGCCCGGGCCATGGTCGAGGCCGTGGCGCGGGAAGTTCCGGTGGAAAGGCTGGCGGCCCATTTTCATGACACCTACGGCCAGGCCTTGGCCAACATTCTGGCGGTGATGGAGGAAGGGATCGCGGTGATCGATAGTTCCGTCGCCGGTCTCGGCGGCTGTCCCTATGCCCGGGGGGCGGCGGGCAACGTCGCCACGGAGGACGTGATCTACATGTTGAACGGCATGGGCATCGAAACCGGCGTCGACCTGACGGGGCTGTCGGCGGCGGGGGACATGATCTGCCGGACTCTCGGGCGGCGGACCCGATCCAAGGTCTCCCAGGCCCTCGGCGGCGGCGAGGCGGCTCCCTGATGCCTCTTCACATGGTCAAACTGTCCGTCGGCGTCGAGGATGTGGACCATCTGGCGGCCTGGCAGAAGACGCGCCTGAAGCAAAACGGAAGACTGGTTCACATCACCCGCAACACGCCGAAAAGGGCGGCGGAAATCCTCGACGGCGGCTCGATCTACTGGGTGATCAAGAAGTTCATCCGCGTCCGCCAGCGGGTCATCGGGTTGGAGCGGGGAGTCGACGCGGAGGGAAAACCGTCCTGCGCCATCGGCCTCGATCCGACCCTGATTCGGACGGAATTGAAGGAATTCAGGGCCTTTCAGGGCTGGCGCTATTTCCGCGAGGATGAGATTCCGGCGGACCTTGGCACGGATTCCGGGGCCACGGAAGGCCTGCCGGACGACATGGCCCAGGAACTGAAATCCCTTGGATTGCTTTGAAAAACATGGGCTTTTCGCTGGCGTCGGAGGGCTTTGTCATTGCCATGCCGTTGAAATAACTGGATGAGGAACGCCTTGATGGCGTATCATTCGCGCACGCGTTCCGCCAAATTGAGAAACATGCGGATTACATGGCCGATTACAATCTCAGTCGATTGAATTTTCTGATTGTCGATGACAACAAGCACATGCGCAATCTCGTCTTGAGCATTCTGCGTTCCCTGGGGGCGAAGACTTGCGTCGAGGCGAGCGACGGCGCGGACGCCTTTCGGGAGTTGCGCGGATTTCCGGCCGACGTCATCATTTGCGACTGGAACATGACGCCCATCGACGGCCTGGATTTCACCCGCATGGTCCGCAACAGCAAGGACACCCCCAATCCGTTCGTCCCCATCATCATGCTGACGGGACATACCCAGAGCAACCGGGTGGTCGAAGCCCGCGACGCAGGGGTCAACGAATTCCTCGCCAAGCCCATTTCCGCCCATGCTCTCTACACCAAAATCAACGCCATCATCGAACGTCCGCGCCAGTTCGTCCGTTCCAAGGACTATTTCGGACCGGACCGGCGCCGTCACGAAAATCCCTCGTTTCAGGGTCCGGAAAGACGGCAGAGCGGGGGCGTCTACCCGCGTCAGGGTGACGGCAGCGACGTGGAACTGTCCAAGGAAGAAGTCGACGCCCTGCTCAATGGGTAAAGAGCACTGCTTTCATCTTGCCCAAACCGGCTTTCATCACTAAGTTCTAAGAACAAGATGCATTAAGGACGGCTTATGAGTGACGACGATACGGTAAACGTGATCAGACCGCCGAACACCATATCGGCCAAGGTCACCAAGGGCGGCCCGGGAGCCGTCGATCTGGCGGCCATTGAACGGGCCGAGTCGATCATCGCCAGCATGGCCGATAATTACCTGGAATGGGTCAACGAGGACCTGGTCCGCATCAGCGACGCCCAGGAGGAACTCAAGGCAAACCAGGACAACCCCAAGGATTATCTGGAAAAGATTTTCCAGGTCGCCCATGACATGAAGGGGCAGGGTGGCAGCTTCGGCTATGACCTGATGACCATCCTCGGCAACGACCTGTGCCGCTTTATCGAAGCCCTGGACACGGTTAGCGATACGGATGTCGAGGTGATCGACCTGTACATCGCCACCATGCAGATCGTCATCACCAAGCGGATGAGCGGCGACGGCGGCGAGGAAGGCAAGAAGGTGCTGGCGGGCCTGAGCGCCGTGGTGCAGAAAATCACCGCTTAAAAGACTTGCGGAAGTTCTCCAGCCACTCCAGGCGGCTTTCCAGCAGGTTGATGTCGTGGTCGAGCCAGCCGACGAGATAGCCCTCGTCGTTGCCGTGATGGCCGCGCAGGTCGTCGAGCCGGGCGAGTTCGTTTTCCGTTACCTCGATCAGCAGTTCCGCCTGGGCGTCCCGTTCGTCCTCGTCGAGGAGATGCAGGAAGCGGAACTTCAGGGCCACTACGAGCTTGCTGATTTCCGTCGCCGCCGGACGCACGTTGGCGGTCAGCAGGGTCAGCAGTTCACGGCGGCCGTCTTCGGTGATCGTCAGTTCCGCGTCGTCCTCCATGCCGACGCCGTCGGTCGCCTCGATCAGGCCTTCGTATTTCAGCAGCTCGATGGAAACACCCATCACGTCCAGGGACGGCCCGGTGATGCGGGAAATGAAGTGGCGGATGGAGTTGGCCAGTGCGCCGTAGCGGGTGGGGCCGAGGGCCAGGGTGCCCAGGGCGCACAGGCGGACCGCCTCTTTCGGCGTCAATGTGTTGTCGGCGAACATCCGGGGCTTCCCTCATTCCACCCATGCCGGGACGGCAACAAATCGACTCGCATCATACGCCGGAAGCCGGCGGCTGTCTATCAGGCGGCTTGCTTCAGTCCGAGCCGGTTCCAGACCTCGCAAATAGCGTTGACCAGATAGTCCATGTCCTCGTCCGTGTGCAGGGGCGTCGGCGTGAAACGCAGCCGTTCCGTGCCCCGGTCGACAGTCGGGTAATTGATCGGCTGGACATAAATGTCGTGCTTGAACAGCAGGTCGTCGCTGGCCTGTTTGCACAGGGTGGCGTCACCGACGAGGACGGGAACGATATGGCTGATTGACGGCATGACCGGAATATTGGCGTCCAGCAGCCGCTTTTTCAGGGTCGCTGCCCGTTCCTGATGGCGCAGGCGGATTTCGTTGTGTTCCTTCAGATGCTGGATCGACGCCCTGGCGGCGGCGGCGACGCCCGGGGGCATGGAAGAGGAGAAAATAAAACCGGTGCCGTAGGAACGGATGAAGTCGCACATGGCGGCGGACCCGGAAATGTAGCCGCCGACGACGCCGAAGGCCTTGGCCAGGGTGCCCTGAATGATGGTGATGCGGTCGGTCAGCCCGTCCCGCTCGGCGACTCCGCCACCCCGCTCGCCGTACATGCCGACGGCGTGCACTTCGTCCAGGAAGGTCATGGCGTTGTGTTTTTCGGCGACGTCGCAAATCTCGCCGATGGGGGCGATGTCCCCGTCCATCGAGTAGACGGATTCGAAGGCCACCAGCTTCGGCGTCGATAGGGGATACTGGCCGAGGAAGCGGTCCAGGTCCTCGACGTCGTTGTGCTTGAAGATTTTCTTTTCCGCCCGGGAATGACGGATGCCTTCGATCATGGAATTGTGGTTCTTGGCGTCGGAGACGATGACGCAGCCGGGGATCATGGCCCCCAGGGTGCTGAGCGTGGTCATGTTGGCCATCCACCCGGAACCGAACAGCAGGGCGGCTTCCTTTTTGTGCAGGTCCGCCAGTTCCTGTTCGAGGAGGATGTGATAATGGTTGGTGCCGGAAATGTTGCGGGTGCCGCCGGCGCCCGCGCCGCAGCGGTCGATGGCCTCGTGCATGGCCGCCAGGGTGGTGGGGTGTTGCCCCATGCCCAGATAGTCGTTGGAGCACCAGACGGTGATTTCGTGGACGCTGCCGTCGTCACGGTAATTGGTCGCCTTGGGGAAGGCGCCGGCCTGGCGTTCCAGGTCGGCGAAAACCCGGTATCTTCCCTCTGACTTGAGATCGGAGATGTTGTCCGAAAAAAATCTCTCGTAGTCCATGGTCTTGGTGTCTCCCAGGCAATGTCCCTATATACGGGGGCCTGATATCATAAGTGATCACGACTTGCACCTGCAAGCTGCCCAAAAGGGGGGCATGGCGAATGTTCCCTGCGCTGTATCTAAACTTTCAGGGTAAGTGCCTGTAACATAATAATTCACTTGTTTCGAACAATGACCTCGGTCAAGGTCGGGGATAATTTTCGTTTTTATTGTCAACCTGGAACGGAACAGTTGGTGAGGCTGTAATAGACTGAAACTAAATAAAAATTGGAAGCCGCCAACGGGTCTCGTCAAGATGGGGCGGTTCCTCCAACCCAGCATCCCGCCGGAAAATCCGTTCAAACTCGGTCGTTCAGGAGACGCGCCATGCTTAAAAACATTCTTGTTCACCTCGATTTGTCCCGGCATTGCGCCACCCGCCTGGAGACGGCGGTGGCCCTGGCCCGGCGGCATGAGGCTCATCTCACCGGTGTGTATGTGGTCAGTCATCCGGACATCCCGCCCTTCGTGCAGGCCGGTATCAGCGCCGAGATCATTGATGCCCAGATCAGGTCGGCGGTTGAAAACGGTGAGCGGGTCCTGGCCGATTTCGAGGCCCGCGCGGGCGCCGAGGGCGTGGAACGGGAAAGCCGCCTGATAGAGGGGACCGTGGCCGACGGACTGGCCGACAACAGCCGGTATTTCGATCTTGTGGTGACCGGGCAGTACGACCCGGGCGACGACGAACTGCATGCCGTCGACGACATGCCGGACCGGCTGATCATGTCGTCTGGCAGGCCGGTCCTGGTGGTGCCCTACGCCGGGCGTTTCCCGGTGGTCGGGGATAATGTCATTGTTTCCTGGGACGGCTCCAGGCAGGCGACCCGCGCCGTCAACGACGCCATGCCCATGCTGGAGAGCGCGCCGCAGGTCACGGTGATGACGGTCAATCCGGATGAAAAGGGGCTGGGGGATGCGCCGGGGGCCGATTTGTCCCTGCATTTGGCCCGCCACGGGGTCAACGCCACGGCCCGGCATGTCGCCACCGACGGCGATATCGACCCCGCCGACATGCTGCTGTCACAAGCGTCCGATCATGGCGCCGATCTGATCGTCATGGGGGCCTACGGCCATGCCCGCTGGCGGGAAATCGCCCTCGGCGGCTTCACCCGCCACATGTTGGCGCACATGACCGTGCCGGTGCTGATGTCCAATTAGGACTTGGCGTCAGTTGCCGGCCCTGACGATCCATTCCACCAGCAGGGCGGCGAAGGCGTCACGGGACATGAACATGGCCGAGAAGGCGAAGGCCCAGACGGTGGGCCATTTCCACCAGCCTTTCGGAAGGGCGCGGAGCATGCTGTTGCGGCGCAAGGCCATGCGGCGTTCCCGCTCCTTGCACTCTTCGTTCATCTGCCACAGGCTGTACGCAAGAATATCATCGCGAACCGGGGGTCGCGTTGCTGTGCTCGTCATCATAACATTCTGTTCCTTTCTGTCTCGCGGGCTTTCTAGCCCAGGATCAAGATACACGCGGAACCTTTCTTATTTATTAACGCCGGTGAATGATCTAAATAACAGCGCAACGTAATTTCAGTTTATTGGAGAACACAATATGTCCGAACAGGTTTCCGCCTCCCACATTCTCGTCATGCATGAAGGCTCGGCGCGGTCTTCCGCGACCCGCAGCAAGGACGAGGCCTTCGCCATCATCGAGGATCTCAAGGGGCAAATCGCCGACGGCGCCGACTTCGCCGACCTGGCCGGCCAGCATTCCGATTGCCCGTCCGGCCGCAACGGCGGCAGCCTGGGCGTGTTCGGCCGCGGCCAGATGGTCAAGGCCTTCGAAGACGCCGCCTTCTCCCTTTCCGCCGGGGAAACCAGCGACATCATCGAGACCGAGTTCGGCTATCACCTGATCTACCGTTCCGTCTGACCAGCCGACGCCGAACACCGTTACTTGCGGGAGCGCAGAACCTCCCGCTTGACGCGGTATTCGTCTTCGTCGATTTCACCCTTGGCGAAACGCTCCGACAACAGGGCGAGGGCGCTGGTGGATGAGCCGTGCCCGCATGCGCCCTTGCCGTGGACGACGCGGCGGACGATCCACACGGCAAGCACGATCATCCCGATGACCAGGAGAATGGACAGGGGACCGTGGAAAAAGCCGAAGCCGTGATGGCCGACCGGGCCGAAGCCGCCGTTCATGTAATGGACCGGCATCATTGCGTTTGTTGTTTCGTTGATCATGTTCGAGGTTCCTTTTCAAAGTGGATAAAGGGGCGGCCGGCGCTAGGGAGAGGGGGAAACGCCGGCCGCCCACCGCATCGGAGAGGGGGAGACGCCGAATGCGGTTTGATTAGCGGATCGGCCGGTGGGCGCCCGTGCGGGTGTCGAATTCCACCGTCCGCACCAGGGAGTCGTCGACGGTGACGATCTCGGCGACAATGGTGTTGTCGCCCTTGGCTTCCACCTTGCCGACCTTCAGGCGGTCGTTTCCGCGCATGGCCAGCCGGTTTTCCATATAGGCCTTGACCTGATCGACGCCGATTGCGCCGTCGGCGCCGGGCTGCAGGGCCTGGGCGCATCCGCCCTTGCCGAAGCCTTTCATGCCGTAACCGTGGCCGTGTCCATGTCCATGTCCGTAACCGTGGCCATGCCCCATGAACCCGCCGCCGAATCCATGGGCGAGGACGGGGGCGGCGGCGAGGCTCAGGGTAACGGCGGCGGCGCCGAGGATAAGGGGTTTGTTTTTCATCGAGGTGTCCTTTCGTGTTCTCTCGGGTTGTTCGATGAAGACAGTGAAACACCTTCGTGTATCCGCAGTGTGTCGATGAACAGGGCTTTTTGTAACCGACTGTTTCAGGGCCGCCCCCGGCAATGAACGGTTACCAAGAAAACGCCCCGGCGAAGCCGCTTTTCGCTATAGTCGGGCCATGAACACGTCACCGCATATCCTGATTGTCGACGACGACAGGGAAATCCGCGACCTGCTGGGCCGGGTGCTGGTCAAGCACGGCCTGCGGGTGAGCACCGCCGACGGCGGCCGGGAAATGAAAAAGGCCCTGGCCGACTGGAACATCGACCTGATCGTCCTCGATCTGATGATGCCCGGCGAGGACGGCCTGACGCTGTGCCGCGACCTGCGCAGCCAGTCCGATATTCCGGTGATCATGCTGACCGCCATGGGCGAGGAAACGGACCGCATCATCGGGCTGGAGATGGGGGCCGACGATTATCTCGCCAAGCCGTTCAATCCGCGCGAATTGCTGGCCCGCATCAAGGCGGTGCTCAGGCGTTCGGCGGATCGCCCCTCCGGCGGCGGCGGGGACGAAAACCCATTCCACGCCGTCTACGCTTTTTCCGACTGGCGGCTCGACGCGGCCCGGCGTGAACTGTTCTCTCCTTCCGGCGCGCTGGTGCCCCTCAGTGGCGGCGAATTCGAACTGCTGCAGGCCTTCGTCACCCATCCGGGACGGGTCCTCAGCCGCGACCAGTTGCTGGACCTGGCTCGGGGCCGCGAGGCGCAACCCTTCGACCGCTCCATCGATGTTCAGGTCAGCCGCCTGCGACGTAAGCTGGAGGACGATCCGAAGGCGCCGAGCCTGATCAAGACCGTGCGCAGCGGCGGCTACATGTTCGCCAGCGAGGTGACGAGGAACGGGGGTGGGGCGGCATGAGATTGTTCCCGCGCACCATCGTCGGGCGCACCGTTCTGGTGCTGTTGGCCGGACTGATCGTTTCTCATCTGGTCAGCATCTTCATTTATTCCGACGACCGGCGTTCCGCCTTGATGGCGTCCGGCGGCCGACAGGCGGCGGAACGGGTGGCGTCGGTCTATCTCGACCTGGACCGGGCGGTGCCCTCGGAACGTCCGGCCATCATCCGGTCCCGATGGCAGCCCATGTTCGCCATGTCCTGGACCCGGGACAGCGTGCTCGCCGCCGTCGGGGAAAACGGCTGGCGCGCCCATATGGTGCGTTCCGCCATCGAGGATTATTTGCCCGAGGTGGATGAGGACATGATCCACGTGGCCTTCCGTCACCTTGAAGACGCCCGTTTCGGTCTTGCCGAGGGCGATCCCATACTGACCATGCATCGGCACATGGGCAGGGACTTGACCGGGGAGGGGGACCGTGGACATCGGCATTTCAACAGGGTTTCCCGGCGCTGGCATCATGACAGGGTGTTGAGCGTCTCCATACCGCTCGGCGACGGAAGCTGGTTCAACGTGGCGACGCCGATGACCCGCCTGCGGTCGCAGTGGTGGCCCGGTGTATTCGGGCCGATTGTCCTTACCAGCATCACGGTGATTTTGTTTTCCGTCTGGGCGGTGCGCCGCTCGGCCAAGCCGATTTCCCTGTTCGCCCAGGCCGCCGAGCGGCTGGGCCGGGATGTCAACGCGCCGCCGCTGCCGGAAACCGGCCCCCGGGAGGTGGCCGCCGCGTCCCGGGCCTTCAACGACATGCAACGCAAGCTGCAGAGTTTCATTCGCGACCGCACGGAGATGCTGGCCGCCATTTCCCATGACCTGAGGACCCCCATCACCCGGCTTCGCCTGCGCGCGGAGCTGATTGAAGACGAGGAACAGCAAGGAAAAATGCTGGCGGACCTGGAGCAGATGGAACAGATGATCGCCGCGACCCTGGCCTTCGCCCGCGACGAATCCGCCGACGAGGCCTCCATCCGCTTCGATCTGGCGGCGATGCTGCAAAGTCTCGCCGACGATATCTCCGACACCGGCGGCCGGGCCACTTACGAGGGGCCGGACAAGCTGGAATGGGTCGGCCGTCCCGGGGCCATGAAACGGGCGCTGCAAAACCTGGCCGACAATGCCGTCAAGTACGGCGGCGGGGTGGACATCACCATGGACGAGAACGGCGAAAGCCTTGTCATCCGCTTCGCCGACGACGGCCCCGGCATTCCGGAAAACCAACGGGTCCGGGTGTTCGATCCCTTCTACCGGATCGACCCCTCGCGCAACCGGGACACGGGCGGCGCCGGGTTGGGGCTGGCGGTGGTGCGTTCCGTGATCCGCGCCCACGGTGGAGAGGTCGGCTTTTCCGACGACGGCGGGCGTTTCGCCGTCGTCATCACCCTTTCAAACGGTTCCGTGGCCTGATCCGGGGCAATAATCGGACGACGCCTCAATGCTCCTTGCGGCGGGGAATGTAGCCGTCTTCGCCGATGCCCTGAAAATAGGTGTCGATGGCGGCGTTGCGCACCGGCCCGCCTTCCTCGTCCGGTTCCAGGTTGCGCTCGGCCACATAGGTGCGCTGGGCGGCGCCGTCGACCAGGACATGATACCAGGGCCGGTCTTTCGGCGGCTTGCTGGTGGTGGCGTTTTTGTACCAGTCCTCGGTTCCGTGGAATTCCGGGTCAATGTCGATGATGACGCCGCGATAGTCGAACAGGCGGTGATGTATCAACTGGCCGACGGTGAATTTCGCGGTTTGCTGGGTCACGGTCTCTGTCTCTGTCTCTCTCCGGCTCCGGTCAAGGGATCATGATCGCCGTAACCGGGTGGCCGGTCAATGGCATCATAAGCTTTTCTCTCAAGACGTTTTGTGTCACTTTGCCGACCGGAGGACAAGATTGTGAACGACAGCCATTCAAGGACCGGTGGACAACTGGTCGCCGACAGCCTCAAGGCCCTGGGAACGGACACCGTGTTTTGCGTGCCGGGAGAAAGTTATCTCGAAGTCCTGGACGCCCTTTACGACGAGCGCAACGTTATTCGGGTGATTTCGTGCCGTCACGAAAACGGCGCCTCGTACATGGCCGAGGCCTACGGAAAACTGACCGGCAAGCCCGGCATCTGCATGGTCACCCGGGGTCCGGGGGCGTGCAACGCCTCCATCGGCATTCATACGGCGTTTCAGGATTCGACGCCGATGATCATGTTCATCGGTCAGGTCGCCCGTCCCCACATGGGCCGCGAGGCTTTCCAGGAAGTGGACTACAAACAGATGTTCGGCCCCCTGGCCAAGGCGGTGGACCAGATCGAAACCCCGGAAGACGTTGCCGCCGCCGTCGCCTGGGCCCATGAGACCGCCATTTCCGGCAGGCCCGGCCCCGTCGTCCTGGCGCTTCCGGAAGACATGCTGCGGGAGTCCGCCGCCCCGACCCCGCTTTCCCCGCCCGTTCCCGCCCCGCGCGCGCCGGGCATGGGCGAGATGGAGCGGCTGCATCATGTTTTGGGCGATTGCGAGCGGCCGCTGATGATGCTGGGCGGCGGAGGCTGGACGCAAAAGGCGAAGGCCGATATCGAGGCTTTCGCCGAAGACAACGCCCTGCCGGTCTGTTGCTCCTTCCGTCGTAACGATCTGTTCGACAACGATCATCCGAATTTTGTCGGCGAGATCGGGATTTCCGCCAACCCGTCGCTTCTGCAACGGCTGCAGGAGACTGATCTGCTGCTGGTCGTCGGCGCCCGCCTGGGGGAAATGACGACCCAGGGCTACACCATGCTGGACGAGCCCTCGCCGGTGCAGACCCTGATTCACGTTCACACAGATCGGGACGAACTGGGCCGGGTCTATCATCCGGACCTGGCCATTCACGCCGACCTGGGCCCCTTCGCCGCCGCAGCGAGGGCGCTGGCGCCGGTCGACGGCGGGCAGTGGCGGCAGGCCACGGAAGTCGCCCGGGGGGAATACCTGAACAACCGAATTCCCGACAGCTTCGACGGCGCACTGGATCTCGGCCGCGTCATGGCCCATGTGGACGACGCCTTGGGGGTGGACGGAATCGTCGCCGTCGATGCCGGTAACTTCAGCGGCTGGCCGCAACGCTTCATTCCCTTGAGCGGCGCGCGGCGTTTCCTCGGGCCGACCAACGGGGCCATGGGCTACGCGGTGCCGGCGGCGCTGGCCGCCAAGGCGGCGGAACCCGGGAAAACCGTCATGGGCTTCGTCGGCGACGGCGGCTTCGGCATGACCGGGCAGGAAATCTCGACGGCGGTCAAGGACCGGCTAAACGCGGTGATTCTGGTCTTCAACAACGGCATGTACGGCACCATCCGCATGCATCAGGAAATGCGCCATCCGGACCGGCCCATCGCCACCGACCTGGCCAATCCGGACTATGCCGCCCTGGCCCGGGCGGCGGGGGCCTTCGGCGCCACCGTCGAGAAAACCGAGCAGTTCGCCCCGACCTTGGCCAAGGCCCTCGGGTCCGGCCTTCCGGCGATTATCGAACTGCGCATGGACCCCGAGGTGATCTCGACCCGCGCGACTCTCGGCGCCCTTCGGGGCAAAGGGCAAAAAGGGTGATCTCACCGCCCACGGGCGGGGAGGGGGGAATGCCATCGGTCTGGTTGCTGGTGGACGACCGGGCCGGCAACCAAAGCCAGTGTCTCGGTGTCGGCGACGCCCTCGGGCTCAGGCGGGAAATCCGCGATCTGGAATACACCGCCGCCGCCGCCCTGCCCAATTTCGTCATGGGCAAGACCTTCGCCGGACTGACCGCCAGTTCCCGGGTCAATCTGGTGCCGCCCTGGCCGGACCTGATCATCGCCGCCGGGCGGCGCTGCTCGCCGGTGGCCCGCCATATCAAGGATAAGAACGATGGGCGGACCTTTCTGGTTCAGATCATGTATCCGGGGGACACTGGGCTGGAGGAATTCGATCTGGTCTGCACGCCGCGTCACGACGCCATCCCCGACCGCCCCAATATCCTGCAAATCACCGGCGCCCCCCACCGGGTGACGCAGCAAAGGCTGGCGGCGGCGCGGGAGGAATGGAGCGGGCGCCTGGCCCATCTGCCGGGACCCCGCATCGCCCTGATCGTCGGCGGGTCCACCAAGCGGCGCACCTTCACCGAGCAGATGGCGCGGGAACTGGGGGCCACGGCCTCGCGCCTGGCGGCGGAGGCGGGCGGATCGCTGATGGTGACCACGTCGCGCCGCTCCGACGATACCGCCGACGCCCTGATAGACGAAATCCGGGTCCCCGCGGAAATCTTCAAGTGGGGCGACGCTGGGGAAAACCCGTACCTCGGTTATCTGGCCATGGCCGACGGGGTCGTCGTTACCGGTGATTCCGTGTCCATGTGCTCGGAAGCGGCGGCAACGCCGGGCCCGGTTTGGATCTATGCGCCGAAAAAACTGACCGTTCACAAACACGCCGTCCTGCATCGCCAGTTGTACGACGGCGGCTTCGCCAGGCCCCTAGAGGAGGGGGTTCGGTTCGAGGACTGGCGGCATCCGCCCCTCAACGCCGCCTTCGACATCGCCGCCGAAATCAAGACCCGCCTGGGACTGGCCTGAGCCATGGGCGGCAAGCGAAGGCCCCGGCGGCGGCCGGAGAAACCGGTGGAGGCGATCCTCACGGTGAGCGGGCTGGGCCGGCGCGGCGACGGGGTGGCCGAGGCCGGCGGAAAACGGATTTTCGTCCCCTTCGCCTTGGCCGGAGAGACCGTTCGCGCCCGTATCTCCGGCGACCGGGCCGAGGTGATGGAACTCCTGGAGGCTTCCGGGGAACGGACCGAACCCGAGTGCCGCCATTTTGGGCGCTGCGGCGGCTGTGCCGCCCAGCACATGACCCGGCCCGCCTATCTGGAATGGAAACGCGGCAGCGTCGAGACGGCGCTGGAAAATCGGGGAATCCAGGCTCCCGTATTGTCTTTGATCGACGCTCACGGCGAGGGCCGTCGGCGGGTCACCCTGCATGTGCGTCGCGAGAATGGGAATATTCTGGCAGGCTTCATGCAGACGCGCCGCCACCGGCTGATCGATCTTGACCGCTGCCCTCTGTTGGCCCCGGAATTGGAAAACGCCCCCGCCATCGCCCGCGATCTGTTCCAGGCCTTGGCGGTGGAAACGGGGGCTTTCGACGTCCGCCTGACGGCGACGGAAACCGGCCTCGACTGCGACATCCGTGGCGGCGGCGGGGCGGAGTTGGGGCTCGACGCCCGCATGGCGCTGGCTGAATGCGCGGAGCGTCATGACCTGGCGCGGGTCTCCGTCGCCGGGGACCTGGTGCTGGAACGCCGCTCGCCGCGACTGACTTTCGGGACGGCGCGGGTGACGCCGCCGCCGGGCGGGTTTCTGCAGGCGACGGCGGCGGGCGAGGCGGTTCTCGCCGGTCTCGTCCTCGAAGCCGCCGAAGGGGCCTCCCGGGTGGCCGATCTCTATTGCGGCCTCGGCCCGTTTTCCCTACGTCTCGCGGCCTCCTGCCGGGTTGATGCCTATGACGGCGACGAGGCCGCCATCGCCGCCCTCGACCGGGCTCTTCGCCATGCCCGGGGCCTGAAGCCCGTGGCGGCGGAAGTCCGGGACCTGGCGCGTAATCCCTTGCATGAAAGCGAACTCAACGGTTTCGACGCGGTCGTCGTCGATCCGCCCCGGACCGGGGCCGAGGCGCAAACGGTGGAGCTTTCCCGGTCCCGGGTGAAAACCGTTATCGCTGTTTCCTGCAATCCCGCCACCTTCGCCCGGGATGCGGCGATCCTGACCGGGGGTGGCTATCGGCTGGAAAAGGTTGCGCCTGTGGATCAATTCCGTTACGCGGGTCATGTGGAACTGGTCGGGGTCTTTGTCCGCCAGACGCTCTGAATAGGGATTGGCTTACGGTGAGTGAACAACCGCTCGGGGCTTGTTGGGGGAAGACACTGGCCTACGGGCTTGTCGGGTTTCTCTGTCTGCTGAGTGCCTCGGGCAGCCTGCAAGCCCATCTCTTTCTTCCAGCATGGCTGTGGGTCGCCGGCGGAACGGTCATCGCCCTGGGTTGGGCCCATGAGCGCACGTGCCGGTTCGAAGGAACCGACCGCAAGACCCATGATTGCAGCGCCTGCGGAATCTTCGGCCACAAGCTGCCCTGGGTTTTGTTGACCGGGGCCGGTCTCGGCAACCTGACCGACCTGTCGTCCAGTTGGGCCGCCGCCGGGGCTTACGGGGTGGCGGTGGCGCTGTTTTCCCTGTCCGGGTCTTTTTTCATGATGCGAATCAGTGAGGAGGAGAAATAGCCGTGACCTTTCAAATCGCCCTGGGCTCCCGGGAACGGAAATCCCCTTACTTCGACAGCACCGTCGCCGACGGCCTGTCCCATCTGACCATCTACAATCACATGTTCATGCCCGTCTCCTACGGCGATCTGGAGGCGGAATACCGCCGCCTTATCGAAGGCGTTGCCATGTGGGACGTGGCGGCGGAACGGCAGGTGGAAATCCAGGGCCCGGACGCCGAGCGCCTGGTCCGTTATCTGACCCCCAGGGACCTCAAGGACTGTCCCGTCGGCAGGGGGAAATACGTGCCGCTCTGCGATCATCAGGGGCGGCTGATCAACGACCCGGTGCTGTTGCGGCTGGAGGCGGACCGCTTCTGGCTGTCCATCGCCGACAGCGACGTGCTGTTGTGGGTACGCGCCGTCGCCGCCGAGGGCGGTTACGACGTCGCCGTCCGCGAGCCCGATGTCAGCCCCCTGGCGGTTCAGGGTCCGAAGGCGGAAAGCGTCATCGTCGATCTGTTCGGAGACTGGGTCCGGGAGCTGAAATATTTCTGGTTCCGGGAGACGGAGCTGGACGGCATTCCGCTGGTGGTCGCCCGTTCCGGTTGGTCGAAGCAGGGCGGCTTCGAACTGTATCTGCGCGACGGCGCCAAGGGGGCGGCCTTGTGGGAAAAGGTCAAACAGGCGGGCGCTCCCCACGGCATCGGCCCCGGCGCGCCCAATTACATCGAACGGGTGGAAAGCGGCCTTTTGTCCTATGGCGCCGACACGGAACCGGACAGCACGCCGTTCGAAGTCGGCCTGGACTCCATGATCGGCCTGGACAGGGAAGACGATTTCATCGGCAAACAGGCGCTGATCCGGGAAGCGGAGCAGGGGGCGGCGCGAAAACTGGTCGGCATCGCCTTCGACGGCGATCCGGTGGGCACCAATCAGCATCCCTGGTCTGCCTTCGTCGATGGCGAAAAAGTGGGGACGGTCCGCGCCGTCTGTCATTCGCCACGCCGGGGCGGCAACATCGGCCTGGCCCTGCTGGCCTCGTCCCATAGCGCCCTAGGGAGGCAAATCCGGATCGAAGGGGAGGGAGCCTCCTACACGGGAGAAATCGTCCCGCAGCCCTTGGTCCCGCCGGGAACGCCTTTGCCTTAGACGGCTCGTGAATGGCGGCCCTTGCCGCTTTTCAGGTAGGCGTCGAAGGCGGCGGCGACCAGGCGGACGAAGGGGCGTCCGGTTTCCGTCACGGTGACGGTGTTGCCCGTCAGGATGACGATGCCGTCTTCCGCAAGGGGGGCCAGTTTCTCCATTTCCGGCACAAAGGTGGCGCGGGAAACGCCGAAGGCGTCGGCCACGGCGTCCAGGTCGATGCTCAGGTCGCACATGATGCGTTCGATGATGTGGGCCCGCAGCCGGTCGTCGTCGCCGAGGGCGACACCCCGCTCCACGGGCAGGATACCGGCGGCGATGTTCTCCCGGTATTTCTTCAGGGGCGACAGGTTTTGCACATAGCCCTGGGGCAGTTGGCCGATGGCGGAGGCCCCGAAGCCGATCAGGGCCGGGGCGGTGTCGGCGGTGTAGCCCTGAAAGTTACGGTGCAGGACGCCGTCTTCGAGGGCCTCGGTCATTTCGTCGTCGGGCAGGGAAAAGTGATCCAGGCCGACGGCGATGTATCCGGCCTCGGTGAATTTCGCCGACGAGGCCTCGAACTGCCGCCAGCGCTCGTCGGCGTCGGGCAGGGCGTCCTCGTCGATCAGTTTCTGATGCGATCGCATCCACGGCACATGGGCGTAGCCGAAGAGCGCCACCCGGGCCGGTTTCAGGCCGATGGTCAGTTCCGCTTCCCGGGCCGCCATCTCGGTGGTCTGGTTGGGCAGGCCGTACATCAGGTCCATGTTGATGTGCTCGATGCCGTATTCCCTGAGCCAGCCGATGACCCGGGCCGTCATTTCGTAGGGCTGGACCCGGTTGATGGCTTTCTGGATATCCGCATCGAAGCTCTGCACGCCGATGCTGGCCCGGTTGACGCCGGCTTCGTTGAGGGCCTTGATGTAGTCGACGGTGGCCGTGCGCGGGTCAAGTTCGACGGCGATGGCGGCGTCCGCGGTCACGTCGAAGCGTTCGCGCAGGCGCTCGATGATGCGTTTCCAGTCGTCTCCCTTGAGCATGGTCGGGCTGCCGCCGCCCCAGTGCAGATTGGTGGCCCGGAAACGGGTGGGCAGGGTGGCGGCGACCAGGTCGATCTCGTCGAGCAGGACGCCCAGGTAATCGGCGACCGGATCGTAGCGCTTGACGATCTTGGTGTAGCAGCCGCAGAAGGAACACATCTCGTCGCAAAACGGGATGTGGAAATAGAGCGACAGCGGCGTCGCCGGATCAAGCGTCTCGAGCCAGCCCCGATAGACATCAGGGGTGACGGCGTCGCTGAAATGGGGCGCCGTCGGATAGCTGGTGTAGCGGGGCACCATCAAGTCGTATTTTTTCGAGAGCTCGTTGATCATCATCGGATTATAGACCTTTCCTCACAGCGGATCGACAACGAACGGGTTGGGTTGGCCGTAGTCGCCGATCTGGCTGCAGTGGGCGATCAGCCCATGCCCTTCGTTCCACAGGAACATGGGGCAGGCGGGGGGCTCGAGCATGAAGCTGGACGAAGAACCGGGGGTGAAGTCCAGGGTCATTTGAAAGACCAGGGACGGGGCCACGCAGGCCATGGTTCCGCCCCAGGCGACGGAAATGTTGCGGTGCATGTGGCCGCAGACGACGCCGCAGACCTGTCCGTGCCGCGCCACCAGGCTTTCCAGGGCGTCGGCGTTGACGAAGGGCCGCTTGTCCATGAAGCCGATGCCGCTGACGAAAGGCGGATGGTGCATGAAGATCAGGGTCGGGCGGTCGGGGGCGGCGGACAGGGTGTCGTCCAGCCATTGCAGGCGCCGTTCGCACATCTCGCCACCGTCGTGGCCGTCCCGTTTGGTGTCCAGCCCGACCAGCCGCAGGGGGTAATCGTCGAGGGCGTAATGCAGGAACGGGCCGTCCTCGGGCAGGTACCCCTGGTCGACGAAATGGGCGCGCATCATCTCCCGGTCGTCATGGTTGCCGGGAATGACATAGACGGGCATGTCCAGGCGGTCGAATTCCCGGCGCATCACCGCGTAATCCTGGACATGGGCCTTGTTGACCAGGTCTCCCGTCGCCAGCACCAGATCCGGCCGGGGCGAAAGGGCGTTGAGGTGGGCGATGGCGGCGTCCAAGGCGGCGACGGTATCCACCTTGCCCTTGAGGAGGCGTCCGTCGGTCCTGAGATGCAGATCGGAAATCTGAGCGATGATCATCGGGGCTCTATCCATGTTGAGGGGCCTTGGTATACCCTTTGCCCGAGCTGAAATGAAGAGGAAACCCCCGCCGTGCCGAAATTCGCCGCCAATATCAGTTGGCTGTTTACCGAGGTCCCGTTCGCGGACCGTCCGGAGGCAGCGGCCGCCGCCGGTTTCAAGGGCGTCGAGTGCCTGTTTCCCTATGAACTGCCCGCCCGGGACATGGCCGCCCGGCTGCGGCGGCATGACCTGCAGGCGGTCTTGATCAACGCCCCGCCGGGGGACTGGGAGGCAGGGGACAGGGGGCTTGCCTGTGTCGCCGGACGGGAGGAGGCGTTCCTTCAGTCCCTGGAACAGGCCGTGGCCTACGCGGGGGTTATCGGTTGTCCCCGAATCCATATCATGGCCGGTCTTGGCGGGCCGGAGGACGCCGCCCGTTATGTGGAAAATCTGAAACGGGCGGGGGACATCTGCGCCCGGGCCGGTCTCACCGCGGTCATAGAACCGATCAACGATATCGACATGCCGGGCTATTTCCTGACCCTGCCGGAGCAGGCGATGGAGTTCCTCCATCAGGCCGCCAGTCCCGGCCTCGGCCTGCAACTGGACCTGTACCATGCCGCCAGAATGGGCCTCGACCCGGCCACGGTCCTCGAGCGCTGCTTTCCGGCGGTGGCTCATTTCCAGGTCGCCGGGGTCCCCGGCCGCCATGAACCGGACCGGGGCGAGGTGGATTTCTCGCCGCTGTTCAAACGGATAGACGCCTTGGGCTATCAAGGCTGGATCGGCTGCGAATACCGGCCGAGGACGACGACCCTGGACGGCCTCGCCTGGGTCTTTCCATAGGCCCGGTGATTGCCCGTTGACAGAACCGGCTCCGGCTGTTATTGAGAATGACTTGCATTTGCATATATGCGGTATCGACGAAGAGGAACGTTACGATGAAGTCATCCAAGCCGTTGTTTGGTCCTTCCGGGTCACAGTATTCCCCCCTGTACATCGCCCTGTGTGTCTGGACCATGGTGATCAACATGCTGCTGATCATCGTCAACCCGGTCGCCGGCCTGTTCGTCGTGGCGTTGATCTACCTGCTGTGCGTCCACCCCAACCGCAAGGCGGAAAGGGCGCTAGTCGCCAGCCGCCGCTTCGATCAGGACCAGGCGAGCAACGTCTGAGACTGCCGGCCAAGCCCTTCGACGCCCAGTTCCACCACGTCGCCGGGCTTGAGATAGGCGGGCGGGGACATGCCCATGCCGACGCCGGGCGGGGTTCCGGTGGCGATCACGTCCCCCGGCATCAGGGTCATGTAGGTGCTCAGGTTGGCGATGATTTGGGCGACGCCGAAGACCATGTCCCGGGTGTTGCCGTCCTGGCGCCGCTCGCCGTTGACGTCGCACCATAATTTCAGGTTTTGCGGGTTGGGAACTTCGTCACGGGTGACCAGCCACGGGCCGAGGGGGGCGAAGCCGTCGAAGCTCTTGCCCTTGATCCACTGGCCGCCGCGGCGGAGCTGATAGTCCCGTTCCGAATAATCGTTGATCACCGCGTAGCCGGCGACGCAGTCGAGCGCCTTGTCCTCGCCGACGTACTGGGCGCGGGAGCCGATGACGACGGCCAGTTCCACTTCGTAGTCCATGCTGAGCGAGCCCTTGGGGACCTTCGGGGCGTCGTTGGGTCCGGCCAGGCTGGTCACCGCCTTGGCGAACACTTTCGGTTCCGGCGGCACGTCGGATTTGGCCTCCGCCGCGTGGTCGGCGTAATTCAGTCCGATGGCGAGGATTTTTCCGATCCCGGCCAGGGGCGGGCCGAAACGGGCAGGCGCCTCGACGATGGGCAGGGCCTCGGGGTCCTGTTCCACCAGTTGCGCCAGCCGGTCCGGGGCGAGAACGTCCGGGGTGATATCGGCGATCCGGTCCGATAAATCCCTGAAACGGCCTTTCTCGTCGACCAGTCCCGGCTTTTCTGCCCCTGGGGGGCCGTATCTCATCAGTTTCATGGGCGCTCTCCGACAGGTCCGATCGCCCAGTATCGTCACGTTCGGCGGAGCAGGTCAACAACATCCGCCGCCTGGGCGAGGGAAGGGACGGCGGCGACCCGGTAGCCGTCGCGGGCGAGGGCGAGGGCGTTTTCCCGTTCCCCCTCTTTCGTGCCGTGGCCGGTGGCGACCTGCACGCCGCCCGCCAGCCCGGCGTTCAAACCGGCGCCGATGTCACCGGCCCGGTCGCCGACGATCCAGGAGCGTTCCAGATCCAGGTTCAATTCTTCGGCGGCGGCCAGCAGCATGCCCGGGTTGGGCTTGCGGGCCGGGTGGTCCGGGTGCTGATAGGGGGGGCGGCCTTTGGCGTGAAACGGGCAGGCGTAGACGCCGTCCACCCGGGCGCCGCCCTCGGCCAGGTCGGAGAGGATTCTCTCCTGCACCAGAAAAAAGTCGGGCCAGCCGAAATAGCCGTATCCGACACCGGCCTGATTGGTGACGAAGACCACGGCGACGCCACGGGCGTTGGCCTCGGCGATGACCTCCGTCACGCCTTCGATCAGCTTCACGTCCTCCACCTTGTGCAGGTAATGGGCCTCGACGACGACGCAGCCGTCCCGGTCGAGGAACAGGGCCGGGCGGGCTTCGTCTCCCGGCGGGCGCAGGACCTGATGGTAGACGCCGTCCACCAGCCTGGCCCCGGGGGGCAGGGGACTGTCTTCGCTCACGGTTTCCGCTCTCCCTGCTTCATGAGGACATTTTGCTGAAAATCAGCCGGCTCAAGACGGCGGCGTTGTCTTCCGTCGGGGCCCCGGCCTCGGGGAAGAAGGTCAGGACGCGGATGCCCCGGGGCTTGTATTGACGGTCCAGGGCGGTGGAAAAGGCGGCGAGGGCGGCGTTGACGGTCAGCGGGCATATGCGTTCCGGATCGCCGTCCGCCTCGGGCAGGCCGACGTTGACGATGACGCCGCTGCCCCTTTCGGTCATGCTTTCGAGCATTTCCCGGCACAGGTTGACCGCCCCGAACAGCCGCAATTCGAAGCCATCCCGCCAATCCTCCGCCTCCAGGGACTCCAGGGCGCCGCCGGGCGCCGAGCCGATCGTGTTGACGACGATCCCCGCGTCCTCGCATTCCAGGGCCAGGACGGCGGCGTTGACACTTTCGCTCAAGTCCGTCGGATGTTCCTCGAGGACGATGTCGTACAGGTCGGTGATGGCTTCGCCGGCCTCCTCAAGGGCCGTTTCATCGGTGTCGGCCAGATGCAGTTCGCAGCCTTCGGCGGCCAGCGCCATTCCCAGGGCGAACCCGAGTCCCCCGGCGCCCCCGGCGATCAGGACCGCGTGGCCGGAAAGCTTTCCGTCTTCAGGCATGGCGAACGGGCTCCAGGATGGTTGGTCCGGCGGCGGCGGGGTCGCTTTTCGGGTAGTCGAGGGTGAAATGCAGGCCGCGGCTTTCCTTGCGTTTGCGGGCGGAGCGGATGATCAGGTCGGCGACCATGGCCAGGTTGCGCAGTTCCAGCAGGTCGCTGGTGATCCGGTAGTTGCCGTAATAGTCGTTGATTTCCCGGATCAGCAGGTCGATGCGGTGCTGGGCCCGTTCCAGGCGCTTGTCGGTACGGACGATGCCGACGTAATCCCACATGAAGCGGCGGATTTCCTCCCAGTTGTGGGAGATCACCACGTCCTCGTCGGAATCCCGGACCCAGCTTTCGTCCCAAAGAGGCAGTGATGGAGGCTCGGGAAAAGCGCCGAGGTTTTCCTGGATGTCCCGTCCGGCGGCGGCGGAAAGCACCAGGCATTCCAGCAGGGAGTTGCTGGCCAGCCGATTGGCCCCGTGCAGCCCCGTGTAGGCGACCTCGCCGACGGCGTAAAGGCCGGGAACGTCGGTGCGGCCGACAAGGTCGGTCATCACCCCGCCACAGGTGTAATGGGCGGCGGGGACGACGGGGATCGGCTGGCGGGTCATATCGACGCCGAATTCCAGGCATTGCCGGTAGACGTTGGGGAAGTGTTCCTCGATGAAATCCCTTGGCCGGTGGCTGATGTCCAGATAGACGCAGGCGTCACCGGTACGCTTCATCTCATGGTCGATGGCCCGGGCGACAATGTCCCGGGGGGCCAGTTCGCCGCGCTCGTCGAAGCGGGGCATGAAGCGGGTACCGTCGGCCAGCAGCAGCCGCCCGCCTTCGCCCCGCACCGCCTCGGTAACCAGGAAGGATTTGGCCTCGGGGTGGTAAAGGCAGGTCGGGTGGAACTGGGTGAACTCCATGTTGGCGACCCGGCAGCCGGCGCGGCTGGCCATGGCGATGCCGTCGCCGGTGGAGCCGTCCGGGTTGGAGGTGTACAGGTAGACCTTCGAGGCCCCGCCGGTGGCCAGCACCACCGCCCGGGCCCGGCAGACCCGGACCCGCCCGGCCCGGATGTCCAGCAGGTAGGCCCCGGCGCAGCGCCCGCGCGAGCCGTCGTCGTTGCGGAGCCGGATCAGGTCGACCGCGTTGTGGTGGTCCAGCAGGGTGACGTTGGGCTGGTTCTTCACCCGCTCGACCAGGGTGGTTTCCACGGCCCGTCCGGTGGCGTCGGCGGCGTGGATGACGCGGCGATGGCCGTGCCCCCCTTCGCGGGTCAGATGATAATCCATGTCCCCGTCGCCGTTGCTGTCGTCGCGGCTGAAATCGACGCCGTAATCGATCAGTTTCTCGATTTCCGTCCGTCCGTTTTCGACGATAAAGCGGACGGCGTCTTCGTCGCAGAGTCCGGCCCCGGCGCCCAGGGTGTCGGTGATGTGGGCCTCGACGCTGTCGGTCTCGTCGAGGACGGCGGCGATGCCGCCCTGGGCGTAATAGGTCGAGCCCTCTTCAAGCTCTCCCTTGGAGACGATGGCGGTGCGCACGTCTGCCCCCAGGTCCAGGGCCAGGCTGAGGCCGGCGGCGCCGCTGCCGATGATCAGCACGTCGTATGGGGTTTCCGTATCCATGAGCGCCTTTATAAAGCCATTGTCCCGGCTGTGAAAGCGGCCATAAGATGTTCCTTGGGAACCGAGAGAGGAGGGACCGATGCCGGTCATCAACCGAATTGCCGAATTTCACGACGACATGACCGCCTGGCGGCGCGACCTGCACGCCCATCCGGAAACCGCCTTCGAGGAAAAGCGGACCGCCGCCGTGGTCGCCGAAAAGCTGGAGTCGTTCGGTATCGAGGTTCACCGGGGATTGGCCGGAACCGGGGTTGTCGGCCGCCTCGGCACCGGCGACGGGCCCAGCATCGGGCTGCGCGCCGACCTGGACGCCCTGGATGTGGAGGAACTGAACGACTTCGCCCACAAATCCACCCATCCCGGCAAGATGCACGCCTGCGGTCACGACGGCCACACCACCATGCTGCTGGGCGCGGCGCGGTATCTGGCGGAAACCCGGAATTTCAGGGGCACGGTCCATTTCATCTTCCAGCCGGCGGAGGAAAACGAAGGCGGCGGGCGGGTCATGGTCGAGGAAGGGCTGTTCCAGCGCTTTCCCGTCGATGCGGTCTACGGCATGCACAATTGGCCGGGGCAGGAGGCGGGCCTGTTCGCCGTCGCCGAAGGCCCGCTTATGGCCGCCTTCGACATTTTCGAACTGACCGTCCGGGGCCAGGGCGCCCATGGCGGCATGCCGCACACGGGCATTGATCCGATTCCCGTCTCTGCCGAAATCGTCGGCGCCCTGCAGACCATCGCCAGCCGGGCGACGGACCCGCAGGACGCGGCGGTGGTGACAGTGACCCAAATTCACGCCGGGCACGCCTGGAACGTGATCCCCGACGAGGTGGTCCTGCGCGGCACCACCCGGTCCTTCCGCCCCGAGGTGCAGGAGGCCATCGAACCGGCCATCCGCCGCATCGCCGAAGGCATCTGCCGGGCCCATCAATGCGAGATGGAAATGATGTACGAACGGCGCTATCCGCCGACCATCAACGAGGCCGTGGCGACGAAAGCCGCCGCCCGCGCCGCCGCCGATGTTTCCGGCGCCGACAAGGTGATCTCCGACCCGACTCCGTCCATGGGGGCGGAAGATTTCGCCTTCATGCTCAACGAGAAACCCGGCTGTTACGTCTGGCTCGGCAACGGCCCGGCGGCGGGCGGCTGCATGCTGCACAACCCGCATTACGACTTCAACGACGACATCCTGACCATCGGCGCCAGCTATTGGGCCCGGCTGGTGGAGATGGAATTGGCTTAGGTGATGCAGACCACTAGCTGGGCCAGCTTTGTCGGGTATGATGAATATAGAGGATTTCTATGAAGTCGGTGGTAAGGCGATAGGCGACGATATAAGGGTATTTGTCGATAATCAGCTCACGGGTGTTTTCCCATCTCCCCTGACGCCCGAGAAAAGGAGAGGCTTCCAGTAAACCGATGCCGTCCAGGAGCGCCGTTTTGACTCTGCGCGCCGAGGCGGGATCTCTTTCAAGAAGATATTCGATGTGTCGGTACAGGGAATCCCGGGCCGGTCGTGACCAGAGGATTGTCATGCGCCGTGTTTGTTCAGCAGGGTCTCCAGGTCGGACTCGACGGTTTCGTGCGAAACCACCTCCCCCCTATCGGCGGCGCCTATGCCTTGCCGCACCCCTTCTAGAAACTGATACTCTTCTTCAATATACGCATGAATGGCTTTTGATATATGCCAGGACCGTTTGCGGTCCGTCGCTTTGGCGATCTCGTCCAGTTTCGCGATGGAGGGTTCGTTGAGGCGAATTGTCAGCGGGTGGGGCATGGCGATATCGTGAATTGCTGTTGTAGTGTACGAGACTACAATAGCATTTTTACCCGCCAAATGCCAGCGAGGAGCTTTAGCCGAGGAGCTTCAGCCGGATTTCGCCTTCATGCTCAACGAAAAGCCCGGCTGGTGGAGATGGTATTGGCTTAAGTGTAACGGTCAGGCGGCGCGGGTTTTGACCATGCGCCGAATTTTCGCACCGTCTTTCATTTCCGCCATGGCTAGATCATAGGCCGTTTGCATGTTGAGCCAAAATTCCGCCGCACCCCCGAAATAGGCGGACAACCTGATGGCTGTATCGGGTGTGACGGCCCGTTTTCCCTTGATGATCCGATCGATTCGGGAGGCCGGTACGGCCAGGGTTACGGCAAGGGCATGGGCGCTCATGTCCAGCGCCTCCAGTTCGTCTTTCAGGATTTCTCCAGGATGTGTGGGTATCGGCATTTTTCCATTACCTAATGATAATCGACTATTTCCACGTCCGCGAAACCGTCTCGGGTCGGTGTAAAACAAATTACCCACGGAAGGTTCACTGTGATCGACCATTGTCCCTTGCGGTCCCTACTCAGCTTATGGAGCCGGTAGGCGGCCAATCGGGGCAGGTCGTTGAGGGTATTGGCGGCGGCCAGAATATTCAGGATTTTTATTGCCCGTTCTCTGTCCAACCCCTTGAATCCCTTGGAATTTCCGGTGTCATGGACCCGCCGAGTTTTGGCGTTTTTATAGTTCCTGATCACCCATGGATAATATACCGCTTGCAGTTTAACGTAAAGCGTTAAGTCGTCTGAAATGTGGCATGGCTATATTGGGAGCGCGCGCACCCTTCGCTTCAGGCGTTCTTCGCCCGGGCCGTCAGCCAGTCCATGAAGGCGAGCAGGACGCCGGAGACGACGAAGGCCATGTGCAGGATGATCAGCCACATCAGGTCGTCCTTGTTCATCTGCGAGACGTTCATGAACGATTTCAGCAGGTGGATGCCGGAAATGGCGACGATGGAGGCGATCAGCTTCAGCTTGAGGCCGGAAAAGTCCACCTTGCCCATCCAGTCGGGGCGGTCTTCGTGGTCGTGCACGTCGATTTTCGAAACGAAGTTCTCGTAGCCGGAAAACACCACCATCAGGATCAGGTTTCCTGCCAGGGACAGGTCGATCAGGGTCAGGGAGGCGAGGATGATTTCCGCCTCCTTGGCCTCCAGCACCCCGGGGATGATGTGGATCAGTTCCTGAACGAACTTGACCATCAGTACCGCCAGCATGACCGACAGGCCCAGATAAAAGGGCGCCATCAGCCAACGGCTGGAAAAGATGGTTTTTTCGATGGCTTTTTCAAACATCGGGGCTCCAAACGGTCATTTCATCGTGCGGGGGAGATAGTGAACTTTCCCGCCCATGTCCAGCCCAGGGGGGACAAAGGAAAAAGCCGCCCCTTGTGCGAAAGGGGCGGCTTGTCTCGGTTGCGGGCGAAAGGCCCAGGATTATTCCGCGTCTGGGGTCGCTTCCTTCTCGACGGCGGCCTTCGGCGCTTCCGCGGCGGCGGCAGGCGTTTCGGCCTCGGCCTTCACTTTTTTCGCCTTCGCCTTGGCTTTCGGTTTGGCGGCGGCAGCCTTTTTCTTCGGGGCCTTGGCGGTGGCGTCGGCTTCGTTGAAGGCGGCCATGGCGTCGCTGCCCGCCTTGACGACCACATCGGTCAATTCGGTCATGTTGGCCACGTTCTGCTCGAACGCCGTCTGCAGGACTTCGATCTGCATGCCGAAGGCTTCCGCCGGGTTTTCCAGGGAATGCAGGTCGGCCAGGGAACGGGTCATGCCGTCGAAGGAATCGTGAAAGATTTTCGCCTGGCGGTCGGCGGATTTCTGCATGCCTTCGACGACGGTTTTGCCGGCCGTGGCCAGGACGTCCATGGTCTTGCGCTGGGTGACCATGACGGTTTCCACGTCAAGGGCGGCGATCATCTTGGCCGGGTCGAAATTGTAGAACGGGTTGGCTTGCGTGGGCATGGTCTTGAAACTCCTGAATGACATGATTTGCTGCATTGCAGCACCCGGTGAATATGGGCTTTTGCAGGGCGTAAGTCAATGCCTATGCTGCGGTGCACAAGATAATGTTCAGGCCTTGCCCGAAGGGGGGGCTCCTACCCCTTGGGGGGTATGGATGGGCATAGCGGACCCATCTAGCGTGGCTCCCATGCAGCCTGACGAGGACTTCATCATTCGACTGGCCGGGGCCGACGACTATCAAGCCGTCGGTTCCCTCGTGTGCCGGTTGTTGCATGAACTGTTCCCCGACCATTACTCGCCCCGGAATCTGGACGCCTTGACGGAAGCGGCGCGGTCGCTGTTGCGGGATGAGAACGGATTTTGGGTCGTCCTCGCCTTCCGCAAGACGCCCGAAGGTGACGGTGAACCGGTCGCCCTGATGTCCCTTGACGAGGGGCGGGCGCTGTATGCTTACGGCGTCATGGGCGAAATCATGGAGTTCTACGTCAGCCCGGAATGCCGTTCCACGGGACTGGGGGCGCGGCTTATCGCCTTTGCCCGGGCTTTCGGACAAGAACGTCGATGGTCGGGCCTGGAGGTCGGCGCACCCGACGTGCCGCGCTGGCAGCGCACCGTCGATTTCTATTTGCGTAACGGCTTCAGCGAAGTCGGGCCGCGCCTGGAGATGTCTCTCTAATCGGCCGAAAACGCCTGCAGGCCCGTCTGTGCCCGGCCCAGAATCAGGGCGTGGACGTCGTTGGTGCCTTCGTAGGTGTTGACGGTTTCCAGGTTGACCATGTGGCGGATGACGTGGAATTCGTCGGAGATGCCGTTGCCGCCGTGCATGTCCCGCGCCATGCGGGCGATTTCCAGGGACTTGCCGCAGCAGTTGCGCTTGATCATGGAGATGTTTTCCGGCGCGCAGTTGTCGTCGTCGAGCAGGCGGCCGACGCGCAGGCAGGCCTGCAGGCCCAAGGTGATTTCCGTCTGCATGTTGGCCAGTTTCAACTGGATCAACTGATTGGCGGCCAGCGGGCGGCCGAACTGCTTGCGGTCCAGGGTGTACTGGCGGGCCGCCTGCCAGCAGAACTCCGCCGCCCCCATGGTGCCCCAGGCAATGCCGTATCGGGCCTTGTTTAGACAGCCGAAAGGTCCTTTTAGTCCAACAACTTCCGGGAATATATTGTCATCCGGAACGAAGACCTTGTCCATGACGATTTCACCGGTGATGGAGGCCCGGAGGGACATCTTGCCCTCGATCTTGGGCGTCGACAGGCCCTCCATGCCGCGCTCCAGGATGAAGCCGCGAATCTTGCCCTCCAGCTTGGCCCAGACGACCATGATGTCGGCGATGGGGGAGTTGGTGATCCACATCTTGTTGCCGGTCAGGGCATAGCCGCCGTCGACCTTCTCGGCCCGGGTCTTCATGCCGCCCGGGTCCGAGCCGTGATCGGGCTCGGTCAGGCCGAAGCAGCCGATCAGTTCCGCCGTCGCCAGCCTGGGCAGGTATTTTTGCCGCTGTTCCTCGCTGCCATAGGCGTAGATGGGGTGCATGACCAGGGACGACTGCACGCTCATGGCCGACCGGTAGCCGCTGTCCACCCGTTCGATTTCCCGCGCCGCCAGACCGTAGCTGACGTTGTTGACCCCGGCGCAGCCGTATTCCTCGGGAATGGTCGGGCCGAGCAGCCCCAGTTCGCCCATTTCCCGCATGATCTCCGGGTCGAATTCCTCGTGCCGGTTGGCCATCAGGATACGGCTCATCAGCTTGTCCTGGGCGTAATCGCGGGCGGTGTCGCGGACGAGCCGCTCCTCTTCGCTCAACTGGTCTTCGAGAAGGAAGGGATCATCCCATTGAAAGGCGGGCATGGAACTCATGGCGGGCGACTCCGGATCGTGGTAAAGGCGTAGCTATATACCGAATTTTCGGGGGCGGCAATTTTTCCGGTGACTTTTTTGCGCGGCGGTTCTGGATTTATTCCTGCCGCGACTTGTCCAGGACCGCCTGACAGGCCTGCCGCCACGGGCCGAAGGCGTCGGCGGCGCGCATTTTCTCAAGCCCCAGGCCGGTGAAGCTGCCGGGCAGGCACAATTCCCCGACCAGATCCTCGAGAGAGGTCTCCGGCCGTTCGATGATGGTGGTGACCCCGGCCCGGGCCATTTCGGCGACCAGGATACGGGCGGTGTCCGGGGCCAGGCCGTTGTCCACCAGCCAGCCCGTGGTTTCGCCGCACAGGGCCTGAATCCAGCCGAAATAGCAGCCCATGACGCTGGCTGATTCGAATTCGCTTTCCTCCCCCAGGGGCAATACCGGCCCGCAAGGGGACAGCAGGGCGTTGATCGCCTCGTCGCCCGGGTAGAGGCAGGTGGGAGAGGCTCCGAATTCCGCCGCCGTCACCGGCATGGCGCGAAAGACGCGGGTTCCCGGGGCGGCCGCCTGCAAGTCGGCGATGGAGACCCCGGCACAGAAGGAGAGCAGGGGCTGCCCGTCCCGCCAGGGCAGGCCGGCGAGGGCGCTTGCCACCTGAAACGGGCGCACGGAGACAATCACCGTTTCCGAGCGTTCCACCAGAGAGGCGTTGTCGGTGGCGACCTCGCAGCCCAGGCGGTCCCGGATCCTCGCCGCCCGTTCGCCATTGCGGGGGGACAGCAGAATCTCATCCGCCGCCATTCCTTTCGCCAGCCCCCGGACCACATGCTCCATCAGGTGGCCGACCCCGAGAATTCCCAATTTTTTTCGTGTTTCGCTCATGACGGCTCGTTGCTCCTTTTCTTCATTTCAGCAATCGCCAGCAAGGCTGGGACGGCGTCCTCGGCGTTGCGGCAGATGGTCACTCCGAGGACGGTCAGGTCTTCGCCCACGTCCCGGGGCAGGCTGGAGTTGCTGCCGGGGGGAATTTGGTTGAGGCGGCCGCCGATGAGAATCGGGATATCGACGCCCCCTTCGGCGAGGGTTTCCCGAAGGGCCTCCACGTAGGCCAGGGCGATGCCGTTGTAGGTGCTGACGGCGATGGCGTCGGGGCGTTGTTCCATCGCCTGCCGGGCCAATTCTTCCGGGCCGGCGGAGACGCCGCCGTCCAGGGCGTCGACAGAAAGCTCCCGGAACAGCCGGTCGATCAACATCTTGCCGTGTTCATGGACGTCGGTTGCGGCGGTCAGGACCCGCAGGCGGGCACGGGCCAGCCTGTCCACGGATTGCCCGGGAACCCGGTCCAGATGCCGCTTCACCGCCCTGTCGGTCTCGGCCAGCAGGGAGGAGGGGACGACCGGGGCCTCAGCCGCCGGGCCGAACAGTTTTTCCAGCCGCCGCCCTCCGAGCCGCCGCAGGGCCAGCAGCAGGTGCAGGGGGTCGGCCGTATCGACGCCCCGTTCGACCAGTCCGGCGAGGGCATTGTCGAAAAACCGCCGACCGCCTTCGAGGATGCGTTCCGCTTCCGCCTCCGCCTCCCGCCAGTCGAGGGCGGGCGGGTGCAGTCCCGACAGTTCGATCAGGCGGGCGGCGAACAATTGGGCATCGATGATTTCCTCCACGTCAGGGATGCGCCGGTTTTCCGTCACCGGGACCGGATTGACCGCGTGTCCGCTGGGGGCGTGGTTCTGGGCGGAGATGTCGGCGCTCAGATAGGCGGCCAGCCCGGCGTAGTTTTCCGCCGCCGAACCCTGATAGCTGGTGGTGTTGCCATAGACCATGGTGCCCGGCCCGGATTGCACGCGGGTCAGGGCGAGATGAAAGGAAAGGCGGTGTTTCGGGTCGGAAAAATGATGTCCGTAGCAATGGGAGACGCGCCCGCCGATCAGGTCCTCGACGATGTATTTCTCGAGCAGCACCGCCCCCAGGCTGGATGCGAGATCCGTGAACATGGCGGCGAAACCGTCGTCCAGGTTGGAATGGACGAGGACCTCCACATCCTGGGCGGCGATCAGGCCGAGGGCGGTCACCGTCGCCTCCGTCGCCGCCCGATCGTCGTCATGGCCGGGCAGCCGGAAGGTGAAATACTGGCCGAGATTGCCGACCGCCGTGGCCCCGGCGAGGAGGGCCGAGCAGGTGTTTTCGACGGCGGCGGGAAAACCGAGGACGAAATCGCCGAAATGGGGCGCCACGGGCGCCTGTTCGACGAGGCGGAGGAAATCTTCCGGGCGGTCGAGAATCAGTCCGGTCCCCCGCCAGGCCTCGTCCCGTTGCCCCCGGGGCAGGCCCATGCTCCAGTCCAGGCAAATGCCGTAGCGGTCGACGGTGACCCCCTGTTTGCGGCAGGTTTCGTATATCCCGGCCCAGGCGCGGCAGGATTTCTCCAGGTCCCGGAAGCCGATCTGCGCATGCTGCATGATCCGCCCTTCGGCCATGCAGCGGCGTTTGTAGCCGCTTTCCGTGGCGCATCCGGCCTGTTCGAGAAAGGGGTTGGAGCCGAGCTTCCAGTCCTTCGCCAGCGCCCGTCCCCTCGCCAGGCTCTCGCTTCCCGGTGGAAGCCCCGGTTCGAGAAGGCCGTCGGCGTCCATGGTCAGCGGCTCTCCCCGCGGCCGCCGTTCCAGCGTTCGCTCAAGCGATGTTCCAGGCCCAGTTGATCCAGGGCGCGCCCGACCGTGTGCTCGACCAGGTCCTCGATACTTTGCGGTTTGTTGTAGAAGGCGGGAACCGGGGGCATGATGGTGGCCCCGTAGTCGGCGGCCCGGGCCATCAATTCCAGATGTCCCTTGTGCAGGGGCGTCTCCCGGACCAGCAGCACCAGCGGCCGGCGTTCCTTCAGGGTGACGTCGGCGGTGCGGATCAGCAGGTTGTCGTCATAACTGTTGGCGATGCCGCTCAGGGTCTTGACGGAGCAGGGGGCGACGATCATGCCCCGGGTGAGAAACGAGCCGCTGGCGACGCTGGCGCCGATGTCCTTGACGTTGTGCACCCGGTGGGCCAGGGCCTGCAGGTCGTCGGACTTGAGGTCCGTTTCGTGGCCGAGGGTCCGCAAACCGGCCTCGCTGATAATCAAATGGGCCGGAACGTCCAGGCTCTTCAGGGCGTGCAGGACCTGGACGCCGTAGACGATTCCCGTGGCCCCGGAAATGCCGACAACCACCGGCGGATTGCTGTTCTGCTCTGTCATCATCCCACGTTCATACAGAATGCGCCCCACGGGGGGCAAGAAAATGTCGAATTGTCGGGGCCGGGAATTCAGGGTATAGAGTCTTGATGAGATTGTTGTTTTCCATCCTGGCCGTGGCCGCCCTCGGCGCCTGCTCGGTTCCGCCCTACATCCATCAGGCCGATGAATACAACCGGGCCTCCAGTGAGTTCGGCCGCCCGGTGACGGATATCAGCGGCGTCACCGTGTGCTACAATTCCCGTTCGGCGACACCCGCCCAGGTCCGCAAGCTGGCGGCGGACGAATGCGCCCGTTTCGGCAAGAAGGTGGTGTTCTCGGAACAGAATTACACCACCTGTCCCCTTGCGGCCCCCGTGGCCGCCGTCTTCGCCTGCAAGGGCGATGAGGAGACGGAAGGGGGCTTCGGGAACGATGTTCAGGCCGTGCCGGGGGGCGTGCTGAGGGTTTATGACGGCATCAAGTTTCGCTATTAACGGCGACGGGGGCGGATGAGGGAGAAGGAGATCCGTATGAAGAAACCAACAACAATCATGGCTTCATGTCTGCTGGCCCTGACGGCCTGCGCCGATGTCGAGGGACCGACGCTTTCCCTGGGCGGCCTTGCAGGCGCGGTCGTCGGCGGCGTCGCCGGCGGCGTTGCGGGGGCGCAGTTCGGCGGCGGCATCGGTCAAACCCTGTTCATGGGGACGGGGGCCCTGGCCGGGGCGGCCGTCGGTTATGACGCCGGTTCCATCCTGATGCCCTCTGACCAGGCGGCCTACGACGGCAACGCCAGAACGGCCCTGAATCGGGCCGCCGACGGGGATGTCCGCAGTTGGTCCAATCCGGAGACGGGTAACGGCGGCATTTTCACGCCGACGGCGTCCTACCTGACCGTGGACGGACGTTCCTGCCGCACCTATCGGGCCACCCTGGCGTTGAAAAACCCGACCGGCGGGCCGGGCGTCGTCGCACGTCGGAACGGCACGGCCTGCCAGCAGGCGGACGGCTCGTGGCGGTCCGTGGACGAGGATTTTAGCTGATCCGGATGCTTGTTCAGGTTCTCGCCCTCGGCATCGGCTCCTACCTGCTTCTGATCGCCGTCCTTGCGGTGTTTCAAAGAAGCCTGCTCTATCACCCAGACGGAACGGTTCCCGACCCGGGGGCGAGCGGCGTCGGCGAAATGGCGGCGGTGACGGCGCGGAATTCCGACAATGCCGCCCTGACCTCCTGGTACGCGTTGGGCGACCCGGACCGGCCCGTCGTCGTCTACCTGCACGGCAATGCGGGCAATATCGGCTCGCGCGGGCACAAGGCCCGGCCCTTCCTCGATGCCGGTTACGGTGTTTTGCTGGTCGGTTACCGGGGCTACGGCGGCAATCCGGGAAAACCGACGGAACAGGGGCTTTACGACGACGCCCGCGCGGCCCTTAAATGGCTCGAGGAGGAGGGGGTGAGAGACCGCCCCCTCGTGCTTTATGGAGAGTCCCTCGGCACAGGCGTCGCCACCGTCCTCGCCGCCGAACGGGCCCGGGGCGGAACCCCGGTGCAGGCGCTGATCCTGGAAGCCCCGTTCCCGTCCATTACCGCCGCCGCCCGCCATCACTATCCTTATGTCCCGGTGAAATGGCTGTTGCGGGACCGCTTCGACCAGGCGGCGGTGATCGGCGATGTCGATGCGCCCGTATTGGTCCTGCATGGGGAACGGGACCAGACCATGCCCGTCCGTTTCGGCAAGGCGCTGTTCGAGCGGGCCGACGGCCCCAAGGTCGGCAAGTGGTACGAACAGGCCGGACACAACGACCTGTTCGATTTCGGCGCCGATTCCCACAGCATTCAGTTCATCGAGCAACATGTCCCCGCAAACCCTTGAAACAAGGTAAAAATTTTCTTAACGGGGGGTTGGATTCCAAAGCGAAATCCAGTATCATACAAGATGTAGTTGTCCGCGCGGCGCCGAACCACGACTCGGCCGTCACTGGCGTTTATTGGCTAATGCCTTGTTTTACAAGGCGTAATGGAACGATTGATTAGGCGTTTTTCTTCTGATGGCTCAGATTCCGAGATCATTGCCGCCGACGGTTCCCGCGAACGTGACAGCAGCGCGTTTGCCGGGCGCGCCCCGTTCCGTCGCCAGCATCGACGCCGCGCCGATCGAGGAAACCACCCAACAGGAAGCGGTCCTGTTCAACGACGCCCTCCTTTATCAGGAGGAAAGGGCGACCGATGACCGCCGCCGCAGGAACGCCCAGCCGGACATTCGCGTCGAATACGCCGGCAGCGCCCAGGCCTTCGCCGCCATGTTCGAAGGCGTCAACGGGGACGGCGGCGGCGAACTCGTCCCGCGCATCCGCTCCCGCGACGGCAAGAACATGATCGCCAAGGCCATCAATACGTACGAGACCAATGTGCGGGTGATCCATGGGACTGCCGATGTGCGCGGAACCAATCTCAGCATGACCCTCTGAGGGACGGGCCGCTTACGCCGCCCGTTAACACTTTGTTTCCCAGCCGCCCCCTACACTTGAACAAACGAGTTTGAGAGAGGACAGTCATGAGCGGAAAACCGGGCATCATCAGCACCGTCGAATCGACCTTTGACATCGCCCTCTGGTTATCCGACATGGCCTTGGAACATAACGACTACATGCAGCCGCAGAAGCTGCACCGGCTATTGTACCTGGCCCAGGGCTATTACGCCGCTGCCTTCAACGGCGGCAAGCTGATGCCGGCGGTATTCATCGCCGAGGAGATGGGGCCCATCGAGCCGAACATCTACAAGGCGTTCGCCAAGGGACGCCCGGATATCGAACCGGATCTGTTCATGTCCGACGACGTCAATCATTTCCTTTCCGGCGTGTGGGGCCGCTTCGGCCATCACACCCCCGATTACCTGACCCGCCTGTGCAAGGAAACCCTGGCCTACAAGCAGGCCTTCGCCAAGGGCAGGCGGACGGAAATTCCCCTCAAGGCCATGCATGTCTCCTTCGCCCGCGGTGACGACGCGCCCTCGGTCGGTTTGGTGATGAAGCCCAAGGTCATGCGCTCGCAAACGGGCCGCCCGGTTGCCGTGAAAAGCTGGAATCCGGGCGGTTAACCGACTGTCCTTCAAGGCAAAGTTTAAAATAAATCAATAATCTATAATCATTCAATGAGATTTTGGGTGAAAAACAGGCCTTGTCCGGGCTGAAAGCCGGGTGTCGACAAAAATCATTGTCAGGCGGATAGAAGGGAGGTTAGGCTTAGCTTTCTTAATTCCTCCGGTGCGATAACAGCAACAAGCATGGGGTGCCGGGACGACAAGGAATTTCTGGAGAGGTTAACAGGGAAAAACAACATGTTGAAATTCACCACACTGACGTCCATCCTGGCCGGCGCCGCCCTTCTTGGCGGACTGACCGCCGCGCCGGCGCTTGCCAAGGTCGAGGGCGACACCATCACCCTCGGGTCGGCGATTTCCTTCACCGGCAAGTATTCCACCAACGGCATCCACGCCAAGAACGGCTATGATCTCGCGGCCAAGGTCATCAACGATCAGGGCGGCGTCAAGGTCGGCGGCAAATCCTACAAGCTGGCCGTCAAGTATTACGACGACGAATCCACCCCGGCCCGCACGGCGCAATTGTTCGAACGCCTGATTCAGCAGGATCAGGTCAAGTTCCTGCTCGGGCCCTACAGCTCCGCCACCACCAAGGCGGCGGCTCCGGTGACCGAAAAGTACAAAATCCCCATGGTCGAGGCGGAAGGGGCGTCCCGTTCCCTGTTCAACAAGGGCTACAAGTATCTTTTCGCGGTGCTGTCCACCTCGGAACAGTATCTCGCCAGCGCCATCACCCTGGCGGCGGAAATCGCCAAGGAACAGGGCAAGGACCCCAAGTCCCTGAAAGTCGCCTTGTCCTTTGAGAACGACCCGTTCTCGCTCGATGTCCGCGCCGGCGTGGTCGATGACCTGAAGAAATTCGGCATGCAGATCGTCGTCGACGACAAGATGCCCCGCGACCTGGCCGACATCTCGGCGACCCTGACCAAGGTGAAGGCCCTGAACGCCGACATGCTGTTGCTGTCCGGCCATTCCAAGGGCGCGGCCACGGCGGCCCGGCAGATCGCCGAAATGAAGGTCAACACCCCCATCGTCGCCATGACCCACTGCGAATCGGCCAAGATCGTCAGTAAGTTCGGCGACAGCGTGAACAACTTCCTGTGCCCGACCCAGTGGGCGGAAACCTTGAGCTACAGCGACAAATACTTCGGCACCGCCGGTGAATTCGACGCCCTGTTCAAGAAGACCTACGAAGGCTACAAGAACGTTCCTTATCAGTCGGCCCAGGCCGCCGCCGCGGTTCTGGTTTGGAAGGAAGCCCTCGAAAAGGCCAATTCCTTCGATGATATGGAAGCCATCCGCGACGCCATCGCCGCGACGGATATGAAAACCTTCTACGGCAACATCAAGTTCTCGGAAGCCGGCAACAACATCGCCAAGCCGATGGTGTTGCGGCAAATCCAGAACGGCGCCTTCAACGTGGTTGCGCCTTCGAAATGGGCCTCCCACAAAGTCAACTATCCGAGGGTTGGCAACTAGTCCGGTCTTTTCCGACTGATAAAGACCGGAAAACCTGAACCAGTCTGAGGGACCGGCCGGAACTGTGTTTCCGACCGGTCCCGGTTCGGGTTTTCCTTCCGTTTTCATTTTTCGCGAAGGGCTGTCGATGCTTGATAATTTGTCCCTTTTGAGTTTGGTGCCCGTGCTGAACATCCAGTTGATTCTGGACGGGCTGTTCGTCGGGGCGATTTTCGCCCTTGCCGCCTACGGTCTGGCTCTGGTCTGGGGCGTCATGAACGTCAAGAACCTGGCCCAGGGCGAACTGGTCATCATGGGCGGCTATTTCGCCTGGCAGATGGGTCATTACGGCCTGCATCCCATCCTCGCCCTGCCGCTGGCCATCGTCGTCATGTTCGGCTTCGGCTGGTTCATGTACCGGACGGTGATCAGCCGGGTCGTCGGCAAGGACATGTTCACCTCGCTGCTGGCCACCTTCGGCATGGCCATCGTCATCCAGCAGGGCCTGAACCTGGCCTTCGGGCCGGAAGTGCAGACCGCCGAGTCGGGCTTTGAAATCCGCAGCTTCTTCAACAATCAGGTCACCGTCGCCGACATCAAGCTGGTCTCCTTTCTTCTGTGCATCGTGCTGGCGGTGATCGTCATCACCTTCATGAAGAAAAGCCGCATGGGCCAGGCCATTCGCGCCACCGCCCAGGACGCCCGCGCGGCGCGGGTGATGGGCATCGACACCGAACGTGTCTACGCCTTCACCTTCGCCCTGAACGCGGCCATCTGCGGCGCCGCCGGGGTGTTGATCGCCATGATCTGGGTGATTCAGCCCTTCTACGGCGTGCCCCACTCGATCCGTTCCTTCGTCATCGTCACGGCGGCCGGTTTCGGCAACCTGCCGGGGGTGATCATGGCCGCCCTGGGCCTCGGCCTGGCGGAACAGTATTCCGGCTTCGTCCTCGGCGCCGAACTGCAGCAGGCGACGGTCGTCGGCCTGCTGCTGGTGGTGTTGATCTGGCGGCAAATCAAGATGGCCAAACATCGTCAGGTGGTGGAGTGACATGAGCAAATCGAAAACACCGCTTTGGGTTTATATCGCCATTCTGGCCTTCGGCGTGTCCGCGCCGACCCTTTTCCCCGCCTACACCTTCCAGGTGGCGTTCCTGTGGATCATGATCCTGTTCGCCCTGACCTGGGACGTCATGGGCGGGCAGATGGGCTATAACTCGCTCGGCAACATCTTCTTTTTCGGCGCCGGCATGTACATCACCGCGGTCACCCAGGTCGCCCTGTTCACGGACGTCGGCGAATACACCTCCGCCGTCGGCGCCGACCAACTGGTCCTGGCCATGCCCGAATTCATGTGGAGCCTGGGGTTGGGGCTGGCCCTCGCCGCCCTGGGCTCGGTCCTGCTCGCCGTCATCCTGGGCTGGGTCATGTTCGGCCTGCGCGGGCCTTACTTCGCCATCGGCACCCTGGGCGTCGCCCTGGCCGGGGCCGAACTGATCAGTGCCTGGGAATGGGTCGGCGGCGGCGGCGGCATCGCCATCCCGGTCTTCCCCGGCGAGGCGGGGGGCAAGTCCATCTTCTTCTACTGGGCCTGCTTCATCCTCGCGGTGCTCTGCTTCGCCTTCCTGCGCTGGCTGTATTCGACCCGCTTCGGGTTGGCTATCAACGCCATTCGCGACGACGAAAGCAAGGCCGAGGCCATGGGCATCCACACCCGGCGGCACAAGATTTGCGCCTGGGCCATATCAGCCTTTTTCCTCGGCATCGTCGGCGGCCTGTTCGGCCACATGACCGGCTTCATTGAGCCCCTGGAAGTGGCCTTCCCGACCATCACCTTCGGCATCTTCATGGTCGCCATGTCGCTGCTGGGCGGCAAGGGGACCCTGTGGGGGCCGGTGCTCGGCGCCACCCTGTTCCATGTTATCAAGGAACTGACCTGGACCTATCTGCTGGGTTGGCAGTGGGTGGCTCTCGGCATGATCATCATCATCAACATCGTCTTCTTCCAGCAGGGAATCGTCGGCTGGCTGATGGAGAAATATCCGGAGCGTTTCGGCCTGACGGTCGATGAGCAGGGGCCGGAAAGCAGGGAGGCGGCGCAATGACTCACGCCATTGAAGTACAGGGGGTCTCCAAGTCCTTCGGCGGCGTTGTCGCCAATCACGACATTTCGCTGACCGTCGAGCCGGGCAAGATCACGGGACTGATCGGCCCCAACGGTTCGGGAAAGACCACGCTGTTCAATTCCATCGTCGGCTATCATCCCATCGACAGCGGCTCGATCAAGTTCGAGGGCCGGGAAATCTCGAAGATCAACGTGCAGAACATCGCCCGGCTGGGACTGCTGCGAACCTTCCAGCAGACCCGCATCTACGGCAAGATGAACTGCATGCAGAACATGCTGATCTCGCTTCCCCACCGCGAGGAAGGCTTTTTCGACATGTTCTCCAGCCATGGCCGGGAGATGACGGAAAAGGCCGAACACCTGCTCGAATTCGTCGGCCTCTATTCCAAGCGCCATCTGATTTCCGGCGATCTCAGCTTCGGCCAGCAGAAGCTCCTGGAATTCGCCATGGCCCTGATGAACGACCCCAAGGTTCTGTTGCTGGACGAACCGACGGCGGGCATCAACCCGACCCTGATCAACGGCCTGATCGACCGCCTGCAGCGGGCCAATTCCGAATTCGGCATCACCCTTTTCGTCATTGAGCACAACATGCGGGTGATCATGAACATGGCGGAAAAAATCTACTGTCTCGCCCATGGCGAAATGCTGGCGGAGGGGGACCCGGAATCGGTGCAGAACGACCAGCGGGTCATCGACGCGTATCTGGGAGCCCATTAGGAAAGATCATGACCGACACGCCTGAAGAAAATTCTGAACTGGAGCGTTCCCGCGGCTATCACATGGGGACGGTCGACACGGTGATTTCCGTCGATGACGTCAACCGTCAGGCCAAGGCCATGGCCGAAGCGGTGCCGATCGAAAAAATCCGCGGCCTGTCCCAGGGCGAAGCCTTCGTTTCCATCGAAAGCCTGCGCGCCGGTTACGGCAAGATGGAGATCCTCCACGATTTCAACCTGCAGGTCGGCAAGGGCCAGTCCCTGTGCCTGATCGGCCCCAACGGGGCGGGGAAATCGACGGTGCTGCATTCCATCTACGGCTTCACCAACATTTTCGCCGGCTCCATCAAGGTCGGCTCCGGCGCTTCCGCCATGGACGTCACCAACCTGACCTCAAACGAGAAACTGAAAAAGGCGGGGATCGCCTATATCCTTCAGGACAAGTCCGTGTTTCCCGACATGACCGTCGAGGAAAACCTGTGGATGGGCGGCTATCTGATGGATACCCCGGCGGAGGCGAAGGCCAAGGCCGAGGAAATCTTTTCCAAGTACGACCGCCTGGCCGCCCGCCGCGACCATCAGGCAAAGGTGCTTTCCGGCGGCGAAAGGCGGCTGTTGGAAATCTCCCGGGCCCTGGTCATGGATCCGCAGCTCCTGCTCGTCGATGAACCTTCCATCGGCCTGGAGCCCCGCTTCATCGACATGGTCTTCGGCATCCTCGAAGACCTTCAGAAGAACGAGGGCAAGACCATCATCATGGTCGAACAGAACGCCAAGAAAGGCCTGGAATTCGCCGACCTGGGCTACGTCCTCGTCTCCGGCGAAACCGCCATCGTCGGCACCGGCGACGAACTGCTGGAAAACCCGGATGTGGGCAGGCTGTTCCTGGGTGGGTGAGTCTTAACACGGCATCCACCATTGCGCATAGTGCCAAAAAATGGTACTGTGTCCAATGAGACGTAAACACGAAAAAACCCTTAAGGCGATATTTTCCTGCCCTGTTGGCGGCAACATCAAATGGCGCGATATCGAGGCATTGTTTGTTGAGCTGGGAGCGGAAGTATCCGAGCGGGAAGGGTCACGCATTGGCGTCTATTTGTTTGGAGAAATCAGGGTGTTTCACCGCCCCCACCCGGAGCCAACGGCGGACAAGGGCGCTGTCGCCAGTATCCGCGGCTGGCTTAAGGATCACGGAGTAAGTCCATGAGGAATTTTATGGACATCAAAGGCTATAAGGCGCACATCACCTATGATCCGGAAATTGAAATGTTTCGGGGGGAGTTCATCGGGTTGAATGGCGGCGCCGATTTTTACGCCAAGGATGTTGACGGGTTACGTTCGGAAGGCGAGACCTCCCTCAAGGTTTATCTTGATCTGTGCAAGGAAAAGGGCGTCAAACCGGGAAAGACCTATTCGGGCAAGTTCAATCTGCGTATTTCCTCTCAATTACACGAAGACGTTGCCGCCGCCGCCGCCTCGCAAGACAAGAGTCTGAACCAGTGGATCGCCGAGGCCCTGGATAAAGCGGCGCATGGTTGAACAAGAACTGGCGCCCGGATCAAGTCCGGGGGCGGTCAATACTCGATCTTCAGGATTTCCAGTTCCTCGACCCCGCCCGGCGTGCGCATTTTGACGATGTCGCCGTCCCAGGCCTTCATCAGGGCGCGGGCGACGGGGGCGATCCAGCTTATTTCCCCCCGTTCCAGACGGGCCTCGTCGACGCCGACGATGCGCACGGTGCGTTCCACCTCCTTGCCGTCCACATAGGTCACCGTGGCGCCGAAAAAGACCTGATCGCGGTTGGTTTGCCGCGCCGGGTCGACGACCTCGGCGATTTCCATGCGCTTGATCAGGAAGCGCATGCGCCGGTCGATTTCCCTGAGCCGCTTCTTGCCGTAGATGTAATCGCCGTTTTCCGAGCGGTCGCCGTTGCCGGCGGCCCAGGATACGGTCTCGACGACCTGCGGGCGCTCGACGGTTCTTAAATGGTTCAGTTCATCGCGAAGGCGCTGCATGCCTTCCGGCGTGATGTAGTTTTTCGCCCCCCGGGGCAGGGAGTCGATGGCGTCGGGAAGGTCTTCCTCGTTCCCGGAGTCCTGTTCCCTGGTGAAGGCCTTGCTCATTATAACAGATAGATAACCAGATAGATGCACAGCAGGATCACCACCCACTGCACCATGGAACCAACCTGAGTCGTCCGCGCCATGGCCCCTTGCGGGCCGTGCAGGTGGAAGAGGAACCGGGTCAGCCTGACCAGGCGCAGGTTGACGGCGGCCTCCATGTGCTTCAGCGCCGAGGCGGTCACCCGCGCCGACGCCCGCGCCGCCTTGACGCCGATCCAGCGGTAGCTGAAGTCGAAATCCAGCACCGTCGAGCGCAGTTCCGGCGGGTAAAGGCCGGTTCGCTGCAGGGTGGCGAAGGCCAGGGCCGAGAAGATCAGCAGTTGCAGGGTCGTCACCACATGGGTCGTCGTATAGGAAACGTATTCCACCGGGTAGGGGAGCAGGGCGTACAGTGGGTCGGGGTAAACGCCGATGCCGATGCACAGGAACGACGCCAGCCCCATGGCCAGCAGCATGTTGAAGGGCGCTTCCTTGGGGCGCTTGCCGGAATCGTGGGCGAAGAAGGCGAAGAAGGGTATCTTGATGCCCGAATGGTGGAACACGCCGGCCGAGGCGAACAGCAGGATCAGGAAGACGGCGGTATGATGTTCCTCCGCCGCCGCCGTCAGGATCATGGATTTGGTGACGAAACCGCTGAACAGGGGGAAGGCGGAAATGGAGGCGGCGCCGACGATGCAAAAGCCGGTCGTCCACGGCATGGACTTGTAGAGGCCGCCCAGTTCCGACCCCTCGACCGTGCCCGTCCGGTGCAGGACCGCCCCCATGGACATGAACAGCAGCCCCTTGTAGATGATGTGGGCGAAGGCGTGGCTGACCGCTCCGTTGACGGCGAGCGTCGTGCCGATGCCGATGCCCGCCACCATGAAGCCCAACTGGTTGTTCAGGCTGTAGGCGAGAACCCGGCGGAGATCGTTTTCGATGACCGCGTAGAAGATGGGGAAGGCGGTCATCACCGCGCCGATCCAGATCAGTTCCTCGGTCCCCGCATAGCCCCGCGCCAGGGTGTAGACGGCCAGCTTGGTGGCGTAGGCGCTAAGGAACACGGTGCCCGTGGCTGAGGCCTCCGGATAGGCGTCCTGCAACCAGTTGTGCATCATCGGGAAGGCGCATTTTATGCCGAAGGCGAGCAGGATCAACAGGCCGCCCGGGTTGTCCAGCCCGATATGGTTGAAGGCCAGCGAGCCGGTGGAATTGGAATAAAGCGCAGCCCCGCTTAGCAGCAGCAGACCGGACAGGACCTGAACGAGCAGGTACCGGAGCCCCGCGCCGTAGGAGCGTTCCGAGCGCCGGGCCCAGATGATGACGGCGGAGGATACGGCGGTCAGTTCCCAGTAGAAGAACAGGGTCAGCAGGTCACCGGCGAAAACGGCGCCGATGGCGGCGCCGACATGGACGACGGCGGAGGTCTGCTCCATGGCGTCGTTGCGTTGCCAGGCGAAAATCGTCGCCAGGGCGGCGGAGAGATAGAAGACGTAGCCGAACAGCAGGCTAAGCTTGTCGACCCGAACATGGGTCTGTTCGAAGCCGAAGGCGGACATGGCGCCGAAGGAGCCCGTCTCCAGCAGGGTCAATTGCCAGATGCCAATGAGCGGCAGGGCCAGCATGTAGGCCGGGCGCAGGGTCCCCTTCAGAAAAGGGATCAGGGCGGCGCCGAGGATCAGCAGCAGGCCGGGTGGAAACTCAACGGTCATAGTAGTCCTCGTCGCGCATCAGGATCTTGCGCAGTTCGCGGGCCGTCAGCACCAGGGCGAAGGAGACGCCGAAGCCGAACAGGCCGAAGAAACCGAACCACTTCTCGAAACCGTAGTGGACGTGCTTTTCGTAAAAGGCGTCGGCCAGAAGCAGCAACCCGCAAACGGCGATCAGGGCCCAGAACAGTTTACGCACGTTGCCCATGTCATCGAGCCAGTAACGCTTTTCGGGGGGCGTCGAGGGGTGTTCGCTCATGTCCTCGTCCTCATATCAATTGCCGGGCCAGGGTGATGAAAACGTCGGGGAAGAAAAACAGCAATAGGGTTCCCGCCGCCGTCACCGAGAGGGCGATGACGATGGGCAGCGGCGCCTCGCCGTGGCCGCCGTGGCCGTCGCCGTTCTCGGCCTTGAAGAAGGCGGCGTGAACGATGGGCAGGAAATAGCCGGCGTTGAGCAGGGCGCTGACGATGACGACGCCGACGGCCAACATATGGTCGGCGTCCATGGCCCCCTGCAGGATGTACCATTTGGATATGAACCCCGCCGTCGGCGGGATGCCGATCATGGACAGGGCGCCGATGGCGAAGGCCCCCATGGTCCACGGCATGCGCCGGCCAATGCCGTCAAGCTGGCTGACTTCCGTCTTGTGGGCGGCGGTGTAGATGGAACCGGCGGCGAAAAACAGGGTGATCTTGCCGAAGGCGTGGGCGGCGATGTGCAGGGCCGCACCCATGACGGAAAGCGGCGCCAGGATGGCGGTGGCCAAAATCACGTAGGATAGCTGGCTCACCGTGGAATAGGCGAGGCGGCGTTTCAGGTTGTCCTGCCGCAGGGCGATGATCGAGGCGGCGATGATGGTGAATCCGGCGACCACGGCCAGCCAGTCCGCATTGACCATGTCCGACAGATAATCGACGCCGAAAATGTACACCACCACCTTGACCACGGTGAACACCCCGGCCTTGACCACGGCGACCGCGTGCAGCAGGGCGCTGACCGGCGTAGGCGCGACCATGGCGGCGGGCAGCCAGCGGTGGACGGGCATCAGGGCCGCCTTGCCGATGCCGAACATGTACAGGAACAGCAGGATTCCGGCGAGCCCGCCGTCGACGGTTCTGGCCATGACGCCGCCCAGGCGGAAGTCCAGGGTTCCGGCGGCGACCCAGGTGCCCAGGATGGCCAGCAGTTGCAGGCCGATGGAGGTCGTGAGCAGAATGCCGAGATAGGTGCGCCCGGAATTCCGCGCCTTCTCACTGCCGGCATGTGTCACCAGGGGATAGGTGCAGATGGTCAGCACTTCGTAGAACACGAACAGGGTCAGCATGTTGCCGGCGAAAGCAATGGCGATGGTGCTGGCCAGGGCGATGGCGAAGCAGACGTAGAACCGGGTTTGATGCTTTTCCTTGTTGGCCCGCATGTAGCCGATGGAATAGGTCGAGTTGACGATCCACAGGAAACTGGCGATGACGGTGAAGGTCATGCCCAGGGGCTCGACGGTGAAGACGATGGGCAGGCCGGGTAGCATCTCGCCAATGGTCACCGAGGGCCGACCCCCGTCGAGGACGGTCGGCAGCAGCGAGGCGACGAGGGCGAACAGGATCACCGCCGTGGTCAGCGTGACGCCTTCTCGCAAATTGGGCCGCTTGCCGCTGAGGGCGATCAGAAGCGCCCCGAGAGAAGGCGCGGCGAGGGCTGCCAGGATCAGGGCCTGCGGGCTCACGGCGCGCCTCCCTGCAACAGGAAGTCCGCCGCGCCGATGGCGATGTCCAGGGTGGTGCCCGCGTCAATGCCGAAATACACGCTGGCCCCGGCCATCACCCACAGGGGGGCGAGCATGGAAAGCGGCGCCTCGCCGACCGGCAGGGCGTCCTCCGGCGGCGGCTGAAGATAGGCGGCCTCGACAATGCGCCAGACATAGATCACCGCCAGCAGCGAGCCCAGCACGATCAGCCCGGCGATGGGCCACAGACCCTGTTCCATGGCCGCCATCAGCAGGTACCATTTGGAAATGAAGCCGACGGTCAGCGGCACCCCGATCAGGCTCAGCCCGCCGATGGTAAAGGCGGCCATGGTCCAGGGCATGCGACGCCCGAGCCCGCGCATGTCGGCAAGGGTGACGCCGCCAATGCGGTAGAAAAGGCAGCCCATGGCGAGGAACAGGGCGCATTTCATCAGGGCGTGGTTGAACAGGTGGATGATCGCTCCGCCCAGGCCCAGGGTCGAGGCGAAACTGAGGCCGAGGATGATGTAGCCGACTTGCGCCACCGAGGAATAGGCCAGCATCCGCTTGATGTTGTCCTGATAAATGGCGACGAAGGAGGCGATGAAAATCCCCGCCAGGGCGAGGGCGATCAGCAGGTTTTGCAGGAAGGGCACGGAACCGATGACGTCGACTTCGCCGAACACCGTGAAAACGATGCGGATGAGGACATAGACCGCGACCTTGGTCGCCGTGGCGGCGAGAAAGGCGGTAACCACGGACGGGGCGTAGGCGTAGGCGTTGGGAAGCCACAGATGCAGCGGGAACAGGGCCAGTTTCAGGCAGATGCCGACGGTAAGGAAGGCGAGGGCGGCGTGAATGACCCGGGTCTCGGCGACCGCCGGCATCAGGGTCGCCAGATCGGCCATGTTGAGGGACCCGGTCATCATGTACATCAGGCCGACGCCGATGATGTAGAAGGTGGCCCCGAGGGTGCCCATGATCAGGTAGCGATAGGCCGCCGTCAGGGCCCGTCGGCTCTGCCCCAGGCTGATCAGCACATAGGAGGACAGGGAGGATATTTCGAGGAAGACGAACAGGTTGAACACGTCGCCGGTGATGGCGATTCCCAGCAGTCCGGTCAGGCACAGCAGGAACATGGTGTAGAACAGGTAGATGCGCTCTTCCGGGATTTCATATTCGACGCTCCGGCGGGCGTAGGACATGACCAGGGAACCGATGCCGGAGACGATGACCAGGACGAAGGCGCCGACCTTGTCGAGGACGTATTCGATCCCCCACGGCGCGGCCCAGCCGCCCACCTTGTAGGTGATCGGGCTGCCGTCCAGCACCTGCATCAGCAGGGACAGAGAAATCGCCAGGGTCGTCCAGGTGACGACCAGGGTCAGCAGCCAGGCGGCCCGGGGCGAGCGCAAGATCAGGGCGAGGGGGGCCGCCATCAGCGGCGTCACCACCTGCAGGATGGCCAGTTGCGAACTAATCACGGCGGCTCTCCTTCGCCCGGTCCGCGCCGCCGTTCTCCATGGCTTCGATCTCGTCTTCCTCGATGGTGCCGTAGGCCTCGTTGATGCGCACCGTCAGCGCCAGCCCGAGCGCCGTCGTCGCCACGCCGACGACGATGGCGGTGAGAATCAGCACGTGGGGCAGGGGGTTTGAATAAACCTCGATGCCGTCGGCCAGAATCGGCGCGCTGCCGCCCTTGACCTTGCTCATGGAGATGTAGAACAGGAAGACGGACACCTGAAACACGTTCAGGCCGACGATCTTCTTGATCAGGTTATGCTGGGAAATGACCATGTAGAAGCCCATCATCATCAGGATGACGACAACCCAGTAATTGAACAGGCCGTAGAAGGTCTCCATGGCTCAGCCGTCTCCCTCGGCGCGCAGGCGGCCATCGAAAATCAGGAAGATGGTGATCATGGCTCCGGCGACGGTGAGGCCGACGCCGAACTCGATCAGCGTGATGCCCAGGTGCTGGCCGCCGTGGGGGTCATCCGCCAGGATGGAATAGTTCAGATATTCCCCGCCCAGTAGCAGGGAGACCAGGCCGACGCCGGCAAAAAGCAACACGCCGGAGGCCAGCATCAGGCGGGTCATCCAGGCCGGGACCACCTTGCGGGCGCTGTCGACCCCGAAAATCAGGGCGTAGAGGATGAAGGCGGAGGCGAAAATCACCCCGGCCTGAAACCCGCCGCCGGGGCCGAAGTCGCCATGGAACTGAACATAGAGAGCGAACAGCAGGATCGGCGGGATCAGCAGCTTGGAAACGACGCGAAGGATGGAATGGCGGCTCAGCATCAGGACTCCCGCCCGGCCGCCGGGGCGCCGGTTTTCCGTTTGCGTCTGCGGGCGCGGCCGATCAAGGCCATGACCCCGGCCGCGGCGGTGAAAATAACCGTGACCTCGCCCAGGGTGTCGTAGCCCCGGTAACTGGCAAGGACCGAGGTGACGATGTTGGGCGGGCCCACTTCCTCGCCGGATTGCTCGATGTAGCGGGGGGCCACATGGTGGTGGGCGGGGGCCGACGGATCCCCGTAGGGGGGCATGTCCAGGGTGGCGTAGATCAGCAGGCCGCCGGTGACGGTGACGATCAGCAACGGCACCGGGGCGAGGCGTTTTCTTTCCTTGTCCATGCGCGCGGTCAGCGCCAGGGTGCCCAGCATCAGGACCGTTGAGATTCCGGCCCCGACGGCGGCTTCCGTGAAGGCGACGTCGACCGCGTCCATGACCAGATACAGCACGGCGGCGAGCAGGCTGTACAGGCCCGACAGCATGACCACGGCGAACAGGTTGCGCATCAGCACCAGCGTAAACGCCGTGAACGCCATGAAGGAAAGCAGGACGATGACGATCAGGTCTTCGATGGCGGCGGCCCTCCCTCCGGTTCCGCTTCGCCGTCCCCGGTCTCGTCGTCGCCGACCGGAATCTGTCCCGCCGCCATGGCCGCCCGGGCGAGGGCGTGGGTGGTCGTCGGGCTGGTGAACATCAGGAACAGGATGATCAGGAAAATCTTGACGGAAACCAGGGTCAGCCCGGCCTGGACCATCATCCCGGCGAACAGCAAAACCGCCCCCAGGGTGTCGATTCCGCCGGCCCCGTGCATGCGGGTGAACAGGTCGGGCAGGCGGATCAACCCGATGCCCCCGACCAGCAGAAACGCGGAGCCGCCGAGGATCAGAAGCCAACTGAGGGCGTCGGTCAGAAGCTCCATCAGATGTCTCCCGGGTCGTCGGCGGGCAGGGGCGGGGCCAGTTCCCGGAAGCGGACAAACTTCGATACGGCGATGGTGCCGATAAAGTTGATCAGGGCGTAGACCAGGGCGATATCGAGAAAATCCGGCCGTTCGGTCAGGAACCCGTAGACGGAGATCAGCAGCACGGTCAGGGTGCCGAAGCTGTTGACGGCGAGAATGCGGTCGAAAACCGTCGGTCCCAGGTAGGCCCGGACGAGAACCAGCAGCATGGTGATCAGGATGGCGACGGTGGCGGCGGCGAACATCTTATCCGTGCCCCCTGACCGTTCCGTCCGCCTCTCCCTCGGCGGCGTGAATCCGGCGGTCCATCTCTCCGCTCAGCAGCCCTTCGATGGCGCCCGGGGTCAGGGCGTGGACCTTGAGTTCGCCGTTGTCGATGGCGAGCGTCACCGTGCCCGGGGTCAGGGTGATGGAATTGGCGTAGAACACGTGCCCCAACTCGGTCACCTGGGAAGCCTTGATGCGCAGGGTCTTCGGCGTGATCGGCAGTTTCGGGTCGAGGATGGCGCGGGCCACGTCCACATTGGATTTGACGATTTCCCAGGCCAGCCAGGGCCAGAACAGCAGGGCGTCCCAGGTGATGTGAATGGGGTGACCCTCATGGTCGATGACGTCCATGCGGTTGGCGATGACGACGATCACGGCGATGGAGGCAAGCCCGAGGGCGAGCAGCCAGGCTTCGAAAATACCCGACAGCAGCAGCCATAGCAGTCCCATTGCGCCGCCCAGGCTCAGGGCATGTATCAATTCGCAATCCCTTCAGACTGGTTATCTGCCTTGGGAAACCATAAAGTCGTCGTCATGGATGGACCAGAAATAAAGCATGTGATCGTTTCTATCGTATCGCCCGCGAGAGGCGTTTCCCTGTTGTTTCTGATTCTGATTCTTATCACGGGCGGGCCCGGCAGGGTAGCCGTTTCCGGCGAAATTGCTCCCATTGTCTTCGAAAAATCGCAACTGACCGTGTCCGGCGGCGGGGGAGAGCATGTGTTTCGCATCGAAATCGCCCGCACCCCGGCGGCCCGGCAACGGGGCTTGATGGAACGGCGTTTTCTCGCCCCGGACGCGGGGATGCTGTTTCTCTACGACGAACCCATGAAGATACGCATGTGGATGAAGAACACCTTCATTCCCCTGGATATGCTGTTCATCGATGCGGCGGGGGTGATTTCAAGCATCCGCGCCCATACGACGCCACTGTCCACTCGGACCATCGTCTCGTCGAAACTGGTGCCGGCGGTCCTGGAATTGAACGCCGGAACGGCGGAGCGACTCGGCATCAAACCGGGCGACCGGGTCCTGCACGAGGCCTTTCGCCCCTGACCTTTCGAAACGGGGATTGTGACGCGAAAGCAAATGGGATAGGCTGGGCCCATGGTCAAAAAGGCAAAGCAACAGACAAAGCAAAAGACAAAGCAGCCGCGCAAGGCGCGGGTTCAGCGGCCGAAGGTTTCGGTCGATGGTCCCCGGCCCGTGGATGTACATGTCGGCCGTCGCCTGCGGTTGCGTCGGACCCTGTTGGGAATCAGTCAGGAAAAGTTGGGCGCGGCCGTCGGCCTGACGTTCCAGCAAATTCAGAAGTACGAGCGCGGCGCAAATCGGGTCGGCGCGTCGCGGCTGTTTGAATTTTCCCAGATTCTCGACACACCCATCAGCTATTTCTTCGACGAAATGCCGAAGGAGGTGGAGAAGACCCGCGGCGCCTTCGCCAAGGGGGTGTCCGACAAGGGGCAGGTCGAGTTGGAAGAGGACTCCATGTCCCGCCGGGAAACCCTGGAACTGGTCCGCGCCTATTACAAAATCAGCAATCCCGCCGTTCGCAAACGGCTTTACGAACTGATCCGATCCATCGGCGGGATCAAGAAGACCTGAACAGCTTCAGGGCCAGAAGGACCGCCGGCGTCAGGTGCCAGAAGACGTCGAAGATATCGATCGGCTTTTTCAGGGTCCCGGCCATCAGCATGCGGTATTTTTCCAGCAAATGAGGTTCCGGCGTGAACGGCGCCAGGAGCATGAACACGGTAGCGGCGAGCAGCACGCCGGTGGGGATTCGGTCAAGCCATTCCATGACCGCCTTTGTAAGGGGCGGGGGCCGGAAGGGCAAGAGGATTGGCGCTTGCCTAAGCAGGCGGAACACCCTAGAACCCACCGGTGCGGGGCGTAGCGCAGTCTGGTAGCGCATCCGGTTTGGGACCGGAAGGTCGGAGGTTCAAATCCTCTCGCCCCGACCACCCGGCGTTGCTATAGTCACGCCTCAATCTTGAATGAAGGGCTTTGGAGAGAGTTCGATGAGTCAGGTTCGCATCTATCAACCGACCAAAAACGCAATGCAGTCGGGTCGGGCCAAGGTCGGCCAGTGGGTGCTGGAGCACGAGCCCGGGGCCGCCAAACGGGCCGATCCGCTGATGGGCTGGATCGGCTCCAGCGATACGGAAAGCCAGGTGAAAATGCGCTTTGCCAGCCGCGAGGAAGCGATCGCCTTCGCCGAGAAAAGCGGCTTTGAGTATTCCGTCGTCGAGCCCAAGCAGCGGCGGGTCAAGCCGAAGGACTATGCCTCCAACTTCGCCTACGACCGCATCCGCTGATTCCTTTCCGGGGCCCCGTAGCTCAACTGGATAGAGCGCGAGACTTCTAATCTTGAGGTTGCAGGTTCGAGTCCTGCCGGGGTCGCCAATAAAAACAATAGGTTATGCTGCGTCGTTCTGGCGGCGTTTTTGTCGTAGCAACCAAATAGCAACCACATACGTGTTATCCGTCACTTAAGACTGGAGGGAACCGGGACTACGCAGGATAAGGTGGGACTTGGCGGGATTGGCTTTTCTCAAGAGGGTTAGGTGGGAAAGCCAGAGGAAGTTGGAAAGAGTCGTGCTAGAGACTGTCTAGTGTTCAAATTTTCAATCAAGAACATAACATGAACGCTTGGTTTTGAGTCTGTTCCTTGGTAGTCTCGGTATAAATTGATTCGGGGTGAGTCCAACTATGGCTGTCAATTCTTTCGTTTCCTTGTTTTCCGGGGCTGGTGGTTTGGACATCGGCCTGGAAGAAGCTGGATGGCATTGCCACTACGCTTCGGACGTGAATGCGGATGCGGTTGAGACTTTGCATAGAAATGCAGGGCGGCCTTTGGCCCACACGACTGCATTTGCAAAAGCTTTTATTGAACAGGCAGACGTCCGCGAAACCTCTGGAGCTGATATCCTTGCGAAAGGTGGCGTCCGCAAGGGTAATGTAACTCTCTTGGCTGGGGGACCCCCTTGCCAGTCATGGAGTAGCGCCGGACACCAACATGGATTCAAAGACCCGCGTGGCCAGCTTTTCGCCGACTTCGTTAGGCTCGCTGGGGAACTCGACGTGCGGTGGTTGATGTTTGAAAATGTGCGAGGCTTATTGACAGCGCGTGGGCCAGATGGCGTTCCCGGTACTGCGTTGCAGTTGATTCGTACTCGGTTGTTAGAGGCTGGATTCCAAACGGCTGTATCATTGTTGAACGCGGCCGATTACGGAGTCCCCCAGCGTCGTGTCCGCCTGTTCGTAATTGGTTACCGCGTTGGTGATGCTCCGCCATTCCCAGTTGCCACCCATTCTAAAAAGCCTGCTGATGATTTGAATCCTTGGGTCTCTCTAAAGGAATGCCTTTGTGATCTCAAGCCACTGCAAACAGACGAAATCATTCGTCCAACAGGCAAAATGGCTGCCGAGTTGGTGACTGTACCACCTGGTTCAGGAGTCAAAAGTCCGGGCAAGAAGGAAACCACTCGCCCTGGTGGGCATTGGGGCTACAAGCAAGGGGCATTTATAGTGGACCCCGCAATCCCGGCCCGTACTGTGACAGCAAGTGGTCAGCAAGACTGGCTGAAAGATCCCTCGTTGGGGCTTCGACGTTTATGTCCTAGGGAGTGTGCGGCACTCCAGACGTTTCCAGTGTCTTGGGAATTCGCGGGGAAAAGGAGTAGTCAGTACAAGCAGATTGGCAATGCAGTTCCACCACGCTTGGCGGAGAGAATCGGTTGGACACTGTTGGACCATGTCACCAGCCAGCCGACCGGGAGTTCACCACGGCATATTGAATTGGTCCCTCTTCCAGAGAACTTGGCGAAGGCTGTTCGGTATACGGCTAGGGAAGAGGCACGAAACGGCCAATCACGGAAAGCTGCTCCTCGCAAGCGGGTTTCCAAGCTCCCCATCGTACAAGCGCAAGCGATTTGAGGCGTAGATGTCGCTTGATCTCAAGGTGATTCACGCAACCCATGCTGAAAAAGCTAAGCAACTGTATCTCGACTCTCGTAACCCGGCAGATGGTGCGGAAGACTGGAGCCTTGCCTTGCGAGAGGCCCGGTCTGTTGTTTGGAAGGCTCTTCGGGCTTCGAGTTACTTGGCCGACGTTTCCTCCGCGCTTCAGTCAAGTGGCGCCCACATGTTGGCATTAAGGCACTTCATGGCTCCGCCAATCAGCCAGGATCAGTTTAAGCTACTCTGCTCAGATTGGTCCAAGACCACAGAGAAAAAAGGCACCCCAGTAAAGGCGGTCGTCGCCACTGCGATCGAGGTGATTTTTTTAGAATGGCGTGACCGTTCACTGACCAAGTGGCTGGATTTTGGGAGGAAGCCTACAAGTGCAGAAGTGCGAGCTGTATTGCAGGCTCTCGCTCCGGTGATTGCTGGACAAAACGTCGCAACGGCCCGTCGCAACAGGTTGGCAGCCACGCAAGAACGGGAAGTTATTGGATTGTTGCGATCCAAGGGATGGATCCAACTGCCGAGCAGCTTGATCGATACGCGTGCGGCGGTGCCGGAAAGGCACTTCATGCACAAAACGCGATTTGCGACAGCCACAGCAACTCCTCAAGAAGTTGACGTGGCTTGTGGACTAGGCGCCACGGTCGTGTTGGCAATGGAATGTAAAGTCACAAACGATGCAACAAACTCAGTCAAACGCATCAACGACGTGCTGAAGAAGGCGGAAGCTTGGAAAACGCACTGGGGTAGCTTCGTTATGACCGCCGCGTTGCTCGAAGGGGTAATTGCACCCAAGGACGTAGAGCGCCTGATTGACCACGGTGTCCATGTTTTTTGGTCACATGACCTTCCCACCTTATCGAAATGGCTCGATGAACAACTGGACGCATAGATTTGTCATACAAATTTCTGAACGCACTCAATCTGGAATGCCGAGTTGACTTTCCCCTTGGGGTAAGGAGCCACCGCTTTCTATCTTTTTCATACTCTCAGAGTAGGCAACCCTTCTGCCGGGGTCGCCAATTGCCTTATTTGTATAGTTCGTCGGGGCTGATTTCCGGTTCCGCGATGACGGTTTTTTCGCCGTCCCTGACGGCGTTGTAAAAGCAGTTGCGGCGGCCGGTGTGGCAGGCGACGCCTTTCTGATCGACCTGCACCAACAGGGTGTCGGCGTCGCAGTCCCAGCGCAGTTCCACCAGCGCCTGTTCCTGGCCCGAGCTTTCCCCCTTGTGCCACAGCGCCCGGCGCGAGCGGGAATAGTAGCAGACCCGCCCGGTGTTCAGGGTTTCGGCGACGGCGTCCCGGTTCATCCACGCCATCATCAGCACCTCGCCGCTGTCGTGCTGTTGGGCGATGGCCGGAATCAGGCCGTCGGCGTTGAATTTCAACTCTCCGAGGAGGTCTTCGGTCTTCATGGCGCGGTATTCCTCAATCCGTTGGGCTTAGATCAAACTGCCTTTAATCGGGTCGATTAAAGGCAGGTAATTTGATCGTTATCAATATATTACGTGGCCTGCTTATCCCAGAAATACGCAAGCGTATTTCTGGGGCAGGACACTAGCCGAGGCAGTCGGCGACGGCGGCGATATTGTCCCTCATCATGGAAAAATACAAGTCCGCCCCGGGCTCGTGGGTTGAGCCGAGGGGGTCGAGGACGAATACCCGCATTTGATCGTGGCCCTCCAGCACCGTTTCCAGCAGCGGCGATTCGAACTGGGGCTCCCTGAACAGACAGCGGGCGCCACTTTCCCCGATCAGGCGGCGGATGGAGGAGACCTGTTTGGCCCCCGCCGCCCGTTCCGGGTTGAGGGCGACGGCCCCGGCGACGCTAAGGCCGAAGGCCTCGGCGAAATGGCCCCAGGCGTCATGAAAAACCAGGAAGGGCCGGTCGGCGAGGGGGGCGAGGGTGCGCCGCCCCTGGTCGTGAAGGGCGGCGAGGCGGTCTTTCAGGGCCTGGGCGTTGGCCGTGTAGAGGTCCCGGCGGGCCGGGTCGGCGGCGCTCAGGGCAGACTGGATCTTGTCCGCCGCCGCCGCCGCCAACACGGGGGAGAGCCAGAAGTGGGGATCTTCGGCGGGGGAGTCGACCACGGTGACCACCCGCGCCCGCCCGGCCAGGGCGGCGATGGGCCTGGCCAGGAACATCTCCAGCCCCGGGCCGGTCCAGACGAGCACCTCGGCCTTGTTCAGGGTCCGGGCGTCGGAAGGCCTCAGGCTGTAGGTGTGGGGCGATGCGCCGCTTCTGACGATCAGCGCCGGTTCCCCGGCCCCCGCCATGACGGCGGCGGTTAGGGCGTGAAGGGGGGCGATCGAGGCCGCCACCCGGGGGGCTTCGGCGGCCGTGGCGGCGGCGCTCCAGGCGGACAGCAGCAGGGCGAGGACGAACAGGAACGGGCGGTGGCTCATGAGGGGTTCCAGATAGATATTGCCGAATAAAAGATATGTTATAATATAACTTAATGATGAGGTGGCAATTCCTTAAAACAAGGGCGGCTCATGTTTCCCGAAAACGGCCATAACCACGGGCGTTGCGTGGACGGCGCCATGGCGTCGGCGGCGGCCCTTTGCGCCGAGCGGGGGGCGCGGCTGACCCCCTTGCGCCGCCGCGTGCTGGAGGTCGTCTGGCGCAGCCACCGTCCCGCCGGGGCTTATGACATTCTCGAGATTTTGAAACGGGAACGCGGCAACGCGCAGCCGCCGACGGTCTATCGGGCCCTGGATTTCCTTCTTGATCTGGGACTGGTTCACCGGGTCGAGAGCCTCAACGCCTATGTGGGATGCAGCGCGCCGGAGAGCCGCCATCCGTCTCAGTTCCTCATCTGCACCGAATGCGGCGCGGCGGCGGAAATCACCGATGGACGGCTTGATCGGGCCATCGGCGGAGTGGCGGAGGAGGCCGGATTTTCCGTTCTTCGCAGCAATGTCGAGGTGGCCGGTCTTTGCCCCAATTGCCGGGCGGCGGAGAGCGGCCGTGACTGAGCCGTTGCTGGAGGCCACGGCAATCGACGTCTCCTTCGGCGCGAGGCCGGTCCTGCATCGGGGCGAGGCCCGGGTCGGGGAGGGGGAAATCGTCACCCTGATCGGGCCCAACGGGGCCGGGAAGACCACCATGGTGCGGGTCATGCTGGGCCTGCAAAAGCCGGACCGGGGCCGGGTCGTGCGCCGCCCCGGGCTCAGGGTCGGTTACATGCCGCAGCGCCTGAGCATCGATCCGGCGTTGCCGCTGACGGTGATGCGCTTCCTCTCCCTCGGTCTCGTCCGGGGCGAGGCGGGCCAGGGGCGGCGGCTGGCGGCGCTTCGGGAAAGCGGCGCCGAACGGGTCGCCGACACGCCGGTCCAGCAGGTGTCCGGCGGCGAACTGCAACGGGTGCTGCTGGCCCGCGCCCTGTTACGGGACCCTGACCTGCTGGTCCTCGACGAGCCGGTGCAAGGCGTCGACGTGTCCGGCCAGGCGGAACTGTACGCCCTGATCCGGGGCATTCGCGACCGCCGTGGCTGCGGCGTACTGATGGTGTCCCACGACCTGCACATGGTCATGGCGGCGACGGACCACGTGGTTTGCCTGAACCGTCATGTCTGTTGCGCCGGTCATCCCGAGACCGTTTCCCGACACCCGGAATTCGTGTCCCTGTTCGGCGAGGGGGTCGCCGCGGAACTGGGGTTCTATCATCACGACCACGACCACGATCACGATGTTCACGGCGACGTGGTCGGCCATGGGGGGGACGATCATGGAGGACACGGCCATGGCCCTGTTTGACGATTTCCTCCTGCGCGCCCTGCTGGCCGGGTGCGCCGTCGCCGCCGTCGCCGGGCCGCTGGGCTCTTTCGTCGTCTGGCGGCGGATGGCCTATTTTGGCGCGACCCTGTCCCACGCCGCCCTGCTGGGCGTCGCCCTGGGCCTACTTCTCGGGTTGCAGCCCATCATCGGCGTCCTCGCCGTCTGCCTCGCCGTCGCCCTGCTGATGGGGGCGCGGCGTCGGCATTTCGGCGCCGATGGGCTGAGCGAGGACACCCTGCTGGGAATCCTCGCCCACGGCGCCCTGGCCCTCGGACTGGTCGCCGTCGCCTTCCTGGACACCGTGCGGTTCGACCTCAACGCCTATCTGTTCGGCGACATCCTCGCCGTCATGCCCGGGGACCTGATCTGGCTCTACGGCGGCGGGGCCGGGGTCGGGCTGGCGCTGTTGTGGATCTGGCGGCCGTTGCTGTCGGCCACGGTGCACGAGGAACTGGCCCTGGTCGAGGGCGTTCCCGTCCATGCCCTGCGCCTGGCCTACATGCTGATCCTGGCGGCGGTGGTCGCCCTGGCCATGAAGGTGGTGGGGATTCTGCTGATCACGTCGCTGTTGATCATTCCCGCCGCCGCCGCCCGACCGCTGGCGAAAACGCCCGAGGGGATGGCGCTTCTCGCCGCCGCCGTCGGTTGCCTGTCCGTTGTCGGCGGCCTGTGGGGGTCGGCGGTTTACGATACCCCGTCCGGGCCGTCCATTGTTGTCGCCGCCCTGGTCCTGTTCGCTACCGCCCGGCTGCTCAGGCGTTCAGCCTGACGAAACCGGCCTCCAGGTCGGCGATCAGATCCTCGACCGCCTCCAGCCCGGCGTGAACCCGGATCAACTGCCCCGACGCCCACGGTTGGGCGGAGCGGGGAGGCGTCGTTCCGTAGGGCACGATCAGGCTTTCAAAGCCGCCCCAGCTGAAGCCCATGCCGAACAGCTCCATATGGTCGAGCATGGCGGCGACGTTGGCCTTGGTGAATCGTTCCTTGAGGACAAAACTGAACAGGCCCGACGAGCCGGTGAAGTCCCGCTTCCACAGGGCGTGTCCGGGGCAGGAGGGCAGGGCCGGGTGCAGGACCCGGTCGACCTCTTCGCGGGCCTCCAGCCAGTGGGCCAGCTTGAGGGCGCTTTCCTGATGAACGGGTAGGCGGGCGTTCATGGAACGCAGGCCCCTGAGAACCAGATAGCAGTCGTCCGGGGCGGCGCCGTAGCCCAGGTCGCGGACGCTGTCGCGGATGGGTCCGCTGTCGGCGTCGTTCATGGCGATGGTGCCGAGCATGGCGTCGGAATGGCCGCCGATATATTTCGTCGCCGCCTGGATGGACACGTCCACCCCCATGGCCGGGGCGTCCAGGTAGACCCCGGCGCCCCAGGTGTTGTCGAGCAGGACCTTGGCCCCGCCCGCGTGGGCGGCGGTGCAGATGGCGGGCAGGTCCTGGACCTCGAAGGTCAGCGAGCCAGGGGATTCCGTGAACACCACCTTGGTTTCCGGACGCATCAGTTCGTAGATGCCGCCGCCGATCATGGGGTCGTAGTAGGTGGTCTCGACGCCGAAGCGCCGCAGCACGCCGTCGCAAAACCGCCGCGTCGGGCCGTAGACGCTATCGACCATCAGCAGGTGGTCGCCGCTTTTCAGAAACGCGAACAGGGCGGCGGTGATGGCGGCCAGGCCCGAGGGAACGGCACTGGCGTGATCATAACCTTCCAGTTCCGCCACCGCGTCCTGCAGGGCGAAGGTGGTCGGGGTTCCGTTGAGGCCGTAGTAGACGCCCTCATAACGGTTCGCCGACGCCCGCTCCATGGCCTCCACCGTCGGGAACAGGACCGTGGAGGCGTGATAGACCGGCGGGTTGACAATGCCGAAATTGTTTTCCGGGCTCAGGCCCGTCCTGATCAGTCTGGTTTGTTTTTTCATTTTTTGCCGGTCTCCTGAGCGCAACAAAGGGAAAAGGATCATGCCAACTTTGCCGTTTTTAGGCCAGACGGGAATTCAGGGGCGGCAAAAAAATAATCGCTTGCGGCCCCTTATCGCTTGAGAAGGCTCACTCTTTCATGCTACGGAATTATCACATCTTTGTTGTGGTACAATTTCGATTGCCCGGATGGACACATCGCGTCCCCGGTCATGAGTGACGGCAAAGGTAAAATCAATAATATCCACCAGGGAGAATTTTTATGAAGAAATCCGTTAAGTTTCTGTCCGTTCTTGCCGCCACGGCTTTCGCCGCCACGGCCGCTGGCGCGGGCACCCTCGATGACGTCAAGGCCAAAGGCTTCGTCCAGTGCGGCGTGAGTCAGGGCCTGCCCGGCTTCTCCAACCCGGATTCCGCCGGCAACTGGGAAGGCCTGGACGTTGATGTTTGCCGCGCCGTCGCCGCGGCCACTCTCGGCGACGCCAGCAAGGTCAAATTCTCGCCGCTGTCCGCCAAGGAGCGTTTCACCGCCCTGCAGTCCGGCGAAATCGACATGCTGTCGCGCAACACCACCTGGACCGCCACCCGCGACACGGCCCTGGGCCTGAACTTTGCCGGCGTCAACTATTACGACGGTCAGGGCTTCATGGTTCGCAAGAGCCTGGGCGTCAAGAGCGCCCATGAACTGGCCGGCGCGGCCGTGTGCACCAACCTGGGCACCACCACCGAGCTGAACGTGGCCGACTTCTTCCGCGCCAACAACATGGACTACAAGCTGGTCGCCTTTGAAAAGGCCGACGAAGTTGTCGCCGCCTACGACGCCGGTCGTTGCGACGTCTACACCACCGACCAATCCGGCCTCGCCGCGCAACGCCTGAAACTGGGCTCGCCGAACGACCACATGGTTCTGCCGGAAGTCATTTCCAAGGAGCCCCTCGGCCCGGTTGTCCGCCATGGCGACGACCAGTGGCTGGATATCGTCAAGTGGAGCCTGTTCGCCATGCTGGAAGCCGAAGAAATGGGCATCAACTCCGGCAACGCGGACGCCAAGAAGTCCGACGACAACCCGGCCGTCAAGCGCCTGATGGGCACCGAAGGCGACTTGGGCAAGAACCTGGGCCTCGGCTCCGACTGGTCCTACAACATCATCAAGCAGGTCGGTAACTACGGCGAAAGCTTCGAGAAGCACGTCGGCCCGAACACCCCGCTGCAGCTTCCCCGTGGTGTCAACAACCTGTGGAACAACGGCGGCCTGATGTACCCGATGCCGGCCCGCTAAACCGGTTATCCGAGACAAGGCATGTGCCCGGCCCCTAACAAGGCCGGGCACACGTCCCTTGCCCCTTAATATTCGTTTATAGATATTTCGGCTCAACTTAAGTCGGGGGAGACTTTTCGTGGCTGAGGATATTGTCGAAGCCCAAAAACCCGCCAAGCCGCCGGTGTGGAACGATCCGGTCTATCGGGCGCTGTTTTTCCAGGCTCTGGTCCTGATCGGCGTCATCGCCCTCGGCTATATCCTGGTTTCCAATACCCTGCATAATCTGGAACGCCAGGGCATCGCCTCCGGCTTCAGGTTCCTGAACACGACGGCGGGTTTTTCGATCCTGATGACCCTGATCGACTATTCGGAAGAAGACACCTATTTCGTCGCCTTCGTCGTTTCCCTTCTCAATACCCTGCTGGTCGCCTTCGTTGGCATTATTTTCGCCACCGTTCTCGGCTTCATCATCGGCGTCGCCCGGCTGTCTAGCAACTGGCTGATTTCGAAAATGGCGATGGTCTACATCGAGACCCTTCGCAATATCCCCCTGCTGCTGCAAATCTTCTTCTGGTACATGGGCGTCGTGCGCAACCTTCCCAGCCCGCGCGATAGCATGGAAATGTTTGATTCCTTTTTCCTCAACAATCGGGGCCTGTATTCGCCTGCCCCGGTCTTCGAGGACGGTTTCATGATGATCCCGCTGGCCTTGCTGCTTGCCGTGGTGGTGGTTTTCTTTGTCGCCCGCTGGGCCCATAAGCGCCAGGAGGCGACGGGCCAGCAGTTCCACACGGTCTATGTCTCGTTGGGGATTCTGGTCGGCCTGCCGTTGTTGGCGGCCATTCTCACCGGCTTCCCCATGACCTGGGAATATCCGGAACTGAAGGGCTTCAACTTCAAGGGCGGCCTGACCCTGATTCCCGAGTTCGTGTCCCTGGTCCTGGCCCTGGCCCTCTACACCGCCTCGTTCATCGCCGAAATCGTCCGCGCCGGCATCATGGCGGTCAGCCACGGCCAGACCGAAGCGTCCTACGCCCTGGGCCTGAAGCCCGGCCCGACCCTGCGTCTGGTGATTATTCCGCAGGCCCTTCGGGTGATTATCCCGCCCCTGACCTCGCAGTTCCTGAACCTGACCAAGAACTCGTCGCTCGCCGCCGCCATCGCCTATCCGGATCTGGTTCTGGTGTTCGCCGGAACGGTGCTGATGCAGACCGGCCAAGCGGTCGAGGTCATCGCCATCACCATGGCCGTCTATCTGACCATCAGCCTGCTGATCTCGGCCTTCATGAACTGGTACAACAAGAAAATGGCGCTGGTGGAGAGGTAGCATGGCGGAAGAAACGCGCACCTACGAACTGGGCAACCATCCCGACCTGCCGCCGCCGCTCAACACGGTCGGGCTGACCGGATGGGTGCGCCAGAACCTGTTCTCGTCGCCCTTGAATATCGCCTTGACGGCGCTCGGGTTCTATCTTCTCTACATCACCATTCCGCCCTTGGTGGACTGGGCGTTTATCAGCGCCATCTGGACGGGCGAGGACGACAAGGCCTGCCGCAACGAGCAGGGCGGGCCGCTTCCCGTCGCCTGTTGGGTCTCCGTCAAGGTCTGGTTCAAGTTCCTGATGTACGGGCGCTATCCGGATACGGAACTGTGGCGCATCAATTCCGCCTACGTTCTACTGGTCGCGGCGATGATCCCGCTGTTCATTCCCGGCTTCAAATACAAGGGCTGGCTGTCGATCTTCCTGCTGGTGGGCTATCCGATCATCGCCTTCTATCTGTTCGTCGGCGGCTCCTTCGGCATGATCCATGTGGAAACGCCGTTGTGGGGCGGACTGTTCCTGACCCTGGTCATCGCCGTCGTCGGCATCGTCGCCTCCCTGCCAATTGGTATCGTGCTGGCGTTGGGGCGGCGGTCCAACATGCCGGTGGTGCGCGCGCTCTGCGTGGCGTTTATCGAACTTTGGCGCGGCGTTCCGTTGATCACCGTGTTGTTCATGTCGTCGGTGATGTTCCCCCTGTTCGTGCCCGAGGGAATGAGCCCGGACAAGCTGGTCCGCGCCCTGATCGGCGTCATGCTGTTCTCGGCCGCCTACATGGCCGAGGTGGTGCGCGGCGGACTGCAGGCGATCCCCAAGGGGCAGATCGAAGCCGCCGAGGCCCTCGGCCTCAGCTATTGGAAGACCATGGGCCTGATCGTCCTGCCGCAAGCCCTGAAAATGGTCATCCCCGGCATCGTCAACACCTTCATCGGCCTGTTCAAGGACACCACCCTGGTCCTGATCATCGGCCTGTTCGACTTCCTGGGCGCGGTCCAGGCCACGGCGACCAACCCGCAATGGGGCGGTTTCCTGACCACCGGCTATGTATTCGCCGCCTTTGTCTTCTGGGTCTTCTGTTTCGGCATGTCCCGATACAGCATGCATCTGGAAAAGAAACTTCATACCGGTCATTAAGGAGACGCAGGATCATGTCCGACCAAGCGCCCGCACAAGCAGCCAACCATGAAATGACCGTTTCCGATGAAGTGATGATCCGCATGCAGTCGGTTCACAAATGGTACGGCGAATTCCATGTCCTGAAGGACATTCATCTGACCGTCAACAAGGGCGAGAGGATCGTCATCTGTGGCCCGTCGGGCTCCGGCAAATCGACCCTGATCCGCTGCATCAACCGGCTGGAAGAGCATCAGCAGGGGCAGATCATCGTCGAGGGCACGGAACTGACCGGCGATTTGAAGCACATCGAGACCATCCGCCGGGAAGTGGGCATGGTGTTCCAGCACTTCAACCTGTTCCCCCACCTGTCCATCCTCGACAACCTGACCCTGGCGCCCATCTGGGTGCGCAAGATGCCGAAGGCGGAAGCCGAGGAAGTGGCCATGAAGTATCTGGAACGGGTGAAAATCCCGGAACAGGCGCTGAAGTATCCGGGCCAGCTATCCGGCGGCCAGCAGCAGCGCGTCGCCATCGCCCGTTCCCTGTGCATGAACCCGAAAATCATGCTGTTCGACGAACCCACCTCGGCCCTCGACCCGGAAATGATCAAGGAAGTCCTCGACGTCATGGTCGAACTGGCCCACGAGGGCATGACCATGATTTGCGTGACCCATGAAATGGGCTTCGCCAAGACCGTCGCCAACCGGGTCATCTTCATGGACGAAGGCCAGATCATCGAGCAGAACGAACCGAACGAGTTCTTCAACAATCCCCGGAACGAACGCACCAAGCTGTTCCTGAGCCAGATCCTGCATCACTGATCACCGGTTCCGCAACCGGATTTCCGACACCGGCCCGCGGCGGTTGCTGATGCGGCTGGCCTGGAGTTTTTTCACCCCCTTGATTTTCAACAGGCGCCTGGCCAGGGTCTCGCTTGCCGCCAGGCCCGGGTCGGCCATGTTCAGCGTCAGGTCCGAGGCCTGGCCCACGTCCAGGGTGACGACAAGGGAAATTTCCTCGGGCCGGGATTGGGCTTCGGGGGCGGGGGTGGTTTCAGGCTGGGATTGGGCGGACATGATGCGGATTCTTTCGACAAACGGTGGGGAACAACGAAACGGGCTTCGCCATGGTCATGGCGACGCTCATCATTCGTTTGTTCATGGGTTTGTCGAAAGTACGCATGGTCCGATCCCTATCACGCCGGTCGGTGGGCGTCAATCGGTGTTGACAACCGGCCAGTGCAGGTCGGGGCGGACCAGGCGGGGGTCGTCGATCATCAGGGTTTTCGTATCATAGGGCTGAAATCCCGCCCGCTTGTAGACGGCCAAGGCGTCCGGGTGGTCCAGGGTGCAGGTGTTGACCCATAGCCTGTCCGGGCCGTAGGACCAGGCCGTCTCGATGGCCCGGCGCAGCAGATAACCGCCCAGTCCCTGGCCGATGAAGTCGGGCATCAGGCCGAAATAGGCCAGCTCGATATCCGGTTCATGGCGCCGGTTCAACTCGAAGAAACCGGCGGGGACTCCCCTGACGGTGAGGACGTGGACCTCCACCTTCGGATGGTCGATCAGGTCCGCCAGGGCGTCGTCGTCAATGACCCGGCGTTCGTACCACAGCCAGGGCGCGCCGACGCCGTCATAAAGGAAACGGTAATAGTCCACCGTCGGCCGCTGCGCGCGGACGATGGCGACGTGGTCTCCCGGCGGCGGGCGAGGGGTGTCTCCGGGCGGGCTCGTCATCTCAAGGTAGGTGATGACGGATTCCAGCTTGCCGACCGTTTCCCCGTCGCCGATCCGCCGCGACATGACGGTCCGGGGTTCCTGCTCGTAGCCGACCGCCTCGTAAAAGGCGCGGACAGGCTTATTGCCATCGCGGATCATCAGGTTGACTTTCCACACGCCCCTGGCCGCCAGCCATTGTTCTGCGTACCCGAGCATGTCTCGCCCATGGCCCCGGCCTCGGGTGTCGGGATGAACGGCAAGATAATAGACCACCCCCCGGTGGCCGTCATGACCGGTCATCACCGTGGCGATGACCTTGCCGTCCCGTTCGCCGATGAAAAGGCCGCCGTTTGGCGCGCGCAGGCAGAAGGCGATGTCCGTCGCCGGGTCGTTCCAGGGCCGGGTCAGGTCGCAGGCCTGCCAGAGGTCCGCCACGGCGGCGAAATCCCCGTCGTCGTAGGGGCGAATGGAAAAACCGTCGGGCATGGCCTCAGGGGGCTATGGGGGTGTCGGGATGGTTGCCCCATTCGGCCCAGGACCCGTCGTAGACGGCGGCGTCCTCGTTGCCCAGCAGAAACAGGCCGAAGGCCAGGACCGCCGCGGTGACGCCGGAGCCGCAACTGGCGGTGATGGGTTTCCTTATATCCACGCCGGCTTTCTCGAAGGCGGCCTTCAGGGCGGCGGCGTCCCTGAAACAGTAGTTGTCGCCGGCGTCGAGGAGTTCTGTGAAGGGCAGGTTGGTGCTGCCCGGGATGTGCCCGCGTTTTTCCGTCGGCCGGGGTTCGTGGTCGATGCCCTCGAAGCGGCCTTCGCTGCGGGCGTCGAGAACCTGAAATTTCCCGTTGTCCAGGTTGGCCCGCATTTGCGGCAGGCTCTTCACCAGCATGTTGTTGGTGCGGGCGGTGAAATGGCGGTGTTGGGGAATCACCTCGTCTTCCTCCAGGGGGCGTTTTTCGCGCATCCATTTCGGCAGGCCGCCGTTGAGAACGGCCACGTCCGTGTGGCCGAAAACCCGGAACATCCACCACACCCGGCAGGCGGCCAGGAAGCCGCCCGATCCGTCATAGACGACGATCCGGCTGCCGTCCCCCAATCCCATTTTCCGCACCTTGGAGGAAAACTTCTCCGGGCTCGGCATCATGTGCGGCAGGTCGCTGTCGCTGTCGCAGACCTCGTCGATATCGAAGAACACGGCGCCCGGAATGTGGCGGAAGGAGTACTCCTCGGCCCCGTCCCGGTCGTCGTTGGGCAGATAGTAGGTGGCGTCGACGATGCGCACGTCCGGCGCTTGCAGGTGGCGTTCAAGCCATTCGGTGCTGACCAGGGCGTCGGGGTAGACGTAATCCATAAATCGAAAACTCCTTTATCGGTCAGTCGAGCCAGTCGGGGACGGGCAGATCGAGATTTTTCAAAAAAGCGGGATTGTACATCTTGCTCATGTAACGGGTGCCGGAATCGCACAGCATGGTGACGATGGTGTGCCCCGGGCCCATTTCCCGGGCCATGCGGATGGCCCCGGCGACGTTGATGCCGCTGGAACCGCCGAGGCAGAAGCCCTCGTCCTTCAACAGATCGAAGGTGACCTCCAGCAGTTCCGGGTCGCCGATCTGGAACGGCATGTCCACTTCCAGGTCCTCCAGGTTCCGGGTGATCCGGCCCTGTCCGATGCCTTCTGTGATCGAGGTCCCTTCCGCCTTCAATTCGCCATGGGCGTAATAGTGATAGAGCGCCGCCCCCATGGGGTCGGCGAGCCCGATCTTGATATCCTTGTTCAGCCCGCGCAGGGTGGCGGCGGTGCCGGCGAGAGTTCCGCCGGTGCCGACGGCGCAGATGAAGCCGTCCACCTTGCCCGCGGTCTGTTGCCAGATTTCCGGCCCGGTGGTTTCCACATGGGCCTGGCGGTTGGCGGTGTTGTCGAACTGGTTGGCCCAGATGGCCCCGTTTTCTTCGCTTTCGGCCAGTTCCTCGGCAAGCCGTTGGGAAACATGCACGTAGTTGCCCGGGTCCTTGTAGGGGGCGGCGGGGACTTCCCTGAGGTCGGCCCGGCACAGCCGCAGCATGTCCTTCTTTTCCTGGCTCTGGGTTTCCGGAATGACGATGACGGTCTTGTAGCCGAGGGCGTTGGCGACCAGGGCCAGGCCGATCCCCGTATTGCCCGCGGTGCCCTCGACGATGACGCCGCCGGGTTTCAGCAGGCCTTTCTTTTCGGCGTCGCGGACGATGTAAAGGGCCGCCCGGTCCTTCACCGAACCGCCCGGGTTGGCGTATTCCGCCTTGCCCAGGATTTCGCATCCCGTCGCCTCGGAAGGGCCGTTCAGGCGGACCAGGGGGGTGTTGCCGATTGCGCCGATAAAACCGTCACGGATAGTCATGGAGAATCTCTCGTCAATAGCAGTGGAAAAAGCAGATTAAGGCCCCCGGGCCCCTTAACCAAGCCATATATGGCGTAATTTCTCGCGGTTCAACTGAAACCATTGCACCGCCAGCATGGTCATGGAATTGTTGATGCGCCCGTCCTCCAGCATTTGGAAAGTTTTCTCCGGCGTGGCGGTGAAGACGCGGATGTTTTCGTGTTCGTGCTTCAGGCCGAAAATCCCCCCGGCGTTGGAGGCGTCGACCCGTCCCATGAACAGGAAAACGGATTCTGTCAGGCAACCCGGCGAGGAAAAATAATGATAAATGGGATGCAGGTCGGTCACCGTGCAGCCGGCTTCTTCCATGCTTTCCCGGCGGGACAGCTCCTCCGGGGTCTCTCCGGGTTCGATCATGCCGGCGACGCATTCCACCAGCCAGGGCGAGAAATCGTCGTCCCAAAAGGGAGATTGCCGGGCGATGTGGGCGCCGGGGCGGAACTGTTCGGTGAGGACGAACAGGTCCAGGTCCGGGTCGTAGAGCAAAACGGCGGCGACATGGCCCCGCTCGATGATTTCCCGGGACAGGGTGTCGCTCCAGCCGCCCTCGAACAGGGCGTGGCGCAACAGGTAGTGATCGATCCTCAGATAGCCCTGGAAAGGCGTGCTCTTCTCGACGATCTCGACGTGTTCCGGTGTCATCGGCCCTCAACCCCAAAAACGGCCCGACGCGCCGATGACGATGTTGATCAGGCCGAGCAGGGTGTTGGTGCCGACGATGCGCCGGATCGTGTTGAGGTGGCCTCCCGCCACGGGCCATTCCTCGGCGGCGACGGCGGCCTTGAATTTCCGATAGGGCGAGACGTACAGAAACAGGAACAGGCCGATCATCACCAGGCCGATGATGTTCATGGCGTTGACGTGCAGACCCGAGTCCGGGAAACCGCCGAAGTCCGCATAGACCTGCCAGTACCCGCTGAGCGGAATGGCAACGACGATGATCCAGACCCAGAAGAAGAAACGGGCGAAAACCGCGTTCCACAGCTTCAGGCGGAACGGGGGCTCGAAAGCGCCCAGCGACGGGCGCAGGACCATATAGGCGAAAAACATGCCGCCGACCCAGACGGCGGCGCCCAGGGCGTGGATGGCGGTGGCGAGAACGGTCAGTTCGGGCATGGGGCGGTGTCCTTGCTGTGGTTACTGGAAGCGCCGGATGGTCAATCCGTCCAGATCGATGGCCGATTGCCCTCCGGCGATCAGGTCGGCGGTGATTTTCCCCGATCCGCAGGCCATGGTCCAGCCGAGAGTTCCATGTCCGGTGTTGAGGAACAGGCCGGGAATGCCGCTGGGGCCCAGGACAGGGACGCTGTCCGGCGTTTTCGGCCGCAGGCCGGTCCAGAATTCCGCCTCTTCCGGGTCGCCGCAGCCGGGAAACAGTTGCAGGGCGGCGTCGAGGATGAAGCCGGCGCGGCGGTCGTCCATTTCGGTATCGTATCCGGCGATTTCCGCCGTTCCGGCGACCCGGAGCCGTTGGCCGAGGCGGGAATAGACCAGTTTCCGCTCGTCCTGGATCAGGCTGACGCTGGGGGCGGAGGAGGGGGACTGCAAGGGCAGGGTGACGGAATACCCCTTGGCCGGATAGACCGGCAGGCGGACCCCCAGGGGGCGGAGAAGCAGGGGGCTGTAGCTGCCGAGGGCGAGGACCCCGGCCTCGGCGGCGATGAACCCGCCCGGTGTCTCCACCCCGGCGAAGCGCCCGCCGTCGACAACCAGTCGCTCGATGGGGGTGTCGTAGCGGAACCTCGCCCCCATCTCCCGGGCCCGTTCGGCCAGGGCGGTGGTGAAGGCGTGGGCGTCGCCGCTTTCATCGTCGGGGGTATGAATTCCGCCGCACAGCATGCCCCGGTCGACGGCGGCCTTAAGCGCCGGTTCCAGGGCGGCGCAGGCGGCGGCGTCGAGAACCCGGCGTTCCAGTCCCAGGCGGTTCATCAGGGCCGCCCGCATGGCGGCGGTGGCCAGTTCCCGCTCGTCCTCGTAGACGTGGACGATACCCTTGCTCAGTTGGTCATAGGTTATGCCGGTTTCGCCGATCAGTTCGTCCAGCCTGTCGCGGCTGTACAGCGCCACCCGCAACATCCGTTCCGTGTTGGCGTCGGCCCGTCCGGGGGTGCAATTGACGAGGAAGCGCAGACACCAGGACCACAGGGCCGGATCGGCCTTCAGGCGGAATTTCAGGGGGGCGTCGTCCCGGCCCAGCCATTTCAGGACTTTCGGCAGGGTCGCCGGCGTCGCCCAGGGTTCCGTGTGGCAGGCGGAAATCTGGCCGCCGTTGGCGAAACTGGTTTCCAGGGCCGGGCCCGGCTGGCGATCGACGACCATGACCGGGCGTCCGGCGCGGGCCAGATAGTATGCGGTCGTGACGCCAATCACCCCGGCGCCGAGAACCAGCGTTGTCATTGTTCTTTTTCCCTGGGATTTCACCCGATTGGCCGTAAGCTAGAGGAAGTCGTCAGCGATTGAAACCTGTATGGTGTGCCGATGTTGAAAAATGCCCTGTTGAGCGTCTCGCAGATGGCCGCCGCCGACGCCGCGGCCATCGCCGCCGGGATTCCCGGCCTCGATCTGATGGAGGCGGCGGGGCAGGGGATTTACCGGGAAATCGTCCGCCGCTGGCCACCCCGCCCGGTCACCGTGCTCTGCGGTCCCGGCAACAACGGCGGCGACGGCTTCGTCGTCGCCCGCCTTCTGCAACAGGCGGGATGGCCGGTCGGCCTGTTCCTGCTCGGCGACCCCGGCCGCCTGAAAGGGGACGCGGCCCGCAACGCCGAACGCTCGACGGGGGAGATTCGCCCCCTCGCCGAAGCCGCCCTGGAGGAAGGGGATTTGGTCGTCGACGCCCTGTTCGGGGCCGGGCTGACCCGGCCCCTGGAAGGCCAGGCCAGGGCCTGCGTGGACGCCGTCAACCGGCTGGGCCTGGACTGCGTCGGCGTCGATATGCCCAGCGGCGTCGACGGCGACAGCGGCGCCGTCCTCGGCGCGGCCCCGAAATGCCTGCTGACGGTCACCTTCTTCCGCCGCAAACCGGGCCACCTGCTGCTGCCCGGGCGGGACCTGGCGGGGGAGGTGGTGGTCGTCGATATCGGCATTCCCGAAACCGTGCTGGAAGGGATCGGGCCGACAACCTTCGTCAACGGGCCGGGCCTGTGGCTGGACCGTTACCCGTGGCCGTCGGCGGCGGATCACAAATACAGTCACGGCCATGCCCTGATGGCGGGCGGGGCGACCATGACCGGCGCGGCGCGGCTGGCGGCGACGGCGGCCCGGCGCATCGGCGCGGGGCTCGTCACTATCGCCGCCCCGGACTGCGCTTTCGACATCTATGCGGCGGCGGAACCGGGCAACATCGTGCAGCGGGCCGATGACGCCGCCGCCTTCGCCGCCCTGCTGGAGGACCCGCGCCGGAACGCGGTGCTGGTCGGGCCGGGATGCGGCGTCGACGGGCGGACCCGGGACCTGGTCCTCGCCGCCCTCGGCTCGCACCGCCCGACGGTCCTCGATGCGGACGCCCTGAGCGTTTTCGCCCCCGATCCCGAGACCCTGTTCACGGCAATCGGTGGGGCCGGACCCGTCGTCATGACTCCGCACGAGGGGGAGTTTTCGCGTCTTTTCAATGTGCAGGGAAGTAAACTTGAAAAAACACTTGAGGCTGCTTCCTTGTCCGGAGCGGTGGTTGTGCTGAAAGGCTCCGACACGGTCATCGCCGCCCCGGACGGTCGTCTGGTCATCAACGAGGGCGCGCCGCCGACCCTGGCGACGGCGGGATCGGGGGACGTTCTGGCGGGCTTTATCGCCGGCCTGCTGGCCCAGGGCATGGAGGCCCTCGACGGGGCGTCGGCGGCCTGTTGGCTGCATGGCCGGGCCGCCGCCGCCTTCGGCCCCGCCCTGATCGCCGAAGACCTGTCGGAATCCCTGCCGGGGGTGTTGCGAAGCCTGCGCGAATTCGACGCGCCCGGGGGCTGATATTTCGCGCACTATGGCGATTGACAGGGGACTTGAAATGGTTAAGGTTGCGGCCCGTCGTTTTTCCCCCTGTTTAAGTGCCGTCGGCGTCCATTTACAGGGGGTTTCGGCATTTGTGGCAGGCGGGCGTGGTGGAATTGGTAGACACGCAGGTTTTAGGTACCTGTGACGCAAGTCGTGGAGGTTCAAGTCCTCTCGCCCGCACCAAATGCCCACTTCGATTTATTTGTCATTTTCTGAACTATCTTTCCGATTGGGATATCCATGCAGGTCACTGAAACGAAAAACGAAGGTTTGTTGCACGAATTCACCATCACCGTCCCGGCGGCGGAGATCGAAACGGTCGTAACCAATCGCCTGAACGAGATCAAAAAGACCGCCAAGATTCCGGGCTTCCGTCCCGGCAAGGTGCCGGTGCAGATTCTGCGCAAGCAGTTCGGCCCGTCCATCATGGGCGAGGTCCTGGAGCGCACCGTCGGCGAATCCTCGCAAAAGGCCATGGAGGAGCGGGAACTGCGCCCCGTCGTCCAGCCGAAGATCGAGGTCGTCAAGTTCGACGAGGGCTCGGACCTGGAATACACCATGGCCATCGAGGTGATGCCCAATGTGGAACCCATGGATTTCTCGAAAATCAGCCTCGAGCGGATGGTCGTCAAGGCCGACGAGGAAGAGATTGAAAAGGCCCTGGAACGTCTCGCCGGCGCCCATAAGACCTCGGAACCGATCAAGGGCAAGCGCAAGTCGAAGAGCGGCGACGTGGTCGTCATCGACTTCGTCGGCAAGGTCGACGGCGAGGAATTCCCCGGCGGCAAGGCAGAAGATTACTCCCTGGAATTGGGTTCGGGCAGCTTCATCCCCGGTTTCGAGGATCAGGTGACCGGCGCCAAGGCGGGCGAGTCCGTGGAAGTTAAAGTCAAGTTCCCGGACGAATACGGCGCCGAGGACCTGGCCGGCAAGGACGCGGTGTTCGATGTCGACGTCAAGGAAATCCGCGAGGCGTCCCCGGCGGCCATTGACGACGAATTGGCCAAGAAGGTCGGCATGGACGACCTGGAAGCCCTGAAAACCACTATCCGCGAGGACCACGAGCGGGAGTTCAAGGAAATCGCCCGCCAGCGCATGAAACGCGGGCTGCTCGACCAGTTGGAGGAGAACCACGAGTTCGAAATTCCCCAGACCCTGGTCGATAACGAATTCGACGGCATCTGGTCCCAGTTCGAACAGCACCGCAAACAGCTCGAGGACTCCGGTAGCGAGGAGGACCCGACGGAAGGCAAGAGCGACGACGAACTGCAGGAGGAATACCGGGGCATCGCCGCCCGGCGTGTCCGTCTCGGCCTGCTGCTGGCCGAAATCGGCCGTCTCAACAACATCGACACCAACCAGGAAGACCTGAATCGGGCGATGATGGCCGAGGCGCAGCGTTATCCGGGGCAGGAGCAAATGGTGCTGGAATATTTCCGCAACAATCCGGAAGCCATGCACCAGATTCGCGCGCCCATCCTGGAAGACAAGGTGGTCGATTTCATCGTCGAACTGGCCAAGGTGACGGAAAAGACCGTTTCCATCGACGAATTGATGAAGGAACCGGAAGAAGAGGCCCCGGCGAAAAAGAAAGAAGCCAAGAAGAAGGCTCCGGCGAAGAAAAAGGCCCCGGCCAAGAAGAAGGCTCCGGCCAAGAAGGCCGAAAAGAAAGAAGACTAACCCCTGACGTAAGGAACACGCCGACATGAGCGATCCGGTCCAAACCTACATGAATTCCCTGGTTCCCATGGTGGTGGAAACCACCAACCGGGGTGAGCGGGCCTATGACATTTTCTCCCGCCTGCTCAAGGAGCGGATCATTTTCCTCACCGGCGGCGTCGACGACGGGGTGGCCAGCCTGATCTGCGCCCAGTTGCTGTTTCTGGAATCCGAGAACCCGACCAAGGACATTTCATTCTATATTAACTCCCCCGGCGGCATCGTCACCTCCGGCCTGGCCATCTACGACACCATGCGCTACATCCGCCCGGATGTGTCCACGGTCTGTATCGGTCAGGCGGCGTCCATGGGCTCGTTCCTTCTCTGCGCCGGGGCCAAGGGCAAGCGGTTCGCCCTGCCCAACGCCCGGGTGATGATCCATCAGCCTTCCGGCGGCGCCCAGGGGCAGGCGACGGACATCGAGATCCAGGCCAAGGAAATCCTGTCCCTGCGCTCGCGCCTGAACAAGATTTACGCCGAGCACACGGGCCAGCCCCTTGAGGTCATCGAGGAAGCCGTCGAGCGCGACCGCTTCCTGTCCCCGGACGACGCAAAGGAATTCGGCCTGATCGACGAGGTGGTGACCAGCCGCCCGGTTCCCGAAGACGGGGACGGTGAGGACGACAAGGATTAAGGCGGATATTTTTTCTTCCCTTAAGCCTGTCTTAACGAACGCCTTATCACTATATGCCTGCTATCGGGCTTTGGCTGGCCGACCCTCGGCGGCTCTGCCCGGTTGCTGTATGGATAATCTGCGGGTAAGATGCCCGCTTGGGCCGTTCCCACAGGCGGCCGGGAATTGATTGGAGCTCCCATGAACAAGCCCACCGGCGGAGATTCGAAAAACACGCTCTACTGCTCATTCTGCGGCAAGAGCCAGCACGAGGTCCGCAAGCTGATTGCCGGGCCGACCGTTTTCATTTGCGATGAATGCGTTGAATTGTGCATGGACATCATCCGCGAGGAACACAAGACCTCGCTCGTCAAATCCGGCGACGGCGTGCCGACCCCGGTTGAAATCAGCTCGGTTCTCGATGATTACGTCATCGGTCAGGCCCATGCCAAACGGGTTTTGTCGGTGGCGGTGCACAATCATTACAAACGGCTCAGCCACGGCGCCGGCAGCAACGACGTGGAACTGGCCAAGTCCAACATCCTGCTCGTCGGCCCCACCGGCTGCGGCAAGACCTTGCTGGCGCAGACCCTGGCCCGCATTCTCGACGTGCCCTTCACCATGGCCGACGCGACCACCCTGACGGAAGCGGGCTATGTGGGCGAGGACGTGGAGAACATCATCCTCAAGCTGTTGCAGTCCGCCGATTACAACGTGGAACGGGCGCAGCGGGGCATCGTCTACATCGACGAAGTGGATAAGATATCGCGCAAGTCCGACAACCCGTCCATCACCCGCGACGTTTCCGGCGAGGGGGTGCAACAGGCGTTGCTGAAAATCATGGAGGGCACGGTCGCCAGCGTGCCGCCCCAGGGCGGGCGCAAGCATCCGCAGCAGGAATTCCTGCAGGTGGACACCACCAACATCCTGTTCATTTGCGGCGGCGCCTTCGCCGGGCTGGACAAGATCATCTCCAACCGGGGCAAGGGCATGAGCATCGGCTTCGGCGCCGACGTGCGGTCCCCCGACGAACGCAACACGGGTGAAATCCTGCGCGACGTCGAGCCCGAGGATCTGCTGAAATTCGGCCTGATCCCGGAATTCGTCGGACGCCTGCCCGTGCTGGCGACCCTGGACGACCTGGACGTGGACTCCCTGGTGGAAATCCTCACCGCGCCGAAGAACGCCCTGGTGAAACAGTACCAGCGCCTGTTCGAGATGGAGGAAGTCGCGCTCACCTTCACCGACGGCGCCCTGCAGAGCATCGCCAAGATGGCGGTGGAGCGCAAGACCGGCGCCCGCGGGCTGCGGTCCATCATGGAAAACATCCTTTTGGACACCATGTTCGACCTTCCGGGGCTGGAAGGCGTCGAAGAGGTGGTGATTAACCGCGAAGTAGCCGACGAAAGCGCGACTCCGCTCTATATCTACGCCGAACGCAGCGAAGATGTGGGCTCAAGCGCCTGAAGTACGGCCGTAAGTGGGCCATTCCGAAAATATTCCGGCGATTTAGGCCCCGCCCCTTGAACGGGGTGGGGAATTAGCCCACCTTTGTGGAATATTGGATTCTTTTCGATCTAGACAGAGGCAACATGATTTCTTCCCAGCAAGGCGATATCTACCCCGTTCTTCCCCTGCGCGACATTGTGGTTTTTCCGCATATGATCGTGCCCCTGTTCGTCGGCCGCGACAAGTCGGTCCGCGCCCTGGAAGATGTCATGAAGGACGACAAGCAAGTCCTGCTGCTGGCGCAGAAGAATGCCGCCGAGGACGATCCCAGCGCCGATGACATCTACGGCGTCGGCACCATCGCCACCGTATTGCAGCTTTTGAAGCTGCCCGACGGAACCGTCAAGGTGCTGGTCGAGGGCGGCCAGCGGGCCCGGGTGACAGGTTACCTCGAGAACGAGCAGTTTTTCGAGGCCCAGGCGGTGCTCTTGGAAGAGCCGTCGGCGGACGACCAGGAACTTGAGGCCCTGTCCCGGTCCGTGGTCACCCAGTTCGACCAGTATATCAAGCTGAACAAGAAAATTCCGCCGGAGGCCCTGGTCTCCATCAATCAGATCGAATCCCCCAGCAAGCTGGCGGACACCATCGCCTCTCATCTGGCCCTGAAAATCTCCGAAAAGCAGGAATTGCTTGAAACGGAAACCGTGGCCGAGCGCCTGGAGCGGGTCTATTCCTTCATGGAGTCCGAAATCGGCGTTCTGCAGGTGGAAAAGAAAATCCGCAACCGGGTCAAGCGGCAGATGGAGAAGACCCAGCGCGAGTATTACCTGAACGAACAATTGAAGGCGATCCAGAAGGAACTGGGCGAGGGCGAGGACGGCAAGGACGAAGCCGGCGAACTGGAAGAGCGCATCGCCAAGACCAAGCTTTCGAAAGAGGCCCGGGAAAAATCCCTGACCGAACTGAAAAAGCTGAAAAACATGAGCCCCATGTCGGCGGAGGCCACGGTCGTCAGGAATTATCTCGACTGGATGCTGTCGATTCCGTGGAAGAAGCGCAGCCGTATCAACAAGGACATCAGGAAAGCGCAGGCGACCCTGGATGCGGACCACTACGGCCTGAAAAAGGTCAAGGAGCGGATCCTCGAATATCTTGCGGTGCAGCAGCGCACCAACAAGGTGAAGGGCCCGATCCTGTGCCTGGTCGGCCCTCCCGGCGTCGGCAAGACCTCGCTCGGCAAATCCATCGCCAACGCCACGGGGCGCAATTTCGTGCGCATGTCCCTGGGCGGCGTGCGCGACGAATCCGAGATTCGCGGCCACCGCCGCACCTACATCGGTTCCATGCCGGGCAAGATTCTCCAGGGCATGAAGAAGGGCAAGTCCTCCAATCCGCTGTTTTTGCTCGATGAAATCGACAAGATGGGCAACGACTGGCGCGGCGACCCGGCCTCGGCCCTGCTCGAGGTGCTGGACCCGGAACAGAACGGGACCTTCAACGACCATTACCTGGAGGTGGATTACGACCTGTCCGACGTGATGTTCGTCACCACCGCCAACACCATGAACATGCCCGGCCCCCTGCTGGACCGCATGGAGATCATCCGCCTTTCCGGCTACACGGAAGACGAAAAGGTGGAAATCGCCAAGCGCCACCTGATCGACAAGCAGATCAAGGCGCACGGCCTGAAGAAAGACGAGTGGTCCATCTCCGACAGCGCCCTTAGGGATTTGATCCGCTATTACACCCGCGAAGCCGGTGTCCGCAACCTTGAACGGGAACTGGCCAACCTGACCCGCAAGGCGATCAAGGACATCATGATGGGGGATGCGGAAACCATTACCGTGACCCGCAAGAACCTGGGCAAATACGCCGGCATCAAGCGCTACCGCTTCGGCGAGGTGGAGAGCGACGACCTGGTCGGCGTCACCACCGGCCTGGCCTGGACGGAAGTCGGCGGCGAATTGCTGTCCATCGAGGCGGTGATGGTCCCCGGCAAGGGCAAGATGACCATCACCGGCAAGCTGGGCGACGTCATGCAGGAATCCATTCAGGCGGCGAAATCCTTCGTCCAGTCCCGGGCCGTCGATTTCGGCATCGCGCCGCCGGTCTTTACCTCGAAGGATATTCACGTCCACGTCCCGGAAGGGGCGACGCCCAAGGACGGGCCGTCCGCCGGTGTCGGCATGGTGACCTCCATCGTCTCGGTTCTGACCGGAACCGAGGTGCGCAAGGACGTGGCCATGACCGGCGAAATCACCCTCAGGGGCCGTGTTCTGCCCATCGGCGGGCTGAAGGAGAAACTCCTCGCCGCCCTGCGCGGCGGCATCAAGACGGTGCTGATCCCAGGCGACAACGAGAAGGATCTGGCGGACATTCCCGACAACGTCAAGAAGGGCCTGACCATCATTCCCGTCACCACCGTCGACCAGGTCCTGGAGCATGCCCTCGTCTCCGCCCTGACGCCCATCGAATGGACGGAGGAAATGGAAGCCGCCTCCATCGCCGCGTCCAAGGGCGAATCGGCCAAGGATGTCGTCCATTAATCGCGAATCCGATTCGCCAAAAAACCGGAAATGCCGCCCTGAAAGGATCGGGGCGGCATTTTTTTTGAGCAATCGGTCAAATTGTCGTCGTCCCCCCCATTTCTTCTCGATCTCCCCCGGTGTCGGGACGGCGGTCCATAAGGCGTATATTTTTCAACGGCTTGCTCGCTTTGGTAATTTGGCCGGGCGCATCAGACAAAAGGCATAAAGGGCTCATGAAGCCCGGAAACCCGCAAAAAACCGGGAAAAAAGTGAGTCTGGTCAATTGACGGCTCGATTTTTTAATCTATACAATCTGCCGTGCTTCAGCGATCAACTCTGGTTCTGAGGTAATAGTAGACCACCGAATAATTTTTTCTCTCAAACAAGAAGGGGGGGTTATCTTGAATAAGAATGATCTCGTTGCCGCCGTTGCAGACAGCACCGGCCTCTCCAAATCCGATGCCGCCAAAGCCGTTGATGGCGTTTTTGATTCCATTGCCGGTTCGCTGGCGAATAAACAGGAAGTCCGCCTCGTTGGTTTTGGAACGTTCAGCGTCGCTCACCGTAAGGCGTCCACGGGCCGTAACCCGCGCACCGGTGAAACCATCCAGATCGCGGCCTCCAACCAGCCCAAGTTCAAGGCCGGCAAGGGCCTCAAGGACGCCGTCAACTAATCGACGGCCCCATTGAGAATTTGAGGGATGCCGGTTCCACTGAAAAGTGCGACCGGCATCTTTCTTTTCAAGCCCGCCCCGGGCGGGCGCGAAAGGGCGATTAGCTCAGTTGGTAGAGCATCTCGTTTACACCGAGAATGTCGGCGGTTCGAGCCCGTCATCGCCCACCATTATTCCCCGGCCAGGTCTCCCAAGGCGTCGAGCAACGGCCGCAACTGTTTTTCGAAACGTTTCCATTTCTTGACCGAGGACTGATAGACCGGTTTCCGGGCCTGCATCAGGCTGGCGGTGCGGATGGTTCTCCGCCCCGAAGACAAGTCGAGGCAGGCGTCCTCCCATTCCAGTCCGCACCTCTCGATCAACAGCCGGGCCTGGGTTTCCGGGTCGGCGACAAAGTCCTCGTAGCGGACTTCGATGATCCGCTCGCCCAACAGGTCTTGCCAGTGATCCATTAATCGGCGGTATTCCCGGTAATATACCCCAAGGTCGGTCAGGTCGTAGTTGAAGGAGATGTTGGAGGCGAAGATCTGTTGAAAGCAGGAAAAGCAGGTATCCACCGGATCGCGGCGGCAATGCACGATCAGGGCGTTGGGCAGGGCTTTCGCGATCAGGCCTATATGCATGAAGTTGTGGGGCATCTTGTCGACTACCCGCTGATCGGGACGGCCGAAGTCGCCGATTTCATCAAGATAGGCCTGACCGAAGCGGCGAAAGTCCTCTTCGTCGAAACGGGACACCGCCTGTGGGTATGGCCTGCAGCGTTCCTTGCTGAGGATGTACAGCACCGGCAGTTCACCGGCGCCATACACCTTGGTATGTCCCGATAGAACCTGTTCGATCATCGTCGTCCCGGAACGGGGCATGCCGAGGACGAAAATCACCCGGGCGGAGCGTTTCTCTTCTTCTTCGACGCTGCCGGGCGTGGAGAAGAGAGCCGGGCCGAAGGTTTCGATCAGGTCATCGAACTCCGCCGTTAGGGAAGGGGCGTTGAAGGGCTTTTTCCGCGCCGCCAGACGATTGCCGAGAATGAGGTGCCGAAAACTGCCGTCCGGGTCGTCCAGGTGTTCATGGAGTCGCGACAAGGCGAAGTGCAGTTCGATTTTCTTGTCATCGGCCAGGGCCTCGTCTTCCAATAGCACCCGCATGGTTGCCACGTCCGGATGGTCCAGGTGGTCGTATTCGTTCAGGTAAGTGAGGGATAGGTAGGCCTCGGTGTAACCGGGATCCAGTTCAAGGGTCCTGCGTCTTTCCGTTCTCGCATGCTCCATGTCGCCGTTGGTGATGTAGGCGGTGCCGAGATTGAAACTTGCCTCCGCACTTTCCGGGTCCAGTTCCACGGCCTTTTTCAGGTGGAATAGGGAATCCTCCGCCCTGTTCAATTGATGAAGGGCCAAGCCGATGACCCCATGCATGTCGGCTTGCGACGGGTCCTGCTCCAGTGCCTGTTGGACCGTCCGAACGCAGTCCCGGTAACGGCCATAGGCATAGAAGGCCATCCCCAGGTTCCGCAGGTGAAGGAGGCTGCCCGGCGACAGTTCCAGGGCCCGGTTGCTGGCCGCCACGCTGTCCCCTTGCCGGTCGAGCCTGTAATAGGTTACGGCCAGCTTTTCCAGCACGTCCGTGGAGTCGGGCGTAAGCTCGGCGGCCCTCTGGAACGGTTCGAGGGCATTTTCAGGTTCACCGGTTTTCAGCAACAGGTCGCCCAAATTAAACAGGGGGTCCGGCCAGTCCGGGGCCAACCCGATGGCGTCCCGGTAGGCGGCGGCGGCCTGTTCAAGCCGGCCGCATTCATTGAGGGCGTTGCCGAGGTCGAACGAGTAGACGGGATTATCCGGTTTCGACTGCGCCGCCTTCTCCAGGGGGGCGAGGGAGTCCTCGGGACGCCCGTCCTTCATCAGGGCGATTCCCAGGGCGTTCAGCAGGTCGGGGGAATCGGGGGCGGCCTTGAGGGCGTTGCGGAAAAACCGGCTGGCCTGGGTGAATTTTCCGCTTTCAACGGCGATGACCCCCGACAAGTGCAAGACTTCGGGTATATCCGGCTTGGCTTTCAGGATCGCGGCGAGGATTTTCGAGGCCTTGAAGGAATGCCCGGCCTGGTATTCGCCGACCGCCCGCATGAACTGGGCCTGTAGCTCCGAGAGGCTGACTGGTCCGCTTCCGCGCTTTTTCACGCCCATCCCGTTTTCCTTATTCTCGTGACCGATCCTTCAATAAACCGGAAGCGCTCGGCTTGGAAATGAATCTTCTACGATAAAATCACCGTTCATGTCTTGACAGCCGCGAGGGGGGCCGTTACATGAACGCAACCTTCTTGTTGGGGGTGTAGCTCAGTTGGTTAGAGCGCCGGCCTGTCACGCCGGAGGCCGCGGGTTCGAGTCCCGTCACTCCCGCCATTTCCCTTTATGATTCAAATCTCTGATCCACCTTCGATTTTTGTCGAAATAGCTGAATTGCGGGCTTTTTTCGGCAGGCGGTTCTGTGCTACACCGATCACGTAAACATGGCGGGCGGGGTCTCGATAAGTTGCCGTGACCATCACGTTTATTGTGTGCAAAGCGGACGGAATGGCTTATTTTGCTGCATTGCAAGAAACAATTCAGAGGGACGCCGCCGATTGGGGCGGACTTAAGGGACCTGCATTATGGATGAGCTGCTTCTAGAGTATCTTCCCATCCTGATTTTTCTCGGTATCGCCATCGCCATCGCCGGTATCTGTATCGGCGCTTCCTATGTGGTCGGCACTCAAAAGCCCGACGTGGAGAAAACCTCCGCCTTCGAATGCGGCTTCGACGCCTTCGACGACGCCCGCCGCCAGTTCGACGTGCGGTTTTATCTGGTGGCGATTCTGTTCATCATCTTCGACCTGGAAGTGGCGTTCCTGTTCCCCTGGGCGGTTTCCCTGGGCGAGGTGGGGCTTTACGGGTTCTGGTCGATGATGGTCTTCCTCGGCGTCCTGACCATCGGCTTTATCTATGAATGGCGCAAAGGAGCCCTGGAATGGGAGTGATAACCGACCCCGACAAGGTGCTTCCCCCGGGACCGGAGCAGGACGCGATTCTCAATCAGGTGACCGGCGAGCTGACCGACAGGGGATTCGTCGTCGCCAGCCTGGACAATCTGGTCAACTGGGCCCGCACCGGCTCCCTGTGGCCGATGACCTTCGGGCTGGCCTGCTGCGCCGTCGAGATGATTCACGCCTACATGCCGCGCTACGACCTGGACCGCTTCGGCGTCGTCCCCCGGCCTTCGCCCCGCCAGTCCGACGTCATCATCGTCGCCGGCACCCTGACCAACAAGATGGCCCCGGCCTTCCGCAAGGTCTACGACCAGATGTCGGAACCCCGATACGTCATCTCCATGGGCTCCTGCGCCAACGGCGGCGGCTATTACCACTACTCCTATTCGGTGGTGCGCGGCTGCGACCGCGTGGTGCCGGTGGATATCTACGTGCCCGGCTGCCCGCCGACGGCGGAGGCGCTGGTCTACGGTGTTTTGCAACTGCAAAAGAAAATCAGAAGGACGGGGACCCTGTGGCGATAGGCCGGACGGACAGCCCTTCGAAGCATCACGTATAGGAAAAAGGCCCGGACGGGGCCGCCGAGGAAACATGGACCTGGCATTGAAAGATTTGGGCGAACTGATCGCCACCGGATTGCAGAACGAGGTCATATCGAGCGAAGTCACCAACGGCGAGCTGTCGGTGACGGTCCGCAGCGATGCCATCGTCAAGGTCCTGACCTTCCTGCGCGACGACGTCAACTGCCAGTTCAAGGTGCTGATGGATGTCTGCGGCGTCGATTATCCGGACCGGGAGGAACGCTTCGAGGTCGTCTACAACCTGCTTTCCATGACCCATAACCTGCGGGTCCGGGTCAAGGTCCGCACGGACGAAAAGAAGCCGGTTCCGTCCGTGGTGTCGGTGTTTTCGTCGGCCAACTGGTGGGAGCGGGAGGCCTGGGACCTCCTCGGCATCTATTTCTCCGGCCATCCGGACCTGCGCCGCATCATGACCGATTACGGTTTCGAGGGGCATCCCCTGCGCAAGGATTTCCCGCTTTCCGGCTACGTGGAGATTCGCTACGACGACGAAAAGCGCCGTGTCGTTTACGAACCGGTGAAAATGACCCAGGATTTCCGCAGTTTCGATTTCGTCAGCCCGTGGGAGGCCATGGGCGCGCCGCTTCCCGGCGATGAAAAGGCGGAACCGGCGGACGACGCGGCGGGCGAAGGGGAGGCCTGAACATGCCGGAAACGGAAATCAAGAACTACAATCTGAACTTCGGCCCGCAGCATCCCTCGGCCCACGGCGTCTTGCGGCTGGTGCTGGAACTGGACGGCGAGGTGATCGAGCGGGCCGATCCCCACGTGGGCCTGCTGCACCGGGGCACGGAAAAGCTGATCGAGCAGAAAAGCTACGCCCAGGCCATGCCCTATTTCGACCGTCTGGACTACGTGGCGCCGCAAAACCAGGAGCACGCCTTCGTCCTGGCGACGGAAAAACTGCTCGGCCTGGAAGCCGCGCCACGCGGCCAGTACATCCGCACCCTGTACGCGGAAATCGGCCGCGAGCTCAACCACATCTTCACCGTCTGCGCCATGGCCATGGACATCGGCGCCATGACCCCCATGCTGTGGGGCTGTGAACAGCGCGAACTGTTGATGGAATTTTGCGAGCGGGTCTCCGGCGCGCGCATGCACATGGCCTATTTCCGCACCGGCGGCGTCGCCGCCGACATGCCCGACGGGCTGGCCGACGATATTCACCAATGGTGTGAGCAGTTCCCCAAATTCCTCGACGACGTGGAGACCCTGCTCACCGACAACCGGATTTTCAAGCAGCGCACCATCGACATCGGCGGCCTCAGTGCCGAGGACGCCATGGACTGGGGCTACAGCGGTCCCAACCTCAGGGCCTGCGGCGTTCCCTGGGACCTTCGCAAGGCGCAGCCCTACGACGCCTACGACAAGGTGGATTTCGACGTCATCACCGGCAAGACCGGCGACTGCTACGACCGCTATCTGGTGCGCATGGCGGAAATGCGCGAATCCCTGAAGATCATCAAGCAGTGCCTGCGGGACATGCCGGCGGGTCCGGTCAAGACCGGCAACCACAAGGTCACCCCGCCGCCCAGGGCCGAAATGAAAAACTCCATGGAATCCCTGATCCATCATTTCAAGCTGTTCACCGAGGGCTACCACGTTCCCGCCGGCGACACCTACACGGCGGTGGAAGCGCCGAAGGGGGAGTTCGGCGTCTATCTGGTGTCCGACGGTTCCAACAAACCCTACCGCTGCAAGATCCGGCCCCCCGGATTCGCCCATTTGCAGTCCCTCGACTTTATTTCCAAGGGCTACATGCTGGCCGACGTGGTCGCCAACATCGGCTCCCTGGACATCGTTTTTGGTGAGATCGATCGATGAGTACGGATACCGCTACAGTCGCCCAACCGGACAGCTTCGCGTTTTCCGAGGAAAACAAACAGAAGCTGGAGGGGATATTCTCCAAGTACCCGGAAGACCGCAAGGCGAGCGCGGTCATGCCCCTGCTGGACCTGGCCCAGCGCCAGCACGACGGCTGGCTGCCCCGCGCCGCCATGGACCATGTGGCGGAACTGGTCGGCCTGCCGCCGATCCGGGTCTACGAGGTGGCGACCTTCTACACCATGTACAATCTGGCCCCCATCGGCGAGAACCACCTGCAGGTCTGCACCAACCTTCCGTGCTGGCTGCGCGGTTCTGACCAAGTGGTCGGCGCCTGCAAGAACAAGCTCGGCATCGAGGTCGGCGAAACCACCGCCGACGGCAAGTTCACCCTGAACGAGATGGAATGCCTGGGCGCCTGCGTCAATGCGCCGATGATGCAGATCAACGACGATTATTACGAAGACCTGGACGAGGCCTCCACCGTGGCTATTCTCGACACCCTGGCCGCCGGCGGCACGCCGACGCCGGGGCCGCAGAATTCCCGCAAGGGCTGTGAACCCGAGGGCGGCCTGACGTCGCTGAAAGACGGCGAGGGAGAGGGCTGATGCTGAAAGATTCCGATCGCATCTTCCAAAATATCTATGGCCTCAAGGGCAGCGGCCTGGAGGTCGCCAAGTCCATCGGCGACTGGGACGGCACGGCGGACCTGATCGCCAAGGGTCGGGAATGGCTGGTCGAGGAAGTCAAGAGTTCCGGCCTGCGCGGCCGTGGCGGGGCCGGTTTCGGCACCGGCATGAAATGGTCGTTCATGCCCAAGGAAACCGGCGGACGCCCGGTGTTCCTGACCATCAACGCCGACGAGGGCGAGCCCGGCACCTGCAAGGACCGGGAGATCATGCGCAACGAGCCCCATAAACTGGTCGAGGGGGCCTTGCTGGCCTCCGCCGCCGTCGGGGCCGTGGCCGCCTATGTCTACGTGCGCGGCGAATTCCTGCGCGAGGCCCAGGCCCTGCAAGCGGCCATCGACGAAGCCTACGCCGCCGGCCTGATCGGCAAAGACGCCCGAGGGGCGGGGCTCGACTTCGACATGTACATCCACATGGGCGCCGGCGCCTATATCTGCGGCGAGGAAAGCGCGCTGATTCAAAGCCTGGAGGGGAAGAAGGGGCAGCCCCGGCTGAAACCGCCTTTCCCGGCCAACGTCGGACTCTACGGCTGCCCGACCACGGTCAACAACGTGGAATCCATCGCCGTGGTGCCGACCATCCTGCGCCGGGGGGGCAAGTGGTTCGCCTCCATCGGCCGGGAAAACAACACCGGCACCAAGCTGTTTTGCATTTCCGGCCACGTCAATACCCCCTGCACGGTGGAAGAGGCCATGGGCATCCCCATGCGCGAGTTGATCGAGACCCACGCCGGCGGCGTGCGCGGCGGCTGGGACAACCTGCTGGCGGTGATCCCCGGCGGTTCCTCCGTGCCGATGATGCCGAAGGCGCTTTGCGAACAGGCGATCATGGACTTCGACGGCCTCAAGGAACACGGCAGCGGACTGGGCACGGCGGCGGTCATGGTGATGGACAAGTCGACGGACGTGATCAAGGCCATTGCCCGCCTGTCGAGATTCTATACCCATGAAAGCTGCGGCCAGTGCACGCCGTGCCGGGAAGGCACGGGCTGGATGTCGCGAATGATGCAGCGCATGGTCACCGGCGACATGTCCATCGACGAGATCGACTTGTTGCACGATGTCACCAAACAGATCGAAGGTCAGACCATCTGCGCGCTCGGCGACGCGGCGGCCTGGCCCATTCAGGGTTTAATTCGCCACTTCCGCCCCGAGATCGAGCGCCGTATCAACGAGCGCCAGGCCTCGGGCGAAGGCCAGGCGGCCTAGGGGGAAACGGAATGCCAAAACTGACGATTGATGGCAGGGAAGTCGAGGTCGAAGCCGGGCTGACCGTTTTGCAGGCCTGCGAGCAGGCGGGGATCGAAATCCCCCGTTTCTGCTATCACGAGCGCCTGTCCATCGCCGGCAACTGCCGCATGTGCCTGGTCGAAATGGAGCGTGCGCCCAAGCCCATCGCCTCCTGCGCTATGCCCGTCGGCGACGGCATGGTGATCACGACCAATTCCCCGGCGGTGAAGAAGATGCGCCAGGGGGTGATGGAGTTGTTGCTGATCAACCATCCCCTCGATTGCCCGATCTGCGATCAGGGCGGCGAATGCGACCTGCAGGACCAGGCCGTCGGCTACGGCATGGACCGCAGCCGCTATACGGAAGACAAGCGCGCCGTCCGGGACAAGACCTTCGGCCCCCTGATCCGGGCGATGATGACCCGTTGCATTCACTGCACCCGCTGCATTCGCTTCTCCAGCGAAATCGCCGGCGTCCCCGAGATGGGCGCGACCGGGCGGGGCGAGCATATGGAAGTGGGCACCTACATCGAAAAGGCCCTGACTTCGGAACTGTCCGGCAACATGATCGACCTGTGTCCGGTCGGGGCGCTGACGTCCAACCCCTATGCCTTCAACGCCCGTCCCTGGGAATTGAAGAAAACCGAATCCGTCGATGTCATGGACGCCGTCGGTTCCGCCATCCGGGTCGACACCAAGGGCCCGGAGGTGATGCGCATCCTGCCGCGCCTGAACGAGGACGTGAACGAGGAGTGGATTTCCGACAAGACCCGTTTCGCCTGCGACGGACTGAAGCGGCAGCGTCTCGACACTCCCTATGTGCGCCGGGACGGAAAACTGGAGCGTGCGACCTGGGACGAGGCCTTCGCCGCCATCGCCGGCAGGATGAAAGGCCTGGACGGATCGAAATTCGCCGCCATCGCCGGTGATCAGGCCTGCGCCGAATCCATGACGGCGCTGAAGGACCTGACGGCGGCCTTGGGTTCGTCCAACATCGAATGCCGCCAGGACGGGGCGAAGCTGGAGGCTTCCGTCCGTGGCTCTTACGTCTTCAACACGGGCATCGCCGGGATTGAAGAGGCCGACGCCTGCCTGATTATCGGCTCCAATCCCCGCAAGGAAGCGCCGATCATCAACGCCCGCCTGCGCAAGCGCTATCTGATGGGCGGCTTTAAGGCCGGGATGATCGGCGAGAACGTGGATCTGACCTTCAAATGCGAAAACCTGGGGGCCGGCGGCGATACCCTGAAGGACATCGCCGAGGGCAAGCACGGCTTCTGCCAGGCCCTGAAAGAGGCCGAAAAGCCCATGCTGATCCTGGGACAGGGGGCGCTGATGCGGCCCGACGGCGCCGCCGTTCTCGCCCTGGCCCGCAAGATCGCCGAGGACTTCGGCATGATCGCCGACGGCTGGAACGGCTTCAACGTCCTGCACACCGCCGCCGCCCGCGTCGGCGGCCTCGACCTGGGGCTGGTGTCGGACGGCGTCGACGCCGTACTGGACGGGGCGGAGGTGGTCTACCTGCTGGGCGCGGACGAAATCGACGCCGCCAAGATGGGCGAGGCCTTCGTCATCTATCAGGGTCATCACGGCGATGCCGGGGCGCACCGGGCCGACGTCATCCTGCCCGGTACCGCCTATACGGAGAAAAACGCCACCTACGTCAATACGGAAGGCCGGGTTCAGAGAACCCGTCTCGCCGTCTTCCCCGTCGGCGAGGCGCGGGAGGACTGGACCATCCTCAGGGCCTTGTCCGACGTCCTCGGGCATACGTTACCCTACGACACCTTGTCCGAGGTGCGCGCCCGGATGACGGAGATCAATCCGGTGTTCGGCGCGGGCGACGAGGCCATCGGCGGAGACTGGGGCCCGTTCGGCGTCGAGGGGAGCCTGGAAGCGGGCGGTTTCGCCTCTCCCATCGTCAATTTCCACATGACGGACCCGATCAGCCGGGCGTCAGAAACCATGGCCCAGTGCGTTGAGGCGCTACTCGGCGACAGCAAAGGGAAGACCGGCACCGATGGTTGAACTTTGGGATTCCTATATCTGGCCTGTGCTCTGGATCGTCATCAAGATCGTCGCCATCGTCCTGCCGCTGCTGCTGGCCGTGGCCTATCTGACCTACGTGGAGCGCAAGGTCATCGGGGCCATGCAACTGCGCCGCGGCCCCAACGTGGTCGGGCCTTTCGGCCTGTTGCAGCCGCTTGCCGACGGGCTCAAGCTGTTCCTCAAGGAAACCATCGTGCCTTCCGGGGCCAACCCGGCGGTGTTCCTGCTCGCCCCCATGGTGACCTTCATCCTGGCGCTGATCGCCTGGGCGGTGATTCCCTTCGACCAGGGCATGGTTCTGGCGGACATCAACGTCGGCATTTTGTTCCTGTTCGCCATCTCGTCGCTGGGTGTCTACGGCATCCTCATGGCGGGCTGGGCGTCCAACTCCAAATACGCTTTCCTCGGCGCCTTGCGTTCGGCGGCGCAGATGGTGTCCTACGAGATTTCCATGGGCTTCGTCATCGTTACCGTGCTGATGTGCGTCGGCTCGCTGAACCTGTCGGACATCGTCATGGCCCAGAAGGACATGTGGTTCGTCATTCCGCTGCTGCCCATGGCGGTGATCTTCTTCATCTCCACCCTGGCCGAGACCAACCGCCATCCCTTCGACCTGCCGGAAGCGGAGGCGGAACTGGTGGCGGGCTACAACGTGGAATATTCGGCCATGGCCTTCGCCCTGTTCTTCCTCGGCGAATACGCCAACATGATCTTGATGGCGGGCATGACGTCGGTGCTGTTCCTGGGCGGCTGGCTGCCGCCGTTCGATATCGCACCCTTCAACACGATCCCCGGGCCGTTGTGGCTGGCGGCCAAGATCGCCTTCGTGCTGTTCTTCTTCCTGTGGGTGCGGGCGGCGTTCCCGCGCTACCGCTACGACCAGTTGATGCGCCTGGGCTGGAAGGTGTTCCTGCCGATTTCCCTGGTCGCGGTGGTCGTCGTCGCCGGCGTCCTGGTCGCCTTCGACCTCACCCCGGCGGTTGGATAAGGAGAGCCCGACATGAGCTATATCGACCGCGGTCTGAAAACCTTCCTGCTCTCGGAGCTGATGTCCGGCCTGGCCCTGACGTTCCGCTACATGTTCCGGCCCAAGGTGACCGTCAACTATCCGTTCCAGAAGGGCCCGCTGAGCCCCCGTTTCCGGGGCGAGCACGCGCTCAGGCGCTATCCCAACGGGGAAGAGCGCTGCATTTCGTGCAAATTGTGCGAGGCCATCTGCCCGGCCCAGGCGATCACCATCGAAGGCGACGTGCGCGACGACGGCTCGCGGCGCACCACCCGCTACGATATCGACATGACCAAGTGCATTTACTGCGGCTTCTGCGAGGAGGCCTGCCCGGTGGACGCCATCGTCGAGGGACCCAATTTCGAATACTCCACGGAAACCCGTGAAGAGCTGATGTACGACAAACAAAAGCTGCTGGCCAACGGCGAACGCTGGGAGACCGAGATAGCCGCAAGGCTGTCCGCGGACGCCCCCTATCGCTGATCAAAAGGAAGGCAAGTAAGAGCGTGAGACAGATTCAAACCGTCCCCGGAGGGACCCGGAAACCATGATAATACAGGGGCTGGCGTTTTACATGTTTGCGCTGATCGCCATCGCTTCGGCGGTGATGGTGGTGTCGGCGAAGAACCCCGTGCATTCGGTGCTGTTCCTGATCCTGGCCTTCTTCAATTCGGCCGGACTGTTCGTGCTGATGGGGGCGGAATTCCTGGCCATGATCCTGGTCGTCGTCTATGTGGGCGCGGTGGCGGTGCTGTTCATGTTCGTGGTCATGATGCTGGACATCAACTTCGTCGAACTGCGACAGGGTTTTCTTAAATATCTGCCCCTCGGCGCTTTCGTCGGCATCATCCTGGTCGCCGAACTGATCGCCGTCGTCAGCGGCTGGCATCTGATCCCCGAGGCCAAGGACGCCATCGCCACGCCGATCCCGGAAACGGTGACCAACACCCATGCCCTGGGGGCGGTCGTCTATACGGATTACATGTTCCTGTTCCAGTCCGCCGGGCTGGTGCTGCTGATCGCCATGATCGGCGCCATCGTCCTGACCCACCGCAAGCGCGGGGGCGTCAAGAAGCAACGCATCGCCGATCAACTGAAACGCCGTCCGGAGGACACCCTTGAAGTTCACAAGATCGAGTCGGGGAGGGGCGTGTGATGTTTGAAATCGGCCTTTCCCATTATCTGGTGGTCGCCGCGATCCTGTTTTCCCTCGGCATTTTCGGCATTTTCATGAACCGCAAAAACGTCATCGTCATCCTGATGTCGGTGGAACTGATGCTGCTGGCGGTGAATATCAACCTGGTCGCCTTCTCCGTCGAACTGGGGGATCTGGTCGGGCAGGTGTTCGCCATGTTCGTCCTCACCGTGGCCGCCGCCGAGGCCGCCATCGGGCTGGCCATACTGGTTGTCTTCTTCCGCAATCGCGGCACTATTGCCGTCGAAGACATCAACGCGATGAAGGGGTAGGGAAGCATGATCACCACAGCCGTATTCCTGCCGCTCCTGGCTTCCATCATCGCCGGCATCCTGACCTTCGCCAAGGTCGATGGCGACAAGGAAAAGAAAAAGCGCCTGGACAGCCTGGCCCAGTACATCACCTGCGGCGGCCTGCTGATTTCCGCCGTGCTTTCCATCATCATCTTCAACGATGTCGCCCTGGGCGGCGACGCACGGACGCAGCATCTGTTCAGTTGGATCGACTCCGGCAGCCTCAGCATTTCCTGGGCGCTGAAGATCGACACCCTGACCGCCGTGATGATGATCGTCGTCACCGTGGTCTCGTCCATGGTGCACGTCTATTCCATCGGCTACATGCACCATGACCCGGACGTGCCGCGCTTCATGTCGTATCTGAGCCTGTTCACCTTCTTCATGCTGATGCTGGTGACCGCCGACAACCTGGTGCAGATGTTCTTCGGCTGGGAAGGGGTCGGCCTGGCGTCCTATCTGCTGATCGGCTTCTGGTACAATAAGCCGTCGGCCAACGCCGCCGCCATCAAGGCCTTCGTCGTCAACCGGGTCGGCGACTTCGGCTTCGCGCTGGGCATCTTCACTGTCTACGTGATGTTCGATTCCATCAGCTTCGACGAGATTTTCGCCGCCGCGCCGTCCAAGGCGGACGACACCATCAACGTCTTCGGCGGCGAGTTCCACGCCATGACCGTGGCCTGCCTGCTGCTGTTCGTCGGCGCCATGGGCAAGTCGGCGCAGTTGGGACTGCACACCTGGCTGCCCGACGCCATGGAAGGCCCGACGCCGGTCTCGGCGCTGATTCACGCCGCCACCATGGTCACCGCCGGCGTCTTCATGGTCGCCCGCCTGTCACCCCTGTTCGAATATTCCGACATCGCCCTGACCGTGGTCACCATCGTCGGCGGCTCGACGGCCATTTTCGCCGCCACCATCGGCTGCACCCAGAACGACATCAAGCGGGTGATTGCCTATTCCACCTGTTCCCAGTTGGGCTACATGTTCTTCGCCTGCGGCGTTTCCGCCTATTCCGCCGGCATCTTCCACCTGATGACCCACGGCTTTTTCAAGGCGCTGCTGTTCCTGGGCGCCGGTTCGGTCATTCACGCCATGTCCGACGAACAGGACATGCGCAAGATGGGCGGCATCTGGAAGATGATTCCGGTCACCTACGCCCTGATGTGGGTCGGCTCGCTGGCCCTTGCCGGTGTCTGGCCCTTCGCCGGGTTCTATTCCAAGGACATCGTGCTCGAGGCCGCCTGGGGGGCTGACAGCGTGGCCGGTGGCTACGCCTTCTGGATGGGCATTATCGCCGCCTTCCTGACCGCCTTCTATTCCTGGCGTCTGCTGTTGATGACCTTCCACGGCCAGTCCCGGGCCGATGAGCGGGTGCTTGCCCATGTTCACGAGAGCCCGAAGGTGATGCTGGTGCCGCTGATGGTCCTGGCCATGGGTGCCCTGTTCGCCGGTTATGTCGGCTACGAGTATTTCGTCGGCCACAAGACGGCGGAATTCTGGGGCAACGCCATTCTGGTGCTGGACACCCATCAGGCCCTGGAAGCGGCCCATCATGCCCCGTTCTGGGTCAAGTACCTGCCGCTTGGCGTCGGTCTGGCCGGGATCGCGCTGGCCTATGTCCTCTACATGTGGGCGCCGGGCCTGCCGGCGGCCATCGTCGGCCAGATCAAGCCGCTTTACACCTTCGTCCATAACAAGTGGTACTTCGACGAACTGTACGACGCCGTTTTCGTCAAACCGGCCATGTATCTGGGACGGAACCTGTGGAAGACCGGCGACGGCGCGTTGATCGACGGCATCGGCCCGGACGGGGTTTCCGCCGTCACCCTGAATCTGGCGAAGCGGGTGGCGCGTCTGCAGACCGGATATTTGTACCATTACGCCTTCGCCATGCTGGGGGGCATTATCATCTTGATTACCCTTTACATGTGGATAGGGGGGTGAGGGCGCCATGAGTAACTTTCCTCTTCTCTCCCTGTTGACCTTCATCCCGCTGATCGGCGCGGCGTTTATTCTCGCCATTCGCGGCGAGGAAGAAGTCGTCAACCGCAATGCCCGCAACGTCGCCCTGTGGACGTCGAGCGCCGTGTTCCTGCTGTCGCTGCTGCTGTGGACTAATTTCGACAGTTCCACCGCCGACTTCCAGTTCGTCGAACACGTGGAATGGATGCCCGCCTTCAACATCGCCTATCACGTGGGCGTGGACGGCATTTCCGTGTTGTTCGTCCTGCTGACGACCCTGTTGACGCCCATCTGCGTCCTGGCGAGTTGGGAATCCGTCCAGAGCCGGGTCAAGGAATACATGATCGCGTTCCTGGTCCTGGAGACCATGATGGTCGGCATGTTCGTGGCCCTGGACATGGTCCTCTTCTACATCTTCTTCGAGGCCGTGCTGCTGCCCATGTTCCTGATCATCGGCGTCTGGGGCGGTCCGAGGCGGGTCTACGCGGCGTTCAAGCTGTTCCTCTACACCCTGCTGGGATCGGTGCTGATGCTGGTCGCCGTGCTGGCCATGTATTTCGATGCCGGCACCGCCGACATTCCGACCCTGCTGACCCACGATTTCCCGGCCGCCCTGCAGACTTGGCTGTGGCTGGCCTTCTTCGCCTCCTTCGCGGTCAAGGTGCCCATGTGGCCGGTGCACACCTGGCTTCCCGACGCCCACGTGGAGGCGCCGACGGCCGGTTCGGTGATTCTGGCGGGCGTGCTGTTGAAATTCGGCGGTTACGGGTTCCTGCGCTTTTCCCTGCCCATGTTCCCGCTGGCGACGGCGGACTTCACGCCGCTGATCTATACGCTCAGCATTATCGCCGTGATCTACACCTCCCTGGTCGCCCTGGCCCAGGAGGACATGAAAAAGCTGATCGCCTACTCGTCGGTGGCCCACATGGGCTTCGTCACCATCGGCACCTTCACCCTGACCACGCAGGGGATCGAGGGGGCGATCTACCAGATGCTCAGCCACGGCATTGTTTCGGCGGCCCTGTTCCTTGTCGTCGGCGTCGTCTACGACCGGATTCACTCCCGCGAGATCGATATGTACGGCGGCCTGGTCCATCGAATGCCCGCGTATTCCCTGATCTTCATGCTGTTCATGCTGGCCTCCGTCGGCCTGCCCGGAACCGGCGGCTTCGTCGGCGAGTTCCTGGTCCTGGTCGGCGCGTTCAAGGCCAACACCTGGGTCGCCGCGCTGGCGGCGACGGGGGTGATCCTGGGCGCGGTCTACATGCTGTATCTGTACCGGCGGGTGATTTTCGGCCAGTTGACGAAAGAGCACCTGATGAAGATCGGCGACCTGAGCCGACGTGAAATTCTCGTTTTCGCGCCGCTGGTGGTTCTGGTCCTGTGGATGGGTGTCTACCCGACCTCATTCCTCGACATCATGCATGTCTCGGTTAACAACTTGATCGAACGGGTCGAGACCGCGCAGGCGGCCTCGGCGGCGTTGGTCGCGGGACGGTAAAGGAAGACGCGGATGTCCAACATTCCCAATATGGTCCCGGCGCTACCGGAAATTTTCCTCGCCGTCATCGCCATGGCGCTGCTGATGGTCGGGGTGTTCCAGAAAACCACCGACAACGCCGGTGAGGTGCGCACGGCGCGCCTGGTCAACCGCCTCGGGACGGTGTCCCTGGTGCTCGCCCTGTTGCTGGTGGCGACGGTCGCCGGTGGGGTCATGCAGACCTTCGGCGGCATGTTCGTCAGCGATCCGTTTTCCGTCTATTTCAAGGTACTGATCCTCATCGCCTCGGCCCTGACCCTGGTGATTTCCCAGAATTACATGGAAAACCAGGGGATCGCCCGTTTCGAGTACGCCATCCTCATCCTGTTCGCCACCCTCGGCATGATGATCATGGTGTCGGCCAACAACCTGCTGTCCCTGTACCTGGGCCTGGAGATGCAGTCCCTGTCCCTTTACGTCATCGCCACCTTCAACCGGGACGACGAGCGTTCGACGGAAGCGGGGCTGAAATACTTCGTCCTCGGCGCCGTCGCATCGGGCATGCTGCTTTACGGTTCGTCCCTGGTCTACGGTTTCGCCGGAACCACGGATTTCGCCGCCATCGGCGCCCTGTTCGCCGACGGCCACGGCCCGCATGCCTCCCTCGGCCTGATCGTCGGCATCGTCTTCATTCTCGCCGGGCTTTCGTTCAAGGTGTCCGCCGTGCCGTTCCACATGTGGACGCCCGATGTCTACGAGGGCGCGCCGACGCCGGTCACCGCCTTCTTCTCCGTCGCCCCGAAGATCGCCGCCATCGCCCTGTTCCTGCGCGTCATGGTCGGTCCCTTCGGCGATCTGGTCCAGCACTGGCAGCAGATCGTCGTCCTGATTTCCGTCGCCTCCATGCTGCTGGGGGCCTTCGCCGCCATCAATCAGACCAACATCAAACGCATGATGGCCTACAGCTCCATCGGCCATGTGGGCTATGCCCTGATCGGTCTCGCTGTCGCCAACGAGGCGGGGGTGCGCGGGGTGATGATCTACATGGCCGTGTACCTGTTCATGAACATCGGCGCCTTTGCCTGCATCCTGACCATGCGCCGGGGCGACAGGATGGTGGAGAACATCAGCGATCTGGCCGGCATGTCGAAGACCCACCCCATGGTCGCCGCCGCCCTGGCCGTGTTCATGTTCTCCATGGCCGGAATCCCGCCGCTGGCCGGGTTCTTTTCCAAGCTGTACATCTTTTTCGCCGCCATCGAGTCCGGTTTCTTCGCTCTCGCCATCATCGGCGTGCTGAGCAGCGTGGTCGGCGCGTTCTATTATCTGCGCATCATCAAGGTGGTTTATTTCGACGAACCCGCCGAACCGCTTGAGAAGCCGGTCGATCGCAATCTGGCCTTTGTCATCGCCGGGACGGCCCTTGTCGTGATCGTCTTTTTCGCCGCGCCGGGGACGGTCATCGACAGCGCCGCCGCCGCCGCATCCGCCCTGTTCGCGAGATGACCCTGCGACTGCCGAGTCCCTACAACCTGATTGTTCTCGACAGCATCGACAGCACCAACGAAGAGGCCCGGCGCCTGGCCGCCGACGGCGCGCCGGAAGGAACGGTGGTCTGGGCCCGGGAACAGACGGCGGGCCGGGGGCGGCGCGGCCGGGCGTGGGTCTCCGGGGCGGGGAACCTCTACTGTTCCATCCTGCTCAGGCCCGACTGTCATGCCTTCAAGGCCATGCAACTGAGCTTCATCGCCTCGCTGGGCATGGCCGAGGCGGTGGCCTCCGTCTTGCCGAAGGGAACCTTCGTCAATTGCAAGTGGCCGAACGACGTTCTTGTCGAGGGACGCAAGATTTCCGGCTTGCTGCTGGAATCGCAAACCGTGCCCCTGGGGGGCATGGACTGGCTGATCATCGGCGCCGGGTTGAATATCGATGATTATCCCCGGGACGTGGAGTTTCCCGCCACCTCCCTGAAACGGGAAGGGGGCGGGGAGGTGACGGCGGAGATAATGCTGGAAACCTTCTGCCTGCGGTTCCTCGCCGGTTTCGTGACCTGGAAGAACCTTGGCTTCGAGCCGGCGAGGAAGGCCTGGCTGCGCCGCGCCGCCTGGCTTGGCGAGGAAATCACCGTGCGCCTGGAAAGGGAGACCCTGAAGGGGACCTTCAGCAGGCTGGACAAGGACGGGGCGCTGATTCTCACCCAGCAGGGGGAAGAGCGGCGTATCACCGCCGGCGATGTGTTTATATAATCCTGGAAAACACTGACGGAATTGGACCCTCACATGCTCTTGGCCATCGATTCAGGAAACACCAACACGGTTTTCGCCGTCTTCGGCGACGGCGGCGAGGTCCTCGGCGAATGGCGGGCCTCCAGCACGCCGGAAAGGACCGCCGACGAGTTGGGGGTCTGGCTGATGCAGTTGCTGGACCTGGGCGGCATCGGGCGCGAGTCCATCGACAGCGCCATCATCGCCACCGTCGTGCCTTCGACCCTGTTCGGCCTGAAAACCCTGTGCCGGACCTATTTCAACGCCGAGCCCCTGGTGGTCGGCGAGACGGATGTCAATCTGGGCATCGAGGTTCTTGTCGACCAGCCCCAGGAAGTCGGGGCCGACCGGCTGGTCAACGCCATCTCCGCCCACGGGCGCTACGCCGGGCCGCTGATCATCGTCGATTTCGGCACCGCCACCACCTTCGACGTCGTCGACGCCGACGGGAACTATTGCGGCGGCATCATCACCCCCGGGGTCAACCTGTCCCAGGAGGCCCTGCACATGGCGGCGGCGAAGCTGCCCCGGGTCGCCATCCGCCGCCCCGGGCGGGTTATCGGCAAGGGAACGGTCGAGGCCATGCAGTCGGGAATCTATTGGGGCTATCTGTCCATGATCGAAGGAGTCGTGCAGCGCATCGAGGACGAATTCGGCGCGCCCATGACGGTGGTCGCCACCGGCGGCCTGGCGCCTTTGTTCGCCGAGTCCACGGACCGCATCGCCTGCGCCGACGGCGAGCTGACCCTGCGCGGCCTGCATCTCATTTATCAGTTGAATAAAGCCAGATAAATCAATGAATAATAAAGACGAACTTCTTTTCCTTCCCCTCGGCGGGGCCGGTGAAATCGGCATGAATCTGAACCTGTACGGCTATGGCCCGCCGGACCGGGAACGCTGGATGATGGTCGATCTCGGCATTACCTTCGGCGACAGCGCACAGCCGGGGGTCGACGTGATGATGGCCGATCCGGCCTTTATCGAGGAGCGTCTCGACCAACTGGACGGACTGGTCCTGACCCATGCCCACGAAGACCATCTCGGCGCCGTCGCCCATCTTTGGCCGCGCCTGCGCTGCCCCATTTTCGCGACGCCGTTCACCGCCGACATCCTCGCTCACAAATTGAACGAGGCGGACCTGGCCGACGAGGCCGACGTCACCGTCATCCCCCTGGGCGGGACCTTCTCCGTCGGGCCCTTCGATCTGGAATTGATCACGCTGACCCATTCCATCCCGGAACCCAACGCCATCGCCATCCGCACCCCCGTCGGCACGGTGCTGCATACGGGGGACTGGAAATTCGACCCGGACCCGGTGGTCGGAGAGGTTTCCGACGAGGCGGCGCTGCAAAGGCTGGGCGAGGAGGGGACGCTGGCCATCGTCTGCGATTCCACCAATGTGTTTTCCTCGGGCCAATCCGGTTCGGAAGGGGATCTTCTGGAAAGCCTGAGCGGCCTGATCGCCGGGTTGAAAGGGCGGGTCGTCGTCACCTGCTTCGCCTCCAACGTCGCCCGGCTGGAAACCATCGCCGCCGCCGCCGCCGCCAACGACCGTGATGTGGTGCTGGCCGGGAGGGCCCTGTGGCGTTTTTCCGAGGTTGGGCGGGCCCATGGCTGCCTGAAGGACACGGCGGCTTTTCTCGACGAGGATCAGGCGGGATACCTGCCCGACGACAAGACCCTGATCGTCTGCACCGGCTCCCAGGGCGAACCCCGCGCCGCCCTTTCGCGCATCGCCGGCGGGTCTCACCCCCGCATTTCCATCGGCGAAGGGGATACGGTGATTTTCTCGTCGCGGGTCATTCCCGGCAACGAAACCTCCATCGGGCGGCTGCAGAATCAATTGATCCGCTCCGGGGTGCGGGTGATTACCGAAAAGGACCATCATGTCCACGTCTCGGGCCATCCCGCCCGCGACGAACTGGTCCGCATGTATCAGCATGTGCGTCCCGCCATCGCCATTCCCGTGCACGGGGAATTGCGCCACATGGCGGAACACGCCCGTTTGGCGGAAGACTGTCAGGTCGCCCACACCCTGGTCGGGGAAAACGGCTCGATGATGCGCATCGGCCCCGGCGCGCCGGGGATTGTCGATCATGTCGCGACGGGACGGCTGGCCCTCGAGGGCAACCGGGTCGTGCCCCTGGACGGGGCGCTGATCCGCGGCCGCAAGCGGGCGCTTTGGAACGGCACCGCCATCGTCACCGTCGTCGTCGACAGGCAGGGCAGGCTGGCCGCCGAACCGGTTCTGTCGACCACGGGGATTCTCGAGGACGGTGACGAGAGGCTGCACGACGCCGTCCTCGAAGCCGTGAAAAAGGCCCTGGACGCCACCTCCTACGGGGAAGGCACCGCCGAGGCCATACGGGTCACCGTCCGGCGCATGTTCCGGCAGCGGCTGGACAAAAAGCCGATTACCCAGGTGCATCTGGTTGAAGTATAATCATACTCGGACAAAGGAATGAAAAACCGATGATTGGAAACCTGAATCACGTCGCCATCGCCGTGCCGGACTTGGAGGCGGCGTGCAAAAGCTATCGCGACACCCTGGGCGCCAAGGTGTCCGAGCCCGCCGACGAGCCCGATCACGGGGTCACCGTGGTTTTCGTGGAACTGCCCAACACCAAGGTGGAACTGCTGTATCCCCTGGGCGACAAATCACCCATCCAGGGGTTTCTCGACAAGAACCCGTCCGGCGGCATCCATCACATGTGCTTCGAGGTCGAGGACATCCTCGCCGCCCGCGACCGTCTGGTCGCCGAAGGCGCACGGGTGCTGGGCAACGGCGAGCCGAAAATCGGCGCCCACGGCAAGCCGGTGCTGTTCCTGCATCCGAAGGACTTCCAGGGGGCGCTGGTGGAACTGGAACAGGCATAGGGCCTGTTTGTGTAGATCATGAACTGGTATTGCGATATCGCCCCCGGCGATCCGGTCCACGGGCCTTATCACGACGACGAATACGGCCTGCCGCGGGAAGGGGAGGCGGTTCTGTTGGAACTGCTGTCCCTGGAAATCTTCCAGGCCGGCTTGTCCTGGGAACTGATCCTGAAAAAGCGCCCGGCCACGTTCAAGGCCTTCCAGGGCTTCGACGTGGACACGGTCGCCGCCTACGGGGACAAAGATATCGAACGCCTTCTCGCCGACAGCGGGATAATTCGCAACCGGCTGAAAATCACTTCGATCATCCACAACGCCGGGCGCATTCGGGCCATGCGGGAAAGCCACGGCGGCTTCGCAAAATTCCTGGAGGCCCACCACCCCATGCCCAAATCCGGCTGGGTGAAGCTGTTCAAGAAGACGTTCAAGTTCACCGGCGGCGAGATCGTCAACGAATTTCTCATGAGCCTCGGCTATCTGCCCGGCGCCCACCGCCCGGACTGCCCGGCCTATCAGCGCATCGCCCGGGAAAAACCGCCCTGGATGCGGGTTGACGCGGCACTCTTTGACGAGTAATCCCCGATGATCTAAAGTCCCGCCCACCCGTTGTTATTATTTTCTTTATGACCTCAAAGGCCTTCATTCCATGCGCTTGTCCGCTTATTTCCTGCCGACCCTGAAAGAAACCCCGGCCGAGGCGCAAATCGCCTCTCACCGTTTGATGCTGCGGGCCGGCATGATTCGCCAGTCCAGCGCCGGTATTTACTCCTGGCTGCCCCTGGGGCTGCGGGTGCTGCGCAACATCGAGAGAATTGTCCGCGAGGAGCAAAACGCCATCAACTGCCATGAGGTGCTGATGCCCACCATCCAGCCGGCGGACCTGTGGCGGCAAAGCGGCCGTTACGACGACTACGGCCCGGAAATGTTGCGTATCCGCGACCGCCACGACCGGGACATGCTCTACGGCCCCACCAACGAAGAACAGATCACCGAAATTTTCGCCAACTCGGTGCGCAGCTACAAGGACGTGCCGCAGCTTCTCTATCACATCCAGTGGAAGTTCCGCGACGAGGTCCGGCCCCGCTTCGGGGTCATGCGGGGGCGGGAATTCCTGATGAAGGACGCCTATTCCTTCGACCTGGACAAGGACGGCGCGCGGCGCTCCTACAACAAGATGTTCGTTTCCTACCTGAAGACCTACGAACGCCTGGGCCTGAAGGCCATTCCCATGGCCGCCGACACCGGCCCCATCGGCGGAGACATGAGCCACGAATTTCTTATTCTGGCCGACACGGGGGAAAGCGAGATCGCCTGCCACCGGGACTTCATCGACATGTCCTGGACGGATTCCGACCTGGACTTCGACGCCGACCTGCAGCCCGTGGTCGATACCTTCACCGGCAAATACGCGGCGACGGACGAAAAGCGGGACCCGGCGGCGGAACAGGCCCTGGGCGAGGACCTGATCACCGCCCGGGGCATCGAGGTCGGCCATATCTTCTATTTCGGCACCAAGTATTCTGAAAAGCTGGGGGCCGTGGTGACCGGGCCGGAGGGCGAGGACATCACCGTCGAGATGGGCTCCTACGGCATCGGGGTTTCCCGCCTCGCCGGGGCCATCATCGAGGCCTCCCACGACGAAAACGGCATCATCTGGCCGGAAAGCGTCGCTCCCTTCAAGGCCGGGCTGATCAACCTTCGCTACGGCGACGAGGCCTGCACGAAGGCTTGCGACGACCTGTACCAGGCTCTCGGCCGGGCCGGGGTCGAGGTTCTCTACGACGACCGGGACCGCAAGGCCGGGGCCAAGTTCGCCGACATGGACCTGATCGGACTGCCCTGGCAGATCGTCATCGGCCCCCGAGGGGTCAAGGACGGGGTGGTCGAATTCAAGAACCGCCGGACCGGCGAACGGGAAGACCTGTCGCCCGAGGATGTGGTCGCCAGATTGCGGGGGTAGGCAGGACATGTTTTCCGCCTTTGAATGGATGATGGCCATGCGTTACCTCAGGGCCCGGCGCCAGGAGGGATTTATCTCCGTCATCGCCTGGTTTTCCCTGCTCGGCATCGCCCTCGGCGTTGCCACCCTGATTATCGTCATGTCGGTGATGAACGGCTTCCGCGAGGAATTGCTGGACCGGATTCTCGGCATCAACGGTCATCTCAGCATCTACGGCCAGACGGAAAAACTGACCGACTTCGATACCCTGGCGAATACCATCCGTGGATTGGAGGACGTCACCGACGTCACCCCCATCATCGAGGGCCAGGTCATGGCCACCGGCGGCAGCGATGCCAGCGGCGCGGTGGTGCGGGGGTTCAGGGCCGAGGACCTGAAGGCCCGGAAAATCATCGCCGAAAACATCGCCGGGGGCAGCCTGAACAACTTCGACAAGGACAGTGTCGTCATCGGCGCGCGCCTGGCCCGCAAGCTTGGCGTCGGCGTCGGTCATGAGGTCACCCTGATCTCACCCAAGGGCAACGTCACCGCCTTCGGCACCGTGCCGCGCATGCGCAAGTACCGGGTCGCCGCCACCTTCGACATCGGCATGTACGAATACGACGCCGGTTTCGTCTTCATGCGGCTGGATGCGGCGCAAGTCTATTTCCGCCTGCCCGGCGCGGTCAGTCATCTGGAGGTGTCCGTCACCCACCCGGACCTGGCCATGGCGGTCGGCCGGCGGATTCCCCCGTTGAGTGAAACCTCCTTGCGGGTGCATGACTGGCAGCGGGCCAACGCCAGCTTCTTCAACGCCATTCAGGTGGAACGCAACGTCATGTTCCTGATCCTGACCCTGATTATCCTGGTCGCCGCCTTCAATATCATTTCCTCCATGATCATGCTGGTCAAGGACAAGGGCCGGGACATCGCCATCCTCAGGACCATGGGGGCGACGCGGGGGACGATCATGCGGATTTTCTTCCTCAGCGGCGCTTCCGTCGGCGTCATCGGCACCTTCGCCGGGTTCGCCCTGGGAATTTCCTTCGCCAACAATATCGAAAACATCCGCCAATGGATTCAGGGCCTGACCGGAACCGAGCTGTTCGCCGCCGAAATCTACTTCCTGTCCCAGTTGCCGGCGGTGGTCGATACCTCGGAAGTCGTCGCCGTGGTGCTGATGGGGCTGGGGCTGTCGTTCCTGGCCACCCTGTATCCGTCCTGGCGGGCCGCCCGCATCGATCCGGCGGAGGCCCTGCGTTATGAGTGAGCCGGTGCTTCATCTGGGCGGAATCGAACGGGTTTTCCGCCAGGGCAAGGACAGCCTGGCCGTCCTGCGCGGCGTCGACCTGACCCTGAAGGAAGGGGAAATCGTCGCCCTGGTCGGGCCAAGCGGTTCCGGCAAATCGACCCTGCTGCACATCGCCGGGCTTTTGGAAAAGCCGGATTCCGGCGAGGTGGTGATCGCCGGGGAACCCTGCATCGGCCTCGGCGACGACCGGCGCACCGCCGTGCGCCGTCATCATCTGGGATTCGTCTACCAGTACCATCACCTGCTGCCGGAATTCTCCGCCCTGGAAAACATCGCCATTCCCCAGATCATCGCCGGCAGGGGCCGCACGGAAGCCCGTGAGCGGGCGGCGGAAATGCTGGAATGGTTGGGCCTGTCGGAGCGGGCCAAGCACCGCCCGGCCCGCCTGTCGGGGGGCGAACAACAGCGGGTCGCCATCGGCCGCGCCCTGGCCAACGCGCCGAAGCTCCTGCTTGCCGATGAACCGACGGGAAACCTGGACCCGCACACGGCGGACGAGGTGTTCGAGGTGCTGATGCGCCTGGCCCGGGGCGCCGGCCTGTCCGCCTTGATCGCCACCCACAATCCGGAGCTGGCCTCGCGCATGGACCGCATCGTCCGCCTGGAGGATGGGCATCTGATCTGATCCGGGCGGGCGGTTCTTTGGAATGTATGAAGCAATTGTCATATAATTTTGAAAAAGGTGGATTTTTTCTGTTGTCTTTCCGGTTTTGCTGTTAATCTTCGCACTTGCAGCATTTGCAATGCTAAGAGAAACAGCAAGACAAGGCACGGTTCATGCTCTATCACGCCTATGAGTTAACCCACGCGACCCTGGCCCCCCTTCGGGTGATGTCCGAATTCACCCAGCACTTTCATTCCTCGGCCTTCAATCCGGTTTCCTACACCCCCTACGGCCGTTCCGTGGCCGCCGCCTGCGAGGTGTTCAACCGGGTCACCCGCCGTTACGGCAAGCCCCATTGGGATATCGAGTCGACGACGGTGAAGGGCAAGGAGGTCGAGGTCTTCATCGAGACCCAATTGTGCACGCCGTTTTGCGATCTGGTGCATTTCCGCCGTGACCTTCCCGCCGGGCGCATCGGCAAGGACCCCAAGGTGCTGATCGTCGCGCCCTTGTCCGGGCACTACGCGACCCTGCTGCGCGGCACGGTCAAGGCCATGCTGCCGGAACACGACGTCTACATCACCGACTGGCGGGACGCCCGTCATGTGCCCCTGTCCCTGGGTGAATTCGACCTGGACGACCATATCGACGTGATGATGGACTTTTTCCGCTATCTGGGGCCGGACCTCACCGTCATGGCCGTTTGCCAGCCCGCCGTCTCCGTCCTCGCCGCCGTTTCCCTGATGGCCGCCGAAAAGGACCCCCTGCAGCCCCGCGCCATGGTCTTGATGGGCGGCCCCATCGACACCCGGGTCAATCCGACCAAGGTCAACCAGCACGCGGAGACCAAGGACCTGTCCTGGTTCGAGAATTCGGTCATTTCCCGGGTGCCGTTCCCGCAGCCGGGGGCCATGCGCCGGGTCTATCCCGGATTCGTCCAGTTGAGCGGTTTCATGACCATGAATCTGGACCGCCACATGCAGGCCCATGTGGGCCTCTACAATCATCTGGTCGAGGGCGACGGCGATTCGGCGGACCAGCACCGGGAGTTCTATGACGAATATCTTTCGGTGATGGACCTGCCGGCGGAATTCTTCCTGCAGACCATTGAAACCGTGTTCAAGGAACACGCCCTGCCCAGAGGCTTCATGACCCATCGCGGCGTTCCCGTGGACCCCGGTAAAATCCGCAAGACCGCCCTGATGACCGTGGAAGGGGAAAACGACGATATCTGCGGCCACGGCCAGACCAGCGCCGCTCACGGGTTGTGCGGCGGCTTGCCCGACGAAAAGAAGGTCCACCATTTGCAGAAAAAGGTCGGCCATTACGGCGTCTTCAACGGCAAACGCTGGAAGACGGAAATCCAGCCGCGCATCGCCGAATTCATTCGTGACGCCTAGGGCCTACAAAATCGCCGCCATTCCCGGCGACGGCATCGGCCATGAAGTGATCGCCGCCGGCGTCCGCGTCCTTGAGGCCCTGGCGGAGAGGGACGACGGCTTTGCCCTGCAATTCGAGACCTTTCCCTGGGGTGCGGATTATTATCTCCGACACGGGGAAATGATGCCGCCGGACGGGCTTGAGACCCTGAAGGCTTTCGACGCCATCTATTTCGGCTCCGCCGGCGACCCGCGCATTCCCGATCACATCACCCTCTGGCAATTGCGCCTGGCCATCTGTCAGGGACTGGGCCAGTACGCCAACGTCCGCCCGGCCCGGGTCCTGCCCGGGGTCGCCTGTCCCCTTGAAGGGGTCGGTCCCGGCGATTTCGATTGGGTCATCGTGCGCGAAAACTCGGAAGGGGAGTATGCCGGCGTCGGCGGCAGGGCCCACCAGGGGTTCCCGCAGGAAGTGGGGCTGGACGTGTCCGTCTTTACCCGCACCGGGGTCGAGCGCATTCACCGTTTCGCCTTCGACCTGGCCCGCGCCCGCTCCCGCAAACGGCTGACCATGGTCACCAAGTCCAACGCCCAGCGCCACGGCATGGTCATGTGGGACGAGATTTTCGACACCGTGAAGGGGGATTATCCGGATGTGGCCTGCGACAAAATGCTTGTCGACGCCATGACCACCCGCATGGTCCTCGACCCGTCCAGCCTGGACACCATCGTCGCCAGCAACCTGCATGCGGACATCCTTTCCGATCTCGCCGCCGCCCTGTCGGGCAGCCTGGGCATCGCGCCCACCGCCAACCTGCGGCCGGAAGGGGACTTTCCGTCCATGTTCGAGCCCATTCACGGCTCCGCCTTCGACATCATGGGCAAGGGCGTGGCCAACCCCATCGGCGCGTTCTGGTCGGCGTCCCTGATGCTGCAGCATCTCGGCGAGGACCAGGCCGCCGAACGGCTGATCCAGGCCATCGAACGGGTGACCGCCGACGGGACCGCCTTGCCCCGGGACCTGGGCGGGTCCGCGACGACGGAACAGGTCGGTGATGCGGTCATCGAAGCCATTCGCGGCGGCAACCGATAAGGCCGATTGTTTGTAAAATATATTGAACAGTCGTCAAATATAGGCGACAGTCACAGGTAACGAAATATTTATCCGGGTTGACTGTCGAATGAGCGAGCATACGAAATCCTATTACGCCGCCACGGCCAACGACCGAACCCGCCACCCGTCCCTGGTGGGGGAGGTCACCGCCGACGTCTGCGTCATCGGCGGCGGTTTCACCGGCCTTTCCGCCGCCCTGCATCTGGCCGAGGGCGGCTATGACGTGGTTTTGTTGGAAGGGGAGCGGCTCGGCTGGGGCGCCTCGGGGCGCAACGGCGGCCAGATCTGCACCGCCTACAACAAGTCCATGGCCGAGATCGAGACCCTGGTCGGCAAGGACGGAGCCCGGGCCATGTGGCAGGTGGAACTGGACTCCAAGCAGATGATCCGCGACAGGGTCGCCCGTCACGGCATCGATTGCGACCTGACCTGGGGCTACCTGCATGCGGCCAGCAAGCCGAGCCATATGCCGGATTTGACGGAAACCCGGGACGAATGGGCCGCCTACGGTTATACGGACACGGCCATTCTGGACAAGGACGAATTGGAACGGCGGCTCGGCTCAAAAATCTACCACGGCGCCTTGTGGGAAGGAAACGCGGGCCATCTCCACACCCTGAACTACGCCCTCGGCCTGGGCCGCGCAGCGGCGGAGGCGGGGGTGCGTGTCTTCGAGGAGTCCCACGTCGTCGCCCTGGACAAACAGCCGGACCCGGTGGTGAAGACCGGGCAGGGGACGGTGAAGGCGAAATACCTGGTCGCCGCTGGCAACGCCTATTTGGGAAATCTCATCGGCAAGCTTCATCACCGGGTGATGCCGGTCAGCAGCTTTATCCTGGCGACGGAACCGTTGGGCGAGGAGCGGGCGCGGTCCCTGATCGCCAACGACGACGCCGTTTGTTCCAGCGAGAACATCGTCAACTATTACCGGCTGTCGAAGGACGGCCGCATGCTGTTCGGCGGGCGGGCCAATTACACCGGCTACGAACCGAAGGACTTGTTTTCCTACATGCGCCCGCGCATGCTGCGGGTGTTTCCGCAATTGGCCGATGCGGGGCTGGCGTATTGTTGGGGCGGCAAGCTGGCGATTACCCTGGACCGGTTGCCGCACGTGGGCGCCCTGGACGGGCGGATTTTCTTCGCCCATGGATTTTCCGGCCATGGCGTCGCGCTGTCCGGCATTTGCGGCAAGCTGATTGCCGAGGCGGTCGCCGGAACCGCCGAGCAGTTCGACGTGATGGCGAAAATCCGCCATCAGCCCTTTCCCGGCGGTCCCATCCGCACGCCGATGCTGGCCCTCGGCATGATGTATTACCGCCTGCGCGATTTGTTGAGTTAACCCGAACGGAACAGTGTCATGGACGAAGCCACAGACTTTCTCTCCAATCACCCCGACGTCGAAACCTTCGACACCATCCTGCCCGACCTGTGTGGGGTGATCCGGGGCAAGCGCATCGCCCGCAACGGATTGGAAAAAATCTACAAGCACGGCTTTCAAATTCCCGGCTCTTCGGTCTTTCTCGATGTTCGCGGCGACACCAACGACCCCATGGGCATGGGGCTGAGCGACGGCGACCCCGATGTGCTGGCCCTGCCGGTGCCGGGGACGCTGGTTCCCGTGCCCTGGTTCGAAAGGCCCATGGCGCAGCTGATGGTGTCCTTTTATGAACTGGACGGCAGTCCCTATTACTACGATCCGCGCCATGTCCTGCAACGGGTGTTGGACCGTTTCACGGCCATGGGCCTGAAGCCGGTCGTCGCCCTGGAGCAGGAATTCTATTTGCTCGATCCGGAAGGGGCGCTCGAAGGAAACCCGCAACCACCCATTTTGCCCGGCACCGGACGCCGCGCTTCCGGCACCCAGGTCCTCAGCATCAGCGACCTGGAAGGGTTCGGAGGATTCCTCGACGACGTAGCCGATTTCTGCAAAATTCAGAAAATCCCGGTCGGTCCCGTTACCGCTGAGTACGCCATCGGGCAATACGAGATCAACCTGATGCACACGGACGACCCCGTGGCCGCCTGCGATTACGCCATGCTGCTGCCCCGGGTGGTCAAGGGCGTCGCCCGAAAGCATGACGTGGATGCCACGTTCATGGCCAAGCCTTACGCGGAGCAGTCGGGAAGTGGCATGCACATGCACGTCAGCCTGCTCGACGAGTCGGGGGCCAATATCTTCTCCGGCGGCGACGAAACCGGCAACGAAACCCTGCATCACGCCGTCGGCGGGCTGCTCTCGACCATGGCCGACACGGTGGCCCTGTTGGCCCCGAACATCAATTCCTACCGCCGCTATGCGCCCAACAGCTACGTTCCCATCACCCGCTCCTGGGGCGCCAACAACCGGTCGGTGGCGGTTCGCATTCCCGCCGGTGACGACGCCAACCGCCGCCTCGAACACCGCATCGCCGGGGCCGACGCCAACCCTTATCTGGCCCTCGCCTCGGTTCTCGCCGGGATGCATTACGGCATTACGAACAAAATCGCCCCGCCGCCCATCGAAACCGGCGACGCCAACGCCAAGGTGGACGACGGCCTGCCCAAGGAATGGCATCTGGCCCTCGACGTGTTGGAGAACTCCCGGGTCATGGCCGACTATCTGGGCGAGGATTACGTCAAGATTTACGTCACCTGCAAGCGGGACGAGATGTACAGCTTCCTGTCCAAGGCCTCGCCCCGGGAATACGAATGGTATCTCAGGTCGGAAGGCTGACCGGGGGATGGCCCGCGATCCTCGCTACGACATTCTCTTCGAACCGGTCCGCATCGGCCCGGTAACCGCCCGCAACCGTTTCTATCAGGTGCCCCATTGCAACGGCATGGGACACCGCTATCCCTCCAGCGTCGCGGCCATGCGCCGGGTCAAGGCGGAAGGGGGCTGGGCCGTCGTCAGCACGGAAGAATGCGAGATTCACCCGAAGAGCGAGATCGCCCCCTTCAACGAGGAACGTTTGTGGGACGACGCCGACATCCCGCACCTCAGGCGCATGACCGACGGGGTCCATGAACACGGCTCCCTGGCCGCCGTCGAACTGGTGTTTCAGGGTCACGAGGCCCCCAATCGATACAGCCGCGAAGTGCCCATGGCGGTCTCCGACCTGCCCGGCAGCCAGTACGATCCGGTTCAGGCCTACGCCATGTCCAAGTCCGACATCCGGGATGTCCGGCGCTGGCACCGGCAGGCGGCGGTAAGGGCCAAGCGGGCCGGATTTGATATCGTCTACGCCTATGCCGGCCATCAATTGTCCCTGCCCATGCATTTCCTGTCGCGCCGCTACAACGAGCGCACCGACGAATACGGCGGTTCCCTGGAAAACCGGGTCCGCTTTTTCCGGGAACTGATCGAGGACACCAAGGATGCGGTCGGCGATAGCTGCGCCGTCGCCGTGCGCCTCGCCGTCGATGAACTGATCGGGCCCGAGGGCATCACCGCCGAGGAGGAAGGGCGGGATATCGTCGCCATGCTGGCCGAACTGCCGGACCTTTGGGACGTCAACATCAGCAACTGGTCCAACGATTCCGAAACCTCGCGCTTCGGCGGCGAGGGGGCGCAGGAACAATACGTTTCCTTCGTCAAGACATTGACCAGCAAGCCGGTCGTCGGCGTCGGCCGGTTCACCTCGCCCGACACCATGGTCTCGCAAATCCGCCGCGGCGTTCTCGACATGATCGGCGCCGCCCGCCCGTCCATCGCCGATCCGTTCCTGCCCGACAAGATCGAACGGGGCCAGGTGGACGACATCCGCGAATGCATCGGCTGCAATATCTGCGTCAGCGGCGACAATTCCATGACCCCAATGCGCTGCACGCAAAACCCGACCATGGGCGAGGAATGGCGGCGCGGCTGGCACCCGGAAATCATCCCCACAAAAGGCTCCGACGCCAGCGTCCTGGTCGTCGGTTCCGGCCCGGCCGGACTGGAATGCACCCGCGCCCTGGGTCAGCGTGGCTACCGGGTGGTGTTGGCCGAAGCCGGCACGGAACTGGGCGGGCGGGTGAGCCGGGAAAGTCGGCTACCGGGCCTTTCCGCCTGGGCTAGGGTGCGCGATTACCGGGCCGGGCAGATCGCCGCCATGGCCAATGTGGAGGTCTATCTGGACAGTTCCCTGACGGCGGCCCACGTGGAGGAATTCGCCGCCGATCATGTGGTGCTGGCGACAGGCTCGCACTGGCGCCGGGACGGCATGGGCCGGGCCAACAGGCAGGCCGTCCCGGGATCGGACCGCGCCCATGTCCTCACCCCTGACGACATCATGAACGGGGCCCCGGTGGAGGGACCGGTGGCGATCTTCGACGACGACCACTACTACATGGGCGGCGTCCTGGCGGAACTGCTGCGCGGGCAGGGGCATGAGGTCACCCTGATCACCCCTGCGGCCGAGGTTTCCGCCTGGACCCACAACACCCTGGAACAGAAACGGATTCAAACCCGCCTGCTGCAAGCCGGGGTCCGCATCGTCGCCTCTCACGATATGGCCGCCATTCATGGCGATCACGTCGCGCTGAAATGCGTTTATACGGGAACCGCCACGCAATGCCCGGCCGCCGCCGTGGTCATGGTCACCATGCGCCTGCCCGACGATGCGCTGTTCAGGGAATTGCCGCCGTCCCTGCCGGTGGTCCGAATCGGCGACGCCCTCGCTCCGGCGACCATCGCCCACGCGGTCTACGCCGGGCACCGTTTCGCCCGGGAGCTGGACGAGGCGGTCACCGACGGGGTGCCGTTCCGCCGCGAACTGCCCGCCCTGGGCGATTTTTGACGAGGAGAGAGAAATGAGCATTCAGCCGACCTTTGCCGGACTCCGCACCTTTCTGCGGTTTCCGACGGCCTTGGAAGACGGTACGGCGCCGGACGTCACCATCGCCGGGGTTCCCTTCGACCTGGGAACGACCAACCGTCCCGGCTGCCGTTTCGGGCCGGAGGCGATTCGCTCCGCCAGCCTGATGCTGGACAGCGACCACCCGGATTTGAGAATTTCTCCCGGCCGCGCCCTGACCTGTCTCGACATCGGCGATTTCGATCTGGCCAACGGCTATCTGGAGCAATCCATCGACATGATCGAGGATCAGGCCCGTCGGGCGCGTGGTCATCTCGTGGTGCTGGGCGGCGACCATACGGTGACCCTGCCCATTCTGCGGGGACGGGCGGAGCGCAACGGCAAGGGGGTCTCGCTGGTTCACATCGACGCCCACGTGGACACCTGGAAGGACAACTTCGGCACCCCGGTCGGACATGGAACGCCGTTTCACTACGCCGCCGAAGAGGGGCTTATCGATCCGAAACGAAGCCTTCAGATCGGCATTCGCTCGCCGGTCGAAAACAGCGTCATGGACTACACCCGCGAAGAGCTGGGCTTCAACGTGATCAGCGCCGAACAGGTTCACATGGAGGGCGTCGCCTCGGTCGTCGAGGCGATCAAGAACACGGTCGGCGACAACCCGGCCTATCTGACCTTCGACATTGACGGTATTGACCCGTCCCAGGCGCCGGGCACGGGGACGCCGGAAATCGGCGGCCTGTTCACCTGGCAGGCCCTGGCCATCCTGAAACAATTGGGCGGCCTGAACTGGGTCGGCATGGACATGGTCGAGGTCGCCCCCGCCTACGATCAGGCGCAGGTGACTGCCCTGGCGGCGGCCACCTTCGTCTGGACCTATCTGTGCCTGTTGGCCCGCGAAAAGGAAACCTGAGTCATGTCGGTTGACATCGGCGAACGCCTGAAAAGCATCCGCAAGATGCACAACCTGTCGCAACGGGAACTGGCCCGCCGCGCCGGGGTCACCAATTCCAGCATTTCCCTGATCGAACAGAACCGGGTCAGCCCCTCTATCGACTCCCTGAAGAAGCTGCTGGAAGGCTTTCCCATGAGCCTGATCGATTTTTTCACCATGGACATGAAGCCGAAACAGGCGTCGTTCTTCGCCCGCGAGGATTTGGTGGAACTGTCCGACAGCGGCTCGTCCGTGTTGCTGGTCGGGGCGACGCGCAAGGACCGCAAGCTTCGCGTCCTGCACGAAACCTACCCCCCCGGCGGCGGCTCCGGCGAGAACATGATTTCACACGAGGGGGAAGAGGCCGGGGTCGTCACCAAGGGCGAGGTGCAGATCACCGTCGGCGATGAGGTCAGGATTTTGAAGGAAGGGGAGGCCTATTATTTCGACAGCCGCATCCCCCACCGCTTCGAGAACGTCGGCGACAAGGAATGCCAGATCGTCAGCGCCGCCACGCCGCCTAATTTTTAAGTATGGGCCAGCCTCTCGTCCCGTTCCCGCTGCGCTTCCCGGCGTTTGTGCAGCACGGAGGTGACGACGACGCCGACGGCGACGACGCCGATCAGGATGGTCGAAACCGCGTTGATTTCCGGCGTCACCCCCAGGCGCATCTGGGAATAGATTTTCATGGGCAGGGTGGTTGCCCCGGGGCCTGAGGTGAAACTGGCGATGACCAGATCATCCAGGGACAGGGTGAAGGACAGCAGCCAGCCCGACGCCACCGCCGGCATGATCACCGGAAGGGTGACCAGGAAGAAGGTCTTCAACGGCGGGCAGCCGAGGTCCATGGCCGCTTCCTCGATGGAACGGTCGAAGGAGGTCAGCCGGGACTGCACGACCACGGCCACGTAACACATGGAAAAGGTGGTGTGCGCCAGGGTGATGGTGAAGAACCCCCTGTCCAGGGAAATGGCGACGAACATCAGCAGCAGCGACAGGCCGGTGATCACCTCGGGCATCACCAGCGGCGCGTAGATCATGCCGTTGAAGAGGGTGCGGCCGCGGAAGGCGCCAAACCGGGACATGGAGAACCCGGCCAGGGTGCCGAGGATGGTGGCGAGCGTGGAGGAGACCACGGCGACCCGCAGGGTGACCCCGGCGGCGCGCAGGATGGAGTCGTTTTCCAGCAGCGCGCCGTACCACTTGGTCGAGAACCCGGCCCAGACCGTGACCAGGCGGGATTCGTTGAAGCTGAAAATCACCAGCAGCAGGATCGGCAGGTAGAGAAACGAGAAGCCGAGCAGCAGCGACGCCACATTGAAGGCGGACAGTCTTCGGATCATGGCTCGCGCTCCGCCTGGCGGGTCTGGTAACGCTGGAACAGGACGATCGGCACCACCAGCATCAGCAACAGGACTACGGCGACGGCGGACGACAGCGGCCAGTTGCGGTTGTTGAAGAATTCCGTCCACAGGGTCTTGCCGATCATCAGGGTGGACGAGCCGCCGAGCAGGTCCGGAATGACGAATTCTCCCACTGCCGGGATGAAGACCAGGAAACAACCGGCGATGACGGCGGGAATGGAGAGCGGAAAGGTCACCGTCCAGAACGCCTTCAACGGATGACAGCCCAGATCGGACGCCGCCTCCAGCAGGGAGTGGTCCATCTTTTCCAGGTTGGCGTAAAGGGGCAGGATCATGAACGGCAGGTAGGAATAGACGATGCCGATATAGATCGCCAGATTGGAATGCAGCAGGTGCAGGGGCTGCTCGATGAGGCCGAGCCAGATCAGGAAATGATTGAGGAAGCCCTCGGTCTTGAGGATGCCGATCCAGGCATAGACCCGGATCAGGAACGAGGTCCAGAAGGGCAGGATGACCATCATCAGAAGGGTCAGCTGCCATTTCCTGGGCGCCCGCGCCATGCCGTAGGCGATGGGATAACCGATGGCCAGGGCGATCAGGGTCGACAGGGCGGCAATGTGCAGGCTGCTGAGGTAGGATTTCCAGTAAAGGGCGTCCTCCAACAGATGGCCGTAATTGCTCAGCCAGACATTGACGTTGAGGGCGCCGTCCAGGTATTCGAAAAGCGGCGCATAGGGCGGCATGGCGATGCGGATTTCCGAAACGCTGATGCGGGCGACGATCAGGAACGGCGCCAGGAAGAAGATCAGCAGCCAGGCGTAAGGCACCATCACCGCCGCCGTCCGTCCGTCGACGCCCCAGCGTTCGAGGAGATCGGCGGTGCGGCGGCTCAAGGCCGATTGGCGCAGCTTTTCCATGGCTCAGCTCTCCAGCGCCACCGCCGCTTCCGGCGGCCAGGAGACATAGACCCGGTCTTCCCAGGTGATGGACAGTTCCGTATCCCGCTGCCGGTTGGTGCGGGTCACGGTCAGCATGTCGCCGTTGTCCAGCTTGACGTGATAAACGGACAGCTTGCCCAGATAGCCGATGTCCCAGACCTCGCCCTCGAGGCAGGCGACGCCGGTCTCTTCCGGCGCGGTGCGGCTGATCAGCATCTTTTCAGGGCGGATGGCGGTGGCCGGGGCCCCGTCCCGCCCCTCGAAGATGTTGACTTCGCCGATGAAGCTGGCGACATGGCGGGAGACGGGGGATTCATAGATGTCGTGTGGGGTGTCGACCTGCACCACCCTGCCGCCGTCCATGATGGCGATGCGCGACGAGACGGTCATCGCCTCTTCCTGATCGTGGGTGACGATGATGAAGGTGATGCCCAGTTCTTCCTGGATGTTCATCAGTTCGAACTGGGTTTCCTCGCGCAGTTTCTTGTCCAGCGCGCCGAGCGGCTCGTCGAGCAGGAGGATTTTCGGTTTCTTGACCAGGGAGCGGGCGAGGGCGACCCGCTGGCGCTGGCCACCGGAAAGCTGGTCCGGCTTGCGTCCGCCGAACCCGCCCAGTTGGACCAGGTCCACCATTGCCTTGACCCGTTCGGCGATTTCCCCCTTGGCGACGCCGTCCTGTTTCAATCCGAAGGCGATGTTCTGTTCCACCGTCATATGGGGGAACAGGGCGTAGGACTGAAACATCATGTTGACCGGGCGCTTGTAGGGGGGGACGTTGGACATGTCCTCTCCGTCCAGGAGAATCCGTCCTTGCGTCGGCGTTTCGAACCCGGCCAGCATGCGCAGCAAGGTCGTCTTGCCGCAGCCGGACCCGCCGAGAAGGGAAAAGAATTCCCGCTCGTAGATATCCAGGCTGATGTTGTCGACGGCGACGAAATCGCCGAATTTCTTGGTCACCCCCTCGATGCGGACGAAAGGCGTTTCGGCGGCGTCCTTCCAGGGGGCCCAGGTGTTGCGCGCCGGGACGGCGTGGCCGTGAACCATCGGTCTTATGCTCCGGTTTTGGGGAAAGAAAACCCCGCGTTCCCTGGCCGGGAACGCGGGGCGCTGTCCGTTTTACTGGCCGCTTTTCACTTTCGTCCACATGCGGGTGACGATGGACTGCACCTTGGAGTCGTAAGGCGTGGTCGTGTACAGGGTCTTCAGCGCCGCCTCGCTGGGATAGATCGCCGGGTCGGTGATCACATCCTCGTTGAGCAGCTTCTGGGACGCCTTGTTGCCGTTGGCGAAGTAGACGTAGTTGGAGGCCTTGGCCATGACGTCGGCCCGCATGATGTAGTCGATGAACGTGTGGGCGTTGTTGGGATGGGGTGCGTCGGCGGGGATCGCCATCTGGTCGAACCACATCAGGGCGCCCTCGTCGGGGGCGACGTAGTTGACCTCGACGCCGTTGTCCGCCTCGGCGGCCCGGTCGCGGGCCTGCAGCACGTCACCGGACCAACCGACGGCCAGGCAGATGTCGCCGTTGGCCAGCGCGTCGATGTATTCCGACGAATGGAACTTGGTGATATGCGGGCGGATGGCCATCAGCACGGCTTCCGCCTTGGCGATCACCGCCGGGTCCTTGCTGTCCGGGTTTTCGCCGATGTAGTTGAGGGCGGCGGGGATCATCTCGTCACCGGCGTCGAGCATGTAGACGCCGCAGTCGGCGAACTTGGAGACCACGTCCGGGTCGAAGATCATGCGCCAGGAATTGACCGGCGCGTCGGCCATGCGCTCGGAAATCTTGCCGACGTTGTAACCGACGCCGGTGGAGCCCCACATGTAGTTGATGGAATAGGCGTTGCCGGGGTCGTAAACGGCGGTGCGCTGCTTGATCAGGTCCCACAGGTTGCCGGTGTTCTTCAGCTTTTCCGGGTCCAGTTTCTGGAACACGCCGGCCTTGATCTGCCGGGACAGGAAGCCGCCCGAGGGGACGACCACGTCGTAGCCGGTCTTGCCCGCCAGAAGCTTGGTTTCGAGAACGTCGTTGGAATCGAAAACGTCGTAAACCACCTTGATGCCGGTTTCGGCGGTGAATTCCTTGAGGATTTCCTCGTCGATGTAATCGGACCAGTTATAGACGTTGACGACTTTTTCTTCTTCCGTCTCGCCGCAGGCGGCGACAAAGGCGACGCCCGCCAGGGCGAACATCGCGCGCTTCATAAACCGTTTCATTGTCTTCTCCCTGTTAAAGAACGATTTGGTTGCGTTGGTTTTTGTTAGTTGTTGTTGATGTCCCGGGCCGTGAGGTCCAGGCATTTTTCGACCTTTTCAAGCAGGTCGTCGATTTGCCGCCTGGTGATGATCAGGGGCGGCGACAGGAGCATGCTGTCCCCAGTAGCGCGCATGATCAGGCCGTTGTCGAAACAGTGCTCCCGGCAGATCACGCCGGCGTCTCCGACGGGGTCGAACAGGGTGCGGCCGGCCTTGTCCTTGACCAGCTCGATGGCGGCGACCAGGCCGACGCCGCGAACCTCGCCGACCAGCGGATGGGCCGCCGCCAGATCCCGCAATCCTTTTTGCAGGTAGGGGCCGGTCTCCGCGCCGACGGTTTCGACGATCTTCTCACGCTTGAGAATTTCGATGTTGGCCAGCGCCACGGCGGCGGCGGCGGGATGGCCGGAATAGGTGAAGCCGTGGTTGAATTCCCCGCCTTCCTCGTTGAGGGCCGTCGCCACCCGGTCGTGGACCATGACGGCGGCGATGGGCAGATACCCCGACGACAGGCCCTTGGCCATGGGCATCAGGTCGGGCTTGATGTTGTAGGTGTCGCTGCCGAACCAGTTGCCGGTCCGCCCGAAACCGCAAATCACCTCGTCGGCGACGAGCAGGATGCCGTATGCGTCGCAGATGCGCTGAATTTCCGGCCAGTAGCTGTCCGGCGGCACGATGACGCCGCCGGCCCCCTGGATGGGTTCGCCGATGAAGGCGGCCACGGTGTCGGGGCCCAGTTCCTTGATCTTGTCCTCCAGTGCGCGGGCCGCCTTGAGGCCGAATTCCTCCGGGCTCAGGTCGCCGCCGAGATGATACCAGTAGGGCTGTTCGATATGGACGATGCCGGGGATGGGCAGTTCGCCCTGTTCGTGCATGTACTTCATGCCGCCCAGGCTGGCCCCGGCCATGGTCGAGCCGTGATAGGCGTTGTCCCGGCTGATGATGGTCTTGCGCTTCGGTTCGCCCTTGATGTCCCAGTAGCGCCGGACCATGCGGACCACCGTATCGTTGGCCTCGGAACCGGAATTGGCGAAAAAGGCGTGATTGAAGCCGTCCGGGGTGATCTCGCTCAAGGCCCGGGCCAGTTCCGTCGCCGGCATGGTGGTGGTCTGGAAAAAGGTGTTGTAGTAGGGCAGTTCCTGCATCTGCCGGGCCGCCGCGTCGATCAGTTCCCGGCGGCCGTAGCCCACGTTGACGCACCAAAGCCCGGCCATGCCGTCGATCAGTTTGTTGCCGTGGGAATCCCACAGGTAGACGCCGTCGCCCCGGGTGATGACGCGGACGCCCTTTTCCCCGAGGGCCTTGCCGTCGGTGAAGGGGTGCAGGTGGTGGTCCCGGTCCAGTTGCTGCCATTGCTCCGTGGTGTTGGAAATCTGGTTCATCGGCGGCGCCTCTCTGTTCAAAAGTGAATGTCAAATATATTTAACACTCATCGGCGTGGTTTGTCCATCCGTTGTCGGCAGGCGGCGGCGAATTCCCGGAACAGGGCGAGATAGAAAGGGTTTTCCATGACCTTCCATTCCGGGTGCCATTGCACGGCGGCGGCGAAGGTTGCCGAATCCCTGACGGAAATGCCTTCGATGACGCCGTCGGGGGCCTTGACCTCCCATTGCAGGGGCGGCGGCAGGGTGTCGATGGCCTGTTCGTGCAGGGAATTGACCATGGCCGTGTCGAAGCCGCAAAAGGCCTTGAAGGCGCCGTCCGGGTTGAGAGTGACGTCATGAACCGGGGCGTAGCGGGCGTCCAGGTCGAGCTCCGGGTCCTCCCGGTGATCGATCATGCCGGGCAGTTCGTGGACTCGTTGATGGAGGGTGCCGCCATAAGCGACGTTCATTTCCTGAAATCCCCGGCAGATGCAGAACACGGGGACGCCCGCCGCCACCGCCTCGCGCAGGAGGGGGAGGGTGGTGGCGTCCCGGTCCGGGTCGTGGTGGGTGCCCTCGAGGCTGGGCGTGCCGTCGTAATGATGGGGTTCGATATTCGACGGGCTTCCCGTGAACAGGATGCCGTCGACCCGCCGCAGCAGGGCGGCCCTGTCCAGGCGGCCGCCGGCGGTGGGGACGATCAGCGGAATGGCGTCGCAGGCCTGCTCCAGGGCCAGGGTGTATTTGCGTCCGGCGCAGTCGAAGTCCTGGCCGCCGATGTCCTTGCGGCAGCCGGAAACGGCGATCAGAGGGGGGTCGGTCATGGTGCTCATTATATTTTACATTAACACGATCTTGGCGCTGGCTTCAACGTCCAATCTGTGACAGGCTCCTGGCCATGAGAAAGGATGCGGTTTCCGACCAGGCGGCCATCTATATCCTCCTGGCCGCCGTCGCCGGCATGGGGCTGGTGATCGGCATGTCTTTTCCCCTGGTGACCCTGTCCCTGCAGCGCATGGAGATGGGACCGACCCTGATCGGGCTGAACAGCGCCACCGGGTCCCTGGGGATTCTTGCCGTCGGCGTGCTGAGCGGGCGTATGCTGGCCCGCCACGGGGCCTTCGCCCTGATTGTCGCCGCCTGCCTGCTGTCCGTCTTATCCCTGCTCGGGTTGCCGGCGTCCGGGTCCATGGCCGGCTGGTTCGTTCTCCGCTTCACCCTAGCTCTCGGCACGGGGTTTTTGTGGCTGATCAGCGAGACCTGGATCAATTCCCTGGCCACCCGGGAAAACCGCGGCCATGTGATGGGTCTCTATGGCATGGCCTTTTCCTTCGGCTTCGCCGTCGGCCCGGTGCTGATTTCCCTGCTCGGCTCCGAGGGCTGGCTTCCGTTCCTGGTCACCGCCGCATTGATGGCGGCGTCCTCCCTACCCATGGTGCTGTTGGCCGGAACCCACAAGGGAGGGGGGAAGCCGACGGACGGTTTCGGCTCCATCTTCCGGCTCGGGCTCTTTGCCTTCCTGATCGCCTTCGCCGCCGGTTCCTTCGAAATCACCACCTACGCCCTGATGCCTCTTTATACCCTGAAGGAGGGGCTGGGCGAGGGGGGCTCCCTTTACGCCCTCAGCGCCTTTTCCGCCGGCGGCATCGTCCTGCAGTATCCCATGGGCAAGATCGCCGACCGCCTGGGGCGCTTCGCCCTGATGGTTCTGGTCGCCGCCGGGATTGTGGCGGGGGTCGCCGCCGTGCCCTATGTGGTTCACTCGCTGCCGGTTCTGCTGGCGGTGCTGTTTTTCCTCGGCGGCAGCGCCTTCGGCCTCTACACCCTGGGCCTGATCCTGCTGGGCGACCGCTTTCAGCCGCAAAACCTGGTTGCCGCCAACGCCGTGTTCATCATTCTCTTCGAGGCGGGTGGCGTTGTCGGCCCGGCCCTGGCCGGACTGGCGATTGAGGTTTGGCCCGATGACGGTTTCATCGGTTTCATGCTGGCCTCGGCCCTGCTGTTTTGCCTGCTGACCGTGTTCGGCCGCCGACGCACTTGACGTTATATCGGCGCGCACATGTGTTCGAGCCAGGCCCTGTCCGCTTCTTCCAGGTCCGGGCCCAAAGTGTCGAAGATTCGCCGGTGATAGCCGTCCAACCACAGCCTTTCCCCTCCGTCCAGGAGTTCCCGGTCGATCAGGCGGCGGTCCAGGGGGACCAGGGTCAGGGGGTCGAATTCGAGAAATCGGGTTTCACTTTCCGGGGCGTCCCATTGCCGCACCAGCAGCAGGCTTTCGATGCGGATGCCGTATTGGCCCTTGAGATAAAGTCCCGGCTCGTTCGACACCACCATGCCCGCCTCCAGGGGGACGGAACTGCCCGCCGACAGGCGGTGCGGCCCCTCATGCACACCGAGATAGGAGCCGACGCCGTGGCCGGTGCCGTGGTCGTAGTTCAAGCCCGCCCGCCAAAGATGCTGGCGGGCCAGGGCATCGAGCTGGCCGCCGTTGGTGCCGACGGGGAAGCGGGTCGAGGCCATGGCGATATGGCCCTTCAGGACCAGCGTGAAATGCCGCCGCACGGGCTCGCCAGGGCTGCCGACGGGCAAGGTTCGGGTGACGTCGGTGGTGCCGTCCAGATACTGCCCGCCGCTGTCCAGCAGCAACAGGGAGTCCGGCTCCAGCACACGGTTGCTTTCCGCTGTCGCCATATAGTGGACGATAGCCCCGTTGGGCCCCGCCCCGGCGATGGTGGAAAAGCTGAGGCCCCGGAACAGGTCCTGCTCGCCGCGCAATTCTTCGGCCTTCGCGGCGACCTCCAGTTCGCTGACGCTTCCCGCAGCCGTGGCATCGTCGAACCATTTCAGCAGACGCGCCATGGCCAGGCCGTCGCGCCGGTGGGCGGCCCGCGCGCCGGCGATTTCCGTCTCGTTCTTGCGCGCCCGCAGCAGGCGGCCCGGGTCGGTCTTGAAAACGACCTTGGCCCTGGCGTCCCTGAGCAAGGACAACATCCAGTCCGTGGCCGTGCCGCGGTCGAGGACCACGGTCAGGCTTTCTTTGCCCAACGCCGCCATCGCCTCGGGGAAGCCGTTCATGTCATGCAGGGAAATATGTGATCCCAACCGGGACAAGGTCTCTTCGGAAAACTTTTTCCTGTTGGCGAACAGGTCGGCCCGGCGGTCGGCGTGGATAATGGCGTAACTCTGCACCAGGGGGGTGTAGGCCGTATCGCCGCCACGGATGTTCAGGGTCCAGGCGATGGAATCCATTTCATTGAGGACGATGGCGTCGGCGTCTTCCAGACAGTCGGCAATGTCCTTGATTTTGTCTTCACTGGCGCGGCCGCTGTATTTGAGGCCGTGGTGACGGACGGGGGCGAAGGGCGGCGGCGGGCGGTCCGTCCATAAGCGGTCGATAGGGTTGGCGTCCACGGCCACCGCCGCTGCCTGTTTCTCCTCTAGAGCTTTTTTCAGTGCCTCGATATTGGCGATGCCGTGCAGCCGGGGATCATAGCCGATGCGGTCCCCCGCGCCGACTTGGCGTTGCAGCCATTGCGCCGGGGTCGGATCGCGGAAGTGATGGACTTCGACCAGGGCAGGGTCCACCTGTTGGGCCGCTTGAAGGGTGTAGCGGCCATCGACGAACAGATGCCCTTTGTCTCCGTAAAGCACGGCGGTGCCTGCGGAGCCGGTGAAGCCGGTCAGCCAGCGCAGGCGCATGTTGTCGTCTGATATATATTCGCCCTGAAATTCGTCGGCCTGGGGGACGATAAAACCATGGAGGCCCTCGGAATGCATCAGGTCGAGGACCGCCCGCAGGGGGCGCGTGGGGACGTTTGTGTCGTTCATAAAAGAATAATGGGTGGCCGAAGTGAAGAGGGCAAGGGGGCAATATACGCAATTGTTCTATGGTTATAAATACGCTATTATGTACCGAAATAGGTAAATGTCTGGATGCCAAGGGAGGCTCGTCCGCAATGAATGTCTGTGCGCCGTCTAATAGCAAACTCGACCCCATCGAAATGGCCAGCCGCGATGAAATCACGGCGTTACAGTTGCAGCGTCTGAAGTGGAGCCTGCGGCACAGCTACGACAATGTGCCCCACTACCGGCGGGCCTTTGACGGGGCGGGGGTTCATCCTGACGACCTGAAGCAGTTGTCGGACCTGGCCCGGTTTCCCTTCACCCTTAAGGACGATCTGCGGCAGAGCTATCCCTTCGGCATGTTTGCGGTGCCGGAAGAGCAGGTGGTCCGGGTCCATGCCTCCAGCGGCACGACCGGCAACCCGACGGTGGTCGGCTATACGCAAAACGACATCGACATGTGGGCCGACCTGATGGCCCGCTCCATGCGCGCCAGCGGCGCGCGCCCCGGCGACAAGGTCCATGTCGCCTACGGATACGGGCTGTTCACCGGTGGCCTCGGCGCCCATTACGGCTCGGAACGGCTGGGCTGCATGACCATTCCCATGTCCGGCGGACAAACGGAACGGCAGGTCCAACTCATCAACGATTTCAAACCGAAAATGATCATGGTGACGCCGTCCTACATGCTGGCCATCGCCGATGAATTCGACCGCCAGGGCATCGATCCGGGGCAATGTTCCCTGGAATACGGCATGTTCGGGGCCGAACCCTGGACCGAATCCATGCGCCAGGAAATCGAGAGCCGCTTCAACATGAACGCCACCGACGTCTACGGCATGTCGGAACTGATGGGCCCCGGCGTGTCCTGCGAATGCGTCGAGACCAAGGACGGCCTGCATATCTGGGAGGACTATTTCTATCCGGAAGTCATCGACCCGGAGACGGGGGAGGTCCTGCCCGACGGCGAGGAAGGGGAACTGGTCTTCACCTCCCTGGCGAAAGAGGCCTTTCCGGTCATTCGCTACCGCACCCGGGACCTGACCCGGCTGTTGCCGGGAACCGCGCGCAGCATGCGGCGGATGGAAAAGATCACCGGGCGGTCCGACGACATGCTGATTATCCGTGGCGTCAACGTGTTCCCGTCCCACATCGAGGAAATCATCCTCAATGACGAGCGCCTGTCTCCGCACTATTACCTGGAAATCACCCGGGAAGGGCGCATGGACGAGATGAACGTGGTCGTCGAACTCCGCGCAGACGTCGATGGGGGCGAAGAATCCCGGGATGCCGCCGCCCGGGATCTGGTCCATCACATCAAGTCCTATGCGGGGGTTTCCACCCGCGCCAACGTGGTGCCGGTGGAGACCATCGAGCGCTCATTGGGCAAGGCGAAGAGGATTATCGACAAACGATAATTCCGCCCGCCAATTGACGATTGTCAAAGCGGGAAGGAAAAACAGCCGCTATGGGTGGCAAATTGAATAGGCCTCATCGGAATTGTTTGGGGGGCAAACAATTCCGATGGGCTGATTTTTTTTATTGGATTTAGGGGAAGACAACAGCCGTGAACCAGCAATCGCAAGCCGTTATCAGCAACGAAGAGGCCGTCTCCGTGGAAGAGCCGGTGACCATCAAGCCGTTCACCGGCAACGAGGCCTTCGCCCAGGGCGCCTGGGAAGCCGGGGTCAAGGTCGCGGCCGCCTATCCCGGCACGCCGAGTACGGAGATTCTCGAAAACGTCGCCAAGTATCCGGAAGAGGATATCTACGCCCAGTGGTCGACCAACGAGAAGACCTCGCTCGACGTCGCCATCGGCGCCTCCTTCGCCGGCGTCCGCGCCCTGTGCGTGATGAAGCACGTCGGCGTCAACGTTGCTTCCGACGCTTTGATGTCGCAGACCTACATCGGCGTCAACGGCGGGCTGGTGCTGGTGGTCTGCGACGATCCGGGCATTCACAGCTCCCAGAACGAGCAGGACACCCGCATGCTCTGCCAGTTCGCCATGATCCCGGCCCTGGAGCCTTCCGACGCCCAGGAAGCCCTTGAATTCACCCGTCACGCCTTCGATTTGTCCGAACAGTTCGACACCCCGGTCATCGTCCGCTCGACGACCCGCCTGTCCCATACCCGCAGCCCGGTCCGCCTCGGCAAACGCATCGAGGTAGAGAGCCGTGGCTTCGTCGAGGACCCGGTGAAGAACGTGATGATCCCGTCCAACGCCCGGGTCCGTCATCCGAAACTGGTCGAACGGGAAGACGGGCTCCGCGAGTTTTTCGAAACCTGCGACCTGACCCGTTGGGAAAAGGGCGACGGCAAGGTCGGCATCATCACCATGGGAACGCCCTATACCTACGTCAAGGAGGTGATGCCCGAGGCCAGCGTGTTGAAACTGGCGGGTTCCTACCCCTTGCCGGAAAGGAAAATCCGCGAATTCGCCGAGTCGGTGGATCGCCTGTTCGTCGTCGAGGAACTGGAGCCGGTGGTCGAAACCCAGGTCAAGGCCATGGGGATCGCCGTCGAGGGCAAGGAATTCTTTTCCCGCCTGGGCGAGTTCTCGCCGGAATTAATCCGCGCCGGTTTCGCCGAGGCGGGAATTCTCGACAAGGCGGACATTCAGGAAGACTGGAACGTCTCGCAGACCATTCGACCGCCGGTGCTGTGCGCCGGCTGCCCGCACACCAGCTCCTACATGGCGCTCAGGGCCGTCAACGCCCGCGTCGCCGGCGATATCGGCTGCTACACCCTGTCCACGGTGCCGCCGCTGCGGGCCATCGACACCTGCGTGTCCATGGGTTCGTCCATCGCCAACGCCATCGGCATGGCCAAGGCGGGCGGCGACAGCAAGCCCATCGTCGCCACCATCGGCGATTCCACCTTCTTCCATTCCGGCGTGCCGCCGCTGATCGACGCCGTCTACAATCAGGCCGACATCACCGTCATCCTGCTCGACAACCACGTCACCGGCATGACCGGCGGCCAGGACCACCCGGGCACCGGCCTGACCCTGCGCGGCAAGAAAACCCACCGGGTCGACTACGAGGAAGTGTGCAAGGCCATCGGCGTCAAATGGGTCAAGAAGGTGGACTCCTACGACATGGCGGCCATGTATCAGACCTTCCGGGAAGCCATCGATTACAAAGGGGTGTCGGTGGTCATTTCCGACCGGCCCTGTGTCCTCGATCCGCTGAAGATCAAGGGCCCGGCCCTGGAGGTCCGTTCCGAGAACTGCACCGCCTGCCAGTCCTGCATGAACCTGGGCTGTCCGGCGATTTCCTGGAGCGACGAATGGTACGACGGTCACCATAAGGTCCAGATCAACCCGCAGAGCTGCATCGGATGTTCGCTCTGCGCCCAGGTTTGCCCGACCGACTGCATTCAGGCCGTCCCCCAGTAAAGAGCGCAAGGCCAATCTTATGAGTGTCGAAACCGGTAAGTCGAAACTGACCAACGTGCTGGTCGTCGGAGTGGGCGGGCAGGGCGTGATCATGGTGTCCAAGGTGCTGGCGCAAATCTGCCAGAGCCGGGGCTATCAGGTGAAACAGAGCGAGGTCCACGGCATGGCGAAGCGGGGCGGCGGGGTGTTTTCCCATGTCCGTTTCGGGCCCCAGGTGTGGTCGCCGACCATTCCCAAGGGGGAGGCGGACATTCTCCTCGCCCTGGAATGGGCCGAGGGCCTGCGCTGGATCAATTACCTGAAGCGGGACGGCGGGCTTTTCATCGCCGACACGCAAAAGATCTTCCCCCCCTTCGCCGCCCGCAACCGGGCGCGGGGCGCCGGGGTCGGCTATTCGCCGGAAACGCCCCGGGAAATCCTCGAACTGGTCGGCGACGGGTTCGCCGTCGACGCCTCGTCGGTGGCCGAGGATCTGGGCAATCTGAAGGCCGCCAATACGGTGCTGCTGGGTGTGCTGTCCATGGGACTTGATTTCGAGCCCGAGGAATGGCTGCAGGTGATCGAACAGTTCGTGCCGCCGAAATCCATCGAGATCAACCGCCAGGCCTTTCAGAAGGGGCGCGACTGGTTTGCGGAAATGCGGCATGTTCCCATTTCAGAGCGTCACGACGCTCCCGAGGTCCGTCCCGACGAGGATCTTGCGGCGCATGGCAAGGTCAACCTGGAAATCGTCGACGAATGGTGCAAGGGCTGTGACATCTGCGTCAAGATGTGCCCCGAGCGCTGTCTCGCCCTGAACAGCGAGATGATCGCCGTTCTCAGCGACCCGGACGCCTGCACCGGCTGCCGGGTTTGCGAATGGCTGTGTCCCGATTACGCAATTAAGGTCGGCATGCAGCCGGCCCTGGAAGTGGTTTCATCAACATCATGACTGCACGGAAACAGACCCGGAATTTACAGGGGAATTACGCTTGCGCACTCGGCGCCATCGCCGCCGGTTGCCGCTTTTTCGCCGGTTATCCCATCACCCCTTCGTCCGAAGTGGCCGAGGGCATGGCCCGCGAACTGCCCAAGGTGGACGGCGTGTTCATCCAGATGGAGGACGAAATCGCCTCCATGGGGGCGATTCTCGGGGCGTCCATGGGCGGCGTCAAGGCGATGACGGCGACCAGCGGACCCGGCTTTTCCCTGAAGCAGGAAAATCTCGGCTACGGCGCCATGGCGGAGGTGCCGTGCGTGGTTATTGACGTCATGCGCGGCGGTCCCTCCACCGGCATGCCGACCCGCCCGTCCCAGTCCGATATCATGCAGTCCCGCTGGGGCTCCCACGGCGACCGCCCGGTCATCGTCCTGGCCCCGGCCTCGGTGGCGGAGGTCTACTCCGAGACCGTCCGCGCCTTCAATCTGTCGGAAGCCCTGCGCACCCCGGTCGTCGTGCTGATCGACGAAGTGATCGGCCATCTGGTGGAGACCATCGAACTGCCGGAAAGTGTCGAAACCGTCGAGCGCAAATGGGCCAACGGGGGGACGGCGGATTTCCTTCCCTTCGAGGCGGACGAGGACCTGATCCCGCCCATGGTTCGTCCCGGCGACGGGCACCGAATCCACACCACCGGCCTGACCCACGGCGAAAACGGCTTCCCGACCCAGGAGCCTGCCAAGGTTGATCAGGTCATGGATCGCCTGTTGGGGAAAATCGGCCACCACATCGATCTCATCGAGTCCTTCGAGGCCATCGAGTGCGAGGATGCGGAAATCCTCATCGTCGCCTACGGCATTTCCGCCCGTGCCGCCCGTAGCGCCGTGGCACAGGCCCGCGACAAGGGGCTGAAGGCCGGCCTGTTCCGCCCGGTCACCCTGTGGCCGTTCCCGGAGCAAGCCTTCCTCGAGGCCGCCGCCGGGGCCAAATCCGTGCTGGTGCCGGAAATGAACGCCGGTCAGTTGTGCCTGGAGATCGAGCGGCTGTGCGCAACAGAGGGCAAGGTGGTCAGCATGCCCCGCATCGACGGCGAGCCCATCGCGCCGTCGGATATTCTTGAACACGTGACCGCCCTTGCCGGAAAGGGGGAAAAATAATGGATCATCAACACGCCGCCTCCTTCGAGATCACCGACTACCTGCGCACCGAGATGATGCCGCATTTCCTGTGCCCAGGCTGCGGCCACGGAATCGCCGTTCGCGCTCTGCTGTGGGCCGTTCACGAACTGGGGATTTCCAAGGACAACCTGGCCATCGTCTCCGGCATCGGCTGTTCCGGCCGCATGGGGGCCTATATCGACGCCAACACTTTTCACACCACCCACGGCAGGCCGCTGGCCTTCGCCACCGGCCTGGCCCTGGCGCGGCCCGACCTGGAGGTCATCGTCATCACCGGCGACGGCGATTGCCTGGCCATCGGCGGCAATCACCTGATTCACGCCGCCCGGCGCAACCTGAACATGACCTGCTTCATGCTCAACAACGAGGTTTATGGCATGACCGGCGGTCAGGTTTCGCCGACCACGTCGGAAACCCGCTACACGACGACGACCCCGTCGGGCAACACCGAACCCGTGTTCGACGCCTGCAAACTGGCGGAGGCCGCCGGGGCCGGCTTCGTCGGCCGTGAAGTGACCCTGCAGACGCCGGCGCTCAAGAACCTGTGCAAGGAAGCCATCGCCCACAAGGGGTTCTCGTTCCTGGAGGTGATCTCCGACTGCACCGAGATCTTCGGCCGCAAGAACGATCTCGGTTCTTCGCCGGAAATGGTGTTGAGCCAGAAAAGTTCCATGCGTCCCGAGTCCTACAGTCCGCTGCTCGACCACAACAAGGTGGACCAGCCGTTCCGGCCCAACGTCTTCGAGACTGGCGTGCTGTCGAAAAATGACCGGCCCGAATACGGCCAGACCTATCGGGACTTCGTCGCCGCCAATAATTCCCGGGGGGAGGGCTGAACCATGTCGGACGAACGCACGGAAATCCGTTTCAGCGGCGCCGGAGGGCAGGGGCTGCAGTTAAGCGCCAAGATTCTCGCCACCGCCTTGTCCGGCGAGGGACTGAGCGTCGCCCAGTCGCAAAGTTACGAACCGACGTCCCGGGGCGGGCTCAGCCGCTCGGACCTGATCGTTTCCGACAGCGCCACGGGTTACCCGCTGGCGACGGGGCTCGACTTCCTCCTGATCCTGGACGACGCCGCGCTTCAAGCCTCGGATGGGCTGATCAAGGGGGGCAGCGTGGTGATGATGGATTCCCGCCGCGTCACCTCTTCTCCGAAGGGAGAGGTCGAGGGGCAATCCATGCCGTTCAGCGAAATCGCCCTGACGCTGGGCAATGAACGGGTGGCCAACATCGTCGCCCTCGGGGCCCTGATCGGCAAAAGCGGCCTCTGTTCGAAGGAGACCATGGAGGAAACCATTTCCGGCATGGTGCCGCCGAAATTCCGCGATCTCAACCTGCAGGCCTTCGCCCGCGGCATGGAACTGGCCGGGGCCTAATCCAGGGCCCGGAAGGTTTCCGTGTCCGGGTCGTAGAGGCTGAGTTCACCGGCCTCGATATCCACATACCAGCCGTGCAGGCCCAGTTCGCCTTTTTCCACCCGGGCGCGGACGAAGGGGAAGCTCATCAGGTGTCCCAACGACTCCAGGATCGCCGCCTGCTCGCAGGCCCGGTAGCGGTCCCTGGCGGGAGCGTCGGGCATGGCGTCGGCGATGCGTGCGCGGGCGTTTTCGGCGGTGGAAATCCACCCGGGAATGAAGGAGGTGTCATCCGGTGTTGGTGCCAGCGGCTGATCGACCAGGGCCTGAATGCCGCCGCAATGGGCGTGGCCGAGGATGAGGATATGAGACACGTTCAGATGTTCGACGGCGTATTCCAGGGCGGCGCCGACCCCATGGGGGCCCTGAACCGAGGACGAGGGCACCAGATTGGCCACATTGCGGATGACGAACAGGTCGCCCGGGTCCGCCTGCAGGACGGTCGCCGGATCGACCCGGGAATCGGAACAGGCGACCACGGCGACGCCGGGATGCTGCCCGTTTTCGATCAGGTCCCGGTAGAGATCCCGGTTTTCCCTGAATTGTCCGGACTGGAAGCTCTTGAATCCGTCCTTTAATTTGTCGATGGCGTTCATCTGTGCGTCTCCGTGTCGGGCCTGGCCCCACTGGTAGCAAACTCCGATGCGGTTTCCTAGATTTTCCTTGCATATGGGGGCCGCCGGAGGTATCAAACCGCCTCGCAAGCGCGGTTCGCCGCGTTATTTCACACACGGGCTTTAAGCGGCCCCGGCGCAAATTCGCCGGATTTCGTCGCTCCGGTGTTCGGTTTTCCGAACGACGCCCGTGGAGGTTCAACCGGAAAAGAGGAGACGCCGCCATGGCTCTGCCTACATTTACCATGCGCCAGCTTTTGGAAGCCGGCATTCACTTCGGCCACAATACCCGCCGCTGGAACCCCAAGATGGCTCCGTACATCTTCGGTGTGCGCAACGGCATTCACATCATCGACCTGCAGCAGACCGCGCCCATGCTGCACCGGGCCATGACCCTGGTGCGCGACACCGTCGCCTCCGGCGGCCGGGTGCTGTTCGTCGGCACCAAGCGCCAGGCATCGGACCGGGTCGCCGATGCGGCCAAGCGCTGCGGCCAGTACTACGTCAACCACCGCTGGCTCGGCGGCATGCTGACCAACTGGCAGACCGTGTCGAAGTCCATCCGCCGTTTGCGCGAGTTGGACGAGATGCTGGCTGGCGACACCATCGGCCTGACCAAGAAGGAACTGCTGAAGCTGACCCGCGAACGGGACAAGCTGGACCGGGCCCTGGGCGGCATCAAGGAAATGGGCGGCAAGCCCGACGTCATGGTGGTGATCGACACCAACAAGGAAGGCATCGCCGTCGCCGAGGCCAACAAGCTGAATATCCCGGTGGTCGCGGTGATCGACTCCAACAGCTCGCCCGACGGCATCGACTATCCCATCCCCGGCAATGACGACGCGTTGCGCGCAATCAACACCTACTGCGACCTGATCGCCGGTTCGGTCCTCGACGGCATTCAGCAGGAAGTGGTGGCCTCCGGCGGCGATCTGGGCGAGGCGGAAGCGGCCCCGGCCGAAGATCTCGCCCCGGCGGCTGAAGAGGCCCCGGCGGAAGAGGCGGCTCCGGTCGCCGAAACGGCCCCCACCGCCGCCGAGGAAGCTCCGGCGGAAGCATGATCCAATCCCCGTGCGGCCGTGTCATGGCCGCACGGGAGTAAATTAAATCGTTTTAAAAACAAACGATTGACACATCTATTTGAAAATGAGGTTTAAGATGGCTGCTATTACCGCCAGTCTTGTCAAGGAACTGCGTGAGAAATCCGGCGCCGGCATGATGGATTGCAAAAAGGCGCTTAACGAAACCGACGGCAACCTGGAGGAGGCCGTGGACTGGCTTCGCACCAAGGGTCTCGCCGCCGCCGCCAAGAAGGCGGGCCGCGTCGCCTCGGAAGGCCTTGTCGGCATCGTCACCGAGGGGGCCAGCGGCGCCGTCCTGGAAGTCAACTCGGAAACCGACTTCGTCGCCCGTAACGACGATTTCCAGGCCTTCGTCGGCAACGCCACCAACCTGGCCCTGGAGGCCGGCGACCTGGACGCCCTGAAAGCCGCCGCCTACCCGGGCGAGGAGCGGACCGTCGATGAGCAGTTGACCCACATGATCGCCACCATCGGCGAGAACATGGGCCTGCGCCGCATGCAGGTTCTGAGCGTCGACAACGGCGTCATCGCGTCTTACATGCACAACGCCATTTCCGGCGGCCTCGGCAAGATCGGCGTCCTCGTTGCCCTGGAATCGGAAGGGGACCAGGACAAGCTGAACGCCCTCGGCAAGCAACTGGCCATGCATGTCGCCGCCGCCGCCCCGCAGTCCGTCTCCCGCGAGGACCTGGACCAGGACGCCGTCGACCGGGAACGCCAGGTCCTCAGCGACCAGGCCCGCGAGTCCGGCAAGCCCGAAGAGATCATCGAAAAGATGGTGGAAGGCCGTATCCGTAAGTTCTACGAGGAAGTCTGCCTGCTCGATCAGACCTATGTCATCGACGGGGAAAACAAGATTTCCAAGGTCCTGGAGGACGCCGCCAAGGACCTGGGAAGCCCGGTCCGCGTCTCCGCCTTCGCCCGCTTCGCCCTTGGCGACGGCATCGAGAAGGAAGAAGAAGACTACGCCGGTGAAGTTGCCGCCCTCGCCGGCGCCTGACCGGTCGTAACCCGCCCCCCCGCGGTCGCCTTCCCGGCGGCGCGGGGGAGGGGGTGAAAAGAATAAAAAAAACGGAGACCCGGGCCTTGGCCTTGGTGTAAGATCGCCGGCGATTTTCAGGACCGCCCCCAAGAGCCCGGTTCCGGAACCATAGACCAACGGAAATCAGATCATGCCGTCTCAGCCGAAATACCGACGCGTCCTCTTGAAACTGTCGGGTGAGGCATTGATGGGGCCGGGGGAATTCGGCCTGGATTCCGACACGGTGGAACGCATCGGCGGCGATATCGCGGCCGTTCACGAAAAAGGCGCCCAGGTGTGTCTGGTCATCGGCGCCGGCAACATTTTCCGCGGCGTTTCCGGGGCCGCCGCCGGGATTGAACGGACCAGCGCCGACTACATGGGCATGCTGGCCACCGTCATCAACGCGTTGGCCATGCAAAGCGTCCTCGAGGGACTGGGGGTGCATACCCGGGTTCTTTCGGCCATTCCCATGGCCACGGTCTGCGAACCCTATATCCGCCGCCGCGCTGTCCGGCACATGGAAAAGGGGCGGGTGGTGATTTTCGCCGCCGGCACGGGAAACCCGTTTTTCACCACCGACACCGCCGCCGCCCTCAGGGCCGTGGAAATGGATTGCGACGCCCTGTTGAAGGGCACGCAGGTGGACGGCGTCTATAGCGACGATCCGAAACGGGTCGCCGACGCCGAGCGTTATGAGCGTCTCGGCTATCAGGACGTCCTGACCCGCAATCTCAAGGTCATGGATACCTCCGCCATTGCCCTGGCGCGGGAAAACGACGTTCCGATCCTGGTCTTTTCCATCCACGATCCGGGCGCTTTCGCCGATGTGGTCGACGGCGGCGGCACCTTCACCATTATTTCGCAAGACGAACCGAAGGAAGAACAATGACTGCAAACGATATTGACAGCATCAAGAAGGACGTCGCCCGCCGCATGGAAGGCGCGGTCGAGGTCCTGCATCAGGAATTCGCCGGTCTGCGCACGGGCCGCGCCTCCACCAGCCTGCTGGAACCGTTGATGGTCGAAGCCTACGGTTCGGAAATGCCCATGAACCAGGTCGGAACCATCGGCGTTCCGGAACCGCGCATGCTGACCGTCCAGGTCTGGGACAAGAGCATGGTCAAGGCGGTGGAAAAGGCGATCATGGAATCCGCGCTCGGGCTCAACCCGTCCGCCGACGGCCAACTCGTGCGGGTGCCGATCCCGGCCCTGACCGAGGAACGGCGCGTCGAACTGACCAAGGTCGCCGGAAAATACGCCGAGGACGCCCGCATCGCCGTTCGCAACGTCCGCCGTCACGCCATGGACGAGCTGAAAAAAGAGGAAAAGGAAGGCGATATTTCCGAGGATCAGCATCACGAATATTCCCAGAACATTCAGGACCTGACGGATACCTACGTGGCCAAGATCGACGAGGCCCTGGGCCACAAAGAACAGGAAATCATGCAGGTGTAAGCTTTGAGTTCCGCCGACCCCATGCGCGCCGCCCCTTCGGTGGAAGGGACCCGGGCCAGCCCTCCCGCCCATGTCGCGATCATCATGGACGGCAATGGGCGCTGGGCGAAACGCCGCAACCTGCCCCGCACAGCCGGTCACAAGAAGGGCGCCGACGCGGTCAAGACCGCCATCAAGAGCGCCATCGCCGCCGGTGTTTCCCACCTGACCCTGTACGGTTTTTCATCGGAAAACTGGAAGCGCCCGAGCGAAGAGGTCAATGACCTGATGGGGCTGCTGCGGGTCTATCTGAAAAGCGAGATCGGCAGCCTCCATAAGGAGGGGGTCCGCTTTCAGGTCATCGGCGACAGGAACAGGCTTGGCGGTGACATCGTTAAGATGATCGAGGACGCGGAAGAGAAAACCGCCGCCAACCGCCGCCTGCATCTGACCATCGCCCTCAGTTACGGCGGCCGGGCGGAAATCACCGAAGCGGCACGGAAACTGGCCCGCCGGGCGAAATCCGGTGAGATCGAGCCGGAGCAAATCGACGAACAGGCCTTCGAGGATTGCCTCTACACCACGGGCATCCCCGATCCCGACATCCTGATCCGCACCAGCGGCGAGCAGCGAATCAGCAACTTCCTGCTCTGGCAGTTGGCCTACGCGGAGTTCGTCTTCCTGGATGTCCTGTGGCCGGATTTCTCCGAGCAGGATTTCAATGGGGCCCTGGAGGCCTTTCACGGACGTGAAAGGCGTTACGGCGCAACCGGTGACTGATTTTTTCCAAAACAACCTGCTGACCCGGATTGTCTCGGCCGTGGTCATGATCCCGCCGGTCCTGGCCGCCGTGTACGCCGGTTACCCGTATTTTCATGTCCTGGTCGCCGCCGTCGCCGTGGCCATGGCCTGGGAATGGCGTAGAATCGTCGCCGGCGGCGCTTTCGGCGTTCCCGGACTGCTGCTGGCCATGGGAGCGCTGGCCTCCGTCGTCACGGCGACCCTGGGGCTTTACGCCGAAGCCCTGGCCCTGGTCGCCCTGAGCGGGGGCCTCGCCGCCGTTGTCGGTGGGCAGAGGGCCTGGATGGCGCTGGGGGCCTTCTATGTGGGCATCCCGTCCATCGCCCTGGTCTGGGTCAGAGGGGACGCGGAGAGCGGCCTGCTGGCGGTTGTCTGGCTGCTGATTCTGGTCTGGGCCGCCGACAGCGGCGCCTACGCGGCGGGTCGCCTGATCGGCGGACCGAAAATGGCGCCTTCCATCAGCCCCAATAAAACCTGGGCCGGACTGGCGGGCTGCGGCGTCGGCGCCGCGGTGGCGGGAACCGCCGTCATCCACTTGGCGGGCGGGACCGGGGACGGCAAGGCGTTCCTGATCAGCGGCCTGATCGGATTGATTTCTCAAGGGGGAGATTTGCTGGAATCGGCGCTGAAACGCCGCTTCGGGGTCAAGGATTCGAGCAATTTGATTCCCGGTCATGGCGGGGTGCTGGACAGGGTGGATGCCCTGCTTGCCGCGGTGACGGCGGCGGCGGCGCTTTCTCTCCTCGGCGTGGAAGGGCTGATCCCTTGAGTGCTCCGCAAGCCGAAACCCAGGCCGACGTCCGGTCGGTTTCCATTCTCGGTTCCACCGGTTCCGTCGGCGCCAACACGGTGGACCTGCTGATGCGCACGCCGGAACGCTTTCGGGTCGAGGCCCTGAGCGCCAAGCGCAATGTGGAGGCCCTGGCCGAACAGGCGCTGGCGTTGAAACCGGAAATCGCCGTCATCGGCGATGAAGACTGTTACGGCGATTTGAAGGAGGCCATGGCCGGGTCCGGCATCGAAGTCGCCGCCGGGCGGCGGGCGGTGATCGAGGCGGCCATGCGTCCGGCCGAATGGGTCATGGCCTCCATCGTCGGCACGGCGGGATTGGAGCCCACCTTCAAGGCGGTGGAGCGGGGGGCCATCGTCGGTCTCGCCAACAAGGAATGCCTGGTTTCCGCCGGCGACGTGATGATCGACGAAATCAACCGTCACGGGGCGACCCTGATCCCCGTGGATTCCGAACACAGCGCCATCTATCAGGTTTTCGATTTCAGCGACCCGTCCAAGGTCAACCGCATCATCCTCACCGCTTCGGGCGGCCCGTTCCGCGAGAAAAGCCGGGATGAAATGGCGGCGGTGACGCCGGAGCAGGCGGTCGCCCATCCCAACTGGGACATGGGGGCGAAAATCTCCATCGATTCGGCGACCATGATGAACAAGGGACTGGAACTGATCGAGGCCTATCACCTGTTTCCGGTACGCGAAGACCAAATCGAAATCCTCGTGCATCCGCAATCCGTGGTCCACAGCCTGGTCGATTACGTGGACGGTTCCGTCCTGGCGCAGATGGGAACGCCCGACATGCGCACCCCCATCGCCTATGCCCTGGGCTGGCCGAAACGCATGTCGACGCCGGCCTCACGCCTGCGGCTGGAAGAGATTGGCAAGTTGACCTTCAGTGAGCCGGACGAAGCCCGTTTTCCGGCCTTGAGACTGGCCCGGGAGGCCTTGAAACAGGGCGGCAATGCGCCGACGGTCCTCAACGCCGCCAACGAAGTCGCCGTCGAGGGGTTCCTCGCGGGTCGCATCGGTTTCCTTGAAATCGCCGCAATTGTCGAAAAGACTCTGGAAAAGGCCAGGTATTGTGAGCTAGGAAGCGTCGCGGAGGTTCTGGAGGCCGATGCGGACGCCCGCGAAATTGCATTCAGCCACATGAACGCTTAAATCATACGCAGGTTTTCCAATCCCACCCCCTGAATGGACTCGATCGCCTTGGATATTCTCATAGACTACGTCATTCCCTTTCTCATCGTGCTGACCATCCTGGTCTTCGTACATGAAATGGGGCACTTCCTGGTCGCTAGGCGCAATAATGTCCGGGTCGAGGTGTTTTCCATCGGGTTCGGCAAGGAACTGTTCGGTTTCAACGACCGGCACGGCACCCGCTGGAAATTCGCCCTGCTTCCCCTGGGCGGCTACGTCAAGATGTTCGGCGAGGGGGACAGCATCGAAGACGAGGAAAACGAGCGTCTGCTGACCGACGAGGAAAAGGCTGTTTCCTTCCATCACAAGCGCCTGGGACAAAGGGCGGCCATCGTCTTCGCCGGGCCCTTCGCCAATTTCCTCTTCGCCGCCGTGGTTCTCGCCGGCCTCTATTTCTTCACCGGCTCCCCGTCGCCTCTGGCCGGAATCGGCGCCGTTCAGGCGGGCAGCCCGGCCGAAAAGGCGGGCCTGGAGGTCGGCGACAGGGTCGTCATGATCGACGGCGAGGACATTAAGTGGTTCGAAGACCTGCGCCGGATCGTCAGCGCCAATCCCGGCGCGTCCCTGAGCCTGCAGGTCCTGCGCGGCGACGCCCAGATTACCTTGCGGGCGACGCCGAAAGCCCATGTCATGAAGACCGACGAAGGCGAGCGGGAAATCGGCCTGCTCGGCGTCACCCCGAGCATGGACATGGTCGAATACGAAAACGTCGGTCCCATCGACGCCGTTGTCCTGGGGGTTCAAAAGACCTACGGCCTGACGGAACAAATCCTCACCGCCGTCGGCCGCATGATCACCGGTTCCGTGTCCCGGGACGAACTGGGCGGTCCCTTGCGGATCGCCCAGATTTCCGGACAGATGGCCCAGGGCGGGGCCATCAGTTTGACCTTCTTCATCGCCGCCCTGTCGATCAATCTGGGCCTGATCAACCTGTTCCCCATCCCCATGCTGGATGGCGGGCACCTGCTGTTTTACTTTTTCGAGGCGATCATCGGCCGTCCGATAAACGAAAAAGCACAAGAATACAGTTTTCGTTTGGGGCTGATTCTGGTATTGCTCCTTATGTTGTTCGTAACATGGAACGATATTGTCCAAATGAAGATTTTCGAGTTTTTTGCAAATCTGATTGGTTGATAACTATTTGAATCCTAGGGGGTTTGCGTGGGGCGCCTGATTCGCGTCATCTTTTTTGCCTGTTTGATCCTTGTTCCCGGCCAGGCGGCGATGCCGTCTTCGGCGCAGGCGGGGCAGGGTGATGTCGTGCGGGAAATCGTCATCAAGGGCAATCAGCGTATCGAAACCGGCACGGTTCTCTCCTACATCCTGGTCAAGGAAGGGGACGCCTTCGACAACCGCCGCGTCGACAGATCCCTGAAAAGCCTCTTCGCCACCGGTTTGTTCGCCGATGTGACCATGCGCCGGGAAGGGGATGCGTTGATCGTCGATGTCATCGAAAACCCGGTCATCAACCGGATCGCCTTCGAGGGCAACAGCAAGTTGAAGGACGAGGATCTGGCCATCGAGCTGTCGCTCAGGCCACGGGTCATCTACACCCGGACCAAGGTTCAAAACGACGTCAAACGGATCCTCACCCTGTACCGGCGCAAGGGCCGCTTCGCCGCCACCGTCGAGCCGAAAGTCATCCAACAGCCGCAAAACCGGGTCGATTTGGTCTTCGAGATCAACGAAGGCAAGTGGACGGAAGTCCGCAATATCCGCTTCGTCGGCAACCGGGAATACAGTGATTCCAGGCTGCGTGAGGAAATCCGCACCGAGGAAACCCGATGGTACCGCTACTTTTCCTCGGACGACAACTATGATCCGGACCGCATCGCGCTGGACCGGGAACTGCTGCGCCGGTTTTATCTGGGGGACGGCTACGCCGACTTCAGGGTGATTTCCGCCGTCGCCGAACTGACCCCGGACAGGAAAGACTTTTTCATCACCTTCACCATCGAGGAAGGTGAACGCTACATGTTCGGCGACATCAAGACCGATGTCCGGCTGCTTGGGCTGAAGTCGGAAGACGTCGTTGATGTCATGGAAATCGAGTCGGGGGACTGGTACGACGCTGAACGTGTCGAGACCACCATCGACAAAATGACCAATCACGTTAGTGGCCTCGGTTTCGCCTTCGTCGACATTCGCCCGCGCATCAAGAGAAACAGGGAACAGCGGACCGTCGATATCAGTTTCGAGATTGTCGAAGGCCCGCGTGTTTTCGTCGAGCGGATCGATATCGAAGGCAATGTCAGAACCGCCGACGAGGTCATTCGCCGTGAATTTCGCCTGGTCGAGGGAGACGCCTTCAACGTCTCGAAACTGAGACGTTCGAAACAGCGGCTGCAAAACCTGGATTACTTTGAATCCGTGGAAATCGAACAGGTCCCCGGAACCGAGGAGGATAAGACGGCCATCAAGGTCGGCGTCGAGGAAAAATCGACCGGCTCCCTTTCGGTCGGACTGGGCTTCGCCACCGCCACCGGCCCCATGTTCGATGTCGGGCTGACGGAGCGGAACCTGATGGGCAAGGGGCAGAACTTGAGTCTGTCGGCCATGGTCGCGGCGCGGCGGACGACCATCGATCTCAGCTTCACGGAACCCTATTTCATGGACCGTGATATCGCCGCCGGCTTTGATGTCTTCCGCACCAGCGTCGATAACCAGGACACCAGTTCCTACGACACCAAGCAGACGGGGGGCGCCGTGCGCGCCGGTTATTCCATCACGGAGCATCTTCGGCAAAGCTGGCAGCACACTCTGAAGCAGGTGAGCATCGAAAACGTTCCCACCAGTGCGTCAAGCTATGTCAGAAGTGCGGCCGGAACGGACATGGTTTCCGAACTCTCCCATGGAATCGTTTATGACCGGCGTAACCACGTGCTGTTTCCCACCGAAGGTTATATTTTGAAAATGAATAATGACCTGGCCGGGTTCGGCGGGGCTCGCCGTTACCTGCGTAATACTTTTGACGCCGGACAGTATTTCCCCCTGTATGATCAGTGGGTGTTTTCCATCGGCGGTAGCGCCGGACATATTATTGGCCTCGGTCGGGATGTTGAGCTGCATGATCGGTTTTTTATTGGTGGCGATGATTTGAGAGGATTCGCCACCTCGGGCGTCGGCCCGAGGGACCAGACAGCCAAGGATGCCCTGGGGGGTGAATGGATGTACAAGGCAAGCGCCGAGTTGAAGTTCCCTCTCGGGCTGCCGGAGGAACTGGGCGTTTCCGGCAAGCTATTCACGGATTTGGGCAGCACGGGAAAACTGAGTCCCAGCGGTTCCGACGTCAACGACACCGGCAGCATGCGTCTCGCTGCCGGCACGGGGGTGACCTGGGTTTCTCCGTTTGGACCCATTGCTATCGATTTCGGCGTGCCGCTGGTGTCGGAAACGTTTGACGAGGATGAAAATGTTCGCGTTAATTTCGGAACCAGATTTTAGGAGTCCCCAGTGAAACGCATTCTTTTCATCGTCTTTCTCGCCGCAACCGTGTTTCACGGTGGGGTCGCGGATGCCGCGGAAGGTGGGGTCAACGTGGCGGTCATCGACCTCAACCTGATTATCCGGGAAGGGAAGGCCTTCAAGGGAATTCGCGAACAGATCGGCAATTTCCGCAAGGTGTTTCAAGGCGAAATCCAGAAAGAGGAAGAAGCCCTGCGCAACGCCAACCAGGAACTGTCCCGGCAAAGGGCGCTGTTGTCACAGGAGGCGTTCGCCGAAAAGCGCAAGGAGTTTCAAGGCCGTGTCGCCGCCGTTCAACGGCTGGTTCAGCAACGCAAGGTCAACCTCGACCGCGCCCAGGCGGCGGCCATGAAGACCATTCAGGACAAACTGAACGAAATCGTCACCACCATGGCCAATGAGTTCAGCCTTTCGCTGATCCTGCGTAAGGAACAAACCGTGCTCGCCGTGCCGCAGCTTGAAATCACCGGGCAGGTGCTGGAGAGACTGAATGCCCAGTTGCCCGCGGTCCAGGTTCCGGAACCGGCGCGCTAGGTTATGGCCGATCCTCGTTTTTTCGCAGTAGCGGGACCTTTCAGTCTGCATGACTTGGCGGAAATCGCCGGCGGCCGCGTTTCCGACGGCGCCGACGGGGCGACACTTTACAAGGATGTCGCCCCCCTGGGCGATGCCGGTCCGGAGCATCTCAGCTTCCTCGATAACAAGCGCTACGTTGCAAGCTATAGCGAAAGCAAGGCGGGGGCCTGCATCGTTCGTCCCGCCCTGGAGTCCAAGGCGCCGGAAGGAATGGCGCTTATCCTGATGGACGACCCCTACAGGGGCTATGCCCGTGTCGCCCGGGCTTTCTACCCCCTGGCCGAGGTTGCCCCCTCCATCGCCACCAGGGCCAGCATCGACGAAACGGCGACGCTCGGAGAGGGCTGCCGGGTCGAACCCGGCGTCGTCATCGGCGCCCATGCGGAAATCGGTTCGGGATGCGTCATCGGCGCCAATACGGTCATCGGGCAGGGTGTGACGGTGGGCGACGAAAGCCGCATCGGGCCGTCCGTTACCCTGGACTATTGCATGATCGGCGCCCGCGTCATCCTCCACACGGGCGTGCGTATCGGCCAGGACGGTTTCGGCTTTTCCATGGCCGCCGAGGGGCATTTGAAAGTGCCGCAATTGGGCCGGGTTCTGGTCGGCGACGACGTGGAAATCGGCGCCAACACCACCATCGACCGGGGCACCGGGCCGGACACGGTCATCGGCGACGGGTCGAAAATCGATAATCTGGTGCAGATCGGCCATAATGTCCGTCTCGGACGGGGCTGCATCGTCGTTTCCCAGGTCGGTATCTCCGGATCGACCAGCATCGGCGATTTCGCCGCCCTCGGCGGGCAGGCCGGGATCGCCGGCCATCTGGAAATCGGCCCGGGGGCCCAGGTCGCGGCGCAAAGCGGTGTCATGCGCAATGTCGCTCCCGGCGAGAAAATCGGCGGCTCGCCGGCCCAGCCGTTCCGCGAATGGATGCGCGGCGTCGCCGCCATTGATAAATTGTCGAGAAAGAAGGGGGGATCGTCATGAGCAGTGAAACGGCATCCGCGGAGGTGGAGGATATCGATATCATCCGCATCCTGGAGATGATACCGCACCGCTATCCTTTCCTGATGATCGACAGGGTGACCGATGTCAAGCCCGGTGAGAGCGCCGTCGGAATCAAGAACGTGACCATCAACGAGCCTTTTTTTCAGGGGCATTTCCCCGGCCATCCGGTGATGCCGGGGGTGCTGATCATAGAGGCCATGGCGCAGACATCGGCGGTTCTCGTCGTCGAGACCATGGGCCCACAATCGGAAGGCAAGCTGGTGTATTTCATGTCCGTCGATCAGGCCCGCTTCCGCAAGCCCGTGACCCCCGGCGACAGCCTCGCCATTACCGTCACGAAAGAAAGAAACCGTGGAAATGTGTGGAAATTCAAGGGCGAGGCCCGGGTCGGCGACAAGCTGATGGCGGAAGCCACTTTCGCCGCCATGATCGTCGACGGAGAATGACATGAGCCAAATTCATCCCACCGCCGTCATCGCCGAAGGGGCGGAAATCGGCAAGGACGTCGTCATCGGCCCGTTTTGCATCGTCGGTTCCCAGGTGAAAATCGGCGACGGAGTGGAACTGGTGTCCCATGTGGTGGTCGAGGGGATCACCAGCGTCGGCGCCAACACCCGCATCTTTCCCTTCGCTTCCATCGGCCATCAACCCCAGGATCTGAAATACAGCGGCGAGCCGTCGCGGCTGGAAATCGGTTGCAACAACGTCATCCGCGAACATGTGACCATGAATCCCGGCACCGAAGGCGGCGGCATGCTGACCACCGTGGGCAACAACTGCCTGTTCATGATGGGCGCCCATGTCGCCCACGACTGCCACATCAAGGATCACGTCATCCTCGTCAACAACGCCACCCTGGGCGGACATGTGGAGATCGACGACTGGGCCATCATCGGCGGCCTGTCGGCGGTTCATCAGTTCGTCCGCATCGGCCGCCACGCCATGATCGGCGGCATGTCCGGCATTGAAAACGACGTCATCCCCTATGGCTCGGTGATCGGCAACCGGGCCCGCCTGCAGGGATTGAACGTGGTCGGCCTGAAGCGGCGCAACTTCGACCGGGAGACCATTCACGCCCTGCGCAGCGCCTACCGGCTGATGTTCGCGCCTGAAGGCACCATGGCCGAGCGTCTGGAAGATGTCGCCGAGATGATGAAGGACATCGAGCCGGTGATGGAGATCGTCGATTTCATCCGCGCCGATTCGTCCCGTTCCATCTGCCAGCCCAACCTGGAAGATGCCGCCTAAACTCGGCGTCATCGCCGGTGGCGGTGAGCTGCCGGCAAGGATTATCGACGCCTGTCGGGAAACGGGCCGGGAGTGTTTCGTCATCGCCTTCGAGGGGCAGACGGCCCCCGACCTGTTCAAGCCGGAAAACGCCGGGGCGGATGTCCCCCATGCCTGGGTGCGCCTCGGGGCGGCGGGCACGGCCCTACAGCATTTGCGCGATGCCGGGGTGGAAGAGCTGGTCATGGCCGGGGCCATCCGCCGGCCGAGCCTGAAGGAACTGCGCCCCGATCTGTGGGCGACAAAATTTTTCGCCGCCAGCGGCGCCGCCTCCCTGGGCGACGACGGCTTGCTGAAGGCCCTGATCCGGGCCCTGGAAGGGGAAGGCTTTTCCGTTGTCGGCGTCGACAGCCTGCTTCCCGACATCCTCGCGCCCGCCGGTGTCTACGGCCGCCATGGGCCGGACCCACAAGCCCTCGCGGACATCGCCGCCGCCCGGACGGGGGCCCTTTCCCTTGGCCGGGCAGACAGGGGGCAGGGGGCCGTCGCCCGGGGCGGGCAGGTCCTGCTGCTCGAGGACGAGGCCGGCACCGACGCCATGTTGGCCAAGGTTCGGGGTCTTTCCGGGGGCGAGACCGGCGGCGTGCTGGTCAAGATGTGCAAGCCGGGTCAGGAATCCCGTGCGGACTTGCCCACTATCGGGGTGAACACGGTGCGGGCCGCGGCCGATGCCGGTCTTAAGGGCATCGCCGTGGAAGCCGGGAAATCCTTGGTCATCGACATGCAGGCCGTGGTCGACGCCGCCGACGAGGCGGGCCTGTTCATCACCGGCATCGACGGCGAGGCGCCCCTGATCTACCTGATCGCCGGCGAAGCCTCCGGCGACATCCTCGGCGGGCGTCTTATGCAACGGCTGAAGGAAAAAAGCCCGGACCTGCGCTTTGCCGGGATCGGCGGCGCGAAAATGCGCGAACAGGGGCTCGAGAGCCTGTTCCCCATGGAAGAGCTGTCCCTGATGGGACTGGCGGAAATCCTGCCCCATATCCCGAAGCTTTTGAAACGGATCGATCAGACCGTGGCCGACATCGAAAGCCGCCGTCCCGCCGTGTTGCTGACCATCGACGCCCCGGGCTTCTGCTTTCGCGTCGCCCGCAAGGTGCGGAACAAGGCGGTCCGGAAAGTCCATTACGTGGCCCCGTCCGTCTGGGCCTGGAAACCGGGCCGGGCGAAGAAAGTGGCCGGTTTTCTCGACCATCTGCTGGCCCTGCTGCCCTTCGAGCCGCCCTATTTCGAAAGGGTCGGTCTGGCGACGACGTTTGTCGGCCATTCCGTGGTCGAGGGGCGGGCGGGGAAAGGGGACGGGGCCGCCTTCCGCCGCCGTCACGGCATCGGCGAGGCAACCCCCGTGCTGGTCATGCTGCCCGGTTCCCGGAGGGGGGAGGTGGAACGGCTCCTGCCCGTCTTTTGCCAAACGGCGAAGCTGTTGCGGCGGACCCATCCCGGCCTGGTGGTCGTCCTGCCCACCCTGAAAAGCCTGTCGGGGAAAGTCCGGGACGGCCTCGAGGCGGCCTCCCTCAAGGCCCTTGTGGTTGCGGGGGACGAGGAGAAGTTCGACGCCTTCGCCGCCGCGGACGTCGCCCTGGCGGCCTCCGGCACGGTGGCGCTGGAACTGGCCATGGCGGAGACGCCGACCGTGATTGGCTACAAGGTGCATCCCGTGACCGCGTGGCTGGTCCGCCGGCTGATCAAGACCCCTTACGTCAACCTCATCAACATCGTCCTCGGGCGGGAGGCGGTGCCAGAGTTTCTCCAACAGAATTGCCGCCCGGAAGCCATGCAGGCGGCTCTCGCCAGCCTGTTGGATGATGAGGCCCGGGCGCGCGAACAGCGCGACGCCGCCGAACTTGCCCTGAGGCAAATGGGCAAGGGCGGGGAGTCCCCTTCCGGCCGCGCGGCGGAAGCCGTCTTGTCAATTCTGCAAGGAGATGGAAACCATGAATGAACAAACCGGACAGTTCAGACTGTTGCACACCATGATCCGGGTGCTGGATCTGGAGAAATCCCTGGATTTCTACAGCCGTCATCTCGGCATGCAGGTGATGCGGCGCACCGATTACCCGGGCGGACGCTTTACCCTGACCTTTGTCGGCTACGGCGACGAGTCCACCAACGCGGTGGTTGAATTGACCCATAACTGGGATCAAACAGAGCCCTATGACATCGGCTCAGGCTTCGGCCATCTGGCCATCGCCGTCGCCGACATCTATGGGGTCTGCGAAAAAATGCGCTCCGAGGGGGTGACCATCAGCCGGGAACCGGGTCCTATGAAGCACGGGACCAGCGTCATCGCCTTCATCGAGGACCCGGACGGCTACAAGATCGAACTGGTCGAGAAGCCCTGACTTATTCCCGCTCGCCCAGGGCGACGAAGTCCCGTTCCACTTCGCCCGTGTACAACTGGCGGGGACGGCCGATCTTCTGCGTCGGGTCCTCGATCATTTCGTTCCACTGGGCGACCCAGCCGACCGTGCGGGCGACGGCGAAGAGAACCGTGAACATGGAGGTCGGGATGCCCATGGCGCGGAAGATGATGCCGGAATAGAAGTCCACGTTCGGATACAGCTTCTTTTCGACGAAGTATTCGTCCTCCAGCGCGATCCGCTCCAGCTCCATGGCCAGTTCGAGCAGCGGGTCGTTCTCGATGCCGAGATCGCCGAGCACCTCGTGGGCGGTCTGGCGCATGACCTTGGCCCGGGGGTCGAAGTTCTTGTAGACCCGGTGGCCGAAGCCCATCAGGCGGAAAGGATCGTCCTTGTCCTTGGCCTTGTTGACGAATTCCGGCACCCGGTCGACGGAGCCGATTTCTTCCAGCATGGTCAGCACCGCTTCGTTGGCGCCGCCGTGGGCTGGACCCCACAGCGAGGCGATGCCGGCGGCGATACAGGCGAAGGGATTGGCCCCTGAGGAACCGGAAATACGCACCGTCGAGGTCGAGGCATTCTGCTCGTGGTCGGCGTGCAGGATCAGGATGCGGTCCATGGCGCGGGCCAGGATCGGGTTGACGACGTATTCCTCGCAGGGGTTTGAGAACATCATGTAGAGGAAGTTCTCGGTGTAGCTGAGGTCGTTGCGCGGATAGGTGAACGGCATGCCGATGGAATAGCGGTAGGCGGTCGCCGCGATGGTCGGCATCTTGGCGATCATGCGCGTCGAGGCGATGAAACGGTGCTTCGGATTACTGATGTCCGTGCTGTCGTGATAGAAGGACGACAGGGCGCCGATGACCCCGTTCATGATCGCCATCGGGTGGGAATCCCGGCGGAAGCCCCGGAAGAAGTAGTTGATTTGCTCGTGGACCATGGTGTGGTAGGTGATCCGGGTCTCGAACTTCTCCAGCTTTTCCTTGGTTGGCAGATCGCCGTAGATGAGCAGGTAGCAGGTTTCGAGAAAGTTGGACTGTTCGGCCAACTGGTCGATGGGGTAGCCGCGATAGCGCAGGATACCCTTTTCCCCGTCGATGAAGGTGATGTCGGACTGGCAACTGCCGGTGGAGGTGAAGCCCGGGTCGTAGGTGAAACAGCCTGTTTCCGCGTACAGCTTGCGGACGTCGATCACATCCGGTCCGGTGGTGCCTTTCAGGACGTCCAGATCATAAGAGTCGCCGCTGCGGTTGTCTTTCAGGGTAAACGCGGCTTTCTCGATGGGGGTGGTTTCATTGGGCATCACTGACACTCCTAGCTTTCGTTATCGTTTATTTCTGACAAATCCGTATCTCTGGCGGGCTATGGGCCGGCATCGTCCAGGCGTCCGAGGGTTTCATCGCGCCCGAGAACCTCCATCACCTCGAAGATCCCTGGAGAGACATTCGAGCCGCTGAGGGCGGCGCGCAGGGGCTGGGCGAGTTTCCCGAGTTTGAGCTCCTCGGCTTCCGCCAGGGTGCGCACGGCGGCCTCCATGTCCTCTTTGTTCCAGTCTTCCAGCACCGCCAATTTACCTCGCAAGGCGGCGACTTTTTCCCGGCCGTCGCCGGACAACAGCTTTTCCGCCTTGTCGTTCATCGCCAGGGGCCGGGGGGCGACATAGAAGAAGGCGTTCTCGGCCAATTCGACGAGGGTTTTCGCCCGCTCCTTGAGGCCGTCCATGCCTTCGAGGATGCGCCGCCGCTCGGCCTCGTCCAGTTCCCGCCCCAGGCGTTCGGCGAGGGCGGGCAGGATCAATTGCGCCAGATGGCCGGAGTCCGCCTCGCGCATGTACTGGGCGTTCAGGTTGGTCAGCTTGACCACGTCGAAGCGGGACGGCGATTTTCCGACGCCGTCCAGGTCGAACCACTCGATGGCCTTGTCGGTGGGGATGAATTCGTCGTCGCCGTGGGCCCAGCCCAGGCGCAAAAGGTAATTGCGCATGGCTTCCGGCAGGAAACCGTCGTCCCGGTAGGCCTCGACCCCAAGGGCGCCGTGCCGCTTCGACAGCTTGGCCCCGTCGGCGCCGTGAATCAGCGGGATATGGGCGAAAACGGGCGCCTGCCAGCCGAGGGCCTGATAAAGCTGATACTGGCGGAAGGCGTTGGTCAGATGGTCGTCGCCGCGAATGACGTGGGTCACGCCCATGTCGTGATCGTCGACGACCACCGCCAGCATGTAGGTGGGGGTGCCGTCGGCGCGCATCAGGATCATGTCGTCCAGTTGGTCGTTGGCCACCTTGACCCGGCCCTGGACTAAATCCTCGATCACCGTTTCCCCGTCCCGGGGCGCTTTCAGGCGGATGGCGGGGGCGACGCCCTCGGGGGCCTCGTCGGGCGACCTGTCACGCCAGCGCCCGTCGTAGCGCATGGGGCGGCCCTCGGTCCGGGCCTTTTCGCGCATTTCCGTCAATTCTTCCGGCGTGCAATAGCATTTGTAGGCCTTGCCGTCGGCGAGCAGCCGGTCCACGGCCTGGCGGTGTTGATCGACGCGGGAAAACTGGGAAACCGCTTCGCCGTCCCAATCCAGACCCATCCAGCGGATGCCTTCGTAGATGGCGTCCACCGCCTCGTCGGTTGAGCGCTTGCGGTCCGTGTCCTCGATTCTGAGCAGAAACCGGCCGCCGTGATGACGGGCGAAGAGCCAGTTGAAGAGAGCCGTCCGGGCGCCGCCGATGTGGAGGAAACCCGTGGGGGAGGGGGCGAAGCGGGTGACAACCGTCATGGGGGTATTGGTTTCCTCTCTATGCACGTTTATTGTCAGAGTGATGTGGGGGCCGGAACGGCCTGTCTGACTCGCTTATGGGGCGCTTTTTATCACATTCATTTAGCAGTTGCAGCAAAAGCATGGCGAAAACGTCAAAATATCGGCTTGTTTTAGGATAGTAGATTGAAAATAAAGGAAACATTATTTTCTGAAATCGGTCGTGAACAGTCCCGGCTGGTGCTTTGGGCGCCCGTCGCCATGGGGGTTGGCATTGCCGGTTATTTTTCGCTCGGGCAGGAACCGCCGTTCTGGGTCGGCACGGCGGGATTGTCTCTCTCCTTGCTGGTGTTGTGGCTAATCCGCCGGCGTCATGCGCCCCTGGCCGTCCTGCCGATGGTGGCCGTGGCCCTGCTGTTTTTGGGCTTTGCGGCGGCGCAGTGGCGGACCGCTTCCGTCGCCGCCCCGGTGCTGGCCCGGGCCGTCGGCCCGACCACGGTGGAGGGCCGAGTCGTCCATGTGGAACCCAAGGGCAGGGGTTTGAGGGTGACCCTGGAAAGAGCGCGGATCGGCGGGATCGGCCCGGCGGCGACGCCGGAAAAGGTGCGTGTCGGACTGCAGGGGAGGCAACCCGCCATCCGGCCCGGGGACTGGATCCGTCTGCGCGCCCGCCTGACGCCGCCGCCACCGCCCGCCGCCCCCGGGGCCTACGATTTTCAGCGCCGGTTTTTCTTTCAGGGCATCGGCGCCGTCGGCTTTTCCTACGGGGCCGCCCGCGTGCTGCCGGGCGGGGAAGGGGGGATGGCGCCCGATCCCATGCGATCCCTGCTGGAAGGCGTCTCCCGTTTGCGCAACACCATCGGCGAACGGGTCGTCGAAGCCTTTCCCGCCGAACGCCAGGGAACCGTCGCCGCCGTCACCCGGGCCCTGATGACAGGAGAGCGGGGCGCCATCGACCGGTCGGTGCTGGACGATTTCCGGGATTCCGGTATCGCCCATTTGCTGGCCATTTCCGGCCTGCATATCGGCCTGGTGGCGGGGATCGTGTTCTTCGGACTGCGGGCCCTGCTGGCCTTGTCGGAACACCTGGCGCTGCATTATCCGATCAAGAAATGGGCGGCCCTGGCGGCCCTTTTCGCCGCCTTCGGCTATGCCCTGATTGCCGGGGCAACGGTGCCGACCATGCGGGCGTTCCTGATGATCGGCGTCGTCCTGGCGGCCATATTGTTCGACCGTCGCGGCTTGTCCCTGCGGCTGATCGCCTTCGCCGCCTGCGTCATACTGCTGTTCAAGCCGGAAAGCCTGCTCGGGGCCAGTTTTCAATTGTCCTTCGCCGCGGTGACCGCCCTGGTCGCCGCCTATGAGGGGCTGTCGGGCAGCCGGTGGGGCCGCAGGTGGGCCGGGCGCGGCTGGGTGTGGACCCTGTTCGCCTATGTGGGCGGCGTCGCCCTGACGACGGTGATCGCCGGGGTGGCGACGGGTCCCTTCGCCGCCTATCACTTCAACCGGTTCGCCGATTACGGGCTGGCCGCCAATCTGCTCGCCGTTCCCCTGACGGGACTGTGGATCATGCCCTGGGCCGTCGCCGCCTTCGTGCTCATGCCCTTCGGTCTGGAAGGCCTGGCCCTCGCCCCCATGGGCGCGGGGGTGTCCCTGGTCCTCGATATCGCCGGAGAGGTCGCCTCCTGGCCCGGCGCGGTGACCCTGCTGCCGGCCATGCCGGCCTGGGCCCTGGCCGCCGTGACCTTTGGCGGCCTGTGGATGTGTCTGTGGCGCAGGCCCTGGCGTTGGGCCGGGGTGGGGGCCGTCGTGGCGGGGATGCTGTCCCTCAACTGGACGGTGACGCCGGATATTTTGATTGACGAAAAGGGCCGTCTGGCGGCGGTCAAGACCGGGGACGGGCTGTTGGCGGTGTCGTCCCTGCAAACCGCCAAATTCAACCGGGAAATCTGGTTCCGCCGGGCGGCGCAAAGGGAGCCGCTGACCTTCCGCGACACCGCCGCCGCGGCGAACCCGGTGCTGGCCTGCGACGGCATCGGCTGCATCTACAAGGCCAAGGGCCGAACGGTGGCCCTGGTCCGTCACGCCGCCGCCCTGGACGAGGACTGCCGGAGAGCCCACGTGGTCATTTCCAGCGTGCCCCTGCGCCGATCCTGCCCGGGGCCGGGGGTGGTCGTCGACCGTTTCGATCTGTGGCGCAAGGGAACCCATGCCCTGTGGCTGGAAGCGGACGGCCGGGTCCGCATCGAGACGGTGAACGGGGTACGGGGCAAAAGGCCATGGGTCCTATGGCCGACAAGACGGCCCGCCCGGGAAACGCCGCCGGACGCCTGAGGAGGGGAGGGAGACCGGCGGGCGATAGAAAGCCTTACGTTGTCCGCGGTGCGGGGAATGCGTCCTCGGCTTTGTACGCCTTGAAGCTTTCCAGATATTGCGCGTTACACTGGTCCTGCCAGGGGGTTCCGGGCACGACCCCGGCGACACAATGATACTTCTCACGGAAGGCGTCGGTGGCTTCGTTTTCCTCGATGGCGATGGCGGCGATGCCGACGACCTCGCCGCCCTGACGATGGACCAACTCGATGGCTCCGGTCATGGTGCCGCCGGTCTCGATCCATTGATCGGCGAGGATGACGCGAGTACCCGGTGCAAAGGCGGGCGTGCGCATTTCCATGTCCTGGGTGCGGCCCGAATAGTTTGTGAAGGTGACCGCATCCGTGTCGACGCACAGCTTGCCGGCCTTGCGGATCGGCAGGAAGCCGATGCCGAGGCGTGTCGCCAGACCGGCGCCGAGGACAAACCCCATTGCATCCAGGCCACCGACCACATCGGCCTGGACATCGCCAAGGTCGGCGACCAGGTCGTCGAGAAGATCATGGTAGGCGTCCCCGTTGATGTAGATGGACGTCGGGTCCAGCCATGCAAATTTTTCGCCTTTGGTGTTGGGCGACATGATGCTGAGGTACCAGCGATCTTCCCGAGGGCCCAAGTTCTTTTGCATGCTACTCATTCGTCCGCTCCCTTCATCTCTCTCGTTACCTTCATCAATTGCGCCAACTTGGCGGCGTCAATGTTGTAGAAATCGCCATCCTTGTTGATGCCGGTGGCCACCAGAAAACAGTCGACCTGTCCGTACTGCACCGCGTTTTCCGGCGTCACCCCCGATGCCAGGGCCAATGCGCAATCGCCGACACCGGCCCGGAAATCCCGGATCTTGTCGTGATCCGCCTCCATGCCCGTGGCCACGCCGGAAGTCGTCACCACGTCCATGTGGTTGACGGCTAAACGCGCAGAGGCCCGGTAGTCACCGGGCGCGACCTCGCGCTGTTTCTTGAAGGCGGTGCCGCCGAAATAAAGGCCATCCCAGCCGGATTCCTGCCGGACCAGATCGATTTCGCGGGCCTCCCATTGTTCCGAGGCATGCTCGTCGATACGGGCGTCGTCCGCCCAGTAGGCGTCGATGGGACAGTCCGATTGGGCGAGTTCTCCCAGTATCGGAAAGGCGTTGGCTCCCGTTACGGCCAGGAAATTCAGGCCCAGCCATATGTCACCGAATTGTTGTCGCGTTTCGCGGACAATCGGCAGGAACGGCTCAATACCGAAGTCGTGATTGATCAGAAAGACGCCGGCGGCGCCTTCCGCCATGGCGATCTCTATATTCTTCCTGACCTGAACACTGTCGAGGGCGTGGATCACCGGCGTGATGACGGGGCCGGGGGAACCGAAATGTTCGTGAAACTGTTTTCTATTCATGATGAGGGCATCGTAATTGTTGCCGATGAATAAGAAAAATTGATAGTATTAATCGGTGGATAATAATTGGAAATGAGTCGAAGGCAATGACGGCCCAGAACCTGCCGATTGATATTCTGCGCAGCTTCATCACGGTCATTGACCTTGACGGCTATACCCGGGCGGCCAACCTGCTGGGACGGAGCCAGCCGGCGATCAGCTTGCAAATCAGAAAGCTGGAGCAACTGCTGGATTGCAAGCTGATCGTTCATGTAGGGCGTAAAATGCAATTGACCGAGGACGGCAAGGCGTTGGCTGTCTTTGCCCGCCAGATTTTGCAGTTGAACGATCAGGCCGTGGGCCGCCTCGAGCGTTCTCAGTTTACAGGACCCATCAAGGTTGGGTTGCCGGTCGATTATTCCGTCGGCTTCCTGCAGGAAAAGCTCACGGAATTCATCACCGGTCATTCGGACCAGACCATTGAGGTCCACTGCGGCTTGTCCAGCGACCTGCTTGACGGCCTCAACAGCGGCGACATCGATATCGCCGTATTGTTATTCTCCGGCGGTGACCATCAATACCTTTTCCGCCAATGGCGGGAACAGCCCGTTTGGGTGGCGTCCAAGGGCTGGAAGAACGAAGATTCCGGTGATGTCATTCCATTGGTCACGCATCCAGAAGGATGCGAGTACCGAAAACGCATGATCACTTCTTTGGCCGAATCCCGTCGTGAATGGCGTGTCGCCTACTCCAGTCCGGGTATCGGCGGCGTGCAAAAGGCCGTTTTGGATGGCCTCGGCGTTTCCGCTCTGACCAAGCGGACCATTTCCAGTGGCATGAAAACGCTCGACCATGAAGATGGTTTCCTTCCCATGGAAGAGCTCCATATCGGTCTATTTTACAGGCTCGCCCGCCTGAAGGGGGCAGGTCAGGATGTCGTTGAATACCTGGCGGAATGCCTGGACTCGGATATCCCCGGAACTTCATGACCGTTGGGCATGAGCCATAACTTAGTAAAATAGATGCATAACCAGGATAAATTTCCATTATAGTCTGAACCTTCATAGACTGTGTTCAGAGTGGAAATCCGTCACTTCTTTTGGGGTGGCTTTGAGCGTTCACTATCGAAAATAAACTGATACAAATAAAAGCAGCGAAGTAGGGAGAATTAGGGAGATGTCGAAAGAAAAGACAACGACCAAAGGCGCGGTTTCACGGCGCAAGGTATTGAAATATGTCGGCGCGACAACCTTGGCGATGCCTTTCGTTGGCCGCGCCTGGGCCAGCACGACGGAACTGAACATGCTTGCATGGTACGGCCATGGCGAACCCGATGTGGTCGGAGCCTTCGAAGAGGCCCACAACGTCAAGTTCAAGCCGAAGTACTATGCCGGTGGCGATAATATGCTTGGCCTGATCGCGCAGTCGCCTCCCGGTACATACGACGTCATCCTGTCGGACGCCGAGTTCGTACATCAGTTGAAAGACGCCGATTACATTGAGCCCTTGGATGCAAACGACTATCCGTTTGACGACATGCTGCACGGGGACTTCACCAAATTCCCGGGGCATTGGTCGGGCGATACGCTTTATTCCATGATGGTCCGTTTCGGGCATCTGGGCGTTTCTTACAACAAGAACGCAATCTCCGCCGAAGACGCCATGAGCTACAAGTGCTTCTGGAACTCGGATGTCAAAGGCAAGGTCGGCCACTTCGACTGGCACCTGCCCTCGCTGGGCATGATGAGCCTCCACAACGGCAATGGCGCCGGATTGTGGGATTTGAACGGTACCGCTTGGCAGGCGGTGCAGGACACGACCATGAGCCTGCGTCCGCAAGTGGGTGGTTTCTTCGATTATGGCGGAACCTTCAGTTCGTTGAAGAACGGCGAAATGCTGGCCATGTGCGGGATCGGCGACTGGATTACCGGCGTCCTTGAAAAAGACGGCGCCCCGGTTGCTTCCGTGGTGCCGAAAGAGGGCGGCATCCAGTGGACGGAATCCTATTGCATAGGCAAGGGCTCTTCCAAGGGCGATATCGTCAAGAAGTTCATCCAGTACATGTTGTCTCCCGAGGGTCAGGTTAAGTCGGCCCAGATGGCGGCCTATCCGGGCTTCTGCATCACCAAGGCCGGACGCGCGGCGCTTAATTCGGCCGATCCGAAGGAAGCGGCGAGAACCGGTCAGACCGGGGGTACGTCGAACGATCCGATCACCTTGATCAATGAAGGAAGGATCCACTATCGGAATATTCCCCAGCAGCAGTCGCTGGAAGACTGGAACGACTTCTGGTCGGAATATAAGAACTCGTAACTCCCATTCGGGTTGATCTCCAATCGTGCCGGGCCGGCCCACCGCCGACCCGGCACGAGAGATTTTCGGGGTGAGCATGTCCAAGGAAAATTCCGGCAGCGGCTTCTTGCGTGGCAACGCCTTCGCCTATGGCTGGCGCGTGCCCCTGATACTGTGGCAGGCGGTGTTCTTCCTGGGCCCCTTGCTGTTCATGATCGCCATGTCGTTCTTCCTGGTGAAGAACTATCGCATGGTGGAGGCGTTCGAATTCACCAACTGGTGGAAGATGCTGCGTCGGGGGACTTTCTGGGACAGCTATGGTTATACGCTCGTCCTTGCCACGCTCTCGACCGTTTACGCCAGCCTGATCGCCTTTCCCGTATCCTATACACTAGCCTTCAGGGTTTCCGACAGCATTCGCCGATGGACAATCTTCCTGCTGATCGTGCCGTTCTTCACCAGCTACCTGGTCAGGATATTTTCCTGGTATGTGGTGCTGGCCGAATCCGGCCCCCTGAATGCGGTCTTGGGTTTTGTCGGCCTTGGCCCCTATACCATGTTGAACACCATGTTCGGCACGATGGTTGGATACATGACCCTGACGCTGCCGTTGGTGGTCATCCTTCAAACCATATCCTTGAGCAACATCGACAAACGCTATATCGAGGCGGCCCAAAATCTTGGCTGCGGTTCGTTCCGTGTCATCCCCACGGTCATCGTGCCCATGGCGAAGACGGGTCTGATCATCGCCGCCCTGTTCTGTTTCATCCTCAGCTTCGGTGATTTCGTCAGTCCCTATTACCTGGGGGGCTCGAAACCTCCGACCTTGTCCATCCTGATCATCGACACGACCAAGTCCGGACAGCAATGGCCGCGAGCCGCCGTCGTCGCCGTGACGATGATGCTGACCCTGTTTGCCGTTGCATTCAGCGCAATCTGGTACGCCTACCGCAAGAGGGCGACGTCATGAAGCGGGGAGGACAGGCGATCACCTGGATGCTGCGTGGCTATACGGCCATTGTCTTCACATTCGTATTCCTGCCGATCATCGCAAGCGTCGTGTTTTCGTTTAACTCGCAACGTTTCCCGACCGTGCCGCTCGGCTCCTTTTCCACTCAGTGGTATGAAACCATCCTTTCGGACCCGGACGTGTGGGACGCGGCAAAGACCAGCATCATCGTTTCCGTCTGCACCTCCATACTGGCGACCTTTATCGGTTTTTGCGCCGCTTATACGGATTACCGGTTCAATTTCAGGGGGAAGGCTGGATTCCTCGCGCTGGCCCTGCTACCGCCGACCATTCCGCTGATCATCATGGCGCTTGCCATGCTTGCCTGGTTCGCCAAGATCGGCATGTCCGGCGAGGTCTGGTCCATCATCGCGGCGCATACGGTCCTGACGATCCCGTTCGCCATGGCGGTCATCCGGCTCAGGCTGAACGATATCGACCCCAATCTGGAAGCCGCGGCCTGGAATCTGGGCGCGTCGGAGTGGGGGGCCGTGAAGGAAGTCATCATCCCCTTCGCCAAGCCGGCCATCATTTCGTCCATGTGTCTGACCGCAGCCGTTTCCTTTGACGAGTTTGCCGTCGCCTGGTTCGTGTCCGGCCTCAACAAGACCATACCGGTCTTGATCCTGGAGATTGTGACGGGCAACATCGACCCGCAGGTCAACGCCATCGGCAGTTTCGTTTTCATGACGTCCATGGCCCTGGTGGTCCTGGCGCAGGTGCTTTTTTTCAGGAAGCTGGGCGGGAGTAAGAAAAAGTTATGAGTCAGCCCATTATTCAGTTCTCAAATGTGAAGAAGCGCTTCGGCGATTTCACGGCCGTGCGCGAATTGAACCTGGATATTTTTCCAGGCGAGTTCATTGCCATCATGGGGCCGTCGGGATGCGGCAAGACGACGACGCTTCGCATGCTGGCGGGTCTCGAAACTCCCACGGAAGGGGAAGTCATTCTCGACGGTCAAGTCATGAACGACGTCGGCCCGAATGACCGGGATACCCCTTTGGTCTGGCAATCGTTGGCCTTGTTTCCTTTCCTGAACGTGCGTGAGAATGTCGAATTCGGCCTTAAAATGCGTGGCGTTTCCCCGGATGAATGCAGCAAACGCTCGAAGGTCTGGCTCGACCGCATGGAAATCGGCGAATTTTCCGAGCGCAATGTTGAATCCCTGTCCGGCGGTCAACGCCAACGGGTCGCCCTGGCCCGCGCCCTGGTGACGGAGCCCAAGGTTCTGTTGTTGGACGAACCGCTTTCCGCCCTCGATGCCCACCTCGTTATCCGCATGCAACAGGTTCTGACGCGGTTGCAACGGGAGTTGGGCATTACGTTTGTCTATGTCACCCATTCCCAATCCGAAGCCTTCGCCATGGCCGACCGGGTCGTCATCATGGGCAACGGCGAGATCGCCCAGGCCGGCGCGCCACGCGACATTTACCGGGAACCGGCCAACCGCTTCGTCGCCGAGTTCGTCGGCCGCAATAATATCGTCAGTGGCACGATCCACTCGGTCTCGGCGGGCAAGGTTGAAATCGACACTCCGGCCGGGATTTTCTCGGTGGCGACGGAAGGATCTGAGAGCGGTCAAACAGGCGCGGACGCGGCCTTCGTCATCGCCGCCGACCTGGTGCACTTGAGCGACAGCAAACCCGAAGAGGAGAACGTTGTTGCCTGTTCGCTGATTTCCGAGGAGTTCGTCGGCTCCATGGTTACCTTGTTTCTCGAATCCAGCGACGGTTCCGAATTCAAGGTGCAGATCCAAGAGCGTCATTTGACGGAAATTGATCTCAAAAGCACCGAATTCCTTTACCTGAGCTGGTCGGCCGAAAGCGCACATCTGCTGCCGGAGTAGGGGCGGGCGAAAGGTAGAGCGGCATGATCCAAAATCCCATTCCCTGGCCCAATGGCGCCCGTTGCGCCTGCGCCATCACGTTCGACATAGACGCCGACAGCCTGATCCACATTTCCCGGCCCGATGACTCCCACCAGCGCCTTTATCCCATCAGCATGGGGCGTTATGGCCCGGACATTGCCATCCCCCGCATCCTCGACACCTATAAACGCCTCGGCATAAAGCAATCTTTCTTCGTGCCCGCCTGGTGTCTTGAGACCTACGCCCCCGTCATGGAGCAGATTCTCGAAGATGGCCATGAGATCGGCCATCATGGCCTGATCCACGAGGACCCGATCGCTACCCAAGGGGCGGAGCAGGAGGATGCATTTGAGCGGGCGCTCGAAATTCACAAGCGTATCTGCGGCGGCAAGCCGCGGGGGTACCGGGCGCCGGTCTACAACCTGACCCCACAAGTCGTCGATCTTTTGGTCAAGCACGGTTTCGCTTACGAGTCATCCCTGATGGGGGCCGACATTCCCTACGTTCTGGAGACGGCCAACGGACGGTTGCTCGAGATTCCGGTGCACTGGGGTTGCGACGATTGGCCACAATTCGCCCACTATGACGAAATCGGTTACCTGATGCCGGTGCGTCCACCATCCGATGCCCTGCGCGGCTTTTGGGAGGAGTTCGACGCCCAATATGAATTCGGAGGATTCTTCATGTTGATCGTTCATCCGTTCCTGACCGGCCGATTGGCGCGTTGGCGGCTCGTGGACCAATGGCTCGAACAAACCTTGAAGACCAAGGATGTGTGGTTCGCCCCCTTGGAAGAGATCGCCGCCCATGTCCAATCATTGACCGACAAAGGCGAGTATTCGCCGCAAACGGACCGTATCCCGTACTATCCGGGGCCGGTCAAGGTGTAGAGCAATCTGCGTTTGTCCCAACGCAGATCATTTGATCTAACGAGTAGCCGGAGTTTTCGCCATGACCAAGCTAAGCCAAATTGACAGCCGTTTCCTGGACATCGCCTATGAAGAGGCGCTCGCCGGATTTGAGGAAGGCGGCTGCCCAATCGGTAGCGCCCTGGCGGAAGGGGATAGGCTTATTGCACAGGGACGAAACCAGCGTGTGCAGCAGGGGGACCCGATCGCCCATGGCGAAATGGATTGCCTGCGCAAGGCGGGCCGCCAGAAAACCTATCGGAACATGACGTTATACACTTCGCTTAGCCCCTGCATGATGTGCACGGGCACGATCATCCAATTCGGCATTCCCCGCGTCGTCATTGGCGAGAACGTCACCTTTGACGGAAATCCTGATTTTCTGCGTGATCAGGGGGTCGAAGTGATTATCGCCGACGACGAGCGTTGCAAGGCCCTCATGCGTCGTTTCATCGAGGAAAAGCCGGAATTGTGGGCCGAAGACATCGCCGAGGACTGATCCTCAATCCCAACCGCCCGCGAAGGAGCCGAATCCGAGGCTGGGTTTGCGATTGCCGGGGGCTGGGCTCAGTACTTGCGGATCAGCCCAACCAATTGGCCTTGGACCCGGACCCGGTCGGGGCCGAAGATGCGGGTTTCGAAGTCCTTGTTGGCGGCCTCGAGCGCGATGGAATTGCCCTTGCGGCGCAGGCGCTTCAGGGTCACTTCCTCGTTGTCGATGATGGCGACGACGATGGCGCCGTTTTCGGCGTTGTCCGCATGACGGATAATCACCGTGTCGCCGTCGTGAATACCCTCGTCGATCATGGATTCACCATCCACTTCAAGGGCGTAATGGCGGCCCTTGCCGATCATGTCGGCGGGAATTCCGATGCTGTTGCCGGGGGTTTCCACCGCCTCGATGGGGACGCCGGCGGCGATCTTTTCGTAGCGGGGAATGCGCACCGTGCCGTGGTCCTCGCCAGCCGGTTCGGCGCCGGTCATCTTGAAATCCGCCTGGATGACGTTGGGGGTGAAGCCGCTTTCCCGGCGGGTCGCCGCCCCGTCGCCGGTTTCCGGGCGGCGCAGAACCTCCAGCGCCCGCGCCTTGTGGGGCAGGCGGCGGATGAAGCCGCGTTCCTCCAAGGCAGTGATCAGCCGGTGAATGCCCGACTTGGAGGCGAGGCCGAGGGCGTCCTTCATTTCATCGAAAGAGGGGGAGACGCCGTCTTCCGTCAGACGTTGGTCGATGAATACCAGCAGTTCGCGCTGTTTTTTGGTCAGCATGAGTCGGCCCTTCTAACCCGTCGGCTCCGCAGCCGGAACAAAAGCAAAACATTTTTCAATGTTCTACTTTGGTTCCGGTCCGCCGTCAAGGGGCAAATCGCTGGCTTTTTCAGAGAGACAGCAGGGAGCCGCCGAGAACCAGGATTTCCACCCGTTCCCCGGCCTTCAGGGCTTTCGCGTGGGGGCGGCGGACAATCAGGCAGTCGGCTTCGGCGAAGCGGGCCTGCATGGCGCTGTCCTGTTTCGAAAACGGCAGGGCGAGGCGTTCTCCGTCATTGCCGGTCTTCAGCCGCGCCCGCAGGTAGTCCTGGCGCAAGTCGTTTTCCGGCACGTCCTCGCCGAGGACGGCGGTCTCCAGCGGGGCGTCGATATCGTTCATGTCGAGCATGACCGACAGGGCCCGCTTCAGGTAGAGCATGGAGCAGACGCCCGTGGAAACCGGGTTACCGGGCATGCCGAAGACGGTGAGGGGGCCGATTTTGCCGAACAGCAGCGGCTTGCCGGGACGCATGGCGATCTTGTGGAAAACCTGTTCCAGCCCCTCGGCCTTCAACACCTTGCCGACCAGATCGTAATCACCGACGGAAACGCCGCCGATGGTGACCAGGACGTCGCACTGTCTGGCTCCTTCGAGGGCCGCGTGCAGTTGCTCTTCCGTGTCGCCGGCGATGCCCAGGTCCACCGGTTCGCCGCCCATGGCGGTGATGTAGGAATGCAGGGCGAAACTGTTGGAGGTGATGATCTGCGACGGCCCCAGGTCGGCCCCGGGCAGGGCGACCTCGTTGCCGGTGGCGAGAATGGCGACGCGGGGCTTGCGGCGCACGGGCAGGGAGGGCCGGTTCATGGCGGCGGCGAGCCCGATATGACGGGCGCCCAGGGTCGTTCCGGCGTGAAGAAGGACATCCCCCTCGGCAAAATCCATGCCGGCGGGGCGCACGAAACGTCCCGGGGCGACCCCTTCGAGGATTCTTACGCCGTCGCCGTCTGCCTCGGTGTTTTCCTGCATCTGCACCGCGTCGGCGCCCTCGGGCAAGGGGGCGCCGGTGAAGATGCGGACCGTCTCGCCGGGGCCGACGACGCCGTCGAAGCCGCCGCCCGCCTGGGATTCGCCGATTTGTTTCAGGCTCACCGGGGCATCGGCGGTGTCGGCAGCGCGAACCGCGTAGCCGTCCATGGACGACACCGCCACCGGCGGGTGGGACAGCCGGGAGGCCACATCGGCGGCGAGAACCCGGCCCAGGCATTGTTTCAGGGGAACGTCTTCCGCTTCCGTCACGGAAACGTTTTCGCCGACCAGCCGGAAGGCTTCGGATACGGGGATCATGTCATGGAGCCTCGAAGACGCCGGATTTTCCACCGGCTTTGTGGGTCAGACGGATATTGACGATCTGCATGCCCTTGTCGACGGCCTTGCACATGTCGTAGACGGTCAGCGCGGCGACGGAAACGGCGGTCAGGGCCTCCATTTCGACGCCGGTCTGGCCGGTCAGCTTGCAGGTGGCTTCGATATCCACCGCATTGCGTTCCGTGTCGCAACCAAGCTCGACCTTGACCGAGCTCAGGTTCAGGGGGTGGCACAGGGGGATTAGATCCGGCGTGCGCTTCGCCCCCATGATGCCGGCAAGCTGGGCGATGGAAAGAACATCGCCTTTCTTGACGCCGCCGCTTTGAATCAGGGCCATGGTTTCGGGCTGCATTTCAACGCTGCCCTTGGCCGTGGCCGTGCGTTCGGTTTGTCCCTTTTCGGAAACGTCGACCATGACGGCGTTGCCGTTTTCGTCGATATGGGTCAGGTTGGACATTATCGGTTAAATCCTCAACAGGTCACGGGTCGCGGTTTCCACATCGGCCTGGCGCATCAGCGATTCGCCGATCAGGAAGCGCCGGGCCCCGACGAGGGCCATGCGGGTCAGGTCGTCGGGCGCGTAAAGGCCGCTCTCGCAGACCAGGTGACGGTCCGCCGGAACATCGGCGGCCAGTTCCTCGGTGGTGGCGAGATCCACCTCCAGGGTTTTCAGATTGCGATTGTTGACGCCGAGCAGGGGCGATTTCAGGTTTAGCGCCCGTTCCAGTTCCCGGCGGTCGTGGACCTCGATCAGCACGTCCATGCCCAGTTCGAAGGCCAGGGCTTCCAGTTCCGCCGCCCGGGCGTCCTCCAGGGCGGCCATGATCAGCAGAATGCAGTCCGCCCCCAGGGCCCGGGCCTCGACCACTTGATAGGGGTCGAGCATGAAGTCCTTGCGCAGGACGGGCAGGGCGACGGCGGCGCGGGCGGCGGTGAGATAGTCGTCCGCGCCCTGAAAATAAGGGCCGTCGGTCAGCACCGACAGGCAGGCCGCGCCCCCGGCTTCGTAGGCGCGGGCGAGGGCGGGCGGGTCGAAATCGGCCCGGATCAGCCCCTTGGACGGGGACGCCTTCTTGATTTCGGCGATCAGGCCGTATTCGCCGCCGGACACCTTGCTTTCCAGGGCCAGGGCGAAGCCCCGGGGCGGCGCGGCCCGGCATGCCCGCGCCTCGACCTCGGCCAAGGGCGCGCGGGCCTTGCAGGCGGCGATGTGTTCGCGCTTGTCGGCGCAGATTTTCGCCAGCACGTCGCTCATGGAACCGGTGACCCGTTGGTGATCGCGACCAGTTTGTCCAGGGTCCGGCGGGCGTGGCCATCGTCGATGGCGGCGGCGGCCGTGGCGGCCCCGTCCTTCAGGTCATGGGCCTTGTCGGCGATCAACAGGGCGGCGGCGGTGTTGTAGAGAACCACGTCCCGATAGGGGCCGGTCTCGCCGTCAAGGACGGCGCTGAGCGCCCGGGCGTTTTCGTCCGGATCGCCGCCCTTCAGGTCCTCCGGCGCGGCGCGGGGCAGGCCCGCGTCTTCCGGGGTGACTTCGAATTCACTGACCGCACCGTCCCGCAACTGGGCGACGAAGCTGGGCCCGGTGGTGGTCAGTTCGTCGAGGCCGTCCGACCCATGCACGACCCAGGCCTTCTCGCTGCCCAAATTGCCCAGAACCGTCGCCATGGGGACGATCCATTGGCGCGAGAACGCCCCGGAAAACTGCCGTTTCACCCCCGCCGGGTTGGTCAGCGGGCCAAGCAGGTTGAAGATGGTGCGGGTGCCCAGTTCGACCCTGGGCCCGCCCACATGCTTCATCGCCCCGTGATAGAGGGGGGCCATCAGGAAGCCGATGCCGGCTTCGGCGATGGCCCGTTCCACCGTCGCCTTGTCCGCGTTCAGGTCGACCCCGAGGGAGGCCAGGACGTCGGACGCGCCGGACTTGGAGGACAAGGCCCGGTTGCCGTGCTTGGCGACGGGCACGCCGCAGGCGGCGGCGACAATGGCCGATGCCGTGGAGATGTTGTAAGTGCCCGACCCGTCGCCGCCGGTGCCGACGATGTCGATGGCGCCGTCGGGGGCGGAGACCCGGGTCGCCTTGGCCCGCATGGTGGTGGCGGCGCCGGTGATTTCCGCCACGGTTTCGCCGCGCACCCTGAGGGCCATGAGAAACCCGCCGATTTGCGCCGGGGTGGCGTTGCCGGACATGATGATGTCGAAGGCCTGCGCCGATTCCTGTTCGGTCAGGCTGTGGGCGTCGGCCACTTTGCCGATCAGGGCTTTCAGGTTGTCGCTCATGCGGCGCGTTTCCCTTCCGTCAGGTCGATGAAGTTCTTCAGCAGGGCGTGCCCCCGTTCCGAGGCGATGCTTTCCGGGTGGAACTGCACCCCATGGACGGGACGGGTCTTGTGGGACAGGCCCTGTATTACCCCGTCCGGGCTTTCCGCCGTGATGTCTAGGCAATCGGGCAGGCCTTCCTTGAGCACGGTCAGGGAATGATAACGGGTCGCCGTGAACGGGCTGGGGATGCCTGCGAACAGGCCCCGGCCCGTATGACTAATGGTGTCGGTCTTGCCGTGCATGGGGCGCGGCGCGCGGGCGACCGTGGCGCCGAAATGCTGGGCGATGGACTGATGACCAAGGCAGACGCCGAAGACGGGGAGGTCGGGCGGCGCCATTGCCAGCAGGTCGAGGACGATTCCCGCCTTGTCCGGGTCGCAGGGGCCGGGGGAAATCACCAGGCCGCTGGGATTCATGGCCAGGGCCTGTTCCGGGGTAAGCGCGTCGTTGCGCCGCACGACAACCTCCGCGCCCAACTCGCCCAGGTAATGCAGCAGGTTGTATGTGAAGCTGTCGTAATTGTCTATTAACAGAAACATTTCAAATATTTATATGAATTATATAATGCTGAGCATTAATCAGGTCCGGTGATCGGAGCCCATTCCGGGACACAATGCCGCCAGCCTCCGCCATCGTCAAGTGCCGCCGGTCGCAAAAGGGGACTCGAATGTCCGTCCGGCCCCTGTTATAGCGGGTGGGAACGACGTCAACAGGCGACTACGAGGCACTCCATGGATTTCCTGTCCTGGCTCCAGGTTTTGACCATCTGCGTCCTCGGCGCCATGTCGCCCGGGCCCAGTCTGGCCGTGGTTCTGCGCAATACGCTCTCGGGGGGCAAGAAACAGGGGGTGCTGACCGGGGTCGGCCATGGCCTGGGCATCTATTTCTATGCCGGGCTGGTGGTCACCGGCATGGCCGTCGCCCTGGCCGCCGCTCCCGCGGTCGAACGTTGGATCACCAATGCCGGTTTGCTGTTGCTGTTGTGGCTCGGTTTCTCCTTTCTCAGGGCCAAGCCGTCAAGCGAACAACCGGCGGAGGAGCCCCCGTCCGGCCATGGCGCTTTCGTCAGCGGTTTCCTCATCGCCTTTCTCAACCCCAAGATCGCCGCCTTTTTCCTCGCCGTGTTCGCCCCCTTCCTGCGGGCCGAGGCGGGGCTCATGGAAAAGACCATCCTGGTGATGACGGCGGGGACCATCGACACCCTGTGGTATGTCCTCGTCGCCCTGGCCTTTTCCCGTTCCTCCGTCGCCGCCGTCCTGGACCGGCACGCCGTCGCCATCGAACGGATCATCGGCGCCTTCCTGCTGTTCCTCGCCGCCGGACTGCTTTACCGCATCTGGTAGCCCTTGACCTTCCGGTTGCTGGAAGCCCCATATTGGCTTACAGCTTACTGGAACCTTTTGGAGGAGCCCCATGACCGCCCATGTTTCCCTGCCCGTCGAAGGCATGACCTGCGCCTCCTGCGCGGCGCGTATCGAGCGGGTCATCGGCAAGCTGCCGGGGATCGAAAGCGCCGGCGTCAACCTGGCGACGGAACAGGCCGACGTGGATTTCGACGCCGATGCGGTCGGCCCGGGGGAGATCGCCGAGGCCATTGCCCGCGCCGGTTTCACCGTGCCGCCGCAAAGCTATGAAATGGCCATCGAGGGGATGACCTGCGCCTCCTGTGTCGGGAGAGTTGAGAAGGCCTTGGGGAAACTGGACGGCGTCCTTTCGGCTGAGGTCAATTTGGCGACGGAACGGGCGGCGGTGCAAGTCCAGGCCGGTGTCGCCGGACCGGCGGACCTGGTGCGGGCGGTGGAAAAGACCGGTTTCAAGGCGAGCCTCGTCACCGGCGAAGACGGCCAATTCGCCGAAGAGGAACGCCAGGCCAGACGCCGCGCCCGTCATGATCTGATCATTTTCACCGGTGCGGCCCTGCTGACGGCACCGTTCATGGTGCAGATGCTGGCGATGGCTACGGGCTGGGCCTTCACTCTTTCCCCCTTGGCTCAGTTCCTGTTGGCGACGCCGGTTCAGTTCGTCGCCGGGGCCCGCTTTTACAAACCCGCCTGGGCGGCCCTGAAGGCCGGGTCCGGCAACATGGACCTGCTGGTGGTGCTGGGCACCTCGGCGGCCTATTGGCTCAGCGTCGTGTTGATGGCCGCTCCCGGGTTGGCGGTTGACGGGCATTTGTATTTCGAGGCCGGGGCCGCCGTTATCACCCTGGTCCTGTTGGGCAAATTGCTGGAAAACCGTGCCAAGCGGGGCACCACGGCGGCCATTCGCGCGCTGATGGACCTGCGCCCGGAGACCGCCCGCATCCTCCGCGACGGGGAGGAGGTGGAGGTTCCACCGGCCCTGGTTAACGCCGGGGACCTGGTCGTCGTCCGCCCCGGAGAACGGTTGCCGGTGGACGGTGAAATCGTCGACGGCGTCTCGCAATGCGACGAATCCCTGATCACCGGCGAAAGCCTGCCCGTGGCCAAGCAGCCGGGCGACACGGTGACCGGCGGGGCCATCAACGGTGATGGCCTGTTGCGGGTCCGGGCCACTACCGTCGGCGCGCAGTCGGCCCTGGCCCGGATCATCGCCCTGATCCAAAGCGCCCAGGCGACCAAGGCCCCGGTGCAGCGGCTGGTCGACAGGATCGCCGCCGTTTTCGTTCCCGCCGTCGTCGTCATCGCCGCCCTGACTCTGGCCGGGTGGCTGCTGCTGGGAGAGGTTGCCGCCGCCGAGGCGATCATCAAGGCGGTGTCGGTGTTGGTCATCGCCTGTCCCTGCGCCCTGGGACTGGCGACGCCGACGGCGATCATGGCCGGAACCGGTTCCGCCGCCCGCTTCGGCATTCTGATCAAGGACGCAGAGGCCCTGGAACGGGCGCACCGGGTCGATACGGTGGTCCTCGACAAGACCGGTACCCTGACCGAGGGCAAGCCGACGGTCCGCCATGTCCTCGCCCTGGACGGCGACGGCGAGGGCCTGATGGACCTGGCGGCGGCGGCCCAGCAGGGCAGCGAGCATCCCCTGGCCCACGCGGTGCTGGAGCATGTCCGGGGACGGCCCCTTGCCCCCCTGAAGGCCTTCAAGGGCCATCCCGGACGGGGGCTGGAGGCGGAACTGGACGGCCAAACCCTGTTGATCGGCAACCGCCGCCTGTTGAGCGACGAGGGGATCGCCTTCGACGACCTTGAGGAAAACGCCGCCGCCTTCGAAAACGAAGGGGCCAGCGTCATGTGGGTGGCGGAAAAAATCCCGTCGCCCCGCCTGCTCGGCCTGATCGCCGTCGGCGACAGCCTCAAGGCCAACGCGGTCGACGCCGTTGATCGTTTGCGGCGGGCGGGAATCGAAACCGTCATGCTGAGCGGCGACAACAGCCGCAGCGCCGCCGTCATCGCCGGGCAGGTCGGTATCGACAGGGTGATCGCCGAGGTCCTGCCCGAAGACAAGGCACGGGAAGTGGAAACGCTGCGGGCCGGGGGGCGGGTCGTCGCCATGGTCGGCGACGGGGTCAACGACGCCCCCGCCCTGGCCGCCGCCGATGTCGGCATCGCCATGGGAACGGGCACGGATGTCGCCATGCACACGGCAGGGGTCACCCTGATGCGCGGCGACCCGGACCTGATCGCCGCTTCCTTGCGGGTATCCGCCGCCACTTACGGGAAAATCCGCCAGAACCTGTTCTGGGCCTTCATCTACAATATCATCGGCATCCCGCTCGCCGCCGCCGGGCTGCTGAGTCCGGTCATCGCCGGCGCCGCCATGGCCATGAGCAGCGTGTCCGTGGTCTCCAACTCCCTGCTGCTCAAGCGCTGGCGGCCTTGAGCCTGTATTCGAAAGGTAAAGCTTCATGAAAATCAAACAGATAGAAGTTTTTCGGCATGATCTGGACGTGATCAACGGCCCCTATGTCTATTCCGGCGGAACGCTTGAGGCGCTGACGACATTTCTGGTCAAGATGACAACGGATTCCGGTCTGATTGGCTGGGGCGAGACATGCCCGCTGGGGCCGACCTATCAGCCGGCCCATGCCGGGGGCGCGTTGGCGGGCCTGCGGGAAATCGCCCCGCATCTGATTGGGGCCGAGGCGCTTCCGAGGGCCGTTTCCCACATCATGGAAGGGGCGCTCGCCGGTCATTATTACGCCAAGGCCGCTATCGACATCGCCGTCCATGATGTCTTGGCCCGCGCCCTGGGCGTGCCGGTACATGTGCTGTTGGGAGGCGCCCTCAGGGACAGCGTGCCCAGCTATTACGCGATCAGCCTGATGAGCCCGGAAGAAACCGCAAGGGCCGTCATCGAAAAGCAACGGGAAGGCTACCGGGCGCTGCAAATCAAGATCGGCAGCGGCGACATACGCAAGGATGCGGAGGTGCTGCATCAGGCCTATGGCGTTTTGGAGCCGGGGGTGACCCTGGCCGCCGACGCCAACCGCTCGTTGACAACCACGGACATCCTTCACCTGAGCCGCATGGTTTCGGACGTGCCGGTGGCCTTCGAGCAGCCGTGCGACAGCCTGGAGGAAATCGACGCCGTCCGTGGCCGTCTTCACCATCCTATTTATCTGGACGAATCGACGGTGGATATCCCCACGGTCCTGTCCCTGCTGGGACAGGGGCGGTGCGACGGCCTGGGCATGAAGCTTACCCGCGTCGGCGGGCTGTCCCCCATGCTCGCCGTTCGTGACATGGCCTCGGCACGGCGCGCGCCGATGAGCGTCGACGACGGATGGGGCGGCGACGTCATCGCCGCCGCCTGCGTTCACATGGCGGCGACCGTCGAAGCGAAGCTGTTTCGGGGAACCTGGCTGGCTGCGCCTTATATCGAACGGCACTATGACCCGGAAAACGGCATCGAAATCGTCGGCGGAAAGATCGATGTCCCCACCGGTCCGGGGCTTGGCGTCATCCCTGATGAGGCCCTGTTCGGAGCCCCCGTGGCGGTTGTTTGAATCATGCCGTCACGTGGACAAAAGCTTGGAACGTCTGCCCGACGATTAGCGAGCCGACGGCGGCGAGCAGCAAGTACCACAGGAACACCGGGCGTTTGACCAGGGCGAAGACGGCGATGGCGGCGGGGATGGAGGTGATTGCGCCCGCCGTCATGAAGGCCAGGGCCGGACCCGGGGCCATGCCCGTTTCCATCAGCCCGGAAACAAGGGGAATGGCGGCATAGCCGTTCATGTAGGCGGGAACGCCGGCGACCACCGCCAGGGGCAGGGCGAAGGTGCTGTCGTTGCCGAGCCAACGGCCCACGGTTTCCGCCGGAAGGTACTGCACCATCAGGCTTTCCAGGATGAAGGCCAGGGCCAGCCACTTGCCCAGGAACAAGGCGGTCGTCAGGAAATCCGTGCGGAAGGTCCGGCTTCTTTCGGGATCGCGCCAGAAGGCCCAGCGGGGGCGTTCATCGGCGATTTTCGGCTGGCAGGAACCGCAGCTTGAAACCTCTTCCTTCAACGGCGAGGCGAAGCCCCCCGCGTTCATCACCGCCCGGGTCGCCAGCCCGCCGAACATGCCGATGGCGAAGGCGGCAATGGTCTTGGCGACGGCGAATTCAAGACCCAGGCCGCCGACGGTGAGGACGAACATCTCCGGGTCCATGATCGGCGAGGAGAGCCAGAAAGCCATGACCGCGGGCAGGGGGACCCCGGCGGCGAGCAGGGCGGCGATAATGGGAATGACGCCGCAGGAGCAAAACGGCGACATGGCCCCGAACAGGGAGGCGGCGGCGATCACCTTGAGGCCGTTGCCGGCGAATACCCGGCCGATGATCTTGTCGGCCCCGGCGGCGGTCAGATAGGCGGCCAGCCCGGCGCTGACCATCAGGAACGGCGAAATGCCCAACAGGCTTGAGAGGGTGAAACGGTAACTCTCGACGGCGCTGTCCCGGGGCAGGCCGAGGCCGATGGCGAGGATCAACAGGACGATAGCGAGGAGGGCGTTGTCGATCCTTCCGAAACCGCGCCTCAGGGTCAAAACCAGTTCACTCATGGCCGTGTTGTCCTTCCTTTCCGGGCGGGAGGCCCTGGCAGCATTGATCTTTCAAATAGTCGACGGTCTCGTTCATCACCGAATAATCCGCCCGGCAGATCAGTTCCCGGCTCCGCCGTTCCTGGCGCACCAGATCCGCCTTGACCAGCTTTTGAAGGTGATGGGTCAGGGTCGAGGCGGGCACGTTCATCACCCGTTGAATGGTTCCGACGTTGGCGCCGTCCTCTCCGGCCATGACCAGGGCGCGGAAAATCGCCAGGCGCGTCGGATTGGCCAGGGCCTCCAGGCGGCTGGCGGTGGTCTGCAACAGGGGATCCGAATTTGTCATTATCATGGGGATAGGATAAGGCTTTTAATTCGTCATTTCTAGTATTTTCGAAATATTGATTGGAAGACAACATTCCATTATAATGGAGGCTTGTGTTGAAACCGGGAAAGGCCCTTGCATGAATATCGGCGCCGTGGCGGAACAGACGGGCCTGCCGGCCAAGACCATCCGCTATTACGAGGAGATCGGCCTGCTGCCGCCCCCTTTGCGGGCGGCCAACGGCTACCGCAGCTACCGGGATGGTGACGTGGAAACCCTGCGCTTCATTCACCACGCTCGCCGCCTGGGATTTTCCGTCCGCGACGTGGCCAGCCTGCTCGCCCTGTGGCAGGACCGGAATCGGGCCAGCGCCGAGGTGAAGCGGCTTGCCCTCGATCACATCCGGGAGATAGAGGAGCGCATCGGCGAATTGAAGACCATGCGCCAGACCCTGATCCGGCTGACCGACTCCTGCCACGGCGACGAGCGGGCGGAATGCCCGATCCTGGAGGAACTGGCGAAATAAACCGCCGTGGGGCGAAAGGGTTTTGTGTCATGGCTCGAGGTTGTGTAAACTACGCGTATGAATGGAATCCATTGGTTCCATAACACCGTTCTCATGGAACTTGAGTCATGGAAAACGAAGGAAAAATCACCTGGACGCCGGATATGAGCGTCGGCATCGACTCATTGGATGAAGACCACAAGGTCCTGATCGTCTGCCTGAACGAATATATCGACGCCTGCGACCACAAGGATTCGGTGACGATCCTGAACAATATTTTCAACGTCCTGCTCGATTACACGGGCTATCACTTCCGCCGCGAGGAAAAAGTCCTGGAAGCCTGCGGCTATCCCGGGCTTGAGGCACACAAGGAATTGCACGTCACGCTGACGCAAAAAGTCATCGACAGCCGCAACAGCCACATGTCCAACCCGGGGAACACGTTGAGCGACGAGGTCAGGGAATTCCTGCAGTCCTGGCTTCAGGATCATATCCTGTCCTGCGACATGGACTATGTCGCGTCCTGTAGCGGCAAGGAACAGGCGATTGCCGCAGCGCTGGAACAGGAAGCGTTGCCCTTGTCCTCTCAAATCTAGGGCCCGGCGTACGTGCCTCGGAAAAACAAGCCGGTCCGGCCTAACTTCAAACGCCAGATGCTATATGCGGGCCTGACCCTGGCGGCGGTGCTGGCAGGCTACCTGCTGGTTCTTCTGGTCGCCGGTTCGCCCACGGAAAAGCCGGTGAAAAAGGGGGGGGAGGAGGAAGTCAGGGAACAGCCCTGGTATCAGCGTCAAGCCCCGCCGCCCTCGATGATTACATCCCCCGACTTGCCCCTGTTTCCCGACACGGACGCCTCGGACACCGGGACCGGGCAGGATGTCCGGGCCTATGAGGAGGCGCTGCCGAAGGAAACCTATGAACCGCCCGAGGCCGGCGTCCCGGCCCAGCCGCCGGAGACCCTGGGCCCCGTGGCCGATGATGCCGGACTGCCCCGGTGGCGGCGTTTCGCCGTCGCCCCCCGAGACGCCGCCGACGGCGACAGGCCGCTGATCGCCCTTGTCATCGACGACATGGGCGTCGACCGCAAACGGTCGGCCCAGGCCATCGGCCTGAAGGCGCCGTTGACCCTGTCGTTCCTGACTTATGCGCCGCAACTGGCGCGGCAGACGGAACGGGCGCGGGAGAAGGGCCATGAACTGATGCTGCACGTGGCCATGGAGCCGGGATCGAAAGTGGTCGATCCGGGCCCCAACGCCCTGCTGACCGATTTGTCCGAGGAGGAACTCAGGCGGCGTCTGGAGTGGGGCTTCGGGCGTTTCGATACCTACGTCGGGGTCAACAATCACATGGGCTCGAAATTCACCGCCGACCGGCGGGCCATGTCCATTGTCATGGAGGAGATCAAGAAGCGGGGCCTGCTGTTTCTCGATTCCCGGACCTCGGGACGGACCGTCGGCGCCGCCGTGGCCAGGGAAATGGGTGTTCCCGTCGCCGAACGGAACATCTTTCTCGATCACGACAATTCCGTCGAAGCGGTCAACGCCCGGCTCCGGGAAGTGGAACGCATGGCCCGGCGCACGGGACAGGCGGTCGCCATCGGCCATCCTCGGGACGCCACCATCAAGGCCTTGCGGGCGTGGCTGACGGATATCGAGGAGAAGGGATTCCTCCTCGTGCCGCTGAGCGCCATCGTCGCCCGCAACGGAGCGTCTTGACCTTCCCCTTGCGGGAAGGTGTTATAATCGACCGGTTTCAGTGAAAGGGGAGCGAACGGATGTCCGCCACATACAGTGTTCTCGGCATGACCTGCCAGGGCTGCGCCAACTCGGTGACCAACGCCATCAAGGCCGCCCAGCCCGGGGCGGAGGTCTCCATCGACCTGGAGGCCAAGCAGGTCACGGTCGAAGGCTGCGACGACGAAGCGGCCATCGCCAGGGCCGTCGACGACGCCGGCTTCGAATTCGCCGGCCGCGCCTAACCGCTACATCATGAATTCTCAATGAGCCGCGCTGCCTGCTTGCTTTATTATGCATGATATTTAGTCTAAAACATTGACATATGTAATTGAACTCTCATATTTATTGTTGTCAGGCCGGGAACAGAATCATGCAGGCTTTGGAGAAATTAAAACGGCAATTGAAACCCGGTGGGGTCTATCGGCGGGCTGAACTTGCGCATTTCTCAAATGCCGTTGATCGTCATTTGCGGCAATTGGTCAATGCCGGTGAATTAGAGAAACTGGGGGCAGGAGTCTATTATCGTCCCAGGAAGTCTGCCTTCGGTCAGGTGCCCGCCGAGGAGCGGAAGGTGCTTTCCACCTTCTTGAAGGATGACGATTTTCTGGTTATGTCGCTCAATGCCTATAATGGTCTCGGCCTTGGAACAACACAGCTCTACAATGAACGGCTTGTCTACAATCGTAAACGCGACGGACACATGGTCCTGAATGGCCAGAGGTACTTTTTTTTGAAAAACAGAAGGTTTCCGAAAAGAGTCAGCGAAGCCTTCCTGCTGGTTGATCTTGTCAACAACATGGCGTTGTTGGCGGAAGATGCGGACGCTTTGCTGGAGCGCGTAAGGGAAAAGGTCTCTGTGGTCGGAATGGAAAAAGTGCGCCGTGCAGCCAAAACCTACGGCAAGGTGGCAACCCAAAAATATTTTGAGCAACTTGCTCAAACCGGGACTTTGACAGATGCCGGATAACGGGTTTCTGCACCGGCATTCTGAATTTAAGGACTTGGTCAGCATTGTCGCCGCTCAACAGGGAATTGATCCCTATCTCGCCGAGAAAGACTACTGGATCATGCATTGTCTTTCCGGATTGCAACGGGGTGGATATGATTTCCAGCTTAAGGGGGGAACCTCCCTGTCCAAAGGTCACGGTCTGATTCATCGTTTTTCAGAGGATATTGATATCCATATCACCCCGCCCGCTGAGCTCGACCTGAAAACCGGCAAAAATCACAACAAGCCCCGGCATATTCAGGGCAGAAAGGACTATTACGACACCTTGGCCGGGGAGATTGCGATTGAAGACATAAAGGTGGAAAGAGACACCGCATTTGATGATAGGCGGAAGTATCGTAACGGGGGAATTCGCCTGACCTATCAATCCCATTTCAACATTGGTGAGACTGCGGCCAGGGAAGGGGTCTTGTTGGAACTCGGCTTCGACGACGTTGCCCCAAATATTCCCGTAGATATCAGTTCCTGGGCCTTCGATCATGCCGCCTGCGTTGGGGTGGAGGCCACCGACAACCGGGCGAAGAGTGTGCCTTGTTATGAAGCAGGTTATACCTTTGTCGAGAAGTTGCAGACCATCGCAACAAAGTTTCGGAACTTTAAATGCGATGGCGCTTTTCCAGCTAATTTCATGCGCCACTACTACGATGTCTATTGCCTGTTACAAGATGAGAGCGTACTCGCCTTTGCAACTTCTGATGCCTTTGAAAGGCATCGAATAAAGAGGTTCCCCAAGGCCGATTACGAAATACCCCTTTCCGAGAATCAGGCGTTTCTCCTTTCCGATCCGGGCGATTTCACAAACCTGAGGAACGAGTATGTCGCCAAGCGAGCCTTGTATTACAAAGGACAACCGGATTTCGAAGAAGTGATGGACGCCATACGGAACTGGGTGGGGGAACGAGAAAGTTTTCGCCCCTAACGCAAAAAGCCCCCAATCACTATGAACTAGTGCATTTCAGAACCATCGCCCGGCGTTCTAATTGCGGGCGCTGGCGAAGCGGACGGCTTCTTCGGCGGCGCGGATGAGGGCACGGGCCTTGTTGCGGCTTTCCTGGTATTCCGCTTCCGGGTCGCTGTCGGCGACGACGCCGCCACCGGCCTGCACGTACATGGTCCCGTCCTTGACCACGGCGGTGCGCAGGGCGATGCAGGTGTCCATGTCGCCGTCGGCCCCGAAATAGCCGATGCATCCGGCATAGACGCCGCGCTTTTCCGGCTCCAGTTCGTCGATGATTTCCATGGCCCGCACTTTCGGCGCGCCGGAGACCGTGCCCGCTGGGAAACCGGCGAACAGGGCGCCGAGGGCGTCATAGTCCGGGTTTAGTTCTCCTTCCACGTTGGAGACGATGTGCATGACGTGGGAATAGCGCTCGATGGTCATCTTTTCGGTGACCCGGACGGTGCCGATCTTCGCCACCCGTCCGACGTCGTTGCGGCCCAGGTCCAGCAGCATCAGATGTTCCGCCAGTTCCTTCGGGTCGGCCAGCAGGTCTTCGGCCAGGGCGGCGTCCTCTTCCGGCGTTTGCCCCCGGGGGCGGGTCCCGGCGATGGGCCGGATGGTGACTTTTCCTTCCCGTACCCGGACCAGGATTTCCGGGCTGGAGCCGACGACGGCGAAGCCGCCGAAGTCCAGGTGAAAGAGGAAGGGCGAGGGGTTGAGGCGGCGCAGGGCCCTGTAGAGGGAGAACGGCGGCAGGGTGAAGGGCACGGAAAAACGCTGCGACAGGACGACCTGGAAGATATCGCCGGCGAGAATGTACTCCTTGGCCCTGTCGACCATGTCGTGGAAATGGCTGTGCTCCATGTTGGAGACCGGTTCCGGCATCTCCAGTTCCATGCGCTCGCGGGCTTGCGGCAGGCTGCTTTCCATCAGTCCGACGGCGGCCGACAGCCGTTGGACGGCCTCTTCGTAGGCATCCTCGGCGGTGAGGTTTTCGGTGGGCCGGGCGGGGGTGATCAGGGCGATGGTATCCTCGATGGTGTCGAACACGGCCATCACCGTCGGGCGGACGAACATGCCGTCGGGAACGCCCAGGACATCCGGGTTGATGTCGGGCAGGGTCTCGACCAGACGCACCGTGTCGTAGGCCATGTAGCCGACCAGCCCCGCCGCCATGGGCGGCAGGTCCGGCGGAAGGTCGATGCAGGATTCCTCGGCCAGGGCCTTGAGGGAGGCGATGGCGCCGTCGGAACAGGGTTCGAAGGCCTCAGCCTCGGTCAGGGCCCGGCGGTTGATTTCCGCCCGGTCGCCGAAACAGCGCCAGATCAGGTCCGGTTTCAGGCCGATGAAGGAATAGCGGCCGCGAATGGCCCCGCCCTCGACGGATTCCAGCAGGAAGCAATTGGCCTGTTCGCCCGCCAGTTTCAGATAGGCGGAAACCGGGGTGTCCAAATCCGACACCAGGGACGTCCAGACAACCTGCGGCTTTCCGGCCTCATAGGTCTTTCTGAATGCGTCGGCTGTGGGGAACAGATCCATGGGGCGGGACACTAGAATTGCGCGTTGACGGCCTCGGCGTTGACGGTAACCGGGAATTGGTTCTGCAGACCGCTTGCCAGTTGGCTCATCAGGTCGCCGCGCATGGCGGTGTCCAATTCGCCGCCCAGGGCCTTGACCGTCTCGGCATCGGCAATCGGGTTGGCGGGGACGATTTCCTTGACCCGGGCGACCACGTATCCGTCGATCCCCTGCGCCGCCGCCGCGCCGCCGGCCTTGGCCGTGAACAGGTCGGCGAAGATGGTCCGGGGCAGGCCTTGGCCGCCGCCACGTCCGACCGGTTTTGTCGTCGCCACCGTCAGTCCCTCGGCGGCGGCGAGCCCGGCGAAATCGCCGCCGGACTTGAGGGCTTCGAGCAGGGCCTGGCCCTTTTCCTCGGCCATCTTGCGGCGCTGCCCGGCCTTCCAGGCGTCGGTTACATCGGCCCGGACGTTGTCCAGCGGTTTCAGTTCCGGTTCCGTGACCCCGTCGACGCGGACGATGAAGTAGCCGTCCTCGCCGGATTCCGTCAGCACGCTTTCCTGCCCGAGGGGGGTGGAAAAGGCGGTTTCCAGGAAAGTGGCCTTGGGCAGCCCTTCGACGGTTCCGCCCGAGCGGTCGGCGCCCCGGTTGTCCAGGCCGTCCACCGTCGTCAATTTCAGGTTCAGGGCGAGGGCGGCTTCTTCGAGGGTCGCCCCGCCGCCCAGCTCATCTTCCAGGCGGTTGGCCAGATTGTACAGGGAATCGACGGCCAGTTCGGCGGCGATTTGCTTTTTCAGTTCCGGCGCCACGTCCTCCAGGGGCTGTTGGCGGGCGGTGGTGACACTCTCAAGGCGCAGGATGTGCCAGCCGATGACGCTCTTCATGGGTTCGGAAAAGGCGCCCGGCTGCAGGGCGAAGGCGGTGTCCGCCAGGGCCGGCGGCAGTTCCGATTTCTTCATCAGCCCCAGTTCCGTCGCCTTGGCGTCCATGTCGGCCAGTTCCTTGGCGACGAGAAAAAAGTCGTCGCCGGTCTGCAGGCGGCCATGGGCTTCCCGGGCGGCGGCTTCGTCCTTAAGGCGGATCTGCCGCAGGTCCCGTTTTTCCGGCTCGCTGAACTCGTGCAGCCGCTCGTCGTAGGCCTGGGCGATGGCGTCCTCGGAGACGGCCATTTCCTTGATGATTTCCTCCGTCGTCAGGCTGACGAAGGTGACCTTGCGGTATTCCGGCGCGGTGTAGGTTTCGGCGTTTTCCTTGTGGAAGGCGGCGAGGGCCTCCTCGTTCGGTTCGCCGACGCCCAGGACCGCGTCATGGCGGAAGGTGACCGTTTCGGCGATGCGCTTCTCGTTGCGGTGGGCGTAGAGCAGGCCCGTCAGGTGCTTGGGTGCCAGGGGAACCGTGTTGATCATGCTCAGATACTGGCCGCGGGCGATGTCGCCCCGGGTCAGGGCCACATAGCCCGCCTCGCTCAGGCGGTTGCTTTGCAGGACCTGATCGAAGCGGGCCCGCTCGAACTCACCCTGGGCGTTCCTGAAGCCCTTGAAGGCGCGGATGTCGCGGCGCACCAGGTCGTCGGACACCAGCACCCCCAGGTCGGCGGCGCCCAGATCGTACAGGGTGCGCTGGACGGCCCGTTGAACCACCGCCTGGCCGAGCCCGAACATGCGCGCCTGTTCGGGCGTCAGGCGGGTGCCGAAGGCGCCGGACAGGCGGTCGATCTCCTGCTGGTATTCCCGGCGCACCTGTTCGGGCTGAATGGTCACGTCGCCGACCTGGGCCAGGGTGCGGTCGGTCCCGCTGGGACTGTAGACGTCGGCGACGCCCCACATGGCGAAGCTGAGAATGAGCAGGCCGAGCAGGGCCTTGACGACGATACCGGCGGAACGTTTGCGAATGGCTTCCAGCATGAGTGTTGTCTTCGATCTGATGGCATCAACGGCGGGCCGAAACCCGATGAAAGTGGGCGGCATCATAAGAGGGCCGGAGGAGGGGGGCAACCGGTGAATTGAGCTTGTTTTCCCACCCATAAGGGGGATTTGTCACACAGCCGCCGTGTGTTAGGTATAGCACCGCATTTTTCAGACAGGTTAGGGAGCCCAGACCATGAGCGCAGCCAGACGCATTCTTATCGCCGGCAATTGGAAGATGAACGGACTGCAGGCGGACGGCGGGGCCCTGGCCTCCGGCGTCGCCGGGAAGCTCAAGGCGGCGGGGGACACCGCTTTCGACATGCTGGTCTGCCCTCCCTTTACCCTGATCGGCACTGCCGCCGCCGCCGCTGACGGCTCTCCCCTTGCCGTCGGTGCTCAGGACTGCCACACCGCAGAGAAGGGCGCCCACACCGGCGACGTGTCCACGGCCATGCTGAAGGACGCCGGCTGTTCCCATGTCATCGTCGGCCATTCGGAACGGCGCACCGACCACGGCGAGACGGACGCGGACATCCGGGCCAAGGCCGGGGCCGTCAACGCCGCCGGCATGACGGCGGTCATCTGCATCGGCGAGACGGAGGCGGAACGGGACGCGGGCGACACCCTGAAAGTGGTGGAAGGCCAAATCGCCGGTTCCGTCCCCGACGACGCCACCGCCGCCAACACGGTCGTCGCCTATGAACCCGTGTGGGCCATCGGCACCGGGCGCACGCCGACCAGCGACGAGGTGCAGGAGGTTCACGCCTTCATCCGCGAGCAACTGGCGGCGAAACTGGGCCGGGAGACGGCGGACGGGGTGCGCTTGCTCTACGGCGGTTCCATGAACCCCGGCAACGCCCGGGAGTTGCTCGCCCTGGCCGACGTGGACGGCGGCCTGATCGGCGGCGCGAGCCTCAAGGTCGACGACTTCTGGGCCATCGGGCAGAGTTGTCCGTGAACAGACGGTGCGTCACCAAATAACGTTTAATCGCCTGATATCCCTTAATTTCCTGTCCGCTGAGATCAAAGGTGCATTGTGACAAATGGCCGTTGCACCGATTATCCTGTCGGCAGGGTCTTTATGGTCGAATAAGTCCTGTTGGGACAGGGCGGCAATCTCCGCACTGATCGGGAGAACCGTTAGCGACAGGGCCAGTGTGAGGTCGTTTATGTAGAGCGCTGGGTCGACGTCTTTACGCAAACGTCCACTGCCGATAAGCATGGCAATTTCCCACAATGAGATATCCGAGCAGGCCAGGTTGTTGGATTCCAGCCCGGCGTCCATGGCTTTTTTGGCCTTATTACTGAAACGGTGCGGGGCGTCCTGCCAGAAAATCAAGGCATGGGTATCACAAATTATCAGCATCACCATTCCAAGGGGAGTCAATCGGATCAATGACGTTGCCGGTAATCATTGTGCCTCGCAGTTGTAATAGCCTTGCGATTGCTTTTTCAACTTCACTCTTTTCGGGCACAATCCTGGCAATGCACTTGCCGTTGCTGGTGATCTGCAACTCGGTCCCTTTTTTCACCTTTTTCAGATAATAGGGCAAGTTACTGCGTAGTTCCGTAATGTTGATCTTCTGCATCATGGCATCCAGGACAATAGAATATGTACAGTTATTCTGTACGTATCCTATTTCTTCGCGGCCCAGCAGTCAAGAAACGCCAGCCTCAAACGCGCGGAACGGGCTCAAAGCCTGCGCCCGGACCGTGCCTGATCGGCCCATGAAAATGGGCGAGACCGGTTTCGACAATTGACAACTGGTCGTGACGTTTCTTTCTTTCTTCCAACTTTCCCCTAGCATTCCGCCTCAACTGGGATTAAAAGCTGCGCCAGCGCTTGTTTATCCCTTTGTCAGACAAATTCGGAACCTGATCATGATCACGGTCATTCTCTCCATTCATTTGATCCTCGCCATCGCCCTTGTCGCCACGGTGCTGCTGCAGCGCAGCGAAGGCGGCGGGCTCGGCATGGGCGGCGGCGGTGGTGGCGGCGGCATGGGGGGATTCATGACCGGGCGGGACACCGCCAACCTGTTGACCCGGACCACCGCCATCCTGGCGACCGGCTTCATGACGACCTCGATGATCCTGGCGGTGATGGCGGGCGGCCCGTCCAAGCCCGTGTCCATCATCGATCAGCCCGCCGCCACGGAACAGCCGGCGGTTCCGGCCGTGCCGGAGGGACCGAAAGTTCCCCAGGCGCAATGAGGCGTACACTCCAATCCCATTCGAAGGCGGCACACAAGCCGCCTTTTCTTTTGATTTTTTTCCGATGACCAGCGATCAGGCCTTTTCGATGCGCAACCGAATCCTATACAGTGCCCGTCCATGACGCGGTTTATCTTCATCACCGGCGGCGTGGTTTCTTCCCTCGGAAAAGGTCTCGCATCGGCAGCCCTGGGCGCGCTTTTACAGGCGCGCGGATTCAAGGTGCGCCTGCGCAAGCTGGACCCTTATATCAACGTTGACCCGGGAACCATGAGCCCATATCAGCACGGCGAGGTGTTCGTCACCGACGACGGCGCGGAAACGGACCTGGATCTCGGCCATTACGAGCGCTTCACCGGCGTTCATGCCCGCCAGAGCGACAACATCACCACCGGGCGGATTTATTCCGACGTCATCGCCAGGGAACGGCGCGGTGATTACCTGGGGGCGACCATTCAGGTGATCCCCCACGTCACCGATGCGATCAAGGAATTCGTCAAGTCCAATATCGAGGACGAGGATTTCATCCTCTGCGAGATCGGAGGCACGGTCGGCGACATCGAGGGCCTGCCGTTCCTGGAAGCCATCCGCCAGCTCGGCAACGAACTGGGCCGGGACCGGGCCATGTACCTGCACCTGACCCTTCTGCCCTACATTCCGACGGCGGGCGAGTTGAAGACCAAGCCGACCCAGCATTCGGTCAAGGAATTGCTCAACGTCGGCATTCAGGCCGATGTCCTGCTGTGCCGGGCGGACAGGGAAATCCCCGAGTCGGAAAAACGAAAGATCGCCCTGTTCTGCAACGTCCATCCCGACGCAGTGGTCTCCGGGCTCGACGTCAACAGCATCTACAACGTCCCCATCAGTTACCATGAGGAGGGCCTGGACGCCCAGGTTTTCCGTCATTTCCGCATGGAGGCCCCGGCCCCGGACTTGTCGCGCTGGCAGGACATCCTGAAACCGGTGCTGGCCCCGGAAGGGGAGGTCACCATCGCCGTCGTCGGCAAGTACACGGGCCTTCTTGAGGCCTATAAATCCCTGGCCGAGGCGCTGACGCACGGCGGCATCGCCAACAACGTCAAGGTCAACATGAAATGGATCGATGCCGAGGTCTTCGAAAGCGAGGACACGGTGCACCACCTGACCGGCGTGCACGGCATTCTCGTCCCCGGCGGTTTCGGCGAACGGGGCGTGGAGGGGAAAATCGCCGCCGCCACCTTCGCCCGCGAACACAACGTACCCTATTTCGGCATCTGCCTCGGCATGCAGATGGCGGTGATCGAGGCGGCCCGGAATCTGGCCGGTATCGAAGGGGCGGGATCGACGGAATTCGGTCCGTGCAAGGAGCCGATCGTCGGCCTGCTGACGGAATGGGAGCGCGACGGCGTCATTGAAAGACGCTCCGAGGACGGCGATCTGGGCGGCACCATGCGGCTCGGCGGCTATGATGCGGTGTTGCGTCCGCAAAGCCGTATTCAAGAAATCTATGGCAAGGACAATATTAACGAACGTCACCGGCATCGCTATGAAGTTAACCTTGCGTACGAGGGCCGGTTGGCCCAGGCGGGCATGGTGTTTTCCGCCAAGTCGCCGGACGGGGTGCTGCCGGAAATCGTCGAGCTTCCCGACCACCGCTGGTTCATCGGCGTACAGTTCCACCCGGAACTGAAGTCCAAGCCCTTCGATCCCCATCCCCTGTTCAAATCCTTCATCGCCGCCGCCGTCGAGCAGTCGCGGCTGGTGTGAGGAAAGCGCCGAGATGACAGAGCAACGGCATGTCAGGGCAGGGGACGTCACGTTCGGTAACGATCTGCCGCTGGCGCTGATCGCCGGGCCGTGCGCCATGGAGAGCCGGGACCATGCCCTGGAGACGGCCTCGGCCCTGAAGGAGATGTGCTCGAAGCTGGGGCTGGGGCTGGTGTTCAAGACCTCTTTCGACAAGGCCAACCGGACCAGCGCCGATAGCCCCCGGGGGGTCGGGATGGAACAGGCCCTTCGGGCCTTTGCCGATATCAAAGGCGACCTCGGCCTGCCCGTTCTCACGGATGTTCATTCCCCCGAGCAATGCGCCGCTCTCGCCGAGGCCGGGGTGGTCGACGTGCTGCAGATTCCGGCTTTCCTGTGCCGCCAGACGGACCTGTTGCTGGCCGCGGGCAACACTGGACTCGCCGTCAACGTCAAGAAGGGGCAGTTCCTGGCCCCGTGGGACATGGCCAATGTGGCCGCCAAGATCAGAAGCACCGGCAACGACGCCGTCATGGTCTGCGAGCGGGGCACCAGCTTCGGCTACAACACCCTGGTTTCCGACATGCGCGGCCTGCCGGTCCTGGCCGCCACCGGATGTCCGGTGATTTTCGACGCCACCCATTCCGTGCAGCAGCCGGGCGGGCAGGGGGGGACATCCGGCGGGCAGCGGGAATTCGCCCCGGTTCTCGCCCGCGCCGCCGTTTCCGTGGGCGTCGCCGGCGTCTTCCTCGAAACCCACGAGGACCCGGACAGGGGCCTGAGCGACGGCCCCAACATGATTCCCCTCGCCCAGTTGCCCGAAATCCTAGAGACATTGATCGAATTCGACGGAGTCGCTAAAAGACGGCCCGTCAGCCTTTAAACCGGAGATACTCCCATGACCGCCATCACCGACATTTTCGCCCGTGAGATTCTCGACAGCCGGGGCAATCCCACCGTCGAGGTCGATGTCACCCTGGAAACCGGCGCCTTCGGCCGCGCCGCCGTTCCCTCCGGCGCCTCCACCGGCGCCCACGAGGCGGTGGAACTGCGCGACGCCGACAAGGGACGGTATGGCGGCAAGGGGGTGCAGAACGCCTGCGCCGCCGTCGACGGGGAAATCTTCGAGGCCCTGTCCGGCATGGATGCGGAGGACCAGCTCCTGATCGACAGGACCATGATCGAACTGGACGGAACCGACAACAAGGCCCGGCTTGGCGCCAACGCCATCCTGGGCGTCTCCCTGGCCGTCGCCAAGGCCGCCGCCGAGGAAGCGGCACTGCCCCTTTACAACTACATCGGCGGGGCCAATGCGCACCTGCTGCCGGTGCCGATGATGAACATCATCAACGGCGGCGCCCATGCGGACAATCCCATCGATATTCAGGAATTCATGATCATGCCCGACGGCGCCGCCGGCATCGCCGACGCCGTGCGCATGGGGGCGGAGGTCTTCCATGCCCTGAAGAAGGCCCTGCAGGAGGCCGGCCACAACACCAATGTGGGTGACGAGGGCGGCTTCGCGCCCGGGCTGTCGAGCACGGACGAGGCCCTCGGCTTCATCATGAAGGCCATCGAAAGCGCCGGTTACAAGCCCGGCGAGGATGTTTCCCTGGCCCTCGATGCGGCCTCCAGCGAATTCTACAAGGACGGCGAATACGTCCTGGCCGGCGAGGGCAAGACCCTGGACGCCGGCGGCATGTGCGACTACTACGCCGACCTGGTGTCCCGCTATCCCATCGTTTCCATCGAGGACGGTCTGGACGAAGACGATTGGCACGGCTGGAAGGCCCTGACCGACGCCATCGGCTCCAGGGTTCAACTGGTCGGCGACGATCTGTTCGTCACCAACCCGAAGCGCCTTCGCGACGGCATCGGCAAGGGCATCGCCAATTCGATCCTGATCAAGGTGAACCAGATCGGCACCCTGAGCGAGACCATGGAGGCGGTCGAGACGGCCCACAAGGCGGGGTACACGGCGGTGATTTCCCACCGCAGCGGCGAGACGGAAGACTCCACCATCGCCGATATCGCCGTCGCCACCAACGCCGGGCAGATCAAGACCGGCTCCCTCAGCCGCTCCGACCGCCTGGCCAAGTACAACCAATTGATCCGCATCGAGGAAATGCTGGGCGCCGTGGCCCGCTTCGGCCGCGCTTGAATATTTCTTCGGCCGGGGCCGCCCCGTTAGCATCTTGTTAACGACTGGGGTCCGATAATAACCACGGGTAAGGGACTGTGGGCGCAACGTTAACGAGCTAACGGGCGCCATGGTCTAATGGGTTTTATTTCAGAATTACGCTTGCGTGCGCGGCATGTCGTCGGCCCGGTTCTGGGTGTTTGCGTAATCGTCTACTTCACCTTTCACGCCTTTCGCGGTGACCGGGGTGTCTTAGCCTTGCGGCAAATGTCGCAAAGGGTTGAGGTCGCGCGCCTGCAATACGAGGAAATCAAGGCCCGCCGCATGGAACTGGAGCACCGGGTTCGATTGCTTCACCCCAACAGCCTGGACCCGGACATGCTCGACGAGCGGGCCCGCCTGATGCTCAATTACGGCCACGAGGACGACGTCGTCGTCATTCCCGATATCCATGTGATTCTCGATCATCAAAATGGTCAGTCCGGCAGATGACCGGCCCCTTCAGCGGTCCTCAAACCCCTTATTACGCCGTGATTTTTACCAGTCAGCGCCACGAGGGCGATGACGGTTATGGAGAGATGGCCGAGCGGATGGTTGCGCTGGCGCGCCTTCAGCCCGGGTTTCTCGGCGTCGATAGCGCCCGCGACGGCGACGGATTCGGCATCACGGTTTCCTATTGGGACAGCCTGGACTCCATCAAGAACTGGCGGGACAACGCCGAACACCTTGAGGCGCAGAGACTGGGCCGGGAAAAGTGGTACGGCTCTTTTTCCCTGCGCATCGCCAAGGTCGAGCGGGCGTACACCTGGCCCTAACCGCCTGTTTTTCTACTACAATTCCTTTTCAAATTTTTTTCGACTGGGCGGCTTTGCCGAATCTGTTCATTTTGCCACGTTATTTTGAAACATCGCTTCGTTTCCCCCGGCGTGGGCGAAACAAAGGCCAAGCAAAATAACTATATTTAAGTTAAATTATATTTTCCTTTTATTATCAATGATTTTTCCATATTTTGTTGCTTGCCAATTGGATGCGCAACAGGTAGGTTTTCCCTTCGTTTGACGTTTGTGACCACTGATGAAGGAAGCACGCCATGCCGAAGCCCGCTAAAGCGGCTCCCAGGAAAAAAGCCCGTACCAAGCCCGTCCGCAAGCTCCCGGCGGAAGCGGACGAGCTTCTCGACTATTACCGGCAGATGCTGATGATCCGGCGTTTCGAGGAGAAGGCCGGGCAACTCTACGGCATGGGGCTGATCGGCGGCTTTTGCCATCTCTATATCGGCCAGGAGGCGGTGGTCGTCGGCATGCAGGCGGCGGCAACGGAGGTCGACTCGGTGATCACCAGTTATCGCGACCACGGCCACATGCTGGCCTGCGGCATGGACCCGAAAGGCGTGATGGCGGAGTTGACCGGGCGAGCCGGCGGCTATTCCAAGGGCAAGGGCGGTTCCATGCACATGTTTTCCGCCGAGAAGAAGTTCTACGGCGGCCACGGCATCGTCGGCGCTCAGGTGCCCCTCGGCGCCGGTCTCGCCTTCGCCCACAAATACAACGGCGACGGCGGCGTCAACATGGCCTATTTCGGTGACGGGGCGATCAACCAGGGGCAGGTCTACGAGGCCTTCAACATGGCGCAGCTCTGGTCCCTGCCGGTGATTTTCGTCGTCGAAAACAACAAGTACGGCATGGGCACGGCCATCGAGCGGGCCTCGGCGACGACGGAACTGTACAACCGGGGCGCCGCCCACGGCATCCCCGGCGCCCAGGTCGACGGCATGGACGTTCTCGCCGTCCGCGAGGCGGCGGAAAAGGCCCTGAAACACTGCCGCACGGGAAAGGGCCCGTATATTCTGGAAATGAAAACCTATCGCTACCGGGGGCATTCCATGTCCGACCCGGCCAAGTACCGCTCCAAGGAAGAGGTTTCCAAGGTTCGCAAGGAAAGCGATCCCATCGACAACCTTCGGGATCTGCTGCTGAAGCACAAGCTCACCACCGAGGAGGGCCTGAAGGAGATCGACAAACAGGTCAAGGCCGTGGTCACCGAGGCGGCGACTTTCGCCCAGGAAAGCCCCGAGCCGGACCCGAGCGAATTGTATACCGACATTCTGGTGGAGGCATAGATCATGGCTGTTCAGGTATTGATGCCCGCCCTTTCCCCGACCATGACCGACGGCAAACTGGCGAAATGGCTGAAAAAGGAAGGGGACAGCGTCGAAAGCGGCGATGTCCTGTGCGAAATCGAAACCGATAAGGCGACCATGGAAGTGGAAGCGGTCGATGAGGGAACCCTTGGCAAGATCCTCGTCGACGAAGGCACGGAAGGGGTCCTGGTCAACACCCCCATCGCGGTGATCCTGGAAGACGGCGAAGACGCCTCTGCCGCCGATGCGTTGCCGTCGGCCCCCGCCCCGGAACCGGCCCCCGCCCCGGAACCGGCCGCCGCGCCGGCCCCCGCCGCCGCGCCGGCCCCCGCCGCCGTTGCCGAGCCCGTGCAGGAGGACTACACCGGCCCCATGGTGACGATGACCGTCAGGGAAGCCCTGCGCGATGCCATGGCCGAGGAAATGCGGGCCGACGACCGGGTCTTCCTGATGGGTGAGGAGGTCGGCCAGTATCAGGGCGCCTACAAGGTGTCGCAAGGGCTGCTCGATGAATTCGGCGACCGGCGAGTCATCGACACGCCGATCACGGAAATCGGTTTCGCCGGTCTCGGCGTCGGCGCGTCCTACGGCGGGCTCAAGCCCATCGTCGAGTTCATGACCTTCAACTTCGCCATGCAGGCGGTCGATCACATCATCAACTCGGCGGCCAAGACCCTCTACATGTCCGGCGGCCAGATGGGCAGCCCCATCGTCTTTCGCGGCGCCAACGGCGCGGCGTCCCGTGTCGGCGCCCAGCATTCCCAGTGTTACGGTTCCTGGTATGCCCATATTCCGGGCCTGAAGGTGGTCGCCCCCTGGTCGGCGGCGGACGCCAAGGGCCTGTTGAAGTCGGCCATCCGCGACCCCAACCCGGTGGTGTTCCTGGAAAACGAAATTCTCTACGGCGCCAGCTTCGAGGTTCCCGACGACCCCGACTTCACCCTGCCCATCGGCAAGGCGAAGATCGAACGGGCCGGGTCCGACGTCACCATCGTCGCCTTCTCGATCATGGTCGGCAAGGCCCTGGAGGCGGCGGAACACCTGGCGGCGGAAGGCATCGAGGCGGAAGTCATCAATCTGCGCTCCCTGCGCCCGCTGGATACGGACACCATCGTCCGCTCGGTGATGAAGACCAATCGGCTGGTCTCCGTCGAGGAAGGCTGGCCGGTGGCCGGCATGGGATCGGAGATGGCGGCGATCATGATGGAGCAGGCCTTCGATTATCTCGACGCACCCGTCGTCAGGGTCTGCGGCGAAGACATTCCCATGCCCTATGCGGCCAATCTTGAGGCCTTGTCCCTGCCGCAGCCGGACGGCATCGCCGCCGCGGCGAAACAAGTCTGTTACCGTTAGGAGAAGGGGAGCATCATGCCCATCAACGTTTTAATGCCCGCCCTGTCGCCGACCATGACTGACGGCAAGCTGGCCTCTTGGCTGAAAAGCGAAGGCGACAGCGTCGAAAGCGGCGATGTCCTGTGCGAGATCGAAACCGACAAGGCGACCATGGAGGTGGAAGCCGTGGACGAGGGCGTTCTCGGTAAAATCATCGTCCCGGCGGGCACGGAAGGGGTTCTCGTCAACGCCCCCATCGCCGTGATCCTGGAAGAGGGGGAAAGCGCCGACGATATTGTCGAAACCGCCGCCCCCGCCACACCTTCCGCTCCGGCCCCGGCCCCTGCGGCGACGGCCCAGCCCGCACCGGTTGCCCCCCCGGCTCCCGCCGCGAAAGGAACCCGTGTCTTCGCCAGCCCCCTGGCCCGCCGCATCGCAAGTCAGGAAGGGCTGGATATCGCCACCCTGACCGGCAGCGGTCCCAACGGACGCATCGTCAAGCGGGATGTGGAGGCGGCCCTGGCCGCCGGTGTGACCGCTGCCCCGGCGGCTCAGTCTCCGGCCCCCGCCGCCGCGCCGGCTCCGGCCACGGGCGCCTATACGGAAGTGGAGAATTCCACCATGCGCAAGGTCATCGCCTCGCGCCTGTCGGAATCCAAGCAGACCGTGCCGCATTTCTATCTGACCGTGGATTGCCGCCTGGACGCCCTGTTGGACATGCGCAAGAAGCTCAACGCGGCGGCTCCCGACGGGGACGGCGGCTACAAGATTTCCGTCAACGACTTCATCGTCCGCGCCGTCGCCCTGGCCCTCAGGCAGGTTCCGGCGGCCAATGCCACCTGGACCGACGCGGCGATCCGGCTCTATGACGATGTCGACGTGTCCGTCGCCGTCGCCACCCCCAACGGCCTGATCACCCCGGTGGTGCGCAAGGCCGACGAGAAGGGGCTGGCCCGCATCTCCAACGAGGTCAAGGACCTGGCGGGCCGGGCCCGAGACGGCAAGCTGATGCCCGAGGAATACCAGGGCGGCGGCTTCACCATTTCCAATCTCGGCATGTACGGGGTCAAGGACTTCGCCGCCATCATCAACCCGCCGCAATCGTGCATTCTGGCCGTCGGCGCGGGCGAGCAACGCCCGGTGGTCCAGGACGGCGCGCTGGCCGTCGCCACGGTCATGACCTGCACCCTGTCCGTCGATCACCGTTCCGTTGACGGCGCCGTCGGCGCCCAGTTCCTCGCCGCCTTCAAGCGGATGATCGAGGAACCGCTGACCATGATGCTGTAGGAAGGGAAGTAGGGACATGGCTGATACATCATTCGACCTGATCGTCATCGGCGGCGGCCCCGGCGGCTACGTCGCCGCCATCCGCGCCGCCCAGTTGGGCATGAAGGCGGCCCTGGTGGAACGGGAACACCTGGGCGGCATCTGCCTCAACTGGGGCTGCATTCCGACCAAGGCCCTGCTGCGTTCGGCGGAAATCTACGAGGGCATGAAGCACGCCGGCGATTACGGCCTGAGCGTGGAAGGCATGGGCTTCGACCTGCAGAAGATCGTCGAACGGTCGCGCAAGATTTCGGCGCAACTGAACGGCGGCGTCGGCCATTTGCTGAAAAAGAACAAGGTCACCGTCTTCGACGGCGCCGCCAGGCTGAACGGCCCCGGCAAGGTCAAGGTGGAGAAGGACGGTAAGGCCGTGGCCGACCTGAGCGCCAAGCACATCATTCTTGCCACCGGCGCCCGCGCTCGTGTCCTGCCCGGCCTGGAGCCGGACGGCAAACTGATCTGGACCTACAAGAACGCCCTGGTGCCCGACACGGTTCCGGAACGCCTGCTGGTCGTCGGCTCCGGCGCCATCGGCATCGAGTTCGCCAGTTTCTTTAACTCCATGGGCTCCAACGTCACCGTCGTCGAGGTGATGGACCGGGTGCTGCCGGTGGAGGACGCGGAAATTTCCGCCTTCGCCCACAAGGCCTTCGAGAAGGAGGGCATGAACATCATGACCTCGGCCACGGTCAAGTCCCTGAAGAAGGGCAAGGACACGGTGACGGCGACCATCGAGGCGGGCGGCAAGACGACGGAAATCACCGTTGACCGGGTGATTCTCGCCGTCGGCATCGTCGGCAACGTGGAGGACCTGGGACTGGAAGGGACCAAGGTCGAAATTGACCGGACCCACGTGGTCACCGACGAGTGGTGCCGCACGGGCGAGCCGGGCGTTTACGCCATCGGCGACATCGCCGGCGCCCCCTGGCTGGCGCACAAGGCGTCGCACGAGGGTATCATCTGCGTCGAGAAGATCGCCGGCGAGAAGGACGTTCATCCCCTCGACACCAGCCGTATTCCCGGCTGTACCTATTGCCGCCCGCAAGTCGCCAGCGTCGGCCTCAGCGAACAGGCGGCCCGGGACCGGGGCCTGGACATCAAGGTCGGGCGTTTCCCGTTCATGGGTAACGGCAAGGCGATTGCGCTGGGTGAGCCGGAAGGGCTTATCAAGACCGTCTTCGACGCCAAGACCGGCGAACTGCTGGGGGCGCACATGATCGGGGCCGAGGTGACGGAACTGATCCAGGGCTATTCCATCGCCAAGACCCTGGAAACCACGGAAGCGGACTTGATGCACACGGTCTTCCCGCACCCGACCCTGTCGGAAATGATGCACGAGAGCGTGCTGGACGCCTTCGGCAAGGCCATTCATTTATAGTGATTTGTCAATTCACTCATGTAAGCCTATGTTTAGGGAATAAGCATCAACCGTCTGGAGACGTGACATGAATGGGCAACTGGCGGCCAAGGACACGGTCATCATCATCAATGTCGAGATCCATGAAAATGATGGTCTTTTCGTCGCGACAAGCCCGCAATTTCCTGAAATCAACGTGGCCCATCCCGACTTGCGGGCCATTTATGACGACTTTCCGAATATTCTTCGTGAAACCATTTTGGCCCGGTCCGGGCTCGAGTACTATGTAGCCCCCGCCAGCCTCGGGCAGGAGCATGATTCTTTGCCGGTCTGGGCGGCTATTCCCCCACAAGTCGCGGCGTCCGCATCTCATGACATTGGATAATCGCTGAGTGTCGGCGCCTCCTGGTCAATATTCCGAGGAGGAATTCCATGACGAGATGGCTCGCATGGGGTATAGCCCAACGGACGTAACGACGAATATTTCTCGAAAATGGGAGCATTTTCTCGGATTTGACGTGTTTATCACCGAACCGTAATTATTGACCGGCAGACAGAAGTACATTCGGATTCAATCGGTCAAAAAAGCCTTGTTGAGACGCAAATAAACTCGATTATGAAGACTTCACTCCGACACCCGGAAAAGGCCCGCAAGGCCGATAATCCGTCGCCGCGCAAGCCGGCGTGGATCCGCGTCAAGGCGCCGACATCCAAGGCCTATGGGGAAACCCGCAGGCTGATGCGCGACCATGGCCTGAACACGGTCTGCGAGGAGGCGTCCTGCCCCAACATCGGCGAATGCTGGGGCAACAAACACGCGACGATGATGATCCTGGGGGACATCTGCACCCGCGCCTGCGCCTTCTGCAACGTGGCGACGGGAAAGCCGGGCGGGGTCGATCCCCTGGAGCCGGAAAACGTCGGCTTGTCGGTGGCCAAGCTCGGCCTGCGCCATGTGGTCGTCACCTCCGTCGACCGGGACGACCTGGAGGACGGCGGCGCGGCGCAGTTCGTCGACACCATCAAGGCCATCCGCCGGCATGCCCCGGAGACCACGGTGGAAGTCCTGACCCCTGACTTCCGCGGCAAGGACGGGGGGCTGGAGGCGGTCGTCGCCGCCGCCCCGGACGTGTTCAATCACAATTTGGAAACCGTGCCGCGCCTGTATCCGGAAATACGCCCGGGGGCCCGGTATTTTCATTCCCTGCGCCTTCTCGATCAGGCGAAACGGCTGGCCCCGGCCCTGTTCACCAAGTCCGGTATCATGGTCGGCCTGGGAGAGGAGAAAACGGAAATCCTGCAGGTGATGGACAATTTGCGCTCCGCCGACGTGGATTTCCTGACCATCGGCCAGTACCTGCAGCCGACGCCCAAGCACGCCGCCGTGGAGCGTTTCGTCACCCCGGAGGAATTTGACGAGTTGAAGTCCATCGGCCTCGCCAAGGGCTTCCTGCTGGTGGCGGCGACGCCGTTGACCCGTTCCTCCTATCACGCCGACGCCGACTTCGCGGTCCTGAAGGCGAAACGGTCCGGGACCTGACGCCATGCCCTCCCATGCGGAAAAAAAGATTCTGCCTTACACCCCGGATCAGATGTTCGACATGGTCGCCGACGTCGGCGCCTACCCGGATTTCCTGCCCTGGTGCATCGCCACCCGCATCCGCTCCACCGACGACACCCTGTTGACCGCCGACATGGTCATCGGCTTCAAGATGTTCCGCGAGCAATTCACCTCGCGGGTCAGCCTGGACAGGCCCGGCTCGATCATCGTCACCTATGAACGGGGGCCTTTCAAGCACCTGAGGAACCACTGGATATTCGAACAAGACGGTGCGGAAGGCTGTCTCGTCGATTTCAGCGTCGATTTCGAGTTCCGCTCGCACATTCTGGAAATGGCCATCGGCAAGGTGTTTACCGAAGCGGTCCACCGCATGGTCATGGCCTTCGAGAAACGGGCCGAAACCCTTTACGGTTAGACGGCCTTCAAAATCAATTGCAGGGCGGCGGCGATGGCCTGTTCGCGGACCCGCTCCCGGTCGCCCGCGAATAGATGGCGCTCGTGCCGCGTCTCCCGTCCCCGCCGGGCGGCCGCCATGTGCACCAGGCCCACCGGCTTTTCCTCGGAACCGCCCCCGGGACCGGCGATGCCGGTGACCGAGACGGCGATGTCCGCGCCGCCGCCGGCAATCGCCCCTTCCGCCATGGCCCGGGCCACCGGTTCGCTGACGGCGCCGAATTCCTCCAATTGACGGGGGGTAACGCCAAGAAAGCTGATTTTCGCCTCGTTGGCGTAACTGACGATGCCGTGCTGCAGGACGTCCGACGCGCCGGGGACGGAGGTCAGGCAGCCGGCGATCAGGCCACCGGTGCAGGATTCCGCCGTCGCCAGACGCAGGTTGTCGGCGCGGCAGGAGGAAATAACCTGTTCGGCCAGGGTCAACAAAGAGTCAGGGAACATGGATGAGGGGCCGTGCGTAGAGGATGAAGAGGATCAGGGCGGCGGCCGAGTAGACGGCGGCGAGCACGTCGTCGATCATGACGCCGAGGGCCCCGCTGATTTTCCTGTCCGCCCAGGACACGGGCCAGGGCTTGAGGATGTCGGCGAGACGGAACAGCACGAAGGCGGCGGCGTAAATCACCGGGTCCGGCGCAAACGGCGCCAGCACGGCGGCGGGCACGAGGGTCAGCCACTGGCCCGTTACCTCATCGATGACCACGGGGCCGGGATCGTCGCCGCCGAAGCGCCTCAGGTATCCCATGGAAGCCCAGGCGCCGATGACGAACAGGCAGACGGAGGCCACGCTCAGGCCGATCCAACCGGTCGTCAGATGCAGGCCCCAGGCGAAGGGCAGGGCGGCGAGGGAACCCCAGGTCCCGGGGGCCTTCGGCAGCAATCCGGAAGCGAACCAGGTGGCCAGCAAGACGGCCGGTTTGGTCAGATGGTTGAAGGGTCTGTTGGGCCTGCGGTTGTCGGTCATGTCGTCGATGATCTCTGTTCGTAAGGGCGATGATGGGGGTGCGGGCGCAACTTTAAACCGGTTGCGTTGATCCGCAAACCGGGAATCGCGTCCAAAACATCGCCGAATGGGGGTAAGGGCTTGGAAACAGTCTAAATTAGGCGGGTCAGGGCAATCGCATATGGCGATTTGATTATTAACGAAAAAGGAATCGATTGGGTA
>CAYFOJ010000005.1:0-199070 GCA_964344645.1 uncultured Thalassospiraceae bacterium
TTGATTTTTATGTTTAAAATCAGCAAGTTATATTTTATGCCCGTTTTTTAGGCAAAATCGGAGAGTCCTTGTTACTTCTGATGCTTTTCCGGGATGCCCTCGTTTACCCACAACTTTATCCACAGGAATGGTGGACAGGGTCGGCGGGTCCGTTGACGCCGGGCGCGGATTGGTTCAAATAGCCTGCATGACGGAAGATTTAGGCGGCAAGCAGCGGGATGAGCAGGGCCGGCCCGGCGGGGTCGCGGTGATCGAAGCCTGCCTGCGCACCCTCGACGCCGCCCCCGGCGTTTACCGGATGATCGGCGCCGGTGGCGACGTCCTTTATGTGGGCAAGGCGAAGAGCCTGAAGAAGCGCGTCGCAAGCTACACCAACCTGAAGCGTCAGTCGATGCGGCTCAGGCGCATGATCGCCGAGACCGCCTCCATGGAATTCGTCACCACCCATACGGAGGCCGAGGCGCTGCTGCTGGAGGCCAACCTGATCAAGCGCTACCGGCCCCGCTACAACATCCTGCTGCGCGACGACAAATCCTTTCCGAAAATCCTGCTGACCGGCGGTCACCCGTTTCCCCAGGTGCTGAAACATCGGGGGGCGGAAAACCGGAAAGGGGACTATTTCGGCCCCTTCGCCTCGGTCTGGGCGGTCAATGAGACGCTGACCGTCCTGCAGCGGGCGTTTTTCCTGCGCACCTGTTCGGACAGCGTCTTCGCCAACCGCACCCGTCCGTGCCTGCTTTATCAAATCAAGCGCTGTTCCGCCCCCTGTGTCGGGCGCATCGACGAGGCCGGTTACGGCGACCTGGTTGGCCAGGCGCGGCAATTCCTGACCGGCGAAAGCCAGAAAATCCAGCGCGGGCTGGCGCAAAGGATGCAGCAGGCCAGCGACAGCCTGGATTACGAGGCGGCGGCGGGTTACCGCGACCGCATCCGCGCCCTGACCCGGGTGCAGGCCCACCAGGGCATCAATCTTTCCGGCGTCGGCGAGGCCGATGTCATCGCCGCCCATCAGGCGGGCGGGCATACCTGTATCGAGGTGTTCTTCTTTCGCGGCGGCCGCAACTTCGGCAACCGGGCCTATTACCCGTCCCACGCCCGGGACGAGGACGAGGCCCAGGTCCTGGAGGCCTTTATCGGCCAGTTCTACGATAACAAGGAGCCGCCGCGGCTGTTGCTGCTGTCCCAGCCCCTGCCCAATCAGTCCCTGATCGCCGACGCCCTGGGGGTCAATGCCGGGCGCAAGGTGTCCGTCGTCTGTCCGCAGCGGGGCGACAAGCGCAAGCTGGTCGAACACGCCCTCGGCAACGCCCGCGAGGCGCTGGGCCGGCGGCTGTCGGAAAGCGCCTCGCAGCGGCGGCTGTTGGAGGGGCTGGCCGACGCCCTCGACCTGGAGGCGGCGCCGGAGCGGATCGAGGTCTACGACAACAGTCATATCTCGGGAACCAAGGCCATCGGCGGCATGATCGTCGCCGGGCCCGAAGGGCTGATGAAGAACGCCTACCGCAAGTTCAACATCAAAAACCCCGACCTGTCCCCCGGCGACGATTACGGCATGATGCGGGAAGTGCTGACCCGCCGCTTCTCCCGCGCCCTCAAGGAGGACCCGGACCGCAAGCAGGGACAATGGCCGGACCTGGTGCTGATCGACGGCGGCGCCGGTCAGCTTGGCGTCGCGCTCATGGTGCTCGAGGAATTGGGCGTCGAGGACCTGGCCGTCGCCGCCATCGCCAAGGGACCGGACCGCAACGCCGGGCGGGAGAGGATCTTCCTGCCCGGGCGCGACCCGGTCAGCCTCGCCCCGCGCGACCCGGTGCTGTATTTCCTGCAGCGCCTGCGCGACGAGGCGCACCGCTTCGCCATCGGCTTCCATCGGCAGAAACGGAGCAAGGCGGTGGCCCGTTCCCGGCTCGACGAGGTCCCCGGAATCGGCCCGAAAAGGAAGAAGGCGCTGCTCCATCATTTCGGTTCGGCGGCGGCGGTCGAGGCGGCGGGGCTGGCCGATCTGGAGGCCGTGGACGGGGTCAGCGGGGCTATGGCCAAGAAAGTCTATGACTGGTTCCACGGAGAGGGTTAAACTCTGCCGGCCCGGAGTCGGGGCGGTGTTGATTGACACTGATTGGGAAAGCAAAATGTGGGCTAACCTGCCGAATATATTGACATTTTCCAGGATCGTCGCGATCCCGGTGATCGTCGGCATGATGTTCCTGCCGTCGCCCCTGGGCAACTGGCTGCCGTTCGCGGTCTATACCTACGCCTGCATCACCGATTTTCTCGATGGTTACCTCGCCCGCGCCTGGCAACAGCAATCGGCCATGGGCCGGTTTCTCGACCCCATCGCCGACAAGCTGCTGGTCGCCGCCGTGCTGCTGATGCTGGTCGCCACCGACTCCATCGGCGGCGTCACCATTTTGCCCGCCGCCGTCATTCTGTTCCGGGAAATCCTCGTCTCCGGGCTTCGGGAGTTTCTCGCCGAGGTCCAGGTCAAGGTGCCGGTGACGGTTCTGGCGAAATGGAAAACCACCATTCAGATGCTGGCCCTGGGGTTCCTGCTGGTCGGCGTCGCCGGGCCGGATTTCGGACCGGTGACGACCAAGGAGATCGGCGTCGTCGGCCTGTGGCTCGCCGCCGCCCTGACCGTCGGCACGGGTTACGATTACCTGAAGGCGGGGCTGCGGCATATTTCGGCGGAAGATGAGGAATAAGGCCATGAAAGTCTTTGGCATCACCGGGTCGAGCGGCAGCGGCAAGACCACCCTGATGGTGAAACTGCTGCCGGAACTGATCGGGCGCGGGCTCACGGTCTCGACCATGAAGCACACCCACCACCGCTTCGATCTGGACAAGAAGGGCAAGGATTCTTACGAGCACCGCCAGGCGGGGGCGACGGAAGTGATGATCTCGTCCTCTAACCGCTGGGCCCTGATGCACGAGCTGCGCGGCGCCCCGGAACTGGACATGGACGAGTTGATCGCCCAGATGACCCCGGTGGATCTGTTGCTGATCGAGGGCTTCAAGCAGCACCGTTATGAAAAGCTGGAGGTCTACCGCGAGGCCAACGGCAAGCCCTTGCGCTGCCGCGAGGACATGGATGTTGTCGCCGTCGCCTGCGATTCCCCGTTGGAGGATCTCGCCGTCCCGGTCATCGACCTCAACGATGTCGCCGCCATCGCCGATTTCATCGTCCGCTGTTGTGAATTGGAAGGAAGTATGAAACATGGGGCCGCTTAAGGACGATTGCTTCGCCCATGCGGGGGACCTGACCCCGCTGGAGACCGCTCTTGAACAGTTGGAAACCACCATCAATCCGGTGGTGGGGGTGGAGACCGTGCCCGTCGGCGAGGCCCTGTTCCGCATCCTGGCCGAGGATGTGCGCTCGGACCGGGACGTGCCGCCCCACGACAACTCCGCCGTCGACGGCTATGCGGTCTATCATGACGACCTGTCCACGGACGGGGATACCCGTCTGCCACTCGGCGAACGGATCACCGCCGGCCATCCCCTCGGCCATGTGGCGGAAAGGGGCAAGGCGCACCGCATCTTCACCGGCGCCCCCATGCCGGAGGGGCCGGACACCGTGTTCATGCAGGAAGACGTTGGCGTCGAAGGGGACGGCATCGTCTTTCCCGCCGGCATCAAGCAAGGGGCCAACCGCCGCTTCCGGGGCGAGGACGTGGAAGCGGGCTCGGTCATCCTGCAAGCGGGGAAGCGCCTGCGGCCCCAGGAAATCGGCCTCGCCGCCTCCGTCGGCCGGGGCCAACTGACGGTCTATAAGCCCCTTCGCGCCGCCGTCTTTTCCACCGGTGACGAGGTCTTCGACCCGACCGGCGATGCGCCCGAGGGCTGCATCTACGACGCCAACCGCTTCACCGTCATGGGACTGCTGCGGCGGCTCGGCTGCGCCGTTACGGACCTGGGGATTCTCGAAGACGACGAAACCGTCATCCGCGAAGCCCTGGGCAAGGCGGCGGTGGATCACGACCTGCTGTTCACCTCCGGCGGCGTCTCGGTGGGGGATGAAGACCATATCAAGCCCGCCGTCGAGGCCCTGGGCAGCCTGCATTTCTGGCGGCTCGCCATCAAGCCCGGGCGGCCCATCGCCTTCGGCCAGGTGGCCGGAACCGCCTTCGTCGGCCTGCCGGGCAATCCGGTGGCGGCCATGGTCACCTTCATGCGCATCGCCCGCACCCTGGTCCTCAGGCTGTCCGGCGCGGCGGAGACCAGGCCCCCCTTGTATAAGGTTCCCGCCGCCTTTACCTTTAAGGCCAAGGGCGGACGGCGGGAATGGCTGCGCGCCCGCCTGGAAACCGGCGACGACGGCGTGTGTCGGGCGCATCTCTATCCGGCGGGCGGCTCCGGGGTTCTGACCTCCATGGTCGCCTCCGACGGCTTGGTCGAGGTGGCCGAGGATCAGGGCCCCATCGCCGAAGGAGACCCGGTCGACTTCATCCCGTTTTCTGATTTATGCCCCTGAGCGTTTATAGGAGGTGACGTGAAAATTCTCTATTTTTCCTGGGTTCGCGACCGCATCGGGGTGGGCAGCGAGGAACTGACTCCGCCCGAGGACGTGGCCACCGTCGAGCAACTGATCGCCTGGCTGTGCGAACGAGGCGAGGGCTATCAACGGGCCTTCGCCGACGTCGACATCATCCGCGCCGCGGTCAATCAGGAACATGTCAAGCTGAGCCAGGGCATCGCCCCCGGCGACGAAGTGGCCTTCTTCCCGCCGGTCACCGGGGGCTGACCATGATCCGGGTGCAGCGTGACGATTTCGACTTCGGCCGGGAGGTGGCGGCCATGAGCGCCGGCAATCACGGCGTCGGCGGCGTCTGCGCCTTCAGCGGCCTGGTCCGGGAGATGGCCGGGGACGACAAGATCAGCGCCATGACCCTGGAGCATTATCCCGGCATGACGGAAAAGGCGCTGGAGGAAATCGAGGCCGAGGCGCGGCGGCGCTGGCCCCTTGAGGAAACCCTGATCATCCACCGCTACGGTCGCCTGGAGCCCGGCGATCAGATCGTCCTCGTCGCCGCCTCGTCGGCCCACCGGGACGCCGCCTTCGACGCCTGCCGGTTTCTCATCGACTGGCTGAAAACCAAGGCGCCGTTCTGGAAGCTGGAGGAAACCGGCCAGGGCGGCCAATGGGTCGAGGCCAGGGAGTCCGACACCGCCGCACACGACCGCTGGCTGGAGCCGGAGGCGGAAGGCTAGGCCATGGGGAACGGGAAGGACGACGACTGGCCGGTCAAGGCGTATAAGAACATCGCCTTTCTCAAGCGCCGGGAAGCGCGGCCCATGCGGGTCTTGTCCGAATACCTGGAGCCGGAAACCCGCTTCGAGGATTTCAACGTCAGCGACACCATCGTCTTTTTCGGTTCCGCCCGGGTGCTGCCGGAAGAGGACGCCCTGAAGGCCCTGGAACAGGCCCGCGAGGACGGCGATGCGGCGGCGGAGGAGACCGCCCGGCGGGACCTGGGCATGGCGCGCTACTATGAAGAGGCCCGGGAACTGGCCCGGCGGCTGACCCAGTGGTCGAAGGACCTGGAGGACGGCCGGCGGCGTTTCGTCGTCTGCACCGGCGGCGGCCCCGGCGTGATGGAGGCGGCCAACCGGGGCGCATCGGAGGCCAGGGGCCTGAACATCGGCCTCAATATCTCCATCCCCCACGAGCAGAGCGGCAATCCCTACATTTCCCGCGAACTGAATTTCGAATTCAACTACTTCTTCATGCGGAAATTCTGGTTCACCTATCTGGCCAAGGCCCTGGTGGCCTTCCCCGGCGGTTTCGGCACCATCGACGAGTTTTTCGAACTGATGACCCTGCTTCAGACCCAGAAACTGGGCAAGAAGGTGCCGATCGTGCTGTACGGAAGCGCCTACTGGGACGAGGTCATCAATTTCGACGCAATGGTCCGCCACGGCACCATCGCGGCGGAGGACCTGAAGCTGTTCCGGCGTCTCGACACGGTGGACGAGGCCTTCGACTACATTACCCGGGAACTCAACGCGGCGGCCCTGAAACGGCCGGGGGGAAGTTTGTAGGCGGGGCGGGAAAGTGCTGTTATCGCCTGATCAAAATGGGGATAATGGATGCAGCCGGCGGCCATTGACGGCGCTGCTTTCACAAGGAGAGGTTCCAGCATGTACGAGTTCAGCGCCATCCTCGCCACCATTGCCTTTTTCCTGTCGCTCATCGCCTACCTTTCCATCGGCGGCGCCTTGCGCCGGGCCGAGCGGGCCCATGAGAAATTCATGAAACAGCAGGTCGAGATGATCCGCAAGGAGATCAGCGATGCCCTGATCAAGATCGAACGCCACACGAACAAAATGACGAAAATCAACAGGCTGCTGGACGGCTCCCAGGAAGCCCAGAAAAAACTGATCGATCAGCATAAGATCATGAACGGGGACATGGAGAGGCTTCGCGCCGACCTGGAGACCCTCGACGCCTCCATCCCCGACCGATACCGAAACCACAGGCCCAGGGATCTGGGGTAAGGACCGGCGGGCCAGAACCGGAAAGGCGTATCCCATGAACCGTTTGCCGGCAACCATCGACGTCGATCTTCGCCATGTCATCGTGATGATCGCCCGGGCGCTCGATTTCGTCGGCATCGACGACCATAACCACGGCCATCGGGTCGGCTACATCGCCGGAGAATGCGCCAGGCGGCTGGGCTGGCCGGCGGATCGCCGGGAGTTCGTGTTTTTGGCCGGGCTGCTGCACGACTGCGGCGTTTCCTCCACCACCGAACATCTCGGCCTGCTTGAAGGCATGGAGCCCGAAGACGTGACCGATCATTGTCTTCGAGGTCAGCGCTATCTGAACGACTGCCGCTTGCTGGCGCCCTTTGCCGAGGTGGTCCGTCAGCATCACACCCGTTGGGACACGTTGAAAGACCTGGACCTTCCGCGCGAGGACAAGGAAACGGCGGCGCTGATTTTGATGGCGGACCGGGTCGACGTATTGCGGGCGGCCCACCTGGACGTCAGCCATCCCGATACCATCGTGCTGCACGGGGGGCAGATCGCCGCCAGCCTGGAGGAGTACTCCGGCGGCCTGTTCTGCCCCGAATTCGTCGATGTCATGAAGGAACTGGTCACGGTCGACGGGTTCTGGTTCACCATGGATCAGAGCGTGATCGAGGATCAGGTCATGTCTTTCGATCAGGACGAGGCCTATGACCAGCCCCTGGACAGCGTCGAGGTGGCTTCCCTCGCCTATTTCATGTCGCGTATCGTCGATGCCAAGAGCGCCTTTACCCATCAGCATTCCGAACGGGTCGCCGTGGTCGCCCGGGAACTGGCGGCGGACCTGGGGCTTTCAAGTGACGATCAGGAACAGATACACATCGCCGGCCTGCTGCACGACATCGGCAAATTGCGGGTTCCCGACCAGACCCTGCATCACCCGGGGCCCCTGACGGCGGAACAATATTCCGAGGTGAAGCGGCACGTGGTCGATACCAGGCTGGCCCTGAAACGCTGTTTCCCGTCTTCCCTGATCCCGGACTGGGCCTCCAACCACCACGAAAAACTGGACGGCTCCGGCTATCCCTACAAGCTGACAGGGGAACAACTGGACCTGCCGAGCCGCATCATCGCCGTCGCCGATATCTTTCAGGCCCTGGTGCAGGAACGCCCCTACCGGGGGCGGCTGAGCTTCGCCGAGGTCGATCTTATCATGGGGGCCATGGTCCGCGCCGGTAAACTGGATGCAACCGTCTACGGCAGGATCGAATCCCGCCCGGGCCACTATTACGAAACAGCGAGGGGAGCGGAGACGGCCTAACCGATGCCGACGGCGCGGTTGTAGTCTTCCATCAACACCTTGCAGATTTCGCCGGGGGTGAAGCGGTGCTCGTCGATTTCGCCGACGGGGGTGACTTCCGCCGCCGTTCCGGTGAGGAACACCTCCGAGGCGTCGGCCAGTTCTTCCGGCATGATCGCCCGTTCCACGACCTCGATGCCGCGGGCCCGGGCCAGGTCGATCACCGTGCGCCGGGTGATGCCGTCGAGAAAACAATCCGGCGTCGGCGTGTGCAGCTTGCCGTCGGCCATGTAGAGGAAGATGTTGGCTCCCGTCGCCTCGGCGATCTGGCCGCGCCAGTCGAGCATCAGGGCGTCGTCATAGCCTTCCGCCTCCACCGCGTGTTTCGACAGGGTGCAGATCATATAGAGGCCCGCCGCCTTGGAATGGACGGGCTCGGTCTCCGGCGACGGGCGCTTCCAGGGGCCGGTTTTCAGGCGAATGCCCTTCATTCTCGCTTCCGGCGAAAAGTAGGAAGGCCATTCCCAGGTGGCGATGGACATGTGAATGGTGGTCGTCTGGGCGCTGACGGCCATCATCTCGCTGCCGCGCCAGGCGACCGGACGCAGGTAGCCGTCGACGATGTTGTTGGCCTTGCAGGTTTCGATGCAGGCGTTGTCGATCTCTTCAAGGGAGTAGGGGATTTCAAAGCCGAGAAGCTTCGCCGAATCGATCAGGCGCTGGGAGTGCTCGGTCAGTTTGAAAATCTCGCCGCCATAGCTCCTGACACCCTCGAAAACCGACGAGGCGTAATGAAGTCCGTGAGAGAGGATATGCAGCTTGGCGTCACGCCAATCGATCAATTCTCCGTCGTACCAGATCAGGCCGTCGCGATCGTCAAAAGAGGGTGTGGACATGTAATTATCTTTCGTGCGGTTGCATGGGGGCAGAAGTATCTTGCGTTTTTTATCAGTGTCGGGCATATATGTCAACAAGGCTGACATATTTTTTCGAAAGGGCTGTTATGAACGATCGAAGCGATGGTGGTGCCGGGGGCGTTCTTACCGAAGGAGAGGTGGAGGAATGGCGTCAGGCCATCGAACTGCTGTTTTTCGCCTATCGGGACTTCACCGCCGAGCCGGACGCCATCCTCGCCGATTACGGTTTCGGCCGTGCTCATCATCGGGTGATCTATTTCGTCGGCCGTCACCCGGGCATCGGGGTCAATCAACTGCTCGACATCCTGCAAATCACCAAGCAGAGCCTGGCCCGGGTCCTGCGTCAGTTGATCGACGAGGAGTTTATCGAACAGCGCCTCGACGCCGCCGACGGCCGCCGACGCCTGTTGCATCTTCTCGACAAGGGCCGGCGCCTGGAAGCCCGCCTGACGGCGCGGCAGGCGAAACGCATCGCCGCCGCCGTCGGCAACGCCGGCGAAGGGGCGGCCAGGGGCTTTCAGGACATCCTGCGCGGCATGATCAATGAAAAAGATCGTAACCGGGTTAGCGGCGGCGGCGGAAGCTGATATACTCCGCCCATTGCCAGAGAAACCGGACCGCCATGGAACCCGATCTGCCCCATATCCTGGTCATCGACGACGACGACCGCCTGCGCGAGTTGTTGCGGAAATTCCTCAGCGACAACGGCTTTTGGGTTTCCACCGCCTGCGACGCCGCCGACGCCAGGCAGCGCCTGAAGGGCCTGGCCTTCGACCTGCTCGTACTCGACCGCATGATGCCGGGGGAAAGCGGCCTGGAATTCACCGCCGACCTGCGCCGCACCAGCACCGTGCCGATTCTCATGTTGACCGCCATGGGCGAACCGGAAGACCGCATTGACGGGCTGGAGGGCGGCGTCGACGATTACCTGAGCAAGCCCTTCGAACCCCGGGAACTGCTGTTGCGGATCAACAATATCCTGCGCCGGGTGCCTGTGGCTCCCGCCCCATCCAGTCAGGTGCGTCTGGGCCGGGCGGTCTATGATCCGGCGCGCGAGGAATTGCGCCTGGGCGAAGATTTGGTCCGCCTGACCGATATCGAGGCGGCGTTGCTGAAGGCCCTGGCCGACCGTCCCGGGGCGGTCCTGAGCCGGGAGGACCTGACCGAACTGACCGGCGCCAGCGGCGGCGCCCGGGCCGTGGATGTTCAGGTGACGCGTCTGCGCCGCAAGATCGAACCGAATGCAAAACTGCCGACCTACCTGCAGACCGTGCGTGGCAAGGGCTACGTGCTGCGGCCGGATTAAGCGGCCATGGCGGAACTGCTGAAACGCCTGCTGCCGAAAAGCCTGCTCGGGCGTTCGCTGATGATCATCGTCATGCCGTTGGTCATCCTGCAGGTGATCGCAGGCCTGATCTTTTACGAAAGCCACTGGCACAAGGTGTCGGTGACCCTGTCGCGGGGCGTCGCCGGGGATATCGGCATGGTCATCGATTTGATGCGGGATGACCCGGAGAGGTCCAATCTGCAACGACTCTTCACCCTTCCGGCCAAGAACATGAGCATGACCATGTCATACGAGAAGGGGGCGATCCTCGCCGCCACGTTCGTCTCGTCCTCTTCGGAAATGGAGCAGACCCTGGCCAGGGCCCTGCGCGAAGCCGTCGGCAAGCCGTTTTTCATCGACACCCAGGCGGTTCCCCGCCACGTGGTCATCGACGTGCAGCTTTCCGATGGGGTCCTGCGCGTGGTGACCTCCCGCAAGCGGCTGTTCTCGTCGACCACCTATGTCTTCGTGCTGTGGATGGTCGGCAGCTCCCTGATTTTGTTCGCGGTGGCGACCATTTTCATGCGCAATCAGGTCAAGCCGATCCGCCGGCTGGCGGAGGCCGCGGACGACTTCGGCAAGGGCCGGGATGCGCCAAAGTTCAAGCCCGAGGGGGCGAAGGAGGTGCGCCAGGCCGCCGCCGCCTTCATCGCCATGCGCGACCGTATTCGCCGACAGATTTCCCAGCGCACGAAGATGCTGGCCGGCGTCTCCCACGATTTGCGCACCCCCCTGACCCGCATGAAGCTGCAATTGGAAATGGCCACCGGTTCCGCCGGACTGGACGACCTGAAGGACGATGTCAACGAGATGGAGCACATGCTGGAGGGCTACCTGGCTTTCGCCCGTGGGGAGGGCGGCGAGACGCCGGTGGCCACCCATCTCGGCGAACTTCTCAACACGGTGGTTTCCCAGGCCCGGCGGAAGGGCGGCGAGATCGATTTTCATCTGGAGAACGAAATCACCGTGCCCCTGCGGCCCCAGGTGTTCCGGCGCTGCCTGACCAACCTTATCGACAACGCCATGCGCTACGCCGGGCATATCTCCATCCGGGCCGGGCTCAGGGGGGATTGCGTGGACATCGTCATTGACGACGACGGCCCGGGCATTCCCGAAGAAAGCCGTGGCGACGTCTTCAAGCCGTTCTTCCGCCTCGACGAATCCCGCAACCCCGGAACCGGCGGCGTCGGCCTCGGCATGACCATCGCCCGCGACGTGGTCCGCGGCCACGGCGGCGACATCGAACTGGAAACCAGCCCCCTGGGAGGCTTAAGGGCGCGAATCATCCTGCCGGTATAAGTTTGTTTGAATTTCGCTGATCAGGCTGTTGAAGGTCTTGAGGTTTAGTAACGCTGCATGTTAGCAAGGGCTCCTTCCCTAGGGCAAAGCGCGAATAATAATGGTAATTCAATAAGACGATGACGAACATATTATCGATCCACTGCGGGATTCACGATTCTTCCGCCGCATTGTTTGATGATTATAAAATCATCGCGGCTGTGCAAAAAGAAAGGCTTAGCAGGGAAAAAAAGGCCGGTGGGCCGCCAAACGAATGCATTGAGGAAGTTCTGTCGGTTGGTGGGATCACTCGAAGTGAAATCGACGTTGTCGTGTTTTCGCGGGCGGAATTCAAGCGAACTCTGTTTAAGACAGGTTTTTGGCGCAAGGTCCGGGACCAAATCCAAGGAAATACGCATTTCCGGGATCTATCGTCCGTGATGGTGAAACTGAACTCGAAAAGCCCTTTTGATGTTATCGATGTCGCCAAGCTGTTAAAATACTATAATCTTCCTCCGTCCGTCGACGTGTTCTTTTCCAATCATCATTACAGTCATTCCCTTCCCTCACTTTTCTTCACGGACTGGGATAATGCGCTCCTGTACACGGCCGATGGCGCAGGGGACAATGTCAACTATAGCCACCGAATTTTCAAAGACGGTGAAATTCACACGTTGTTTGGCGATGACCGGTGGCTCTACCAGCCATACCGGGTCGATAGCCTCGCGCGCGCTTATTGCAACGTCACAGGAGCTCTTGGGTTTCGGCCCTTGCATCATGAGGGAAAGATCACCGGGCTTGCTGCATATGGCAAGCCGGTCATGAAAGACATCTTTCGTTCGGATTTTTATTTTGACGATCAGGGCTTGATCAACAGCAAGTTCCCAAACAGTGACGTCATGCATGAATATCACTACAAGATTTGCAATGACTTTTCCCGTGAGGACGTGGCCGCGTCTATTCAAGAATTTGTCGAAGAAATGATTACCGAGTCCGTGGGGCGAATTATCGAGAAACACAGGGTAAGGAATATTGGATTGGCTGGCGGTTTGTTCGCCAACGTCAAGCTTAATCAGCGTTTAATCGAGAATTGCGGATTCGATGAGATATTCATAGTTCCTCCTATGGGTGATGAGGGGTTGGTCATTGGAGGGGGTCTGCAATTTTTACTTGAACGGGACGGGTTGCCTCTGTGGCTCAAACAGCGTTATCGACTAAGTAATGTTTACTGGGGACGTGATTATGGACCCGAAGGCAGTTCACGCCTTTTGGGCTACTCCTCAGACATCGAAAAACTGGATGGAGATCCTGCTGAAACGAGTGCCGATCTTCTTAAGCAAGGAAAGGCGGTCGCCATCGTCACCAAGGGCATGGAATATGGACCTCGGGCCCTTGGGGCTCGCTCGATCATGGCATCGCCGGAAAGGCGGGACATAAACGATTCGCTCAATGCCCGGCTTGAAAGAAGCGAGTTCATGCCATTCGCTCCCGTTGTGGCGGAAGAAGACGCTAGGCAGGTTTTCGAGGTTACGGACGCCAATGAATATGCAAGTCGTTTCATGACGATCACCTGCGGCGTTAAATCTGAATGGAGAGAAAAAATCCCGGCAGTTGTACATGTCGACAATACTGCCCGGCCACAAGTCATCCGGCGGGCGGACAACCCCTTGTATTATGATATCCTCAAAGCGTTCAAATCGAAATCGGGGCTTCCCGTAGCAGTAAACACAAGTTTCAATGTGCACGAAGAACCTATCGTTAACACCCCGGAAGAAGCCGCGCGCGCGCTTGTTGACGACCGCGTGGATTATCTTGTCAATGAGGAGGGGGTATACGGCGTAAAGGGGCGGAACAAATAGCCGCTAAAACAGCCTGCCGCCGTTGGGGATGTTTTGGCTGGGGGCGATGAGGACGACTTCGTTATCTTCGTCGGGGAAGCCCAGCACGAGGACCTCGGACATGAATTTTCCGATCTGGCGCGGCGGGAAGTTGACCACGGCGGCGACCTGGCGGCCGGTCAGGGTTTCCGGCGTGTAATGGTGGGTGACCTGGGCCGAGGACCGCTTCTCGCCGATTTCCGGGCCGAAATCGATCCACATCTTGAAGGCGGGCTTGCGGGCCTCCGGGTAAGGTTCGACGCGGACCACGATGCCGACCCGGATGTCGACGCGGGCGAAGTCGTCATAGGCGATCAAGGGGGTGTCTGAGTGTTCCACGGGCGATGTCTCGCTGTTGTCTGGGGGCGGCAGGGTGCCCGAGGCGGGCCGGCGGATCAAGAAAAAAGGCCGCCCCCTTTTTCAGGGGGCGGCCCAGGTATCCCGAGGGAGGAGGAGAGATCGGGATTATTTGGAGAGCTTCTTGGAAAGGTCCTTGATTTCGTCAAGGCTTTCGCTGATGCGGTCGTTGACCAGGGTGGTCGCTTCGCTGCTGGACTTGGCAACCATGTCGGCCAGTTCGCTCATGTTGGCCAGCGCCTTCTCGAAGGCGGCCTTGAACAGCTCGGCCTGCTTGGCGGCGGTGTCGGTCGGGGTGTTGGTCTTGCCGAAGTCGGCGAAAGCCTTGGTCGCTTCGTCGAGGGTTTCCTGCAGGATCTGGGCCTGACGGGCGGAAACCTTCTGCATGCCTTCGGCAGCGGCCTTGTTGGCGGCGGTCAGAACTTCGATGTTCTTGCGCTGGGACGCCATGACGGCCTCAACGTCGAAGGACGGCATTTTGTAGTTGCCGGCCATCTTGGTGAACTCGTCGGCCATTTTGGTGGGATCGAAATCCGCCACCATCTTGGTGACGTCGAAATTGAAAAACGGGTTGGTCTGCTTAGCCATAATCTTAACTCCTGAGAAAACTGGTTTGTGCTGCACTGCACAATGAGCATAATATGAGGCAGGGCATGGGCTTTGTCAACAACTATGTTGCACTGCACAAAAAAATAAATAAGCGTTGGAAAACAGCGCCCTAAGAGACATTTCGCCGATTTGGCCGAAAAAAATGGCGCCGGGGGTCAGGCCAGTTCCCGGGATCGGGCGGCGGCGGCGGCGATGGCTTTGTCCAGCAGCGGCTGCCAGCCGTCCTCGCCCATCAGCACCGCCAGGGCCTCGGCGGTGGTGCCGCCGGGGCTGGTGACGTTCTGGCGCAGGGTCGCCGGTTCCTCGTCGGAGCGGTACAGCAGTTCGCCGGAGCCGGCGACGGTGGCGCGGGCCAGGTGTCGAGCCAGGTTGTCCGGTAGTCCCGCCGCCACCCCGGCCCGGGCCAGCCCTTCGGCAAGCAGGAACACATAGGCCGGGCCGCCGCCCGAAAGGGCGGTGACGGCGTCGATCTGTCCTTCGTCGTCGACCCAGGCGACATCGCCGACGGCCCGGAGCAGGTCGGCGCCGAGGGCGGCCTGATCGCGGGAAACGTTTCCGTTGGCGCAGCAAACGGTGATGCCTCGGCCAACGGCGGCGGGCGTGTTGGGCATGGCGCGAACGACGGCGGCGTCGGAACCCAGCAAATTCTCGAAGTAGGCGATGGTCTTGCCGGCGGCGATGGAAAGGTATGTGACGTCGGCGGATTTGAAGCGGGCATAATCCGGAACCACGGCGTCCATGACCTGGGGCTTGACGGCGAAAATCACCACGTCGGGCTGCTCCTCGGCGATGGCGCCCGGGTCCGGATGCACGGCGATCCCGTATTGCCTGTGCAGGGAGTTGGCGGTGTCCGGGTTCGGTTCGACGATGCTAACGTCTTGCGGGGCGGTTCCTCCGGCCAGCCAGCCAGACAGCATGGCCTCGCCCATTTTGCCGCAACCGGCGAGAATCAGTTTGGCGGACATGGCGAGGCTCAGGCCTCGCCGACGGTGTCGACCATGGCGGCGGCCAGGGAATCGGCCGGGTTCTTGCCGCCCCAGATGGTGTACTGAAAGGCGGGATAGAAGCGTTCGCATTCCATGATTGCCGTCTCCACCATGTCTTCCATCTGTCCGTGGCTGGGCCCGGCGGTGCCGCGCAGGGGCAGGGCGTGGCGGTACATGGGAAGGCCTTCGTCGTCCCAGATGCCGAAATGCCCGAGCCACAGCTTCTCGTTGATCATAATCAGCAACTGATGAACGCTGTCCCGGCTTTCCGACGGCACCCGCATGTCGAAGGCGCAGGTGAAGTGCATGGCGTCGGCCATGTCGTTCCAGGCGAAGAACATGGAATAGTCGCACCAGCGGCCCGGAACCTGGACGGCCATTTCCTGGTCGCTGCGGCGGTCGCAAATCCAGTCGTTGTCATCGACGATCCGTTCAATGACATCCAGCGGATGTTGCGTGGGCTGTTCGGCGGCAAGGCTGATCGTGGTCATCGGCGCGTCTCCCCGGGCGGTCTCTGACGAAGCTGGATGCGGCCTTCGGTGATTATCCACAAGATGTAGGCGTTTCCCCGACATATTGTGGAATAGCGTCAACCGCACCACTAGGTGTAGCCTAGCCAAAAGGGGAGTCCCGGCGCAAGAAGGGAATGGCCGCCGGGATCAATAATTTGTGGATAAGACAGGGAGGCTTACCCTTCGCCGGGGAAAGCGGCGGTCAGCCTTTTTTCTTCGCCTTGGCGGGCTTTGCCGGCTTGGCGGCCAATTGGGCCTCCAGCTCCTCGACGCGGCGCTCCAGCTTTTCCTGTTCCGTCCGGGCTTTCACGGCGACGGCCTTGATGGCTTCGAATTCCTCGCGGTTGACCAACTCGGCGTCGTTCAGCAACCGTTGCAGTTGCTGGCGGACCATCGCCTCGATTTCGGCTTTCATGCCGCTCAGGGTCGAGGCCGCGCCGTTGGCGACTTTCGCCAGGTCATCGAAAAGGCGGTTGGACGTTTGCATGGCTGCTACTCCGTATCGGGAACCGGCGGTCATTATGGGTGCTGGCGGGGCAAGAGGCAACCGCTCGCCGCTTGCTCCGCCCCGTCCGGGGCCTTATAAACGGTTCTCTCATATAAGGTAAGAGGTTGTTCATGTACTTGGTAACGGGCGGGGCCGGATTTATCGGCTCCAACATCGTCGCCGCCCTTGAAGAGCGGGGCCTGGGTCCGGTGATCGTCTGCGACCGTCTGCGCGACGGCGACAAGTGGCGCAATCTGGCCAAGCGGGAATTGGCCGAGATCGTGCACCCGGACGACCTGCTTTACTACCTGGAAGGCGACGAACCGGCCCTCAAGGGCGTCATCCACATGGGGGCGATTTCCGCGACCACGGAAACCGACGCCGATCTGATTTACCGCAACAACTTCGAATTGTCCCTGAACCTTTGGCATTGGTGCGCCGCCTATGGGGTGCCTTATATCTACGCCTCCTCGGCGGCGACCTACGGCGGCGGGGAGAACGGCTTCGTCGACGATTCGGCCATGGGCGCCCTGGCCGGCTTGCGGCCCCTCAATCCCTACGGCTGGAGCAAGCATCTGTTCGACCGCAGGGTCATGCGCATGCTCGATGACGGCGAGGCGTCGCCGCCGCAATGGGCCGGGCTTAAGTTCTTCAACGTCTACGGCCCCAACGAATATCACAAGGGTTCCATGCAGAGCGTCGCCAGCCATGTCTTCAACGACCTCAGCGCCGGCAAGACGGCGACCCTGTTCAAGTCCCACCATCCCGACTACAAGGACGGCGGCCAGTCGCGGGACTTCATCTGGGTCGGGGACTGCATCGACGTCATCCTGTGGCTTCTCGATAACCCGAAGGTCAGCGGCCTGTTCAATTGCGGCACCGGCCGGGCCCGTTCCTTTTACGATCTGGTCGGGGCGGTTCACGTGGCCATGGATAAGCCGCTGGAGGTCAATTTCGTGCCGACGCCGGAGGCGATTCGCGACAAGTACCAATATTTCACCCAGGCCGACATGGGCAAGCTGAGGGCCGCCGGTTACGACCGGCCTTTCACGTCCCTGGAGGACGGCGTCGGCGCCTATGTCCGCGACTTCCTCGCCGCCGCGGACAGATACCGCTGACATGAGCCTGTTCGTTCTTCCCTATCCGGCCATCGACCCCATCCTGTTCGAGGTGGGGCCCCTGGCCATTCGCTGGTATTCCCTGGCCTACATCGGCGGCCTGCTGTTCGCATGGCGTTGGATGCTGCGGCTTGGCGCGCGTTCACCGGACGTTGCCAGCCGCGCCGATATCGACGATTTCCTCATCTGGGCCACCCTGGGCGTGGTTCTGGGGGGGCGCATCGGTTACGTGCTGTTCTATCAATTCGATTACTACATCGCCAATCCCCTCGATGTCCTGCAAATCTGGCGGGGCGGCATGTCCTTTCACGGCGGGGTCCTGGGCGTTGTCGTCGCCGGCCTGATCTTCGTCCGGCGGCGGGGGATTTCCGCCCTCCGCTTCGCCGACATCATTGCCTGCGCCACCCCGGTTGGGCTTTTTCTCGGTCGACTCGCCAATTTCATCAACGGCGAACTGTATGGCCGCGTCAGTGATGTCCCATGGGCCATGGTGTTCCCCCGGGGCGGGCCCGAGCCGCGCCATCCCAGCCAGTTGTACGAGGCGGCGCTGGAGGGCCTGGTGCTGTTCGTGGTTCTCGCCCTGCTCGCCAATCGCGACTCCCTGCGCCGCCGGCCCGGGTTTCTGACCGGCGTCTTTCTGCTGGGCTACGCCGCCGCCCGGGCCTTTGTCGAACTGTTCCGCCAGCCCGACGCCCATCTCGGCGTCCTCTCCGCCGGGATGACCATGGGGCAATGGCTGTCCCTGCCGATGATCCTGGGTGGCCTGTATTTGATTTTCGCCTCGCGCCGGGAGGGATAGGCCATGGCTCTGGAAGACATTCTGATCGAACGGATTCGCGACGACGGACCCCTCGGTATCGGCGAATACATGGAATTGGCCCTGGGCCATCCGGAACACGGCTATTACATGCGCCGCGACCCGTTCGGGGTTCAGGGCGACTTCGTCACCGCGCCGGAAATCTCGCAGATGTTCGGCGAACTGCTGGGCCTGTGGGCCGGGGTGTCGTGGATGATCGCGGGCAGCCCGTCCAGCGTCAACCTGGTCGAGTTGGGGCCGGGGCGGGGCACCCTGATGGCCGACATGCTGCGCGCCGCCCCCCTGATCGAGGGGTTCGCCGACGCCATCGACGTGCATCTGGTGGAAACCAGCCCGGTGTTGCGGGACATGCAGGCGGAAAAACTGGCGGCGGCGGGGCTGGCCGACGGGCCGCACTGGCACCGGGCCTTCGCCGACGTGCCGGAAGGCCCCCTGATCGTCATCGCCAACGAGTTCTTCGACGCCCTGCCCATCGAGCAGTATTTCCATGCCGGCGACTACTGGTGCCCGCGCCGGGTCGATATCAAGCCCGACGGCGACGGCCTTTGCTTCGTCCTGCTGCCGCCCTACGATGCGCCGGACCTGCCGCCCGGGCTTCTCGACGCACCGCCCGACGTCATGGTCGAGGTGTCGCCGGCCTCGCTCGACATCGCCGGGGATATCGCCCGGCGCATTGCCGAGGACGGTGGCGCGGCCCTGTTCGTCGATTACGGCCATGCCGAAAGCGGCGCCGGCGAGACCCTGCAGGCGGTGAAAAACCATCAATATCACGACCCCCTGGCCGATCCCGGCGAGGCGGACCTGACCGCCCATGTGGATTTCGGGGCCATGGCGCAGCGGGTTTTCGCCTCCGGCGCCCGAGCCCTTGGGCCGGTGACCCAGGGGGACTTTCTCAGAGCTCTGGGCATTGTCGACAGGGCCCAGGCGCTGGCCGCCAACGCCACCCCGGAACAGGCCGAGGACATCGAACAGGCCCTGACCCGGCTGACCGATGAGGGGGAAATGGGCGAGTTGTTCAAGGTCATGGCGGTAACGCCACTGGACTCGCCGCCGCCGCCGGGTTTCGAATAGGGTTCCCCGGCGGGCCTGTTGAAAGCATAATGCCGTGATGTTGAAAGCTTCCAATCTCGCCGCCGTCGAGGGCGTCCGTCACGGGTTCTTCACCCGCCGGGGCGGCGTCAGCCGGGACATGGGGCAGGGCGGCCTGAATTGCGGCTTCGGGGCCGACGACGATCCCGGGAACGTCATCGAGAACCGCCGCCGGGCGATGGAGCGGATGGGAGCCGTGGGGGGAACCCTGGTCACCGCCTATCAGGTTCATTCGGCCCGCGCCGTGGCGGTGGAGGAGCCGTGGCGGCGGGAGGATGCGCCGGAAGCCGACGCCCTGGCGAGCGGCCGGACGGATGTGGTTCTCGGCATTCTGACCGCCGATTGCGCCCCGGTGCTGTTTGCAGATGGCGCGGCCCGAGTCGTCGGCGCCGCCCATGCGGGTTGGCGCGGCGCCCGCGCCGGTGTGCTCGAGGCTTGCGTCGAGGAGATGGTCCGCCAGGGGGCCGAACCGGCCCGCATAACGGCCGCCGTCGGCCCCTGCATCGCCCAGCCCTCCTATGAAGTGGGGGCGGAGTTCCGGGACGGCTTTGTCGAGGAAAGCGACGGCAACGAAGCCTTTTTTATTCCGGCCCGGCGGGACGGTCATTTCCTGTTCGATCTGGCCGGTTACGTGCAGCGGCGGCTCACCCGTCTCGGGCTGGCCTCCGTCGAAAGCCTGGGGGTGGATACCTGCGCCGAGGAGGAGCGTTTTTACAGCTACCGCCGCTCGACGCTCAACGGCGAGAAGGATTACGGCCGACTGCTGTCGGCGATTGCATTGGAGGTTTAGATCATGGGATTACATTTCAGCGAGCAGGAACTGGCCCAGCGCCGCCGCCGCGCCTGCGAGGAGATGGCCGCCGCCGGACTGGACGGGCTGCTGGTGTTCCGTCAGGAAAGCATGTTTTATCTGACCGGTTACGACACTTTCGGCTACGTCTTCTTTCAGTGCCTGTACCTCGGGGCCGACGGCGCCATGACCCTGCTGACCCGGGCTCCGGACCTGCGCCAGGCGCAATTCACCTCGGTGATCGAGGATATCCGCATCTGGGTCGACGGGCCCGACGCCGCCCCGGCGAAGGATCTGGCCGACATCCTCGAGGGCCACGGCCTGCGCGGCAAGCGGCTCGGGGTGGAGTGGGATTCCTACGGCCTGACGGCGCAGAACGGCCAGCGCCTGAGCGCTGCCCTGGACGGCTTCTGCACCCTCGAGGACGCCTCCCTGCTGGTCAGCCGCCTGCGGCTGGTGAAGAGCCCGGCCGAGATGGACTACGTCCGCCGCGCCGCCGAACTGGCCGACGACGCCCTCGACGCCGCCGCCGCCCTGGCCGGGCCGGGGGCCTTCGAAGGGGACATCCTCGCCGCCATGCAGGCCGCCGTGTTCCGTGGCGGCGGCGACGACCCGGCCAACGAGACCATCATCGGTTCCGGCCCGGGGGCGCTGATGTGCCGCTATTTCACCGGCAGGCGGCATCTTGACGCGACCGACCAGTTGACCCTGGAATGGTCCGGCGTCTACCGCCATTACCATGCGGCGATGATGCGGACCCTGTGCATCGGCACGCCGCCGGACCGTCAGTTGCGGCTTTACGACGCGGCGCTCGAGGCCCTGGAGGCGGTGCACGGGGCGCTGGTTCCGGGACGGCCCATCGGCGAGGCCTTCGACGCCCATGCGGCGGCGCTGGACCGGCACGGGCTTTCCGCCCACCGCCTCAACGCCTGCGGCTACTCCCTCGGCACCACCTATGCCCCGAACTGGATGGACTGGCCCATGCTCTATCACGACAACCCGGTCGTCGCCGCCCCGGACATGGTGTTTTTCACCCACATGATCATTTTCGACAGCGACGCCAATCTGGCCATGACCCTGGGGGAAACCGTCCGGGTGACGGAGACGACGCCGGAGCGGCTGTCCCGCTCGTCCCGTGACTTGATCAGACGCTGATGCAGTACCTGTTCGTCATACTCGGCCTGCCGCTTCTCATGATGATGGCGTACTGCGTATTCCTGTGACGGGGTGACAGCCCATCCGGTAGAGGGCGGCGCGGAGGGCCCGCACGGTGGTTTCCTCCACGCCCCGGGCGCAGATGTAGGGCAGCCCCGGCCTTTCCCCGGTCCAGCCGACGATCACGAGGTCCCGGGCCCCCGGTTCGTGGGCGAGGGCCAGGGACCAGCTTAGGCAATCGATGGCGGCGTAGTCGGCCCGGCCCTCGGCGACGGCGGCGACGGAGGCCCGGTGGCCGCCGGTCAGGATTTGTTCGGCGAACAGGTTTTCCGGTGTTTCCGGGACCAGGTCCTCCTCCAAAGCCAGATAGCCGGAGAGGGAGCCCGGGCCGTTATAGGCCAACCGCGTCCCGGCCATGGCGGCCACAGGCAACCGGCTTTCCGGGCCTTCGGGGATCGTCGCGGCCTCTCCCCGGCGGGCGATGACGGCGGACCGATACCAGGGCCCTCGCCCCCCCTCGACGGGGGAATAATCGGGCTGGGCGAGCACGGTGACATGATCGAGCAGCCCGGCTTTCAGCGGGCCCCAGCAGGTTTGCGCGAAGATCAGCTCCGGGTCGCGCCACAAGGCGTGCAGGGCGGCCTCGTCCGCCGGGCGGCTCAAGGCCCCGGGCAGGGGGGCGGCGTCGCCGACCAGGTCGCGGAACCGCCGCCACCAGGCATCGGTCCCGGCCCGGGTTTCCGGCCAGTCGTACATGGGCAGGGCGGCTAGCATGGAAGTAGGCAATCAGGCGCCGGTGGGCAACGCCGGATGGACAACCGGGTTTTTGATGCGCAGTCCGTAGAGGCGGAACAGGGTCCAGTAGTTCTGGTAGACGTACCCCGTGTTCACCTGTTGCCAGTACTCGGGCTTTTCCTTGTAGAGGGCGGGAATCCTGTACCAGGGCTCGGCGGGAAGCCGGTGGTGGACGATATGCAGGTTGTTGAACAGATAGAGGAAGGCGAGCGGCGACTTTTCGACGATGATGGTCCGCCCGTCCGGGTTTTCGTGCCAGCGGTGCTCGGCGAAGGTGCGAATGGCGATCAGCGCCATGCCGCCCCAGGAAACGGTGAGCAGGTAGAGCCAGAGGGGGATTTCGAACCAAAGCACGATGGCCCCGACGACCGGGATCAGGCTCAGGGCGTGCAGGACCCAGGCCCCGAGCACATGGCCCGCCGAGGGCTTGCCGCCGCCTTTCAACAGACGCGCCTCGCCCATGAGGAAACGGATGGTGGCGATCCATGGGCCGAAGATCATGCGTCCGACCAGGGTGTTGTTGACCCGATAGAGGCCCTTCAGCCAGCCGGGGAGTCCGGCGTGGGCGCCATCGGTGAGGAAATAGCTTTCCGGGTCTTCCTGCGGGTCGGTCAGCAGGTCGTTGTTATGGTGCTTCAGATGGGTCTGCTTGTAGCGGCGGTAAGGCAGGATCAGGCCCAGGCACCAGGTCACCAGCAATTCGTTCAAGCCGGGATGGCGGCTCGGGTGCCCATGCAGGACCTCATGGACGAGAGAGGAATGGAGCGCCGTGCAGACGGCCATCACCGCCAGCGCGGCGGCGGGGGACTGCGGCCATAGATAGGCGCCGGACAAGGCCCACAGCCCATAGGTCGCCACAATCAGAAGAAACGTCGGCCATTCCCATTTCATTGTTCGTTTCGCCCCCCACGAATCAATTCAACCCCAATCAACAGCGCTATTGAAATGAATGAGACGCAGGAACTCAATGAGAATAATGTAACACAAAGAATAATATGTTATCCATAGTAACAATTTGTTGTATAAACAAAGCAGAGAGTGGGAACCAATCCATGGACCGACGATTCATCTCGGATACCTTTCGCGACCGGCTGGCCCTGGTCCAGGACCGTTCCGGCCTGCGCCAGGCCCCGTTCGCCAAGCGGATCGGCATCGACCGTTCCGCCCTGTCGCAACTGCTGACCGGGGCGGGGGCCCGTTTGCCCCGGGCCGACACCCTGGCCTCCATTTCGTCGGCCTATCAGGTGTCCGTCGACTGGCTGCTCGGGCTCAGCGACGAAAGCGGCATCATCAGCGAAACCCGCGACAGCGTCGATTTCGAATACATCGAGGGCGGCCGGGACGAGACCCTGATGTCGTCCTGGCACGAACAGGCCATGGGACAGAAAATCCGCTACGTGCCCTCGCGCCTGCCCGACCTGTTGCGCACGCCGGACGTGATCGCCTTCGAGGCCGACCGGGCCGATCACCCGTCGGACCGGATCGAGGACCTGACGGCGCAGAAACTGAACTATTCCCGAAAACCGGAGTCGGACATGGAATTGTGCATGCCGGCGCAAAGGCTTAAGGGTTTCGCCGCCGGGGCGGACATCTGGACCGGGCTGGAGGCCAAGGCCCGCCGCCGCCAGTTGTTGCATATCGCCGACGTGCTCGACGAGCTCTACCCCTCTTTTCGCATGTACCTCTACGACGGGCGGCGGCGGTATTCCATCCCGTTCACCCTGTTCGGCTACGGCAGGGCGGCGATTTACGCCGGCGACGTCTATTTGTTGATCCATGCCCGCTCGACGATTCGGGAGCTGGCCAAGGGCTTCGACGCCCACATCCGCAACGCCGTGGTGCACGCCCACGAATGCGCCGCCTACGTCAGGCGCCTGGCGAACGGGATAAGCGCCGAATAATCCACAGCTTTTTCCAATCATCCCTGCGGCTCGGCAGGATTCCCGTTTACAGGGGGGGCGGGACGCTGGTAGATTTCGCTCCTGTTGCGGGCCGGACAAGTAATAGGGGAGCCGCCAAAATGAAAATCGTCGCCTGCAATTCCAACAGGCCCCTTTCCGAAGCCATTTCCGCCTATTTGAACCTGCCGTTGACGTCGGCCAGCGTGCGCCGGTTTTCGGACATGGAGGTGTTCGTCGAAATTCAGGAAAATGTTCGCGGCGAGGACGTCTTCGTCATTCAGTCGACCTCCTATCCCGCCAACGACAACCTGATGGAGCTGCTGGTCGCCATCGACGCCCTCAGGCGCGGTTCGGCCCGGCGCATCACCGCCGTGGTCCCCTATTTCGGATACGCCCGTCAGGACCGGAAATCCGGCCCCCGGACGCCGATCTCGGCCAAGCTGGTGGCCAACATGATCACCACCGCCGGGGCCGACCGGGTGCTGACCATGGACCTGCATGCGGGACAGATTCAGGGCTTCTTCGACATTCCCGTCGATAACCTGTTCGCCGCCCCGGTCCTGACCAAGGACATCGAGGACACCATGAACGGCGAGGACCTGGTCATCGTTTCCCCCGACGTGGGCGGCGTGGTGCGGGCCCGTGGCATCGCCAAGCGTCTCAACGCCGACCTGGCCATCATCGACAAGCGCCGCGAGCAGGCGGGCGTCTCGGAAGTCATGAACATTATCGGCGAGGTCGACGGGCGCCGCTGCATCCTGGTCGACGATATCGTCGATTCCGCCGGAACTCTGTGCAATGCTGCCGTGGCGTTGAAGGAAAAAGGTGCGTCGTCGGTGCATTCCTACGTCACCCACGGGGTGTTGTCCGGCGGCGCCGTCGCCCGCGTCACCTCTTCGCCCATGGATACCCTGGTCATTACCGACACCATTCAGGCGACGGAGGCGGTTCGCGTGTCGCACAGCCTCAAGCAACTGACCATCGCACCGCTGATCGCCGAGGCCATCCGCCGCATCAGCGACGAAAGTTCCGTTTCCAGCCTGTTCGAATAACGGCCCTTTCATCCGTCCCGGGGAATCCCCATATCAGGGGGCCCATCCAATTTCCGTCAGAGGAAACAACTGCCATGTCCGTGCCGAAGCAGTCCCTGTTTACCCCGGTGCTGATCGCCGGCTGCGTGATCCTGATGACCGGCTTCGCCATCCGCGCCAGTTTCGGGGTGTTTCAGATCCCTATCGCCGAACAATTCGGTTGGCTGCGGGCGGAATTTTCCATGGCCATCGCCATTCAGAACCTGGCCTGGGGCATCGGCCAGCCGATCTTCGGCGCCCTGGCGGAAAAGTTCGGCGACAAGAGGGCGATTGTCCTCGGCGCCGTCGTCTATGCCCTGGGCCTGGTCCTGTCCAGCTATGCGGTGACGCCGGGCGCCCACCAGATGCTGGAAATCCTCGTCGGTTTCGGCATCGCCGGCACCGGATTCGGGGTCATTCTGGCGGTGGTCGGGCGCAGCGCCTCGGACGAACACCGCTCGCTTGCCCTCGGCATCGCCACGGCGGCCGGGTCCGCCGGGCAGATCATCGGCCCGCCCGTCGCCGACGGGCTGCTCCGCATCATGCCCTGGTCGTCCGTGTTCATGATCTTCGCCGCCGCCATCCTCATCGTCCTGCTGGTTCTGCCGATGATGGGGAAGGAACAGGCCGCGGGGCGGAGCGAACTGGAGGAATCCATGGGCAGCGTCCTGCTCAAGGCGGTCAAGGACCCGTCCTACAGCATGATTTTCCTCGGCTTCTTTTCCTGCGGCTTTCAGTTGGCCTTCGTCACAGCCCATTTCCCCGCCTTCATCACCGAGGCCTGTAGCGCCATTCCGCCGAACAGCGTGATCCGGTCCCTGGGCGTCAATACCACCTCGGCCCTGGGCGCGGTCTCCATCGCCCTGATCGGGGCCGCCAACGTGGTCGGCACCATCGTCGCCGGGGCTCTGGGCAAACATTTCTCCAAGAAGTATTTGTTATCCCTGATCTATACGGGCCGCACCATCGCGGCGGCGGCGTTCATCCTGTTCCCGATGACGCCGACGACCGTGGTGCTGTTCTCCCTGGTCATGGGCGGGCTGTGGTTGGCGACGGTGCCGCTGACGTCCGGCCTGATCGCCCATATCTATGGCCTGCGCTACATGGGGACTCTCTACGGCATCGTCTTCTTTTCCCACCAGTTGGGCTCGTTCCTGGGGGTGTGGATGGGCGGGGTCATGTATGACCAGTACGGCTCCTACGATATGGTCTGGTGGGTCGGCGTCGGCGTCGGCGCGTTTTCCGCCCTGATCCACCTGCCGGTGCGCGAGGCCCCGCACAAGCAACTGGCCGCCGCTTGACGGTCTATTGCTTCGGGCGCAGGGTCAGAAGCTTGATGATGTCCCGGTACAGATATTTCATGTCGGTCAGTTCGAGCCCGGCGGCGTCGAGATACTGCTCCGTATTCCGGTCGAATTCGGCCCCATAGGCGAAGCGCACCCAGGGGGCCCACAGCTTCATGATCCGGGCCTGGGCCGGGTTCTTCGAGATGGCGTATTCAAGGATATGAATTTCCCCGTCCGGGCGGCAGACCCGCCGCAGTTCTTCGAGGGCGGGGCGCTGGTGTTCGTCGTCGAGGACGCAAAACAGGAAGGTGGAGACGATGGCGTCGAAGCTGTCGTCGGGGAATTCCAGGGCGCAGACGTTCATTTCCCTGAGCTCCACCGCCGTGCCGAGTTTTTCCTTGCGCCGCCGGGCCCTGGCTAGCATGGCCGGGCTCAGATCGATGCCGGTGACCCGGGAGGCGGCCGGGTAGTAGGGGAAATTGCGCCCGGTGCCGACCCCGGCGTCGAGCAGGTCGCCCTTCAGGCCGTCGAACAGGACGCGGCGCACGGGCTTGTAGCGGCCATGCTCGAAGGGCAGGTCGAGGATATCGTACAGGCGGGCGATGCGGTCGTAGGTCTTGCGTTTGCTCATATCAGAATATTCTTATATTGCCTCGCGCCGTTGATCAATGTTTGACTGTTCGTCCGCATCCCTATAAAAGACACGCCACTCCTTGACGCCCCCGTTCCCGGCGGCGTCAAAACCGGCGGCACCCCTGGAGGCCGCTCATCTGAACACCGAATTTTTAGGAGAACGAGCAATGGCTCAAATCGCTACCATGAATGTCGAGCTGCGCGAGCGGGCAGGTAAGGGGGCAGCCCGCGCCACACGCAGGGCCGGACGGGTCCCGGCCGTTATCTACGGCAACAAGCAAGACCCCGTTATGATTTCCCTTGATCCCGTCGAACTGATGCAGCAGCTGAAAGGCGCGGGCTTCTTTTCCAACGTTTACGAACTGGAAGCCGGTGGCGCGAAACACCGCGTCCTGCCCCGCGACATTCAGCTTGACCCGGTCAGCGACCGCCCCATCCATGTCGACTTCATGCGCTTCAGCGCCAAGACCCGGCTCAACGTGGAAGTCCCGGTGGTCTTCGAGAACGAGGAAGAGTGCCCGGGTATTCGCGTCGGCGGCGTTCTCAACGTGGTGCGTTTCGCCGTCGAACTGCGCTGCTCGCCGGACAACATCCCGGAAAGCCTGGTCGTCGACCTGAGCGGCCTTGAAATCGGCGACAGCGTCCACATCAGCGCCGTCAAGCTGCCCGACGACGTGGAACTGACCATCACCGACCGTGACTTCACCGTCGCCACCATCGCCGCCCCGACCGTCGCCAGCGAAAGCACGGAAGAGGAAGACGAGGAAGCGGCCGAGGGCGGAGAAGCCGCCGCCGAGGCCGAAGGCGGGTCGGAAGAGTAACCTTCCCTATTGCGGGTTCGCCCGCGGGAGCCGGTCATCATGTTGCTGCTCGTCGGCCTGGGCAATCCCGGAGAGGGATACGCCGGGAACCGTCACAACATCGGATTCATGGCGGTGGACGAGATCGTCCGCCGCCATTCTTTTCAGCCCTTTCGCGCCAAATTCAAGGGCGAACTGGCGGAAGGCCGTGTCGGCCGGGAAAAGGTCCTGGCCCTGAAACCGATGACCTATATGAACGAGTCCGGACGCTCCGTGCTGGCCGCGGCCTCGTTTTACAAGATACCGCCCGAAGACATCCTGGTCATTCACGACGAGCTGGATCTGGCCGCCGGCAAACTGCGGCTCAAGACAGGCGGTGGACACGCCGGGCACAACGGCCTCAGGTCCATCCACGCCCATATCGGCGACAAATACCGGCGTTTGCGCCTGGGCATCGGCCATCCGGGCGACAAGGCGAAGGTGACGGGGCATGTGCTGAAGGATTTCGCCAAGGCGGACAGTGACTGGCTGGAGCCCCTGCTCGACGCCGTGGCGGACCATATCGGCCTGGCCCTGGATGGCGACGATGCGGGATTTCTCAACCAAGTCGCCCGCGACATCAACCCCAACGGCGGGAAAAAAGAAGGATAAGGGATCATGGGTTTCAACTGCGGCATCGTCGGCCTTCCCAACGTCGGCAAATCGACTCTGTTCAACGCCCTGACCGCGACGGCGGCGGCGGAAGCGGCGAATTTCCCGTTTTGCACCATCGAGCCCAACACCGGCCGGGTCGCGGTGCCCGATGAACGTCTGGACAAAATCGCCGCCATCGGCAAATCGGCCAGGATCGTTGCGACCCAGCTCGAATTCGTCGATATCGCCGGCCTGGTGCGCGGCGCCTCCAAGGGGGAGGGGCTGGGCAACCAGTTTCTCGCCAACATCCGCGAGGTCGACGCCATCATTCATGTGCTGCGCTGTTTCGAAGACGAAAACGTCACCCATGTGGAAGGGGGCGTCGGGCCGGTCCGGGACGCGGAAACCGTCGAAACCGAACTGATGCTGGCCGACCTGGAAAGCCTGGAGAAACGGATCACGCCGCTGACCAAAAAACTGCGCGGCAACGACAAGGAAGCCGCCGCCCAACTGGCCATGGTGGAACGGGTCCTTGAGGTGTTGCGGGACGGCAAACCGGCCCGGGGGATGGAAATCTCACGGGACGACAAGCGCACTTTCGACATGCTGCAATTGCTCAGCGCCAAGCCGGTGCTGTACGTCTGCAACGTGGAGGAGGACTCGGCGGCCGACGGCAACGCCCTATCCCGGGAAGTGGCGGACATGGCGGCGGCCCAGGGCGCGGTGTCGGTGGTCATTTCGGCCCGCATCGAAGAGGAAATCGCCGCCCTCGACGACGAGGAGGAAAAGGCGGAATTCCTGGAATCCCTTGGGCTCGAGGAAACCGGCCTGGCCCGGGTCATCCGCGCCGGCTACCAGTTGCTGGACCTGATGACCTTCTTCACCGTCGGTCCGAAAGAGGCCCGCGCCTGGACCGTGCACAAGGGCGCCAAGGCGCCGGAGGCCGCCGGCGTCATCCACACGGATTTCGAAAAGGGCTTCATCAAGGCGGAAACCATCGCCTACGACGACTTCATCGCCTGCAACGGCGAACAGGGCGCCAAGGAAGCCGGAAAAATGCGCCAGGAAGGCCGCGACTACCTAACCCAGGACGGCGACATCATGCTGTTCAGGTTTAATGTTTGAGCGGTCTAATAACAACTAACGAAGGCGCTGTCGGCCGTTGAGGAGGTGACGGTGCAATTCCAGTAACCCGTTGAACTGGAATTGTAATAGTTCAGCTGGTTCTGAATGCTGTTCATCTGACTTTGCATCTGCATTTGCTGTAGTTGGGCGTTGAAAGCGGCCGCCTTCTGGCCGCCGATCTCACGCCCCTTTGCGAAGGCTTCCTGCCCCTGGACATGAAAGGCGTTTTGCTCCTTGATGGCCTTGGCGACGCCGTAATTATACACGGCATAGGGTATGTCGCCGTTAAACAGCCCATAGCGAAGTTTGCTGATACGCTGATTGAGGATTTCCTCCGTTGCCGAGACGGGGTTTTTGTTGTTGCTTCTGATTTCCCTGCACTGACGGTCCGCCTCCTCAAGTTTTTTGATCGCCTGAATTTCTTCCGCCGTGGGGGCTCCGGCGGCCAACAACATGGCTCTCGTCGGAACTTCCGCCGGCTGTACGGGGATTTTTCCACGCAGGGAGGTAAACGACGCCGCACGGTATAATGGCAGGCAATCGTCGTCCATTCGAACCTTGCCGACATTTACCGTTGCCAGCGGCCCGATACAGCCAGTCACCAAGAGCACGGAAACCGGGCCGACGGCGTATCCCAATTTACAAAACACGGAAGTTATCATCTTGTGATACTCCAAATATAAGAGAATTGCGTTTTCATCGAATATGTAAGATGATCTCATCATTCTCGACATAGTGGAATGTCTGTGTATCTTAATCAAGGTTTTATCATTATGCCGCATTCAAATAAACTTGTACCGGCCATTGCGCTCGGCGGCCTGATTCTTGGCGGGTGTGCCAATTACAACATCGCCGGTCAGTTTGAGGATACGGGTCAAGTGTTTATCGGGAACGTCATTGTTTCGTTCGACCAGGGCAGCATAAACGTCGCCACGGAAGACGGTTCCGTAACCTGTTCCGGCTCTTCACGAATCACCTCGAGGCCGAGTTTACATACGGATATCGGTGGTCAGGGAACCGCCAATGCCAAATGCAGTGACGGGCGGACGTTCAAGGTCGATTTTATCCAAACGACGTCGGGTGGCGGGCACGGCCAGGGGATCGATAATTTGGGAAATGTCGTTACATTGTTTTTTGACAAGTCGGTGGATACCGCCCGCAGCAGGCTTAAGCAAAAGCAGCTCGACGCCTTGGTTCAGTAGGTTATCCCACGATGGCTTAAAGATAGTCCGCGACGATCCGGATCATGCGTTTGCGGACTTCCTCGATGATTTGGCTCTGGGTGACGTTGGTCCCTCCCGCGTAAACGGCGAGACGGGTTGTGTAGCTCTTCTTGAAGCCGCGATTGTAAACCCGTTCGTCTTCATCGGGGTCATCAATGTTTTTCAGTTTCTTGCTGCGGCTGAACGTTACCGTCCTTTTGGATCCTTTCGTCTTTTTGATACTGCCGAATGTCACCCGCGCTATGATCATGTAGGTGTCTTCGGTTACATGGCTTCCGATGATGGAGCCCAGCGTGGCCCCAGAAATCAGGCCCATGTCCCTGCCGTAGGCGGCCTTGGACCGGGCGCCATATATTTGCCCGGAGGCCGCCCCGAGGAAGGAAAAGCTGGTTGCCGAATTATGCTGGATATGACCGGAATACATGACGTTGATGTCTAAAATCAGGCCGAAATCATCCTCGCCGGTCGGCTCGTACCCTTTATCCGCATAGGCTCTGTTCAGGCTGTCGGTGAATTCGGTCAAGCCGAAAGCCCGGTCTCCGGACGTGTTGCGGGTACGGACTTTGATTTTTCGGTTTCGGTAGAACGATGGGTCGGTGACCAGGTTGTTTTCGATGGTCGAACCATACATGAGACCGGTTCCCGAATCCGCGACCATGCCGATTCTTGGAGTCTGGGCGCAACCCGGAAGCGCAACCAGCAGGGCGCTGACAATCACGATTTGTCTCATTGAACGAATAATCGATGACGGCATTTAATTGGCCTCGCCTAGTTTGACCTGAAAACCGGGAAGATGTTCGTTGAGGAATTTCAGGAGTTCGGAATAGTGGATGGAAAAGTTCAGTCCCTCGGCGATATATTTCGCCATGCCCCACGTGTTCATGCCGATCACCTCTTCACCGGCGAAAAGCGGCCCGCCCGAGTTGCCTCCGTTGATGGGAGCGTCCGTTTGTATGTAGAGGACCTTGTCTCCGGCGCCCCTCGGCAGGTTGATGCTTGCATGATTGCGAATGGCGCTGACAATCCCTCTCGTAATGGAAAATTCGAGCCGCATGGGGTGGCCGATGGCCTCGGTTTCTGTGCCGACATCAATGGTTCTGCCGGTGTAGAATTTCACCGGCCGCCCCCTGTTCTGAACCTTGACCAAGGCGATGTCCAGGCGCACGTCCTTGCCGAGAATTCGGCCGAAGGTTTCCCGGCCGTCATACATTTTCATCTCGACGATTTTCGAATTCCGCACTACATGCCAGTTCGTCAGAACAACATCCGGCTTGACGAAAAAACCGCTGCCCATGGCGCCATCGGCCCGGTATACGGCGACGACGCTGTCGAAACGGGGATCGTTCAAGGACCGGTCGTCGAAGGTATTGGCCCGTACCTGGGTCAGGATGCGATTCCTGTCTTTTAAGATGTCCAACCGAAGTTGAGACGAATCCGTATAGGGGACCGCTTCGTCCTTGAGGTTTTGATAGTTGATTATCAATTGCGAGAGCTTGACCTTGGAAGGCGCCTTTTCGAAGTCATCCACATCCTCTTCCAAATCGAATTCGTTTTCGTAGAATTCCCGCCTTGGATCCCGCTTTGAAATATTGTAGCCGACCTGAAATCGTTCCTGCTCGCCGACATCGAATGTGGACTTGAAGACCGTCTTTCTGCGTTTGTCGATGATGTAATAATGAACGGTCATGATCTTCCGCGCCTGAATAGCGGCGTTGGTGATCCGATAGGACAGGAATATAGGCTGACTGACGGCGATTTGATCCTTCCAGAACCCCGTCCCGCCGGTTGACGGGGCCGCCAGGGAGTCTCCCAGGGAGGGCGCCGCTGAGCCGGGATCGAAGCCACCGGACTCGGCCATGGCGGGGCTGACCGCCTGTCTGGTGTTGTCCGCCATGAGATAGCCCCAGAAAAATGTCGATGGGATATCCTTCACCTCCAGCACCCGCCGGCTCGCCTTCGCCAGGGCGACATTGACAATGATGATGAGATCCTTGTCTTTCCCGCCATCTCCGGTCAAGCCGTCGTCCAGTCCGAGTCTTTCCACTGAAACCGCCATATCCAGATCGATCCCGACCGGAAAATCGATCTGTCCTCCCTTCAACAGGGCTCTTGAGGTAGCCTCGATAAAACCGATTTTGGTATTTGTTTCCATGCCTGGGACAGCGACCAGTTTTTCACCCATCCGCTTTTGGGGCTCCGGTTTTTTCGCCATGGTGGGCGTCGTCGACAAGGTATTGGGATCGGGGGGGGATGGGGACGAACGGGAAGGGGAGGGCTTGGTCTCCGGTTTGTTGTTCAACAGCCCGCCCATCAGGGAATCATAGGCCGACTGGGTTTGGCAGCCGGATAACAGGAGCAGACAGGCGCAACAGATCGCCGTGCGGTAGGGGAGGGTCGCCCAAGCGTAGGTACGATTGAATAACATCTAATTATGTTCTCTCTTTGTTTGCAACTATATGGGCAATTTCAAGATGTGTCGAGCATTTCCCGGCTTCCTCTTAATAGGGAAGGGACCCGCGGGTCGGGGTGCTTGGTTGCGGGGCGCGCGTCTCTTGCCATTTCCACATCCAGCACCGATACTACGGGGGATTAGTTTGTAGGCGCGGGAGGGGGGTTGCCATGTCCGAAACCATCAAAGGCGGATGCCATTGCGGGTCGGTGCGTTACGAATGTACTGAGGCGTCCCTTGCCGCCGGGCATTGCCAGTGCGCCAACTGCCAGAAATTCAGCGGCACCGGGCATGCCACGAACATGCTGTTGGCGCAGGCGGCGTTTACGGTTACCGGGGCCCTCGCGGCCTATGAATACACCGCCGACAGCGGCAACGCGATGGTCCGCTATTTCTGCCCCACATGCGGAACACCGGTGTACGGCACGTCCAGCGGCAGGCCGGGCGGAGTCATGGTGCGCGTCGGCGGGCTCGACGACCCGTCCATCTTCCGGGCCGGGTTCTGCCTCTACACGGAAAGCGCCCAACATTGGGACGCCATGGACTCGTCCATCCCCGGCTTCCCGGGCATGCCGCCGAAGAAGTAAACGGTTATGGCTGGACCACCGGATTGCCCTGCTTGATCCAGTGCTCGATGCCCTTGGCGACGTTAAAGAGCTTGCTGTAGCCGAACTGTTCGCTCAGGCCTTCCGACAGGACGCCGGTGCGGTTGCCGGTGCGGCAGATCAGGATCACCGGCTCGTCCTTCGCCACCGTTTCGGCCAGTTCCGTGATGAACTCCCGGCGCAGGCGGCCGGATTTCTTGAAAGATTCGATCAGGATAGAGCCTTTGACCACGCCGGTCTGCTTCCATTCCTCGGGGTGGCGCACGTCGATGATCTTGACGCCGCGGCCGAGCAGGTCCTTCAGTTCCTGGTTGCCGATGTTCTTGTAGAGGGGCGCCGCGACGGCCAGCAGCTCGATTTCGAACCGCAGGGTCGAATCGGGCGGGATCACCTTCTTGACGCCTTGTTTTCCGTAGGCGAGATGGGACGGGATGATCAGTTCCCGCTTGCCGCCGACCCGCATGCCCGGGACGCCCTCGTCCCAGCCCGGGATCACCGCCCCGGCGCCCAGCGTGAAGGTCAGGGGGGCGCGGCCGACGGAACTGTCGAATTTGTCGCCGTCCATCAGCCAGCCGGTGTAGTTGACGGTGACCTTCATGGACGGCACGGCCTCGGCCCCGTCGCCCACCACATGGTCGATGATTTCCAGCTTTCCCTCTTCGGCGTGGACGATGCCGGGGGCCAGCGCAAGAAGAAGAATGAAAAGGGCGGTCTTGAAGGGATTTGTCATGATTGTTGTTCTTCTTTTGGATTGGAGAGCAGAAAATGGGCGTGCGCAGCGGCGACGGGCTTGTCCGGGTCCGATTGCCAGGCCTGCACCCGCAGATTGGCGATGCGCTGGCCCTGTTTGACCAGGGTCGCCGTGGCGAAGGTGTCGACGCCCCGGCACGGGCGCAGGTAATCGACGGAGATGTTGACGATGCGCGGAATGGAACGGATGTCCATCTCGTAGAGAAGCTGAAACACGGCGGCGTGTTCCAGCAGGGCGGCGACGGTGCCGCCGTGCAGGAAACCCATCTGATAATTGCCGATGTTGCTATCCCGGAAGGCCAGGCGGGTGCGCACGGCGCCGTCGACGATTTCACAGTCAAGGCCCAGGGTTCCCGCATAGGGGATGAGGCCGTTCAGGGCGGCGAATTCGCCCCGTTGTTTGAATTCCCGAATGCGGTCCAGCATGGCCTGTCCTTACGCCTCCCCCTCGTCCGACGAGGTGAAGCCGGCGGCGTTCATCATGAAGGTGCCCATGGAATGGGCGATGGGGTCGGCGGCGTCGCCGTGGTGGGCCATGCCGCGGACGAAGGCGACGGAACTGGTGACCCGGAAGCAGTCGGCCTCGCCGATGATGGCTTCGCCGGGCCGGGCCGGTTTTAAATAGTCGATGCGCAGGTCCAGGGTGGCGACGGGGGTCGCGGGCGGCAGGGCGGACATGGCGACGAGCCCGGAAACGGTGTCGAGCAGGGTCGAAATGACGCCGCCGTGAACCACGCCGGTCTCCGGATTGCCGGCCAGCCTCGGGTCGTAATCCAGGCGCAGGGCGGCCAGTCCCCGTTCCAGGCGGGCAATGGCCATGCCCAGTTCCCGGCAGTGGGGAATCGCCTGATAGAGGGCGGCGAGCTGGTCCAGGTGGTCGTCGACGGCGCTGTCGTTCATGGTTCGGGGAATCAATCCGAAGGTTTCGAGGAGGCGGATTATAGGGCCCTTTCGCCGCTTTGCAAAAGCTCACTTGAAGGCGGCGGCGGAACCTGAAAAACTACGCCCAATCGGACTCGATCAACCAATTTCAGGGGGACTTCATGACTGCACTGGGCACACCCACCGTCATCGGCGTTATTGGCGGCAGCGGCGTTTACGACATCGACGGACTGGAAAACACGCGCTGGGAGAAGGTTTCCTCCTCCTTCGGCGAGCCGTCCGATGAATTGCTGATGGGGGACCTGGACGGCCAGAAGATGGTGTTCCTGCCCCGCCATGGCCGCGGCCACCGCATTCCGCCGGCGGAACTGAACTTCCGCGCCAATATCGACGCCATGAAACGGGCCGGGGTGACGGAAATCCTCTCGGTCAGCGCCTGCGGCTCCCTGAAAGAGGAATTGCCGCCGGGCCATTTCGTCATCGCCGATCAGTTCATCGACCGCACCATCGACCGCAAGAAGAGCTTCTTCTCCACCGGCCTGGTCGCCCATGTGGGGCTGGGGCACCCGGTCTGCTCGCGCCTGGGCGACGCCATCGAGGAGTCGATCCGGGAACTGGACATCCCCTATCAGCGCGGCGGCACCTATCTGGCCATGGAGGGCCCGCAGTTCTCCACCCTGGCCGAATCCAACCTCTACCGCTCCTGGGGCTGCGACGTCATCGGCATGACCAACATGCCGGAAGCCAAACTGGCCCGCGAGGCGGAGATCTGCTACGCCACCGTCGCCATGGTCACAGATTACGACTGCTGGCACCCGGACCACGACCACGTGACGGTAGACGCCATCATCAAGGTGCTGCTGGACAACGCCGACAAGGGACGTTCCCTGGTCAAGCAAGTGGCCCCGAAGCTGGCCGGGCGCGCCGAAAGCTGCTCCGACGGCTGCCACACCGCGCTTGACAGCGCCATCATCACCGCGCCTGAGGCCCGCGACCCGGCCCTGGTGGAAAAACTCGACGCCGTGGCGGGCCGGGTGTTGGGCGCTTGATCCGCGCCGCAGACAAGGAAGACGCGGCGGTCCTCAAGACCATGGCCGAACGGGCCTATGCCCGTTATGTCCTGCGCATGGGCAGAAAACCCGCGCCCATGGTGGCCGATTTCGCCGGCCATGTGGAACGGGGCGAGGCGTGGGTCGTCGAGGAGCAAGGCCGGGTACGGGGTTTCGTCATCCAGTTTGTCCGGGAAGGCGGCTGGTTCGTGGAAAATCTCGCCGTCGATCCGACCTGTCAGGGGCAAGGCCACGGCAGACGGCTGGTGGCCTTCGCCGAGGCCGAGGCGAAGGCCAGGGGACTCGGGCGGGTGTTCTTGTACACCAACGAAAAAATGACCGAAAATCTGGATTTCTACGCCCGTTTGGGCTATGCGGAAACCGCCCGCGTCACGGAACACGGGTTCCGCCGCGTCTATATGGAAAAAAGGCTTTAAACATGCGGGTGGAAGGAAAATCGTCGCTAGGTGGGGGGAAGTTGTCCGGTTGTTGCTTGGGGGTGACGATTGGACTCCATCATAGTAGGTTGCTGTAATGATTACGCGCCTTTCAATCCAGCATTACCGAAGCATCGAAAATCTTGATCTCCAATTGGGGAATGTGACGGTCTTTGTTGGCCAAAACGGAGCCGGAAAAACAAATATTATTGATGCAATTAAATTTGTCCGCGATGCGGTGAAAGATGGGCTCGACCACGCTTTCACAAGCCGAAACGGGGTGCAGAACGTCCGTCAATGGTCACCCTATAAGCCTTACAATATTTCCATAAATATTGAAATGAGGTTAGACAAACCTCTGTACCGGGGACGGGGCGAGTACGCCTTTACGATTTCCTCTACGAAGGAAAGTTTTGCTGTTACAAGAGAGGAACTGACCTGGGAGGGTGGTCGCGTCAGTCGAGGCTTGATCAAGCACGGCACCGTCGTTAGCCCTGCAACTTACAAATTTGTCCGAGAAAAAGGACATGTAAGTATGCAGCTTGCGAGCAATTCCGAAAACAAGGAAATAGTTTCCGGTTTTGACTCAAGTGACGAGCTTTTCTTGCAAACTCACGAAGTCATAAATGGCGAAACAATTGCTCCTCATATTACGGATTTTGAAAGCTACACCATATTTCCCAACACCTTGCGCAGGCCCCAAGAACAAAGCAATGCGGCCAATCTTTTGCCCCATGGGGAAAATCTGTCGTCAATTCTGAAAAGGATGCGGGCAAAAAAAAGGAAGGAGGCGATCGAGGAGATTATCGATGGAATGCGCCTGATTGTTCCCGACCTGGATAACATTTCAACTCAGGCGCTTGGGGGGTTCATCGTCCCCAGGTTTTTTGTGCGACCTCATGGCAAGAAGGGGCATACTTTCGACGTGGATCAAATGTCGGATGGTACGCTTCGCATTTTGGGTTTGTTGGTGGCGCTTTATCAAGAGCCGGGACCCGCAATAATCGTTCTCGAAGAGCCGGAATTAACCGTTCATCCTGGCGCGTTGAAATTATTGGCAGATGCCATAGCGGAGGTCGGAGAACGGAAGCAAATACTTCTTACCACCCATAGTCCCGAGTTGCTGGACCATTTCGAGCCTGAGCAGATTGTCGCCGTCGAATATGAGGATGGCGTGACCAAGGCCCACCCTTTGAACACCGTTCAAAAAAAAGCCGTAAAAGATGATTTGTTCAGGCTCGGGGAGTTGATGTCCATCGAGGGGCTGCACGGCTGATGGCGAGCAAACCCGTCCTTATTCTTGAAGGTGCAGGGGATATCAAAGCGGTTCCCTTTATTCTTCGTGAATTATCCGGATACCAAATTAATCCTGCTTCCCATCCCATCTCCAAACAAACCATCGAAAGACTTTCCAAGCATGGGGAATTAGAAAGGTTTGCTAAGTATGGCGCTTCGAGAGAGGACGCGGACTCGGTCCTCTTCCTTCTTGACGTTGATGAAAAGTGCGCCAGGGACGTTGTCGAAGAATGGGTGCCCAGGCTTCATGCTATGAAACTTGACAAAAAAATAGGTATCGGCCTGTTCGTTCGCGAATTTGAATCCTTTTTTCTAGCCTGCCTGGATAATATCTCGGAAAAATACAAGACTCACGGTTGGTCATTGGATAATTGGGATGTCAACGATGATCATGAAGCACCTCGAGGTGCAAAAGAAAAATTGTCCGGCTACATGAAAAAGGGCAAATCCTATAAGGAGACCCGAGATCAGGCTAAGTTCGTATCCGTCCTGGATTTCGATAGATTACGGGAGCGTTGCCGTTCTTTTCGACACTTGGAAAGTCTGGTCGCTTGGCTACAGGATGATAATGCAAGTTCTGTTTATCCAACAATTTAGAAGGTGAATAAAGACACATGCTTGTAGAAGGAACCCCCACCCGCACCATCTGGCTGGGCGAAGACGGCGAAACGGTCGAGATCATCGATCAGACCCGGCTGCCCCATGAATTTGTCGTCGAGCCCCTGCGCGGGTTGGACGATGCGGCGCGGGCCATCGCCGACATGCTGGTGCGGGGCGCGCCGCTGATCGGCGCCACGGCGGCCTACGGCATGGCGTTGGCCATGGCCGAGGACCCGTCGGACGGCGGTCTGGAGAACGCCTATCGCGTGCTCTACGCCACCCGCCCGACGGCGGTCAACCTGCGCTGGGCCCTGGACGACCTGAGGGCCCTGCTGTCGCCCCTGCCGGCGGCCGAACGGCGGGACGCTGCCTATAGGCGGGCGGGGGAAATCGCCGACGAGGACGTGGAGATGTGTTCCTCCCTCGGCGAGCACGGCAAGGGCATCATCGAAAAAATCTGGACCGAAAAGGGCAAGCCCGAACGGATCAACATCCTCACCCACTGCAACGCCGGCTGGCTGGCCACCGTCGACTGGGGGACGGCGCTGGCCCCCATCTACAAGGCCCATGACGCCGGTATCCCGGTGCATGTCTGGGTCGACGAGACCCGGCCCCGCAATCAGGGCGCATCGCTGACCTGCTGGGAACTGGGCCAGCACGGGGTCCCCCATACCCTGATCGTCGATAACGTCGGCGGCCACCTGATGCAGCACGGACAGGTTGATCTGGTCATCACCGGAACGGACCGCACCACGGCGGCGGGCGACGTGTGCAACAAGATCGGCACCTATCTGAAGGCGCTGGCGGCGAAAGACAACGCCGTGCCGTTCTACGTCGGCCTGCCCGGGCCGACCATCGACTGGACCATAAAAGACGGGGTTCGAGACGTGCCCATCGAGCAGCGGGACGCCGATGAGGTGACGCGCCTGCCCGGCTTGACCGACGACGGGCGCATCGAAACCGTCACCATTTCCCCGCCCTCAAGCCCGGCGGCCAACTACGCCTTCGACGTCACCCCGGCCCGTCTGGTCACCGGCCTGATCACGGAGCGCGGCGTCGCCGAGGCCTCCGAACAGGGACTCGCCACATTGTATCCGGAGCACGCATGAAAAACCGCTGGTCAGAAAAAGAAGCCAAGGCCCTCATCCGCCGTTACGCCCGCCAGGGGGTCAACGCCGACCTGGCGCTGAGAGTCTACACCTCGCGGCTGCTCGGCAACGAACCGCGCCTGGTGCTGCACGGCGGCGGCAACACGTCGGTCAAGACGACGATGAGGGATGTGGTCGGGGAGAAGACGGAGGTCCTCTGCGTCAAGGGAAGCGGCTGGGACATGGGCGACATCGAGCCCCAGGGCCTGCCCGCCGTGCGCCTGGACAATCTGCGCAAGCTGGTCTCCCTGGATAGCCTGAGCGACGAGGACATGGTCAACGTGCAGCGGACCAACCTGCTCGACAGCAGCGCCCCCAATCCGTCGGTGGAAACCCTGCTGCACGCCTTCCTTCCCCATAAATTCGTCGATCATACCCATTCCAACGCGGTGCTCTCGCTCACCGACCAGCCCGGCGGCGACGATTTGTGCCGCAAGGTTTTCGGCCCCCGCATGGGCTACGTGCCCTACATCATGCCCGGTTTCGACCTGGCCAGGAAAGCCTTCGAGGTTTTCCAGCAGGCCCCCTCCGTCGAAGGCCTGATCCTGTTCAAGCACGGCATCTTCACCTTCGGTGACACGGCGAAAGAGGCCTACGGCCGGATGATCGAACAGGTCACCCTGGCGGAAAATCATCTGGCCAAGGGGCGCAAGAAGGTCTTCGCGGCGGCCAAATTGCCGAAAAAAATCGCCAAGGCGGCCGAGGTCGCCCCCATCCTGCGCGGTCTCGTCAGCCTGCCGGGGAAGGGCGAGGGCGCCTACAAGCGCATGGTGCTGGACTTTCGCACCGGCCCCCGGGTGCGCGCCTTCGTCGACGGCAAGGAACTCGGCCGTTACAGCCAGCAGGGGACGGGGACGCCGGACCACGTCATCCGCACCAAGCAGAACCCCCTGATCGTCCCGGCCCCGCAAGCGGGCGGCCTGGAGGCCTTCGCCGCCGGGGCCGCCAAGGCCCTGGCCGACTACCAAAAGGCCTATCACGCCTATTTCAAACGACAGAACAAGCGTCAGGCGACGCCGAAGACGGAACTGGATACCATGCCCCGCATCATCCTGGTGCCCGGGTTGGGCTTGTTCGGTCTCGGGGCGAACGCCAAGGCCGCGGCCATCGCGGCGGACCTGGCGGAAACCAACGTGGAGATCATCACCGGCGCGGAATCTCTCGCCTCCTACGAGGTGATCCCGGAAAACGATGTCTTCGATATCGAATACTGGTCCCTGGAACAGGCCAAGCTGGGCAAGGGAACGGAAAAGCCCCTGGCCCGTCAGGTTTGCGTCGTCAGCGGCGGCGGGTCCGGCATCGGCGCGGCCACGGCGCGCGCCTTCGCCGCCCAGGGCTGCGAAGTGGCGGTTCTCGACCGGAACCTTAAGGCCGCCGCCTCCGTCGCCGACGAGATCGGCGGCCTGGGGCTCGACTGCGACGTCACCTCGGCGAAATCCGTCAACGCCGCCCTGGACCGGGTGGCGGCCCGCTTCGGCGGCGTCGATATCGTCGTCTCCAATGCCGGGGCGGCCTGGCAGGGACGCATCGGCGAGGTTTCCGACAAGGTGTTGCGCAAGAGCTTCGAGCTGAACTTCTGGGGCCACCAGAATCTGGCCCGCAAGGCGGTTTCCATCATGCGGGCGCAGGGGACGGGGGGCTGCCTGCTGTTCAACACGTCGAAGCAGGCGGTCAATCCGGGGCCGGACTTCGGCCCCTACGGCCTGCCCAAGGCGGCGACCCTGTTCCTGATGCGCCAGTACGCCATCGATCATGGCGGCGAGGGCATCCGCTCCAACGCGGTCAATGCCGACCGCATCCGCTCCGGCCTGTTGAGCGACGGCATGATCGCCTCGCGCTCCAAGGCCCGGGGCCTGAGCGAGAAGGACTACATGTCCGGCAATCTGTTGGGCCGGGAGGTGCTGGCCGAGGACGTGGCCCAGGCCTTCGTCGACCTCGCCCTGGCGGAAAAGACCACCGCCGCCGTCGTCACCGTCGACGGCGGCAACATCGCCGCCGCTCTTCGTTGAGGTCACGGTGGCGGCGGATATCGACGGTTTCGATCACGCCCTGATCGGTGTCGCCGATCTGGAGGCGGCGCACCGGGACTGGCAAAATCTCGGCTTTACCCTGTGCCCCCGGGGCCGTCACATCGGCTGGGGCACGGCTAACTACTGCATCATGTTCGAAGACGATTACCTGGAACTCCTCGGCATCGTCGATCCCGCCCAGTTCACCAATAATCTGGACGTCTTCCTCGAGGAACGGGGCGAGGGGCTGCTCGGCATGGCCTTCGCGACGCCGGACCCCGACGCCCTGGCGGGCCGCTTGGGCGGCACGCCGCAGGACCTGAAACGGCTGCTGGAGCTGCCGGAAGGCCCGGTCGAGCCCCGTTTCCGGCTGCTGCATCCACCGCCGGGAACCCTGCCCGGGCTGTCTGGTTTCTTTTGCCACCACCTGACGCCGGACTTGATGCGCCGCGCGGAATGGCTGAGCCATGACAACGGGGCCGTCGGCGTGGCCTCCATCAGCGTCGCCGTCGACGATCCGACGGCGGCACGGGCCGACTATGAGCGGGTTTTCGGTGCCGGCGGCGGAAAAATCCATCTTCACGCCGCCACGGGCCGGAGCGGGCTGACGAGCCTGTCCCTCAAGGTTCGCGACGTTGCCGAAACGGCAGCCTATTTCCAGTCCGAAGGGATTGCCTTCCGGCAAACGGCCGAGGGCCTGAGCGTGCCCCCGGAACGGGCGACGGGGGTGGTCCTGCGCTTCGTTTAGGCGGATTTGCGGCGGCGCTGGGTGAGCGCGTACCAGACCGTGATCAAGCCGGTCAGGGTGATCAGCGGCAGGGCCAGCAGGTTGACCGTATTCCAGTCGAAGGCGTTGAGCAGGGCCCCGGCGGACAGGGAACCGGTGGCCGCCGTGCCGAAAACCAGGAAGTCGTTGGTAGCCTGCACCTTGGCCCGTTCGGAGGGCTGATAGGTCTCGGTCAGCAGGCTGGACGCGCCGACGAAGGTGAAGTTCCAGCCCAGCCCCAGGGCGACAAGGGCGATGGTGAAGTTCATGATATCGAGTCCGGACACCGCCACGGCGACGCAGCCCAGCAACAGCAGAAGCCCGGTGAAGATGACCGGCAGCACGCCGAAGCGGTGAATCAGATGGCCCGTGAACAGGGCCGGTGTGAACATGGCCAGCACATGCCATTGGATCACCCCCGCCGATTGCGGGATGGCGAAGCCGCAGCCGACCATGGCGATGGGGGTGGCGGTCATGATCATGCTCATCACCCCGTAGCCGACCATGCCGCTGAGGGCGGAGACGATGAAGGCCGGGCTGCGGGTGATGGCGAACAAGGGCCGCCCGGAAGAGCGGATTTCCTCGTCGCTGAGCGGGGGAATGCGGAGCTGGGACAGCAATAAGAAGGCGATGGAGGCGGGCGCCAGCAGGGCCAGAACCGAGGCCAGGAAGGGGACCGGCAGCAGGTCGTTGGTCCAGCGCACCAGTTGCGGGCCGATAATCCCGGCGGCGACGCCGCCGGCGATAACGTAGGAGATGGCCTTGCTGCGGAAGTCCTTGGACGCCGCGTCGGCGGCGGCGAAGCGATAGTACTGGGCGAAACCGCCGTTGATGCCGATCAGGAAGGTGCCGAGGACGAACAGCCAGAAGGAGCCGATCCAAAGCGCATAGGAAGCGACCAGGATGCCGCTCATGCCCGTTGCCGAGCCGGTCAGGAACCCGGCCCGGCGGCCGACCCTTTTCATCAGCAGGGAGGCCGGAATGGTGGCAAGCGCGGTCGCCAGGATAATCGCCGAAACCGGCAGGGTGGCGAAGGCCTTGTCGGCGGCGATCATCTGCCCGGCCAGACCGGCCAGGGTGAACAGCACGACCTGCGAGGAAATATGCATCGCCTGGGAGCCGAACAGGATGGCGACATTACGGTATTCGGTGGCGGATGGCATTGCGTCTCTCATCGTTGAAGGGGGTGGTTGCCGGGATACAATCGACCGCGAAAAAAAGGGCCGCTGCGCTGAGGCGGCGGCCCTTTTCAGGAAGGTCGGGGCGAGGCGTTAATGGACCCGCGCCCAGATCCGTTTTTTCCAGGCGATCAGCATGCCGGTCCAGACGATCAGGAACAGGATCACCTTGATGCCAAGGCTCTTGCGCTGCTCCATCTCCGGGCTGGCGGTCCAGGCCAGGAACACGGTGATGTCCTTGGCGTGTTGCTCCAGGGTCGCCGGGGTACCGTCTTCGTATTCGACGGACTCGTCCTCCAGCGGCGGGGCCATGGCGATCTGGTGGCCAGGGTAGACCTCGTTGTAGCTCATGTCTTCGGAAATCTCGACCCCTTCCGGCGCTTCTTCATGGTAGCGGGTGAGCAGGCCGTACAGGTAGTCGGGGCCGCCCATGCGGGCCTTGACCATCAACGACAGGTCCGGCGGCAGGGCGCCGTTGTTGCTGGCCCGCGCCGCCTTGTCGTTGGCGAAGGGCGGGACGAAGCGGTCCGACGGGCGGGCCGGGCGCATGAACATTTCCCCGTCGTCGTCGGGGCCGTCCTCGACCTCGAACTCGGCGGCGTATTCCTTGACCTCTTCGGGGCTGAGGCCGATTTCCTCAAGGTTGCGGTAGGCCACGTACCTCAGGGAATGGCAACCGGCGCAGATCTCGGAATAGACCTGGAAACCCCGTTTCAGGGCGCCCCGGTCGTAGGTGCCGAAAACGCCCTGGAAGGACCAGTCCTGCTTGACCAGCTTGGCGGCATCTCCGGCCGCCTGGGCAGGTCCAGCAGCCAGGACACCCAGAAGGGCGGCTGCGAGGGCTCCGCGGAGCCGTGCGGGCTGAAAAATGTACCCCATGGTTCAGGCTCCTTTCTCGTTCTTGAGAACACCGGCGCTGATGCTTTCCGGCGGTTCGAGAGGACGTTCGAACTTACAGATCAGCGGGCAGATGACAAGGAAGTGGGCGAAGTAGTAGCCCGTGGCGATACGGCCGATGGTGACGTAGGGCTCTTCGGCGACCTGGGCGCCGATATAACCCAGCAACAGGCAGTCGGCGACGAAGATCCAGAAGAACTGCCGGTAAATGGGCCGGAAGCGGGCGCTACGTACCCGGCAGCGGTCCATCCACGGCAGGGCGAACAAGATGCCGACGCCGGCGAACATGGCGATGACGCCACCCAGCTTGTCGGGGATCGCCCGCAGGATCGCGTAGAACGGCAGGAAGTACCATTCCGGCACGATGTGCGGCGGCGTCACCAGCGGATTGGCCTCGATATAGTTGTCGGGGTGTCCGAAGTAGTCAGGGGCAAAGGACACGAAGGCGAAGAAGACGATCAGGAACACGCCGACCCCGACCAGATCCTTGATGGTGTAGAAGGGATGGAAGGGGATGCTGTCGGCGGGGGTCTTCATGTCGATGCCGAGCGGGTTGTTGGACTTATGCACGTGCAGGGCCCACAGGTGAACCACCACCAGCATGAAAATGACCAACGGCATCAGGTAATGGCCGACGAAGAAGCGGGTCAGGGTGTTGTTGTCGATGACGAAACCGCCCCACAGCCAGGTAACGATGGTGTCGCCGATCAGCGGCACGGCGGAAAACAGGCTGGTGATGACGGTGGCGCCCCAGTAGCTCATCTGTCCCCAGGGCAGGACGTAGCCCATGAAGGCCGTGCCCATCATGCACAGATAGATGATGACGCCGATGATCCACAACAGTTCCCGGGGCGCCTTGTAGGAGCCGAAATAGAGGCCGCGGAACATGTGGATATAGACCAGAATGAAGAACATGGAGGCGCCGTTGGCGTGCATGTAGCGCAACAGCCAGCCGTAATTGACGTCCCGCATCAGGTGTTCGACGCTCCAGAAGGCGTAATCCGTGTGCGGCGAATAGTTGATGGCCAGGAAAAAGCCGGTGATGATCATGATCATCAGCACGAAACCGGCCAGGGAGCCGAAGTTCCACCAGTAATTCAGGTTTTTCGGGGTCGGGTAATCGACCATGTTGTGCCGGGCGTAGGAGAAGATCGGCAGACGGTAATCGACCCAGTCGAGGACGGGCAGAATGACGGAATTCTTGAGTTTCATCTTATTTCTCCCCTAACCGATCTTCACGGTCGTATCGTCAAGGAACACATAGGGCGGGACGGTCAGGTTGGTCGGCGCGGGTCCCTTGCGAATGCGTCCGGAGGTGTCGTAATGGGAGCCGTGGCAGGGGCAGAACCAGCCGCCGTACTCGCCTTTCTGGTCGGTTTCCTTCTGACCGCCGGGAATGCAGCCGAGATGGGTGCAGACGCCGACCATGATCAGCCATTCCGGCTTGATGGTGCGGTCTTCGTCCTTTTGCGGGTCGGGCAGGGCCTCCAGGGCGACGGACCGGGACTCCTCGATTTCGGCCTCCGTGCGGTGGCGGATGAACACCGGACGGCCGCGCCAGATGACGGTGATGCTCTGGCCGACCTCGATGGACGACAAATCAACCTCGCTGGAGGCGAGGGCGAGAACGTCGGCCGGCGGATTGATGCTGTCGATGATCGGCCAGACGGCCAGTCCGGCGCCGACGGCGCCGACCGTTACGGTGGCGATGGAAAGAAAGTCACGGCGGCTGGCGGTCTCTTCCCCGTCCGTCGTGTTGGCTGTGGTTTGGTCTGTCATGAGGGAACCTCTTGGATAATCATCCGGGACGGTGTTTGCGCTCCGGTTTCTGTTCACGGGGGCAAGGCGACCGTGGATCATATGATAGGCCGAAGGGTATAATCCAAAGATGGCCTTATGCAAAGACTTAAGATAAGGAGAACCTAATCAAAGTTGACATTTTCCCGGCCGTTTTTTCCATTGGCGGTGATGAACCATGAGACTCGCCCTTTACCAGCCCGATATTCCGCAAAATACGGGCACCATGCTGCGCATGGCCATGTGCCTGAATCTGGCCGTCGATATCATCGAACCGTGCGGATTCGTCTTTTCCGACCGTCAACTCAGGCGGGCCGGCATGGATTATCTGGGCCAGGCCGACGTGACCCGGCACGGCTCCTGGGACAAGTTCCGGCAGGCCGCCCTTGGCGGCGGCGCCCGCCTGGTGCTGCTTTCCACCAGGGCCGAGACCCCCTATACGGATTTCGCCTTCGGCAAGGATGATATTCTCATGGTCGGTCGGGAAAGCGCCGGCGTCCCCGATGCCGTGTTCGACGCCGCCGACGCCCGCCTGACCATCCCCATGGCGCCCGGCGCGCGTTCCCTCAACGTTGCCGTCGCCGCCGCCATGGTGATCGGCGAGGGCTTGCGTCAGGTAACGTGGTCCTCAAAGTGAGTTGCCGTCAATGACCGTCTGCAGGCGGCGCAGGCATTGTTCCCGGCTGGCGGCGAAGTCGCCGTCGCGCCACCAGGTTTCGACGGCGGCGAGGGCCTTGCCGATGTCCGGGCCCGGGGCCAGGCCGAGGGCGAGGGCGTCGCGGCCCTTGAGGGGGAAGACCGGCTGGACCCAGGTGTCGGCGTCATCGAGCAGGGCCAGCCAGGCGTCGGTCCTGTCCGGTGCGGGGCGCGGGACGCCCGCCTTCTCCCCGGCCCAGTGAAGCAGGGCGAGATCGCGGAACCCGTCCGCCCGTAACCGATAAAGGGCCTGCATGCGGCCGCGGCGGTCGAGTTCCGGGGTGATGGCCTCGCCGCCCCGGGTCATGGCCGCCAGACGCTCCGCCTGCCTGTTCGAAAACCTGAGCCGCTTCGCCAGTTCTCCGTGGCCGTTGGGGTCGTCGTCCAGCAGGGCGGCGAAACGCCGGATGGTGTCGGGACCGACGGACTCGACCCGGATCGCCGTCGTCTCCAGCCAGGCCAGGGTCCTCAGGCGGCCGAAGTTTTTCGCCTCGGGCAGGACGTGCTCCAGCACCCGCTCGCCGTTCATCAGCAGCAGGGTATCCGCCGGGTTGGGGGCCTGCAGGATGCGGAACAGCTCCCCCAGCACCCGTTCCGCCGCCAGCTCCTTCAGACGCGGGGCCAGCAGGCGGCAGGCGGCCAGGGCGTCCTTGTCCAGGGCCTTGCCGCCGTAGGTGGCCTGAAAGCGGAAATAGCGGAGCAGGCGCAGGACGTCCTCCTCGATGCGTTCGCGGGCGAGGCCGACGAAGCGGACCCACCGCTTGCCGAGATCGTCCAGGCCGGTCAGGGGGTCGTAGATATCGCCGTTGCGGCTGCAGGACAGGGTGTTGATGGTGAAGTCCCGGCGCAGGGCGTCGGCCACCCAGTCGTCGGTGAAGGCGACGGTGGCGCGGCGGCCGTGGCTTTCCACGTCGACCCGCAGGGTGGTGACCTCGAAGTGGCTGGGGCCGACGACGGCGGTCACGGTGCCGTGGTCGATGCCCGTGGGAATGGCCCTGATGTCCGCCGCCTCGAGCAGTTCCATGACCCGGTCCGGCGGTTCCGGGGTGGCGATGTCGATGTCCTTGACGGGCAGGCCGAAGACCGCGTCGCGGACGCAACCGCCGACGAAACGGGCCTCCTTGCCGCCCGCCTCCAGGGCGCGGAAGACGGCCACGGTTTCCGGCGCGTTCATCCAGGGCTGGGGCGGCAGTTTGCCGGTGGCTTGCCGGGGGGGCTGGTTCATGGGCGCCCTCCGGGGTTATTCCTTGGGCACCATCCGGCCGGGGACGATTTTCCCGTCCTTGGCGTAGGGCGCCTGATAATGGCCGTCGGGGGACATGCCGCCGGTGACGGCGGTCAGGACGAGGCCGATCATCATCAGCCCCAGCCCGGCGAGAATCAGGCGGAACCAGGGCCCTTGCCGCAGCGGTCCGGGCATGCTGCCGCCCCTGTGGGTATAGGCGATCCAGCCGAAGTAGATCAGGCTGGGCAGCAGGATCGGCAGAATGTAGAGCAGGAAGACACGGATCATGATGGTTTCAGGGCCTCATACAGATTGATCAGCATGCCCGCCGTGGCGCCCCAGATATAATGGCCGTTGTAGGGCATGGCGTGGAATTCCCGTTCCCGGCCCGCGAAAACCCGGCTGTGGCGCTGGTGGTTGGCCGGCTCCAGCAAAAAGGCCAGGGGGACCTCGAAGACTTCCGCCACCTCATGGGGGTCGGGGGAAAGGGTGAAGGGGGGCGTGACCAGGGCGACCACGGGGGTGACCCGGAAGCCGGTCCGGGTCTCGTAGGTGTCGAGCCTGCCGACGATGTCGATATGGCGGCGGTGCAGGCCGGTTTCCTCTTCCGTTTCCCGAAGCGCGGTTTCCTCGGGGCTTGCGTCGTCCGCTTCGATGTGCCCGCCGGGGAAGCTGACCTGTCCCGGATGATGGGCCAGATGGTCGGTCCGCTTGGTCAGCAGGACCGTGGCCCCCTCGGGATGGATGATCAGGGGCACCAGGACGGCGGCCTCCTTCAGCGGCGGCGCGGCGCGAATTCCCGGGTTGAGGTCGTGGTCGCCCCGAACGGTTTCGCTTTCAGCCTCGCCACGGCCTTTCAGGCAGCCGGCGAGCCAGCTTCGGTCGAGGGGGGAAAGGGGGTCTGACATGGCGATCATATTATCGTCCGGCGTCCAGGCTGCCGAGAGGAAAAAAAACGCCGCCGCTCCAGACTCCGAAGGCGCCGTCCCGCTCCACCCCGAGATCGACCAGATCATAGAATACGGCGCGGGTGATTTTCGCCTCCAGGTTGGCGCGTACGGTAACGTAAGGGGAAGGCTCCTGGGTTTGCGGGTCGATTTCGACCCGAATCCGATGCTCCGGCCCCGCCGTCATGGTGTCGCCCACATTGGTCTCGAAACAGAGCCGCTGGCGCTCGCCGCTTTCCTCCACCGTCATCAGGGTGGCCATGAAGGGGGCGTCCTCGACCTGGATGCGGCCCTTCTCGACCGGGGTTTCCAGCCAGTAATCGCCGTTTGCGTCTTTTTTCAGGACGGTGGAAAACAGGCGCACCAGTTCTTTTCGGCCAATGGGCGAGCCGTGGTAGTGCCACAAGCCGTTACGGTCGATACGGATGTCGATTTCGCCGCAAACGGCGTCCAGGGGCGGGGCCTGTTTGAAAGTGTCCTTGTCCTTGTTCATGGTGCATCCCAATACGGTTCCGGTCCGAATCGCTCGGCGAAAAAATCGACGAACGCCCTGACTTTAGCAGACAGATACCTGTTGTGGGGATAGACGGCGTAAATTGCCAGCCCTGTTTGCATGTATTCACAGAGAACCGGTTGCAGGCTGCCGTTGCGGATTTCCTCGCCGACGATGAACGACGGGCTGGCGAAGACGCCGGCCCCGGCCAGGGCGGCGGCCTTCAGGGCGTCGCCGTTGTTGGCCTGGATGTTGCCGGACACCTTGACCGTGAAATCCCCGCCCGGCCCCTGAAACAGCCACTGGTTCTTGTTCGACAGGTAACTGTAGATCAGGCAGTTGTGTCCGGCCAGGTCCGCCGGCTTGCCGGGCGTCCCGTGGGTCTTCCAATAGTCGGGGGTGGCGCAGACGGCGACCCTGAGGGGGGCCAGCTTGCGGGCGACCAGGGTCGAATCGGGCAGGCGGGCGATGCGGATGGCGGCATCGAAGCCCTCGTCCAGCAAATCGACCACCCGGTCGTCGAGGACCATGTCGACGCTGATGTCCGGATAGCGGGCGACGAAATCCGCCATCGCCGGGGCGACGTGGGCGTAACCGAAGGACATGGGCACGTTCAGGCGTAGCGCGCCGCGAGGCTCGGCGTGCAGGGCGCTGATGGCGTTTTCCGTCTCCTCCACCTCCTGAACGATACGCAGGGCCCGCTCATAGAAGGCGCTGCCCACCTCCGTCGGCGACAGCTTGCGGGTGGTCCGGTTGAGCAGCCGCACGCCGAGGCGCTCCTCAAGCCCGGCGACGTGCTTGCTGACCGCCGACTTGCTCATGTTGAGTTCCCGGGCGGCGGAGGAAAAGCCGCCGGTTTCCACCACCCTGGTGAATACGGTAAAGCCGTTGAGGGTGTCCATGACAGCCCGTTAATCGTTTCCAATATGGAAACAATTATATTCGATATGACGCCATTGTCTACTGTTCTTCGGATCGTTATCTTGCCCGCAACCGATCAATCATGAACAGGAGACCGATTATGACCAACCTTCTTTCCATCACATCCAGCCCCAACCCGGAAGGTGTTTCCACCGGCCTGGTCAACAGCTTCGTCGAAGGCTGGGCGGCGGCCCGACCGGATACGGAAGTCGTCCGCCGGGACGTGGGCCTGTCGCCGCTGCCCCATCTGGACGGGGCCACCATCGCTTCCATCTTCACGCCGCCCGACCAGCGCGACGGCGACGCCCGCGAGCGTATCGCCCTGTCCGACGCCCTGGTCGACGAACTGGAAGCCGCCGACATCATCGTTATCGGCGCGCCCATGCACAATTTCAGCGTCGCCTCCGGCCTGAAGACCTGGATCGATCATGTGACCCGTGTCGGTCGGACCTTCGCCTATACGGAAAACGGGCCCCAGGGTCTGCTCGCCGGAAAGGGCAAGAAGGTGTTCGTGCTGGCCGCCCGCGGCGGTGACTATTCGGAAAACAGCCCGGCCCGGGGCATGGATTTCGTCACCCCCTATCTGACGACCATCCTCGGCTTCATGGGCCTGGACGACGTCACCTTCATCAACGCCGACGGGGTCGCCATGGGCACGGATGGGGTCGAGCAGGCCCACCGGGAAGTCCGTTCCGCGGTTTCCAAACTGGCCGCCTGAACGGGAGACGGGCTCATGGGCATGCTGGTCGAAGGCGTTTGGCGGGACGAGGGCTACAACACGGAAAAGACCGGTGGCCGCTTCGTGCGCTGGGACTCGTCCTTCCGCCACACCGTCGGCGGGACGGAGTTCCCGGCGGCGGCGGGGCGATATCACCTGTATCTGTCCTGGGCCTGCCCGTGGGCGCACCGGACCCTGATCGTCCGCAGGCTGAAGAAACTGGAAGAGGTGATCAGCGTCTCCTTTGTCGAGCCGCTGATGTTGGAAAAGGGTTGGACCTTCGGCCCCGGCGGCGATCCGGTGAACGGGTTCGAGACCCTTTATCAGGTCTATCTCAAGGCGTCCCCGACTTACAGTGGGCGGGTGACGGTGCCGGTGCTTTGGGACAGGAAGACCGAGACCATCGTCAACAACGAGTCGGCGGAGATCATTCGCATCCTTAACGGCTCTTTCGACGCCCTCGGCGATTCCACCGTCGATCTCTACCCCGAATCCCTCAGGGCGGAAATCGACGCCGTCAACGAAGACATCTACACCCGGGTCAACAACGGCGTCTACAGGACCGGGTTCGCCACCACCCAGGAGGCCTACGAAGAGGCCTTCGATGCCCTGTTCGACGCCCTCGACGGACTGGAGGAGAGGCTTTCCGGCAGGCGTTATCTGGTCGGTGGACAACCGACCGAGGCGGACTGGCGGCTGTTCACCACCCTGGTCCGCTTCGATGCGGTTTACGTCGGCCATTTCAAATGCAACAAGCGGCGGATCGTCGATTACCCCAACCTGTGGGGCTACCTGCGCGACCTCTATCAGGTGCCCGGCATTGCCGAGACCGTCCACATAGAACAGATCAAGACCCACTATTACGCCTCGCACCGCATGATCAACCCGACCGGCGTGGTGCCCAAGGGGCCGGAGCTGGATTTGTCCGCCCCCCACGGCCGCGAGGCCCTGGAAGGATAAGGACCATGACCACGATCTCTCGCACTATCATCGACGCCATCCCGGCCCGGGAAACCAGCGACGGGGCCGGCGTGCGCCTGAAGCGCAGCATCGGCACTGCGGGCCTGGATCATCTCGACCCGTTCCTGCTGCTCGACGAGTTCGGTTCCGAGGCCGGGGCCGACTACATCGGCGGGTTTCCCGATCACCCCCACCGGGGCTTTGAAACCGTTACCTACATGCTGGACGGACGCATGCGCCACGAGGACAGCCGGGGCAATGCCGGGCTGCTCACTTCGGGCGGCGTGCAGTGGATGACGGCGGGGCGGGGGATCGTCCATTCGGAAATGCCCGAGCAGAGCGAGGGCCTGATGCGGGGCTTTCAGCTTTGGGTCAACCTTCCGGCGGCGGACAAGATGACCGAACCCCGCTACCAGAACCTGGAACCCGGCGACATTCCCGAGATCACCCCCGCCGACGGGGTGCGGGTGCGCATCATCGCCGGGGCCTGCGGCGGGCGGCAAGGGGCGGTTCACGGCATCGCCGCCGATCCCCTCTATCTGGACGTGGAACTGGCGGCGGGCCGCTCCTTCGAACAGCCCCTGGCGGCGTCCCACCGGGGCTTCGTCTATCCCTTCGAGGGGGCGGTGTCGGTGGCCGCAACGGCGCTGCCCACTTCCACCCTGGGCGTCCTCGGCGACGGCGACGCGGTGACGCTGACGGGCGGCCCGTCGGGCGGGCGGGCGATCCTGGTCGCCGCCCGGCCCTTGGGCGAGCCCGTCGCCCGCTCCGGCCCCTTCGTCATGAACACCCGCGAGGAACTGATGCAGGCCTACGAGGATTTCCGCGCCGGGCGGTTTTAGACCGCTAGCGAATAATCTCCGGCCCCATCATGGTCGTCGGCAGCCAGGTCGACAGGAACGGCACGTAGGTGACGATGATCAGGAAGAAGATCAGGATGCCCATCCACGGCAAGGCCGCCCGGAGAACGCTGGTCAGGGGCATGCCGGTGATGGACGAGGTGACGAACAGGTTCAGCCCCACCGGCGGCGTGACCATGCCGATCTCCATGTTGACGACCATGATGATCCCTAGGTGAATCGGGTCGATGCCCAGTTCCATGGCGATGGGGAAGAGGATCGGCGCCATGATCAGCAGGATCGCCGACGGCTCCATGAAGTCGCCGGCCAGGATCAGCAGGATGTTGACCACCAGCAAGAACGACCAGGCCTCGAAGCCCATGCCGATAATCCATTCAGAGATGGCGTGCGGAATGCGTTCCGCCGTCAGCACGTGGGCGAACAGCATGGCGTTGGCGATGATGAACATCAGCATGATGGTCACCTTGGCCGCGTCCAGCAGGGTCTTGGAAATATCCTCGTGAATGAAGATGCCGAGCAGCAGTTTCACCGGCGACGGGCGCGGCGCGCCTTTTTTCAGGGGGCCGATGTCGCGGTAGACGAAGACGGCGATGATATAGGCGTAAACGGCGGCGACGGCGGCGGCCTCCGTCGGCGTGAAGACGCCGCCGTAGATGCCGCCCATGATGATGAAGATCAGCAGGATGCCCCAGATGGCGTCGAAAAAGGATTCGCGGAATTCGGCAACGCCGGGGAACGGCTGGCGCGGCAGGTTCTTCACCCGCGCGGCGATGTAGATGCCGATCATCAGCATCAGCCCGGCGATCAGGCCGGGGATGACGCCGCCCAGGAACATGCGGCCGACGGAAACCTCCGTGGCGGCGGCGTAGACCACCATGACGATGCTGGGCGGGATCAGAATGCCCAGGGTGCCCGCATTGGCGATGACCCCGGCGGCGAATTTCTTGCTGTAGCCGGAACTGACCATGCCGGCGATGACGATGGAACCGATGGCGACCACGGTCGCCGGCGAGGAGCCGGACACGGCGGCGAACATGATGCAGGCGAGAACGCTGGCCATGGCCAGGCCGCCGGGCAGGTGGCCGACGCAGTTGATGGCGAATCGGATCAGCCGCCGGGCGACGCCGCCGGTGGACAGGAACGCCGACGACAGGACGAAGAAGGGGATCGCCATCAGCGTGTAATGATGCATGGTGTTGAACAGGTTCCCGGCCAGGGTCGACAGGTCGTCGTTGGCGAAGAACAACACCGTGGTGATGGACGACAGCCCCAGCGCGATGGCGATGGGCGTGCCGATGAACATCAGGAAAAACAGGGTGAAGAACAGATAGCCGATCATCATTTTCCCGACTCCTTTTCTTCGTTTTCGTCGCCGCCGAACTGCTCAATGGCCTCTCCGGCTTCATCGGCGATCAGGATGGCGCTTTCGTGATGGAAGAGGATCCGCCAGGCGATGACCAGCAGGCGGAAGATCATGGTCGCGAAACCGATGATCAGGACACTGAAGGGGATCCACATGGGGATTTTCAGGTCTTCGGTTTCGAAATCGAATTCGAAGGTGACGCCGAAGGTCTGATCCCAGCCGCCGATCAGCATGAGGACGCCGTAGGTCAGTCCGGCGAGGATGGCGAGCAGGCCGAAAAACCGTTGCGCCGGCGCGTTCAGCAACTTGACGAAGGCATCGACGCCGATATGGCCGTGAATGCGGACCCCGTAGGAAATGCCCAGGATGACCAGCCAGGCGAAAAGAAAGGTGGTCAGCTCCAGGGCCCAGATGGCGCCCGTGTTGAAGACATAACGGGCGACCACCTGGCTGAAGGTAACCACCGTCATCCCCGCGAGGAGGAAGGACAGGAGTCCCTCCTCCAGGCGATGCAAGCGTTTCAACAAGTTTTCATTCATCCTGAATCACCTTCGCGGGTTGTGTCGTTGACGGCCTAACCGGGTCGCCGGTTAATTACTGTAGGACGCGGCGGCGTCGATCAGGTCCTGACCGATCTGATCGGCGAACTTGGCGTAAACCGGCTTCATGGCCTTGCGCCAGGCGTCCTTCTGCTCCTTGGTCAGGGTGCGGATGGTGCCGTTGGCGTCGAGGATCTTCTTGCGGTTGGCCAGGTTCAGTTCCCGGGACAGCTTGTTGCGGTCGTTGGTCACTTCCATCAAAATCGCGTCCAGTTCGGTGCGGATGTCGTCGGGCAGTTTCAGCCAGAACTTCTTGGAGACGACGACGGCGTAGTCGATGATGCCGTGATCGGTTTCGGTGACGCCGTCCTGGACCTCGAAGAACTTCTTCGAATAGATGTTGGACCAGGTGTTTTCCTGACCGTCGACGACACCGGTCTGCAGGGCGCCGTAGACTTCCTTGAAGGCCATCTTCTGCGGCGTCGCGCCGAGCTGCTTGAACTGGGCGACCAGGACGTCCGACTGCTGGACGCGGAATTTCAGCCCCTTGGCGTCGTCGGGCGAGGTCAGCGGTTTGTTGGCGGACATCTGCTTCATGCCGTTGTGCCAGTAGGCCTTGCCCATGATTCCCCTGTTTTCGAGGGTTTTAAGGATGGACTGGCCGTGTTCCGAGGCCTGGAAGGCGTTGACGGCATTGATGTCGTTGAACAGGAACGGCAGGTCGAAAATGCGGAATTTCTTGGTGATGGTTTCGAACTTGGACAGGGACGGCGCGGCCATCTGAACGGCCTTGCCCTTGATCAGTTCAATCAGGACGTCCTTGTCGTTGAACAACTGTCCGCCGGGGAAGACCTCGACCCGGACCTTGCCCTTCATCCGCTCGTTGACCCGCTTGGCGAATTCCGCGGCGGCGAGGTATTTCGGGTGGGCCGTGCCACTGGTGACGTGGCTGAACTTGATGACGATTTCTTCCGCCTGCACGGTGGCGGTGCCTGCGAGAAGCGAAACCGCGAAAGCGGCGGCGGTGGCAAAATGTACGATACGCATGGTGTCTCCCTTCGAGATAATTCATTTCCGCCATGGAACCGTGGCTGGTCCATGATCGCCGACATCATCGCAAGACGCATGCCAGCCATGCGGGGAGTGCATGGCGTGTCGCTTAAGTTATTGATCCACTGAGGAAATAATTAATTTGTGCGTCTCGGGGATGCGCCGCCGGGGAAGAGGCGGCGTGCGGGTTTCCACCCACCGGCCGGGGCGATGTGTGCGGCTTTCCGCACATTACCCGGTGAAGTCGTCCCGCTTCAGGCCGTACTTGTTGAGCTTGTCGTACAGGGTCTTGCGCGGCACGTCGAGGCTCTTGCAGGTTTCCGTGACGTTGCCGGCGTGGTTGCGCAATTCCGCCTCGATCAGGGATTTCTCGAATTGCTCGACCCGTTCCGGCAGGGAAGCCCCGGGCGCCGGTTCGCTTGGCGGCGCGCCGGGCAGGGGCGGCAGGTCGAGGACGAAGCGTTCCGCCGCGTTGCGCAATTCCCGGACGTTGCCGCGCCAGTCGTGGGCCAGCAACCGGCGGCTGACCTCCGGCGGCGGGACCGGGCTGGTGCGGCGGTGGCGCTTGGCGGCGATGTCGGCGAAATGCTGGAACAGGCCGGCGATATCCTCTTTGCGTTCGCACAAGGGCGGGATCGCCAGGGTCATGACATTGAGGCGATAGTAGAGATCCTCGCGGAAACGCCCGGCGTTGCTGGCCTCGAGCAGGTCGATCTTGGAGGCGGCGATGACCCGGATGTCCAGGTCGACGGCGCTGTTGCCGCCCAGGGGCTCGACGCTGCGTTCCTGCAACACCCGCAGCAGGCCGACCTGCAGGTCCAGGGGCATGCTCTCGATCTCGTCGAGAAACACGGTGCCGCCCTGGGCGTGCTGGAACTTGCCGACCCGGGCCTTGCGGGCGCCGGTGAAGGCCCCCGCCACATGGCCGAACAGTTCCGACTCGATCATGGTTTCGGGCAGAGCGCCGCAATTGATGGCGACGAAGCGGCCGTCCCTGCGGTGGCCGAAATCGTGCAGGCAGCGGGCGACCAGTTCCTTGCCGGACCCGGTCTCGCCCATGATCAGGATATCGGCGTCAGTTTCGGCCATGGTGGCGATGTGCTGTCGAAGCCGGGTCATGGCCGCCGATTGCCCCAGCAGGACGCTGTCGATGCCGGAACGGGCATTCAGCTTTTCCTTCAGCCGCCGGTTTTCAAGCACCAGCCAGCGGGTTTGCGCGGCCCGGGAAACGGCGTCGATCAGGCGGTCCGTGTCGAAGGGCTTTTCGAGGAAGTCGAAGGCCCCTTCGCGCATCGCCTGCACCGCCATGGCGACATCGCCGTGGCCGGTGATGAGGATGACCGGAATGTCTTCGTCCAGTTCCCGCACCCGAGCGAGGAGCTCCATCCCGTCCATGCCGCCGAGGCGGACGTCGGTGATCAGCACCCCGGGAAAACCCCGGGACAGGCTGTCCAGGGCGTCTTCGGCGCTTTCCCGCGCTGCCGGGTCGAAACCGGCCAGGTCGAGGGACTGGGCGCAGGAAAGACGCACATGTTCCTCGTCGTCGATGATGATGACCTGTGGCTTGTCGAGCATGGACTCATTATGCCCGATCGGCGAGGGGAATGTTAAAGGTAAATTCGGCGCCCCGGCCCTCCAGGTTGCGAGCCGACATCTCGCCGCCGAATTCTTGAATGATGCCGCTGGAAATGGACAGTCCCAGTCCCAGCCCGAGGCCGATTTCCTTGGTCGTGAAGAACGGTTCGAACAGGTGGGCGATGACGTCGTCGGGAATGCCGGGGCCGTTGTCGCGGACCCGGATAACCGCCTGTCCCCGTTCCACCCGGGCCTGCAGTTCCACGCGCGGCCTGTCGTCGCCGCGCTGGGCGTCGATAGCGTTGTTGATCAGGTTGACCAGGACCTGTTCCAGGCGGACGGTGTTGACCAGCACGCGGATTTCATCGTCGGGGATGTCGGTGACGAATTCCGCCCGCGCCTTCTTCAGATGTGGTTCGACGATGCGAAGGGTGTCGTTGATGGCCTGTTGCAGGAGCACCGCCGTTCGCTCATCGGAACTCTGCCGGGCGAAAATTTTCAGGCGCAGGATGATGTCGCCCATGCGTTCGCTGAGGGCGGCGATGTGCGACAGGTTGCTTTCGGCTTCCTTGATGCGTTTTTGTCCGAGGAACTTGACCGCGTTGTCCGTATAGGAGCGGATCGCCGTCAGCGGCTGGTTCAGTTCATGGTTGATGCCGACCGACATCTGCCCCAGGGCGGCCATCTTGCCCGCCTGAACCAATTCGTTCTGGGCCCGTTTCAGGTCCGCCGTGCGCTTTTCCACCTGCCGTTCCAGCTCGTTGGCGGAATTTTCCAGGGTCCTGCGGGCCCGTTGCTGGACTTCCAGCGCCCGAAGCAGGCCGCGCCGGCGGGCGATCAGGCTGAGGACGGCGGTGGCGGCGAGAACGACAAGCAGGACAAGGGCCGCCGTGTAGGCGATGGCGGTGTTCCTGACCGGCGTCGTGTCGGCGAGAATCCAGGTCCGCCATCCCACTTCCCGCAGGTCCCGATAGGCGGCGAGATAGGACCTCCGTTCAGAAAGGAATCGTTTCCGCCACGGGCCGTCCGTTTCCTTTTCCGTAAACGGCAGGCGGCCGATTTTCTTGTTGGCGTAGCGCCGGGTCCTGTCCAGGTCGGCCAGGGCCGCCGAGGAGGGATCGCGGATGGCCTTGTAGAGCCAGTCCGCCTCCGACGACAGGAAGACGATGCCGGCGTTGTCCGTGACCATGACCTTGTGTCCCGGCGCCCCCCAACCCGCCTCCGCCTGGGCGACGTCGATCTTGACGACGACCACCCCCAGGGGTTTGCCGGCGGGGCCGGTGACGGCGCGGGAAATGTAATAGCCGCGCTGGAACGAGGTGGTGCCGAGGGCGAAGAAGTGTCCCTTGCCGTTCTTCATGGCGTCCTGAAAATAGGGCCGGAAGCTGAAATTGCGTCCGACGAAGGTGATTTCCCGATCCCAGTTGCTGGCCGCCAGGGTGGTGCCGCCGGCGTCCAGGAGATAGGTGTCCGAGGCCTGGGAGGCGATGTTGAAGCGTTTCAGAAGGGCGTTCGCCCGTTGTTTCATGGCGGGGTCGTCCGGCGCGTCGAGCAGGCCGACGATGGCGGGATGCTGGACATAGATTTCCGGCAGGGCCTTATAGCGGTCCAGCAGTTCCCGCAGTCCGGCGACATAAAGGTTTAAGGTCTGCCTGCTGGTTTCGTGCAGGTTGATGGAGAGCCACTGGCGGGTCCCGAAAAACAGCATCAGGCAGAGGACGGGCAACAAGAGCAGTCCGGCCAGGGCCGGGCGCTTCCACCAACCGGATTTTGTTCGAAGCTCGGCCACGGCCTGTTAGAGCCGCCGGGGTTTATAGATTTTCGGCGGGCGGGCGTTCTTTTCGATGTATTCGACGACGAGGGCGGCGATGTCCTTGTGGGTGACCTTTTCAATACCCTCCAGGCCCGGCGAGGAATTGACCTCCAGCACCTTCGGCCCGCTGGATGAACGCAGCAGGTCGACACCGGCCATGGCCAGCCCCATGGCCCGGGCCGCCTTGACCGCGGTTTCCCGCTCCTCCTTGGTCAGCTTGACCCGCGTCGCCTTGCCGCCCCGGTGCAGGTTGGAGCGGAATTCCCCTTCCTCGGCCTGGCGCTTCATGGCGGCGACGACCCGGTTGCCGAGGACGAAACAGCGGATGTCCGCGCCTTCCGCCTCCTTGACGAATTCCTGCACCAGAATATTGGCCCTTAGGCCCTGAAAGGCGCCGATCACCGATTCGGCGGCCTTTTTCGTTTCCGCCAGCACGACGCCCCGGCCCTGGGTGCCTTCCAGCAGTTTGATGACCAGCGGCGCGCCGCCGACGAACTTGATCAGGTCTCCGGTTGCTTTCGGCGAGCGGGCGAAGCCGGTGTCGGGCATGCCGATGCCGGAGCGGGCGAGGATCTGGTGGGCGTACAGCTTGTCCCGGGCGACGCCGATGGCGGCGGCGGAATTAAGGCTGAAGACCCCCATCGCCTCGAACTGGCGGACCACGGCCATGCCGTAGAAGGTCACCGATGCGCCGATGCGCGGGATGATGACGTCGAACCCTTCCAGGGGCTTGCCGCCGATGTAGACCTCGGGACGGTGCGAGGTGATGTTCATGTAACACTGGGTGGTGTTGATGATCTGCACCATGTGCCCCTTTTCCTCCGCCGCCTCGGCCAGGCGGGTGGTGGTGTAGTTGTCGGGCTCCCGGGACAGGATGCCGATTTTCAGGGTACTGCGGCGGCTTTTCGTCTTCGGCAGGGCGTCGTACAGGTCCGGCGACAATTCCCCCTGAACACAGGACTGATTGGGATCAACGATGATGTTGTCGTGCAGGGCCTTGCGTCCGACCAGCATGCGGTATTGCATGGACTCCCGGTTGGTCAGGGAAATCTCGATGGGCCATTCCTGACCGCCGATCCGCAGCGGCGTGCGGACGATGTAGCGCAGTTCCGTTTCGCCGTTGGAACTGGTGATCTCCCGTTGGTCGACCAGTTCGGCGGAACAGAAGACGACGATATCCGGGCGTTCTGGAACCGGATGCACGCCGAAGCGGACCCTGGGCTTGCCGGTCCGTCCGTAGGGTTCGATCATGAAGGCGTGAATGGCCGACGACCGCGCGCCGGTGTCGACCTTGGCCAGCACGGCGGGAAGGCCCAGGCCCGGCAGTTCGACCCACTCCTGCCAGCCGAACACCAGTTCCTTGTCCTGAATGATTTCTTCGATGCTATCTCCGTGCGGCGCGGATTTATCGGTCATGCTTCTCGTCCCCGTGTTCTGCTCTTTTTCAAAGCATGCCATACATCGGTTGCGGCGGCTAGGGGATGACGCGCCTTGTCTGGTGGGCTGGGCGGGGATATAGTCAAACCCGGGTCGGGAAGCATGGAAACCGAAGATAGGTATGTGTAAGGCCCCAAGCGCTGAGGAAAAAACCGTTGAAAATGAAGGTTCTACCCCCCCCCCCCCCCTTCCAGCGCATGACAGGAAAGCCGGCGGCCTAGACCTGCCCCTTCTTCGAAAAGATTCGGGAGAGATATTATGAAGCGCCTACTGCTTGGCTTGCTGCTGGTCGTTGGCGGGCATGCGCCCTTGAACGCCCTGGCCGCCGAACCCGCCCCCATCATCGTCGGCCTCGACGCAGACATGAGCTCGGGCTCCGCCCGGTCCGGCAGGGCCATCGAGCGGGGGGCCCAGTTGGCCATGGACGAGATTAACGGCAACGGGGGCGTGATGGGGCGTCCGCTCCGTCTGGTCGTCAGGGATCATCGGGGCAACCCCGCCCGCGGACACGACAACATCCAGGAATTCAGCGCCATGGATAACGTCGTCGCCGTCATGGGCGGTTTGCACACGCCCGTCGCCCTGCACGAACTGAAGGCCATTCACGCGCAGCGGATGATCTATTTGGGACCGTGGGCGGCGGGGACGCCGGTGGTCGAAAACGGCTACCAGCCCAACTATGTGTTCCGGGTTTCGGTTCGGGATCAATATGCGGGCGAGTTCCTTGTCGGCGAAGCGGTGAAACGGGGGTACACGAAGTTCGCCCTGGCTCTGGAAAACACCGGGTGGGGGCGTTCCAACGAACGGGCCATGAAGGCGGCCCTTGCCGCCAGGGGCCTGGAACCGGTGGCGCTTTCCTGGTTCCACTGGGGCGAGAACAACGTCGGGTCCGCCATAAGCGGTTTTGAGGATGCTGACCACGATGTCGTTCTGTTGGTGGCCAACGCGCCGGAAGGCGTGGCGGCGACCGAGGCGATGGCGTCCCGCCCCGCCGACAAGCGCGTTCCCATCATTTCCCACTGGGGCATAACCGGCGGAAACTTTTTCGAGAAGGCGGGCAAGACGCTGGAGAAAGTCGATCTGAAATTCCTGCAGACTTTCTCCTTCCTCAAGCCGCCGTTTCCCGACCGGGCCGAAAGGCTGGTGCAGGCCTATGTAGAGCGCTATCCCGACACGGCCGACGCGCGCGGGATATCCGCCCCGGTTGGAACGGCCCATGCTTACGACCTGATCCATCTGCTGGCCCTGGCCATAGAGAAGGCGGGAACCACCGACCGCCCGGCCGTGCGTGACGCCCTCGAGAACCTGGGGCCCCATCAGGGGCTGATCCGCAATTACGCCCCGGCATTCAGCAAAACAAGGCATGACGCCCTCGATGCCGGTGATTTCCGCTTGTCGCACTACGATGGCGACGGCGTTGTCGTGACGTCCGACTGAACGGCCGGTCTTAAATGAGCAACGCCCCCTCCCTGTTTGGGCGCGCTATCCGGACCGTCGTTCCCGCCAGCGCCATTATCCTGTTGTTGCTGTGGTACGCGGGCAGCCAGTTCCTGCAAACGTCCCTGGAAACGGACATGCGCGAAAGGACCCTCCAGGTGGGGGTGAGCGAGGCGGCGCGCATCGGCGACAGGCTCAAGGGACTGCGGGAGTTCGCGAGGACCATGGGCGATAACGACCTTCTCCTCAACGGCCTGATCGACCTGCAGGGGAAGGGGAGTTACCTGCCGGCCTTCATCCGCTCCCTGCATCCGCCGTTTTCTTTGGAGGGCATTATTTCCCTGGTCGACTACAGGGGCCGGGTGGTCGAGGCGAGCGGCGTCGACGCCACCATCCCGCCGGATGGGTTCTCCCTTCCTGAGAAGGGAACGATCAGCCTGACGCAACAGGGTGTGTCGATCATCGAACCGATTCTCTATTCGGGCTTTCCCGAGGGGGCGGTCGTCGTCAGTTATCCGTCGAGCGCGTTCGAGGCCTTGTTCGGAACCTCTTCCTTCGGCTACGACTTTTTCCTGACCGACCGGGACGGCCTGGTCGTCTACAGCACGAACGCCGCCCTGGCGGCCCCGGGTGGCGGCGCAATGGCGGAAAGCATGGAAGGATGGGTTCAATACAGGGCCTTCCTGGAGGTCAACGACATCTCCGTCACCGTCGCCTCCTCCATCGAAGCGGCGTCCAAACCGCAGCAAACCCTGCGGGTGTTTCAGTTCGTCGGCATGAGCGTCCTGTTGGCCGTGTTTATCGGCTTCGTGATGCTGACGGCGCTGACCGTTTCGCGCCCGCTGCGGAAGTTCTCCGATAATATTGCAGCAATTCACCATCTGAGTGATCTGAAACTGCCCCCCGAATCCGGTCAACTGCGCGAGATTCAGGATCTTTCAGGCGCTTTCGACCGAATGGCCGGGCATTTGCGCTCCACCGTCGTCTCTTTCGACCGGCTGGACAATATCATCACATCCATGAACGAGGCGTTGTTCGAACTGACCCCTGACGGAACCATCGTCACCGCCAACCCGGCGGCGGAGGCGCTGTTGCACTACGAGCCCGGGGCCCTGCAGGGAAAACGGTTTGCGGCGCTTTTCGAAGAGGGGAACGAATGGCAGTTTCTGGCCACCGGACTCGGGCGGGTCCTGAAGCGGGACGCGGGACGCTTTTATGCCCTGTTCGGCGATGCCCCGTTGCCGGTTCTGGTTGTCGGCGAGGCCGGCGCGATCGTCTACGCCAACAAGCTCGCGGCGGATGCCTTCGGCTGCCGGGTTGACGAACTGACGGCCCTTTCGGTGGATGATCTAGTCCCCGAAACGGTCCGTGCCGGACATGCGGACCATGTCAGGGGGTATGGTGCGGCCCCTTTCCCCCGTTTGATGGGGTCGGGCCGTGACCTGAAGGCGCTGCGTCGGGACGGCGAGGAGTTCGCCGCCGAAATCGCCCTGTTGCCACTCGATGCCGGTGAGGACAAGCGGGTGGCGGTGATCCTGCGCCGGCCAGAGGTTGATCCGGCCATGACGGACATCGCCACGACCCCATTCGGAAAGCTGGCTTCCGGGCATGACTTGCCGTCCCTCATCGACGGACTGGCCAGCGCGGTGTCTAATAAAAGGGTGGAACTGGTCCTGGTGGGGAAGGACGGTAGGCGGGTGCCTGTGCTGTTTTCCGGCGCGGTCTTGCGCGACGGCGAGGGGACCGTTACCGGGGCGATCTGTACCGCTACCGACATCACGGAACGAAAGAAGGATGAGACGGCGTTGCTCCACGCCAAATCCCAGGCGGAGTCCGCCAACCGTGCGAAATCGGCCTTTCTTGCCTCTATGAGCCACGAGTTGCGTACCCCCCTGAACGCCATCTTGGGATTTGCGCAATTGCTGGGGATCAATAAACAAGAGCCCTTGACCGACAACCAGCATACTTATGTCGGCAATATCATCAAGGGCGGCGACCACCTGCTCGAATTGATCAGCCAGGTCCTGGAATTCAACAAGATTGAGGCCGGCAATCTGACGTTGAGCATCGAGCCCACTCCCTTGCGCCATGTGGTTGAGACCGCCCTTCAAATGATCCAGTCCCAAGCCGACGCCGAAGGAATCGAACTGATTGACGAAACAGACGCCACGCCTTCACCTTTCCTGTTGACTGATGGTACCCGGCTTGTCCAGGTGCTGGTCAACCTGCTCACCAACGCGGTCAAATACAATCGGCATGGCGGCCGGGTGTCCTTGTCTGGCGAATTGCGCGAAAACGACGCCTTTCGATTTATTGTCACTGACACGGGCGCTGGCATTCCCGAGGATAAACAGGGCGGTGTGTTCACGCCCTTTGACCGCCTGGGCCGGGAAGCCGGTCAAATCGAGGGCACGGGCATCGGCCTGAGCATTTCCCGGCAGATCGCCGTGCTGCTGGGCGGCGACATCGGTTTTGACAGTGAAGAGGGTCGGGGCAGCCGTTTTTGGGTCGAGGTCCCGACGACCCGGGAGCCGGGCCCCCTTCAGACGTCGGCGCAAGAGGATCGTCCGGTTTCCTCCGACCCGTCCGCCTCGGCCTGGGGACCGGCCCCGCGCGATATACTGTATATCGAAGACAATCCCTCGAATGTGGAATTGATGGAATCCATCGCCGAGTTGCTGGGCAACATACACCTCACCGTCGCGGGCAATGCGGAACTGGGACTGGAAATCGCCCGTTCCCGGCTTCCGGATATGATTCTGATGGATATCGACTTGCCGGGCATGGACGGTTTCGAGGCCCTCGAACGGCTCGGAAAAATGAAGGAAACGGCAGACATTCCCGTCCTCGCCATCAGCGCCTCAGCGACGCCGAAACAGGTGGAGGCGGGGTTGAAGGCGGGCTTCAGGGAGTACATCGTCAAACCGGTGAATGTGAACAAAATGCTCGAGGTCATATCCGATACCTTTCCTTAGGGCTTCCGGCGGGGGGAATGCGTCATGGCGCTGGACTCCCGGCGCAAGAGTGGCGAGAATTTGTCCTGTCGAAAGAGTTCTGGGGACAACCATGACCGAAACCGCCAAAGCGCTTAAACCGGAAGACCTGTATACGTCCACCGATCCGGAGATTTTCCGCTTCGAGACCACCGCCGAACTGGCGCCGCTGGAAGAGATCGTCGGCCAGGACAGGGCCGTCGAGTCGGTCAATTTCGCCGTCGGCATGAAGGGCGAGGGCTACAACCTGTTTGTCCTCGGCCCCGAGGGTTCGGGCCGGCAGAGCCTGGTGGAAAGCGTGCTCGGCAAGCGGGCCAGGGAGCAGCCGGTCGCCAACGACTGGTGTTACGTCAACAATTTCGCCGACCCGCACCGGCCCAAGGCCCTGGAACTTCCCCCGGGCAAGGGGCGCCCCCTGCAGGCGGACATGCAGAGCCTGATCGTCGACCTGCGTTCGGCCATCCCGGCGGCGTTCGAGACGGAGGAATACCGCAATCAGAAAGCCGCCATCGAGCAGGAATTGAAGGAAAAAAGCGAGTCCGTCTTCGCCGATTTTCAGGCCCGGGCCAACGCGGTCAATGTCGCCCTGATTCGCACCCCCGCCGGTCTCGCCCTGGCCCCCGCCGGCGAGGAGGAAGTGTTGAGTCCGAAGGAATTCCAGGCCTTGAGCGAAGAGGAGCAGAAGCGCCGGGCCGACGACATGGAGCGCATGCAGAAGGAATTGGAGGAGATCCTTCCGCAGATACCGAAATGGGAGAAACAGGCCCGCCAGCAGTTGCGCGACTACAACCGCCGGGTGACCGAACTGGTGGTCGGCCACCTGATCGACGAGTTGAAGGAAGCCTGGGAGGATATCCCGGTGGTGCTCGACTATCTCGACGCGGTCCGCCTCGACGTGGTCGAGACCTCGACGGAATTCATGGCCCCGGACCAGCCGTCGGAAACGCCGATGACGCCGACCCAGCACGGCGGGGCCGAGGCCCGCTTCCGCCGCTATCAGATCAACGTCATGGTCGATAACGGCGATGGCGCGGCGGCGGCGGCCGACGACGACGACGAAACCAAGGGTGCCATGGTGCTCTACGAGGATCACCCGACCCTGCCCAACCTGATCGGACGGGTCGAGCATATGTCCCAGTACGGCGCCCTGGTGACCGATTTCACCATGATCAGGCCGGGGGCCCTGCACCGGGCCAACGGCGGCTATCTGATCGTCGACGCCCGCAAGGTTCTGATCCAGCCCTTCGTCTGGGAGACCCTGATGCGGGCCCTGGATTCCAGGCGCATCCGCATCGAATCGCCGGGGGAATCCCTCGGCTGGGTTTCCACCGTGACCCTCGAGCCGGAACCGGTGCCCCTGAACATCAAGGTGGTTATCCTGGGCGAGCCGAGGCTGTATTACCTGCTCAGCCGCCTCGATCCGGAATTCCGGGAATTGTTCAAGGTCGCCGCCGATTTCGACGGACGGATGGACCGCAGCGAGGCCAGCGCCCTCAACTACGCCCGTCTTATCGCCGGGGTCGGCAAGCGCGAAGACCTGCGCGCCCTCAATCGGGCGGCGGTGGCGCGGGTGGTCGAACACGGCGCCCGGCTGGCCGCCGATTCGGAAAAGCTGACGGCGCACATGGCCTCCATCGTTGATCTCGTGCGCGAGGCGGATTACTGGGCCGGGGAGGCCGGGGCGGATGTGGTCGGGCCGGAGCATGTGAGCAAGGCGGTGCAGTCCAGGGAATACCGTTCCGACCGGCTGCGCGAGCGCATTCAGGAGGAAATCCAACGCGGCACCCTGCTGATCGAAACCGAAGGGGCGGTCAGTGGGCAGGTCAACGCCCTGTCCGTCATCCAGCTCGATCACTTCGCCTTCGGCCGTCCGTCCCGGGTCTCGTGCCGGGTGCGCATGGGCAAGGGCGAGGTGATGGATATCGAGCGGGAAGTGGCCCTCGGCGGGCCGCTGCATTCCAAGGGGGTGATGATCCTGTCGTCGTTCCTGGCCACCCGCTACAGCCGGGAGGCGCCCCTGACCCTGTCGGCCTCGCTGGTGTTCGAGCAATCCTACGGCGGGATCGACGGCGACAGCGCGTCATCGACGGAACTCTACGCCCTGCTGTCGGCCCTGTCGGACATCCCCATCAAGCAATCCCTGGCGGTCACCGGCTCCGTCGACCAGATGGGCCGGGTCCAGGCCATCGGCGGGGCCAATGAAAAAATCGAGGGCTTCTTCGATGTCTGCAAGGCGCGCGGCCTAAACGGCGAGCAGGGGGTCTTGATCCCGGCCAGCAACGTCAAACATCTGATGTTGCGAGACGACGTGGTTCAGGCGGTCCGGGAGGGCCGGTTCAGCATCTATCCCGTCGAGACCGTCGATCAGGGGATAGAACTGCTAACCGGTGTGGAGGCCGGCGAGGCGGACGAGCACGGCGAATACCCCCTGGGCAGCGTCAACCGGGCGGTCGCCAAACGCCTAAACGATTTCGCCGTCGCCGCCGTCGAATTCGCCAGCCGGGGGAAGAGAAACAACCACGGCTGAGCGGCGGTTCAAGCCGCCCGCGGCCGCACGGCCTCCAGCTTGTCGCCTATCGAGCGCCGCGCCTCCTCCAGGTCGTAATCGGTTTGGAGGGCAAGGAATATCCCCTCCGAGATGCCGAAGTATCGCGCCAGCAGCAGGTCCGTTTCCGCCGTCACCGCCCGCTTGCCCAGCGCGATTTCGTTGATTCGTCGCGGCGGCACCCCGACCGCCCGGGCCAGGGCGGACTGGCTCAGGCCCATGGGCTTGAGAAAGTCCTCCAGCAGGATTTCCCCGGGATGGGGGTTCGGCAGCAGGTCGTCCTCTCTGATGGTGTCGGTCATGGCCGTTCCTTTCGTTCCATGGCGTTCCCGCCACATCAATGATAATCGACAATCTCAACATCCAGGGCGTCGGACCCTTCCCAGCGGAAGCACACCCGCCATTGCCGGTTGATCCGAATGCTGTGCTGTCCGGCCCGGTCACCTTTGAGGGCCTCAAGCCGGTTCGCGGGCGGTGTTCGTAGGTCGTCCAGCCGCTTCACCCGGTTCAGATAGCGAAGTTTTCGTAGCGCTGCCGATTGGATGTCCTGCGGCAAACGGCGTGACCGCTGGCCCCGCCATATCCGCTCCGTTTCCCGGCATTTAAACCCCTTGATCACGAAGGCGATTGTACCTCATAACGTTATGCGGCGCAATCATCGATTTGGATCATCATCGATTTGGATCATCGTCAGTCGCTTTCCGGCGGGCTCCAGCGCAGCACCGGGTTGCGGGCGGCGGTGGTTTCGTCCAGGCGGCGGCGGGGGGTGAGCCTGGGGGCGCCGTGGAAGTAGGCCGCCTGGCCCGCCTTCGCCCTGGCCGTCAATCCCTTCAAGGCGTCGATGTACTGGTCCAGGGTTTCCTTGCTTTCCGACTCGGTGGGCTCCATCAGCAGGGCGCCATGGACGACCAGCGGGAAATACATGGTCATGGGGTGGAAGCCCTCGTCGATCATCGCCTTGGCGAAATCCAGGGTGGAAACGTCGGTGCCCTTGAGGAAGCTGTCGTCGAACAGGGCCTCGTGCATGCACGGGCCTTCAAAGGACGGGCTCAGGGTGTCCTTCAGGCTGGCCAGCAGGTAGTTGGCGTTGAGCACAGCATCGGCGCTGGCCTGCCTGAGGCCGTCGCCGCCGTGGCTCATCATGTAGGCCAGGGCGCGGATGAACATGCCCATCTGGCCGTGGAAGCCCTTGAGGCGTCCGAACGTCTTTTCGCCTTCGCCGTCCTTGTGTTCGACCAGCCCGAAGCCGTTTTCGCCGTGAGTGACGAAGGGCAGGGGGGCGTAATCGGCGAGGGCGGCGGACAGCACCACCGGCCCCGCCCCCGGCCCGCCGCCGCCGTGGGGCGTCGAGAAGGTCTTGTGCAGGTTGATGTGCATGCAGTCGATGCCCAGGTCCCCCGGACGGACTCGGCCCATGATGGCGTTCAGGTTGGCCCCGTCGCAGTAGAAGAAGGCCCCGGCGTCGTGGACCGCGTCGGCGATCTTGATAATGTCGGTCTCGAACAGGCCACAGGTGTTGGGGTTGGTCAGCATGATGCCGGCGACGTCCGTGTCCAGCTTGTCGAGGAAGGCGTCCAGGTCGACCCGGCCCCGGTCGTTGGCGGGGATGGTGTCGACGGCGTAGCCGCAGGCTGCCGCCGTCGCCGGGTTGGTGCCGTGTGCGGATTCCGGCACCAGCACCCGCTTGCGGGCGTCGCCCCGGTCTTCCAGGGCGGCGCGGATGGCCATCATGCCACAGAATTCCCCATGCGCGCCGGCCGCCGGGGACATGGCCACCGCAGGCATGCCGCAGATCGTCTTCAGCCACTGGGCGCAGGCGTCGATCAGCTCCAGCGCCCCTTGTGTGGTGGAGACGGGCTGCAGGGGGTGCAGGGCGGCGAAGCCGGGCAGGCGGGCCAGTTTTTCGTTCAGCCTCGGGTTGTGCTTCATGGTGCACGAGCCGAGGGGATAGAACCCGGAATCGATGCCGTAGTTCTTCTGGCTGATGCGGGTGTAATGGCGCACGGTCTGCGGTTCCGACAGATTGGGCAGGCCCACCGGCGTCTTCCTCTCGAGGCCGCCGAGGCGGCTTTTCACGGCCGCCGGTTCCGGTAGGTCGACGCCCAGCCGCCCTTCCGAATCCTGTTCGAAGATCAGCGCCTCCTCCATCCTCAGGCCGCTGTTTCCGGTGATGGTTTTCAGGGATTCGCTCATGACAGCACCTCGTTCAGGGCATTGCAAAGGGCATCCATGTCGCCCTCGCCGTTGGTTTCCGTGGCGGCGACGAGAAGCAGGTTTTCCATGTCCGGTTGGCCGGGAAGCAGGCGCGAGACAGGAATACCGCCGAGAATCCCCCGTTCCGCCAGGGCCTCGACCACCGCCGCCGCCGGTTTCGCCAGCCGCAGGGTGAATTCGTTGAAGAAGCTTTCGTTGATCACCTCGACGCCGGACACCGTGGACAGCTTGTCGGCCAGGGTCACGGCGTTGGCGTGATTGAGGGCGGCGAGCCGGGCGAACCCGTCCTCGCCCAACAGGGTCATGTGGATGGTGAAGGCCAGGGCGCACAGGCCCGAGTTGGTGCAGATGTTGGAGGTCGCCTTCTCGCGGCGGATATGCTGTTCGCGGGTCGACAGGGTCAGCACGAATCCGCGCTTGCCTTCCGTATCCGTGGTCTGGCCGCAGACCCGGCCCGGCATCTGCCGCAGATGTTTGTGGCGGACGGCGAACAGCCCGACCGTGGGGCCGCCGTAATTGAGGGCGTTGCCGATGGACTGGCCTTCGGCGGCGACGATATCCGCCCCCATGTCCCCCGGCGCCCTGAGCGCGCCCAGGGAAACCACTTCGGTGACCACGGCGATGAGCAGGGCCCCGGCCTCATGGCAGGCTTCCGCCAGAGGCGTCAGGTCACGGACATGGCCGAAGAAATCCGGATTCTGGACGACCACGCAGGCGGTCTCTTTGTCGATTTGACCGATCAGATCCTCGTCGCCGGTGTAGTTGGCCGGGGCCGGGGTGATGTCCATGTTGTGCAGGCCGGACATGGTTTCCGTGGCTTCCCGGTAATGGGGGTGCAGGGCGCCCGACAGCAACCCCTTCCTGCGCCGGGTGGCGCGTCCGGCCATGGCGACGGCCTCGGCGCAGGCGGTGGCCCCGTCGTACATGGAGGCGTTGGCGATTTCCATGCCGGTCAGCAGCGCCACCTGGGTCTGGAACTCGAACAGGTATTGCAGGGTCCCCTGCGAGACCTCCGGCTGATAGGGCGTGTAGGCGGTGAGGAATTCGCCACGCTGGATCATCGCGTCCACGGTCGCCGGGACGTGATGGCGGTAGGCCCCGCCGCCCAGGAACGACGGCGCTTCCGCCGCGTTCAGGTTTTTCGCCGCCATGGCCGATATGGCCCGCTCCACCTCCATTTCCCCCTGGTGCGGGGGCAGGTCGATGGGGGCTTTCAGCAACGCCTCGGCGGGCACGTCGCAATAGATGTCTTCCATGGATGAGACGCCGACGGCGGCCATCATTTGGCTGCGGTCGGCATCGGTAAGCGGCAAATAACGCATGGTGCTTCGGTCCTATTCCAAGCCGGCGACATAGTCCTTGTAGGCGGCCTCGTCCATCAGGCCGTCCAGTTCGGAGGCGTCGCCGACGGTCATCTTGAAAATCCAGCCGGCCCCTTCCGCATCGCTGTTGATGGTCGCCGGTTCGTCTTCCAGGGCGCCGTTGCCCTCGGTGATGTCTCCGCCGACGGGGGCGTAGATTTCACTGGCCGCCTTGACCGATTCGACGACGGCCGCCTCGTCGCCCTGGCTGACGGACCGTCCCGCTTCCGGGACCTCGACGAAGACCACGTCGCCAAGTTGTTCCTGGGCATAGACGGTAATGCCGACGGTGGCGGTGTCGCCCTCGACGCTGAGCCATTCGTGATCCTTGGTGTATTTGACGGACATGAGTGTTCCTCCTCTGTTGGGACTTAGCTTTTGTGATAACGGTGTTGGCTGAACGGCAGCCTGACGATCTTGGCTGGTTGCGGCTTCCCCCGGACCAGCAGGTTGACGGGTGTGTCGGGCTTGGCGAACGGGGTTTCGACGTAGCCCATGGCGACCGGGCCGCCGACGCTGGGGCCGAAGCCGCCGCTGGTGACCTCGCCGATGTCGCCGCCGTCCGGGCCGGTGATACGGGTATGGGCGCGGGCCGGGGCCTTGCCGTCGGGCCTGATGCCGACGCGCCGGCGGGACACGCCGCCTGCGATCTGCCCCTGAATGACGTCGGCCCCGGGGAATCCGCCCTCGGCCCGGCGGCGCTTGGAAATGGTCCATAGCAATCCGGCCTCGATGGGCGTCGTCGTTTCGTCGATGTCACTGCCGTAGAGGCAGAGGCCCGCCTCCAGGCGCAGGGAATCCCGGGCCCCCAGTCCGGCGGGCATGACCTCCGACTGGTCGAGGAGAAGTCGGGCCAAGGCTTCCGCTTGTTCGGCGGGGACGGAGATTTCATAGCCGTCCTCACCGCTGTAGCCCGAGCGCGACACATCGCAGGAAACATCGCCGATGGTGAGGGTCCTTGCGGTCATGAAGCCCATGGCCTCCGCACCCGGGGCGAGACGGCCCAGGACCGCCGCCGCTTGCGGGCCCTGCAGGGCGAGCAGGCCTCGGTCTTCTAGGATGTCCAGGCGGTTGCCGCCGCCCAGGTTGGCCTGGATGTGGGCGAAGTCTTGGTCCTTGCAGGCGGCGTTGACGACCAGGAACAGGCCGTCGCCGCGCCGGGTCACCATCAGGTCGTCGAGAATGCCGCCGTGTTCGTTGGTGAACAGGGTGTAGCGGATCTCGCCGTCGCCGAGGGCGGCCAGATCGCCGGGGACCAGGGCCTCCAGGGCGGCGATGGGGTCGTCGCCCCGAAGGGTCGCCTGCCCCATATGGGAAACGTCGAACAGGGAGGCCTGCTCGCGGGTGTGGTTGTGCTCGGTAAGAATCCCGGCGGCGTACTGCACCGGCATGTCGTAACCGGCGAAGGGCACCATTTTGCCGCCGAGTTCCCGGTGCAGGGCATCCAGCGGTGTTTGTTTCAGGTCTTCGGATTGATCGGACATACGGTTCTCCAACAGTCGTCAAGGGCGCACACGGCCAAAAACCCTGGCCGAAAAGGCGCCCCCTCTGTCTTTGAACCTGAAAGATTCCCCGATCTCGCCTTGGTTTCGCCGCGATCAGGTTACATCTTCGGTGAGGCCCCGGCGCCCATGGGCGTCGAGACCTGCTTTCCAGAGCCTCATTCCACTACGGTCCGGGTGCCTGAGAGTTTCCGGGGCGGTTGCTCCTTCGGCGTCGTCTGGCGGGGCTGGCCTTCGCCGCCTGCCCGCCTGGAGACGATCTCTCCCGCAGTGGTCTAGTTGAGCTTTCGTTGAGAACCAGTTTAGCGTTTCCGGGCGTCAGGTCAACAGGCGAGCGCAGCCGGGCGGGGATCATGTTCCCCATTGCAGAGAGGCCCGGATATCCTTTATGGGCAGGAACATTCTCAAAGGCTGGGAAGGCAATGACCGAAAGCCTCTTTCCTCATAGAACTTCTTTCTACGCTCGATGTTTTCATCGTCAAACACATCCAGAACGGTGGCCCAACAGCCCTGTCTTTCAGCGACCCGGGCAATTTCGGACAGGGCATGGGCGAGGATAACCCGTCCGCACCCCTGCCCCTGGTGGTTTTGATCAATGCCGAAGGCGGGAATGAATGAAATGGGAATTTGCCCGTGCTCCGGGACGTTGCGGGGAGAAAGATCACCCAGCGCGGTGATGTCAAGGGCGCCGCCGTTCAGGGCGTAATATCCGATGACTTGATCCGACCCGACCGGAACCGCGACGTGTACGCGAACCATGTCACCTTTCTGGAACTTCTTGGCATTCAGCTTCAGATAATTATCGGTCTGGCGGACGCCTGAAGAAAAAGCTTTTCGATTGTGTTTGCCGGGATCGAAGGGTTCGATTTTGAATTTTGGGCTGGGCGGATCACTCACCATGATCCAGCATGGTCTTCATCAATTTGAAATCGTCGCCCAGGGCGGGGGACGGCGTTGGTTCGGCATCGAAGGCAGCCAAAAAGGCATCGCGATCCCGTGCTTTCAAGGCGAAGGTTTCGGAGGCGGCAATCACGCTGCAAGCCCTGTCATAAGCGGAGGTGGAGACAAAAGCGGATTCCTGAACGCCGACAAGGGCCGCCGCTTTTTGAATGGTCGCCTTGACATGGCGCGTCGTGCGCTGATCCATGCGGGCCTCTTTCCGTGCGCCATCTTCAGACGCCGTGTCGTGAAACGTCAACATGGCGAAATCCTTTCACTCGTCACCCGGCCCAATGTACGTAATTTCGCCGTACATTGCCATATATTTCCTTGATCGTACAGGCCGATGCACATAAGGGGAAAATCCACCCCCTAAAAATCGCGCCAAAGGCTCTCGCACCCACACCCCCAAGGGGAAAAGACTCAAGGGGTAAGCTTTAGGAGCACGCTCCTAAAGCGTCCGGGCGGGGTCGGCATGGACCACTCAGCGGCCCAGTTTTTCCTTGTTGAAATCCAGCTCTTCCCGGGTCAGTTGGAAGCCGACGTAGATGGTGAAGTCGGTGCCGTACTGATCGCCGCGCAAGGGGATGATCAGTTCCACGGGGGCATCCACGTCCCTGATGGTCTGGCGGTTTTTCCAGTATTTCGACTGGTAGGAGAACAGGGGCTTGTCGAGTATCTGATCCGATCCGTCGAGCAGGGAGACGAAATAATCGAACCGGGCCTCGTGGGTTTTGTTGGCCGGCCCCCTGTCGATTTTGAATTCCGTTTTCACGGTGACACGGACCTGGCCGTCACCGGTGTCGGGGTCGCGTTCGTAGAAGCATTTGCCGCTGATATGGGAAATCCGGGCGGTGAAATCCACATCGATCAAGTCCCGCCCCGGGCCGTCGGCGAAACGGGTCAGTTCCGCCGCGTCGGCCAGTTTCAGCACCGGCGGGCAGGGCTCGGGCACGGCGGGTTCGCCGGTGATCATCTCCATGCACGCGGACAGGGACAGCAGACCGCTGAGCAGACCGCCCAGGACGGCCGGTCTGGAGAGACGTCTTAAGCTGGCCCGCCTGTCACCCATGTCCGGGTGTCAGAGCTCTTTGTGGGCGCCGTCGCAGAGATGGCCCTTCTTGCTGGCCCGGCAGGCGCAGAAATAGACCGTCTTCGATTCCTCGGCCTCGTACAGGGTCGGCGCGAAATCGGTTCCCTTGTGGGCGCCGTCGCAGAACGGCTGCTTCTCGCTTTTGCCGCAGGTGCAGTAGTAATATTTCTTGCCGGCCTCGACATCGACGGGCATCGGCGCTTTCTGGGTGACAATGGGTTTGTCCATGGAAGATCGGGTCCTTCATCCGGAATGTGTCGGGTGTGTTTTTTTAGTGCCCGTTGCCGGGTCTGTCATCACTTTTTGTCGTTTCCATGACTTCGACCAGCACGGAAGCGGCACGGGCCAGCGCCCGGGAACGGCCCCAGGCGCTGGCGATGTCTCCGGCGACGGCCAGGGCCCGGCGGAACATGGCCCGGGCCGGGGCATTGCGTTTTCCGCGCACGTGTTCCAGGGCGATTTCGGAAAACATCCAGACCCGGGTGAGGGGGCTCTTGATTTCCGCCGTCGCCGCTTCGGCCAGGGCCCGGGTGTCGTCGGACCCGGCCCGGTCGCCGGCCAGTTCCTGCCCGACGGAAAGGGACCACAGCGCGTGGGCGCGTAATTTGCCGTCGCCGATCAGGGCGGCGGCATCGACGGCTTCGGTGAAGTCCTTCGCTCCACTCAGGCGGCCCGCCTCCAGCAGGGCCAGGGCGATTTTTTCATGGGCGTAGGCGCGGGCGAAGACGGGTTTGATTTTCTCCGCCTCGCCGAGGGCTTTTCGCAGGGTGTCCATGCCGCCCCGGATGTCCCCCGCCTTCGCCTGAGCCGCCCCGACACGGCTCAGGACGACGGCCCGGTAGCGGACGGCGGCGATGCTCCCCGCCGTCGATAGGGCCTCTTCGGCGTCTCCGGCCCGGGCCTGGGCCGTCGCCGCCGAAATCAGAACCGGTAGATGCTCGGAGGCGTCGGGCACCGTCTTTAGCAGGTCCAAAGCCGTCCCGGGTTGTCCCATGTCGGCATGGGCCTCGGCGATAAAGCGCAGGGCGGCGTTTTTCCGGGCCTCGCCGAGGCTCGATTCCGCCGCCGACCTGGCGGCCCGAAGCTCTTTCTCCGCCTGCTTACGTTGTCCCGTCTTGGCCAGGGTAACGGCGGCCCGGGCGGCCAGGGAAATCCGCTTCAGGGAGTCGGCGGCCTCGGTCCGTCCCCGCAGCACGGCCCGCGCCGTCTCGGCGGCGCCGGACAGGTCGCCGCGGTCCAGGCGAATGGCGGCGATGGCGGCAAGGGCTTCGAGACGTTTTTCCGGGTCGGGAATGATGGCCGCCGCGCTCAGGGCCTCGCCGGGCCGTCCGGCGCTGGCCAGGGCTTCGGCGATGTCGCGCAGGGCGACCAGGATCAGACGCGGGTCGGTGATCCGGTTCGCCGTTTGCAGCGCCTCGCCGGTCAGTCCGGCCTTGGCCTGGGCGACGAGGATTTCCCCCAGCACCCAGTCGCGCAGTTCGCTTTTATGGATGGCGACGGCGCTTTCCGTGGCCTCGTCGAGCAGGCACTTGGGCGCGGGGGCGCGGAAACAGGCGCGGGCGTCCCGTCCCACTCGCGCTTTCCATTTGCCTTTTTCGGGGGACTCGACGAGATGGCGGGTTTCCGGGCGCTGCAGCAGGGCCTTGCGGGCCTGCTTGATCTTACCCAGGCGTTCGACGCGAAGCTGCTTCAACAGGGAGCGGACCCGGGTGCCGGTTTCGATGTGGGCGGCCAGTTCCTTGCTGGCGATGCCGTTTTGCGGCAGGCCTTCCCGGCGCTGGTAGGCGCGGATGGCCCGCCCGGTCTCCTGATTGAAACGGCCGTCCACCGGGCCGCGGTAGTGGCCCGCCTCGACGAGGGCCCGCTGTACCCGTTTCACCGTCGGATTCGCCTCCACATGGCGCAGGGGATCGACGATGCCGGTGGGCAGGGTGTCCTGCGTCCGCGCCGCATGGGCGCCGGCGGCGGGCAGAAGGAGAAACAGGGCGGCGAAGCCGATGGTGGTCGGGGTGCGCATGACGGTGACAATCTATCACTTCCCGGCCTCTCCGGCACCAGATGACTTGCACGATGGGATGGCGTTTCGTAAGAGTAGCCATGGCTGTTTACACGGAAGTCTCGGATGAAGACCTGATCGCCTTTGTCGCCGGCTACGACATCGGCGCGGTGACCTCGTGCAAGGGCATCGCCGAGGGGGTGGAAAATTCCAACTATCTGCTGACCACGGACCGGGGCGCATATATCCTCACCCTCTATGAGAAACGGGTCAGCGGTGATGATCTGCCGTTTTTCCTGTGCCTGATGGGGCATCTGGCGGGCAAGGGGATTCCCTGTCCGACGCCGCTGGAAGACAGGAACGGTAAGACCCTGGGCAGGCTGTGCGGCCGCCATGCCGCCATCATCACGTTTCTCGCCGGGATGTGGCCGCGCCGGACCACGGCGGATCACTGCGCCGAGGTCGGTGAGGCCCTGGCCAGGCTGCATCTCGCCGGGGCGGATTTTTCCATTCACCGCCGCAACGCCCTTTCCGTCGATTCCTGGCGGGATTTGCTCGAGGCCTCGGGCGCGCGGGCGGACGAGGTCAAGCCCGGCCTGGCGGATTTCCTTGCCCGGGAACTGGATCACCTGGAAGCCCATTGGCCGGGGCAAGAGTCGGGACTGCCCGGCGGCGTCATTCACGCCGACCTGTTTCCCGACAACGTTTTCTTCATGGACGGGCGGCTGTCCGGCCTGATCGACTTCTATTTTGCCTGCAACGACATGTTCGCCTACGATATCGCCATCTGCCTCAATGCCTGGTGTTTCGAGGCGGACGGCGATTTCAACGTCACCAAGGCGCGTCGATTGTTAAGCGCGTACGGCAGGGAAAGAGAACTGACGGAGGCGGAACTGGCGGCCCTGCCGCTGCTCGCCAGAGGCTCGGCCATTCGCTTCTTGCTGACCCGTCTCTATGACTGGCTGAACACCCCGGCCGACGCCCTGGTGACTCCGAAGGACCCGCTGGAATATCTCGACAAGCTGAAATTCCATCAGGGAGTCGGCGGCCCCGGCGCCTACGGCTTGTGATGACGGAGCGGGTGCAATTGTATACGGACGGAGCCTGCTCCGGCAATCCCGGTCCGGGGGGCTGGGGGGTGCTGTTGCTGTGGAACGGTCACGAAAAGGAGCTTTCCGAAGGAGAGTTCGAGACCACCAACAACCGAATGGAACTGACCGCCGCCATCATGGGGCTGGAGGCCCTGAAGCGGGGCATGGCGGTCGACCTGTATACGGACAGCACCTACGTGCGCGACGGCATCACCAAATGGATTCACGGCTGGAAGCGCAACGGCTGGAAGACGGCGGCGAAAAAACCGGTCAAGAATGAGGATCTGTGGCGCAGGTTGGACCAGGCCATCGCCCGCCACGACATCGCGTGGCACTGGGTCAAGGGGCATGCGGGAAACCCGGAAAACGAGCGCGCCGACGCCCTGGCCCGGCAGGGCATGAGTCCTTACCGGGACGCTTGATCGTCCTTCGGCGCGGTTGCTATAGTTCCGCGAGTTACCGAGAACAGTCGAAACAAAGGAAACACCATGGCGACTTACGAATGTGAAAAATGCGGCATGAGCGTCAACGCCACCTGCGGCAAATGCGACGCCCCCCTGGTCAACGACAGCCTGACCCTGCCCGACGGGGCCGAGGTTCAGATCTCCAAGTGTCCCAACGACCACGGCAAGATCAAGTCGCCCATGTGCTGCGGCCAGGACATGACCTGTAGCGTCTGATTTCCGTCAACGGCCATCGACGACGATGGCGAACAGCCGCCGGGGCTCGAAGTCGGTCCTGGCGGCGATTTCGTTCAGGGTCAGCGTTCCCGTGACGTCGGGGATGCCGGCGGCGGCGAAACGCCCGGCGAGGGCTTCCGGGCTGATTCCGACCACCCGGGCGAGGGCCGACAGGGGGGCGTCGGCGGAAGCCCGGACAAACTGTTTCATGGGATTTCCGCCTTCAGGGTTGAAGGCCGCGCCGCCGATGAAGACGGCGCTGACGAAGACGGTCAGGGCCAGCATCCGGCGGGCGCGGGGCCTCGCCAGATGGTTTTTGAAGGACGGCAGGTGCCGCACCACATGCAGCGAGGCGGCGACGACGAAGGCGATTCCGAGCCATTCGTGAAGGCCCATCAGAACCCCCTCGCCAAGATGAAAGAAGATCAGGACGCCGCTCAGGGAGACGACGCCGAAGGAGGCGATGGTGGCGGCCGTGGCATAGCGGTCGAGCCAGCTTTTGAAGGTGGAAGCGGCTGCGGGTTGGGATGGGCGGGTCATGGCGGGTCCTCGTCGGCAGGTGGTGTTGAGGAGAACCTACCAGGCCCGTGTAACCGTTTGATGTCCGCCAGGCGGGAGATTTGTAACGGAGTGTATCTCTCCCGCCCGGACCGGACATGAGCTCTATAGCTGACCGAGCATGGTTTCGGCGCTGCTGATGCGGTATTCCCCGGGGGCCTCGTGGTTCAGAACGCTGACCACGCCGTCGTCGACGATCATGGAGAAACGCTGGCAGCGCACCCCCATGCCCCGTTCCGTCAGGTCCAGTTCCAGCCCCATGGCCTTGCTGAGCAGGGCGGAGCCGTCACCGGCCATGACGATGGCATCGCCGACGCCCTGGTCCTTGCACCAGGCGCCCATGACAAAGGCGTCGTTGACCGACAGGCAGACGATGGCGTCGATGCCCTTGTCCCTGAGGGCGTCGGCGTTGTCCCGGTAGCTCGGCACATGCTGGGCGGAGCAGGTCGGCGTGAAGGCGCCGGGCAGGCCGAACAGGGCGACCTTTTTGCCCTTGAACAGGTCGTCCGTGGACAGGGCCTCGGGGCCGTTCTCGCCCATGATGTAGAGGGTTTCCGAGGGGATTTTATCGCCGGGTTGAATGGTCATGGGTCTCCTTTTCCGGTACGTTGAGATTATCGGGATGCCTTGTCGAGGGCGTCGGCCACGGTGTCGTGGGTGAGCAGTTCCGGCAGCGCCAGCCCGTCCGGGGCGCCGGGCCCGTAGACGGCGTTGAAGGGGATGCCGTAACGCCCGAAGGAGGCCAGATAGGCGGCGATGGCGTCATCGGGCAGGGTCCAGTCCGCCTGCATGGCGACCACGCCGTCGGCTTCCAGGCGTGTCATCATGTCCTCTTGGGCGAGGACGAAACTTTTGTTGACCTGACAGGTCAGGCACCAGTCGGCGGTGACGTCCACGAACACGGTCCTGCCGTCTTCCACCAGTCCGGCGATGGCGGCTTCGTCGAAGGGACGCCACAGTTGCAGGAAGCGGGGGTCCTTGTCGAGCACCCGGCCCCCCGGGGCATGGTTGGGCAGCAAGGCCGGGGCGGCGAAGGCGAGCAGGGCGAGCACGGCGACGCCGCCGCCGCCGATTCGCCACAAACGGTCCGTGCGGTGGCCGAGGTAAAGAACCACGACGATCCCCAGCATCAACAGGCCGATGGCGGCGGCGGCGGTGGGCCCGGCGGCGGCGATCAGCACGCTGAGCAGCCAGACGGCGGTGGCGGCGAGGGCGAATCCCATGCCCTTGCGCAGGGTGACCATCCACGGACCGGGCCGGGGCAGGCGGGTGGCCAGGGCGGGCAGGGCGGCGATGGTCAGGTAGGGCAGGGCGAGCCCCAGCCCGAGGGCGGTGAAGACGGCGAAGATGTCACCGGCGTCCCGGGCCAGGGCGAAGCCGACGGCGGTTCCCAGAAACGGCGCCGAGCAAGGCGTCGCCAGCAGGGTGGCGAAGCAACCGGTGAGGAAATGTCCGCCGAGGCCGTGCACGGCGGCGGCCCTTTGGTCCAGCCCGCCCGCCCAGCCCGGCAGGCGAAACTCGTACAGGCCCCACAGATTGCAGGCGAACAGGGTCAGAATCAGGGTCATGGCAATGAGGAACCAGGATTGCTGGAACTGAATCCCCCAGCCGATGGTCATGCCGGCGCTTTTCAGAGCGACCAGGCTGGCGGCGAGTAGCAGGAAGGCGAAGACGATGCCCGCCGCCGAGGCGATGAAGCTGGCCCTGACCTTGCGTTTTTCGCCGCCGCCATGACCGACGACGCTGAGCAGCTTGATGGACAGGACGGGCAGGACGCAGGGCATCAGGTTGAGAATCAGTCCGCCGAGCAGGGCGAGGCCGAGAATGGGCAGGATGGAAAGCCCGCCGTCGCCGCCGCTTCCCCGCGCCGCCTCGAGGCCACGTTCCGCCGCCCGCTCGCCGTCGACGAGGGTAACCCGGAAGGCCAGGCCGTCGAGCCCGGTTTCCCCCTCCAGGTCTTCGGCGCCGTGGACACGGGCGGTGAGGACGGCTTGCAGGCCGCCCTCCCGCAATTCCACCTCGGGCTTGTCGAAGGCGAGAACATCCGGCCCCTCGAAAAACACATCGGGGTCGATGAAGCGGGTTTTCGCCCGCGCACTGACCCGCAACCGGGCCTCGGGCCCCTGTCCCAGGACCTCCAGGGTATCCACCGACAGGCCGTGGGCGGCGCCGTCGCCGGGCACCTGGACGGCGTAGCGGTTGATCAGATGAACATGGCCGCTGGGAGTGGCCGGTCCCGCCGGCAGCTCGAGGGCCAGCTTGGCCTGATAGGGGATGCAGATGTCGTTGCAGGTCAGGTAGTCCACCTCGGCGACGGCGTGGACCGGGGCGCCGGGGGTCTCGGGGGTCAGGGTAATGGGGTAGACCACCTCGTCCTTGTAGCCCAGGCTCTCCAGGCCGAGGATGGAAAAGCGGTGCGGCGCCGGCCAAGACATCTCGGCTTTCGCCACGTTGTCGGAACCGGCCCAGTCCAGGGACGGGGGATAACCGGCGTCGCCGGGGCTGCGCCAATAAACCTTCCACCCCGGTTGCAGGCGGAAATGCAGGCCGAGTTTCAGGGTCGCCGCCTCGCCGACGCCGCCGGTGGCGGAAATCAGGCGCAGTTCCGTATGGTCCGTCACCACGGTTTCCGAGGCCGCCGCGCGGGCCGCGCCGGAGAGGGCCGTCATCAACAACAGGGAGAGGATCAACGCCGGGAAAAGGCGGGTGAGTAGGCGAACGGTCATGATGGCGGGATCATATCCTTTTTTTCGTCCAGGCGAAGCGAAAGATGACCCCGTTCACGGACTGTTGACCGCGCCGTCATCGCCTTGAAAACCGGGGCATCAAAGCGGTCGTGGCCGCCCATCAATGACAAATCGGCGGTTGAAATGGTTTCTCCCGGTGAACAGATATGGCACAATAAGGTGTTCGGTTTCGACAATCCGAAATGAGACAAGCAAGATGGCTTATCGCGAAGACATTGAAAATTCCCTTTCCGGGCAGTTGCTCGTCGCCATGCCGGGCATGCAGGACCCCCGCTTCGAGAAAAGCGTGGTGTTCATCTGCGCCCACAGCGCCGACGGCGCCATGGGACTGATCGTCAATAAATCCTTCGACGCCATGACCTTCCCCGACCTGCTCGAACAATTGGGGGTGAGCGACTATTCCGGCGGCCATCCCATCGAAATCCGCACCGGCGGGCCGGTGGAAATGTCTCGCGGCTTCGTGCTGCATTCCCCCGATTACATCCGCGAGGCGACCCTGGTCGTCGATGAGGACACGGCGCTGACCGCCACCATCGACATCCTGCGCGCCATCGCCGACGGCTTCGGCCCGCGCCGTTGCCTGCTCGCCCTGGGCTACGCCGGGTGGGGGCCAGGCCAACTGGATACGGAAATCCTCAACAACGGTTGGCTCAACGTGGAGGCCGACGACGATCTGGTCTTCGACGACAATCTGGACGACAAATGGAGCCGGGCCATGGACAAAATCGGCATTGACCCGCGCATGCTGTCGGACGAGGCCGGTCACGCCTGATTGTCGCTGCCTTCGTCCTTTCCGGCGATGCCTTGCATCCGTTCAAGCAGGGCCTCGATGTCCCGGTCGGGCTCCTTCGGGGCTTCCGGCGTGTGTTCCACGTTGCCGCCACCGTCTTCGCCGGCGGTCTCAAGGCGCAGGTGGATGGTCTTGCCCATGACCCGGTTGATGGTTTCCATCAGGTCTCCCCGGTTGATCGGCTTTGTGACGCAAGCGTCCATGCCGGCCTCCAGATACTCCCTGACGTGATCTTCCATGGCGTCCGCCGTCAGGGCGATGATGGGGACGTCCGGATGCCTGTCGGAGGCGCGGATCATCCTGGTGGCCTCCGGCCCGCTCAGTTCCGGCATGCGCACGTCCATGAGAATCAGGTCAAATTCATCCGCCCGGTGGCTTTCCACCGCCTGCTTGCCGTTTTCAACCATTTCCATGGAGTGGCCGGCCGCTTGCATGAGGGCCTGGATGATCTGCCGGTTGACGGCATTGTCATCGACGATGAGCACATGCAGGGGCTCAAGGGTCTGAAAGCGGGCGTCGGCGGATGGCCGGTCGACGCCTTCCGCATGGTTTGAGGTCGTCCCGACGTAAGGCAGGGTGATCCAGAAGGTGCTGCCTTCGCCGAACCGGCTTTCCACACCGATGTCCCCGCCCATCAGTTCGATCAGGCGCTTGCAGATGGACAGGCCCAGGCCGGTGCCCTCGTATTTCCGGGTAATGCTGGCGTCGGCCTGGGTGAATTCGGAAAACAGACCCTCCATGGTCTCGGCCTTGAGGCCGATGCCCGTGTCTTCGACGGCGATGCGAAGGAAGTCCTCTCCCGTCGGCTTCTGGAACCGGGCTCCTCTAACGGTGACGCTCCCCTGGTCGGTGAATTTCACCGCATTGCCGATCAGGTTGAAGAGAATCTGCCGCAGCCGGGTCGGATCGGCGTTGATGCCCTGGGGGAAATCGTCGCTCAGGACGGAGCGCAGTTCCAGGTGTTCTCCTCCCCCCGCCGTCAGCTTGGCGCGAAACTGGGACAGCACGTCGTCGATCAGGGAGGGAACATGAAAATCGATGTGCTCGATTTTCATTTTTCCGGCCTCCAGCTTGGAAATGTCCAGAATATCGTTGATGATGTCGAGGAGAAGCCGGGACGAGCTTTTGATCTTGACGACCTTGCCGCGAATTTCATCGTTCAGGGGGTGGTCGAGCAGGATGTCGGAAAAGCCCATGATGCCGGTCAGGGGGGTGCGGATTTCATGGCTCATGGTGGCGAGGAATTCCGACTTGGCGTGACTGGCCAATTCGGCCTTCCGTTCGGACCGGCGCAAGGCCTCGACCTTCTCTTCCAGCACCCGGCGGGAACGATCCGCCGACCGGGCGGAGGCGACATACCAACTGATGGAGACAATCGCCAACAGCAACAGAACGGAAAGGATGGTGGCGGCGTTGGAGGCAATCTGGCGGACCTTGCCGTCGAAGACATCCTCGTTGGGCAGGTAACCGATTTGCCAGCGGGTACCGTCGATGGGGCCGTTGTGAATGACTCTGTCCAGTTCGTTGTCGTCGAGGCGGCCGTCCCGCTTCATGGTTTCCCGCCACCCGTTCGCCGAGGCTTCGATCAGCGCCGGGTCGTCGGCGTGGAAAAGGAACAGTTCGTGGCGAGGGGTCTGCTGTTGACGCAGGATCTCGACCAGGGTGTCGGGATGAAAGCTGACCATGAACAGGCCTTTTCGACCCGATTCCGTCTTCCAGGGCGTGGTGATGTCGTAATGAAAGTTGAAAGGCATGGGATGGATCATGGGCTCGTAGGCCAAGGGACCATGATCGTTAGGGCGGCCCAGGTCTTCCAGGGCCAGACTGAAATCGAGCATGTCCCGGCGGCACATGTTGCCGACGAATTCGCCGAAATTGTCCGGCACGAAGACATCGTCCGTGCGGCGGATGACGTAGGCGTAATGAGAGGGGAAAAAATCCCTGATGACTTTCGCGAAGGCGTCGGTCAGATCGGTGTCGTCCGGGTTTCTTGAGATGAAGTCAATCCGTTCGCTGTTGTGGGCGGCGAAGGCGCCGACCAGGACCTGCCGGTCGCGAATGAAATCGGCGATCCGCCGGCCCGCCGCGGCGGCGGAATTTTCCATCAACGTCATCTGTTGATCGCGGAATACCCGGTATTCGGAAATGGCGAACCAAACCGTTAGGGCCATGGCGGCGACGGCGCCGAAAAGACTGAGAACAAAGAGCGGCAGGCGTTTGGTGGTGTCGCTAAGCATGCTTCATCAATCAGCCGAGGCGGAGCTTGATGGTGTCGTAGGATTCCAGCTTCGCCACCGGCCCCAGGGCGGCCAGGGTCGGGGGGGGTGGTGAAGATTCGCCGGGCCGTGCGCAGGATGGCGTCGGCGTCCACGGCCTCGATATGGGCGACGATTTCGTCGGTCGGCAGGGGGCGTCCGAAGACCATCATCTGGCGCGCCGCCTGCTCGCAGCGCGACGAGGAGCTTTCCAGGGCCATCAGGATGGAGGCCTTGATCTGGGCCCGGGCGCGGGTCAGTTCCGCCTCGCCGACGGCGTCGGTCATTTTCTTGATTTCATCGCAGACCAGGGGGACCAGCTCCGCCGTTTCCTCGCCGCCGGTTCCGGCGTAGATTCCGAACAGGCCGCAATCCGAGTAGCTGGGAACGAAGGAATAAATGGAATAGACCAGGCCGCGTTTTTCGCGGATTTCCTGAAACAGCCTGGAGGACATGCCGCCGCCGAACAGGGTCGAGAGTACCGCCGCGGCATAGAAATCCGGGTCCCGGTAGCCGACCCCTTCGAAGCCGAGCAGCAGATGGGCCTGTTCAAGGTCCTTTTCCTCGACACTGGCCCCGCCCGTGTAGCGGGCGGCGTCTCGGGCGGCCTCGCGGCCTTCCGGCAGTTCGCCGAAGGCGTCCCGGGCGAGGGCGACGAAGCGGTCGTGGTCGATGTTTCCCGCCGCCGCCAGAACCATGGTCCCGGCGCTGTAATGTTCCTTCATGTAGTCGATGACGGTTTGGCGCTGCATGGCGGCGATGATCCCGGCGTCGCCGAGAACCTGCCGCCCCAGGGGCTGGCCCGGGAAGGCGGCGGCCTGGAAGTTGTCGAACACCACGTCGTCGGGGGTGTCGTTGGCCTGGTGAATTTCCTGCAGGATGACGCCGCGTTCCCGCTCCAGTTCCTCCGGCTCCATGACCGAGTTCTGCAGGATGTCGGCGATCAGGTCGACGCCGAGGGAAACGTCCTCTTTCAGCACGCGGACATAATAGGCCGTGCTTTCCCGGGTGGTGTAGGCGTTGATGTGGCCGCCGACGGCTTCGATTTCCTCGGCGATGGCCAGGGCGGAACGCCGGTGGGTGCCCTTGAAGGCCATGTGTTCGAGAAGATGGGAGACGCCGTTGACCTCGGGGTTCTCGTAGCGGGTTCCGACGCCGACCCAGACGCCCAGGGAAACGGACTCGACCGTGTCCATGGGATCGGTAACGACCCTCAGGCCGTTTTCCAGCGTCGTCGTCCGAACAGCCATCAGGAGGCCCCATCGCGGCGGTGGGCGCGGACGAATTCCTGGACCAGGGCGAGGTCGTTTTCGAGAACGTCGAACCGTTCCTCCCGCTCGAACAGGTCGGCCAGTTTGCCGGGCAGGTCCGGACGGCGGCCGCAGGCGGCCTCGACTGCGTCGGGGAATTTCGCCGGATGGGCCGTCGCCAGGGTCACAATCGGCGTGTCGGTGGTCTTGCGCCGGGCGCGGGCGGCGGCCAGGCCGATGGCGGAATGGGGGTCTAGCAGTTCCCCATGCTCGGCGAACACGGCGGCCATGGCGGCGCGGGTTTCATCGTCGTCGAACCGCGCCGCGGCGAACAGGGCGAGGGCCTCTTGCAGTTGCCCATCGCTGACCGAAAAAGCGCCGGTTTCGCGGAAGGCCTTCATGGCTTCGGTGACCGCGGCCCCGTCCCGGCCGTGCAGTTCGAACAGCAGGCGTTCGAAGTTGCTGGAAATCTGGATATCCATGCTGGGGCTGATGGTCGGATACACGTCCATGGCCTGCATGAGGCCGCTTTTGAAGAAGCGGGTCAGGATATCGTTGCTGTTGGAGCCGATGATCAGTTGTTCCACGGCCAGGCCCATGCGGCGGGCGGCGTAACCGGCGAAGACGTTGCCGAAGTTGCCCGTCGGCACGGCGAAGGAGACGGCCCGTTCCGGCGCGCCCAACCGGCTGGCGGCATGGAAGTAATAGACGATCTGGCCCATGATGCGGGCCCAGTTGATGGAATTGACCGCCGACAGGTTGCAGCGGTCGCGGAAGGCGGCGTCGTTGAACATGGCCTTGACCATGTTCTGACAGTCGTCGAAGGTGCCCTTGATGGCGATGTTGTGGACATTGGCGTCGTGAACGGTGGTCATCTGCCGCCGCTGGACCTCGGAAACCCGTCCTTCGGGATGCAGGATGAAGATCTCGACGGCCTCGCGGCCCCGGCAGGCCTCGATGGCGGCGGAGCCGGTGTCGCCCGACGTCGCCCCGACAATGGTCACCCGCTCGCCCCGCCTGGTCAGTACATGGTCGAACAGCCCGCCCAGCAGCTGCAGGGCGTAATCCTTGAAGGCCAGGGTGGGGCCGTGGAACAGTTCCATCAGCCATTCGTTTTCTCCCAGCGCCTTGAGGGGGGCGATGTCCGGATCGTCGAAGTCCCGGTAGGCGTCGCCGATCAGCCGCGCCAGGTCGTCCTCGGCGATGGCTCCGGCGGTGAATGGGGTCATCACCCGCAAGGCCGTCTCGGCGTAGTTCAGCCCCTTCAGCCCGGCGATGTCTTCGGCGCTGAATTGGGGCCATGCGCCGGGCACGTAGAGACCCCCGTCCCGCGCCAAGCCGCTGATCAACACATCGTCGAATTCCAGGGTCGGGGCCTGGCCCCGGGTGCTGACATATTTCACGTCGTTGTCTCCATGATAAGGCGGCACATCCTATACCCGCGCCGCGCCCGGTTCAAGAGAGATAGCGGCTTTTCAGGTGGGTGATGAAGGCGGCGGCGTCAAGGGGGCGGCCGCTGGCCCGTTCCACCAGATCGGCCGTGGCGAGCAGCGATCCTTGCCCGTGGACATGGGCCTTGAGCCAGCCGGTCAGGGGGCGGAAATCGCCCAGGGAAATGGCGGCGGCGATTTGCGGATCGGCGTCCAGGGCGGCGGCGTACAACTGCGCCGCCGTCATCGCCCCCAGGGTGTAGGTGGGGAAGTAGCCCCAGGCCCCGTCGTACCAGTGGATGTCCTGCAGGCAGCCTCGCCGGTTGTCCGGCGGGCGGATGCCGATGAGTTCCTCCATGCCGCCGTTCCAGGCGTCGGGCAGGTCCGCCGGGGCCAGGTCGCCGGCGATCATCTGTTTTTCCAGCCGGTAACGGAGGATCACGTGCAGGGGATAGGTGACCTCGTCCGCCTCGACCCGGATCAGGCCGCGCTCGACCTTGATCAGGTTGCCGTGCAGGGCGTCGGCCTCCCAGGCGGGGCCGGAGCCGCCGAAGGCGTCGCGCATCAGCGGCGCGGCGAAGTCGAGGAAGGCGCGGGACCGGCTCATCTGCATTTCCACCAGCAGGGACTGGCTTTCGTGCACGGACATGCCGAGGGCCTCGCCGACGGGCTGATAACGCCAGTCTTCCGGCAGCCCCCGTTCATAGAGGGCGTGCCCGGTTTCGTGCAGGACGCCCATGACGGCGCCGGTGAAGTCGTCTTCGTCGAAGCGGGTGGTGATGCGGACATCGTCGGGTCCGCCGCCGCAGAATGGGTGCAGGCTGACGTCCAGGCGGCCATGGTCGAAGTCGAACCCCAGGGCGGCCATCAGCTTCAGGGCCAGATCCCTTTGCCGGTCGACGGCAAAGGGGCCCTCCGGCAGGGGCGGCGGCGGGGCCGCCTTCTGTTTTTCCAGGACGGCGTCAAGGAAGCCGGGCAGGAAGGCCTCCAGTTCGGCGAAACGGAGGTCGATGTCGGCACTGCGCCCGCCCGGCTCGTATTCGTCCAGCAGGGCGTCATAGGGGGAAAGCCCCAGCCTGTCGGCCTTGGCCAGGGAGGCCTCGCGGACCAGGGCGAGCAGGGCCTGCAACGTCGGCAGGACGGCGGCGAAGTCGTCGTCGGCGCGGGCCCCGCGCCAGACGCTTTCGCAGCCGGTGGCGGCTTTCGTCAGGGCCGTCACCAATTCCTCGTCGAGGGCGGTGCCGTGGGCCCACTTTCGCCGCATAGCCTTCAGATTCGACGCCTGCCAGGGATCGAGGGACGGGTCGCCTTCGGCCTCGTCGAGCCAGCCGCCGACCTCCGGCGCGCTCAACAGGCCATGGCCGAGGGCGCTCAATTCCGCCAGTTGTTCGCCCCGCCCCGGCCCGCCGCCGGGGGGCATCATGGTGGCGTAGTCCCAGTGCAAGGCCTCGGCGGCGGCGGCGAGGACGCCGAGGCGCCGAAACCGCCGTTCCAGTTGGCAATAGGCGGAAAGGGTCATCGGAAGAGAATGGGAAGCCAGGCGATCAGTCCCTTGTCGACCAGCAGGAAGACGAAGATCAGGAACAGATAGAGGATGGAAAACAGGAACATGGACCGGGCCGTTTGGTCGTCATCCTGTTTCAAAACGATGAAGGCGTGGCGCAGCAGGTTGAGGCCGAGGACGATGGCCGCCGTCAGGTAGGCGCGTCCGGAAATGCCGACGAAATAGGGCAGCAGGCTGACCGGGACCAGGGCGATGGTGTAGCCGAGCATCTGAATGGCGGTCTTGCGGTGACCGACGACGACCGGCATCATCGGCACCCCGGCGGCGTCATAGTCGCCGCTTCTGAACAGGGCCAGGGCCCAGGTGTGGGGCGGCGTCCACAGGAAGATGATGAGGAACAGAATCCAGGCGTTGGGATCGGCGTCGCCGGTCACCGCGATCCAGCCGATCATCGGCGGAAACGCCCCGGCGGCGCCGCCGATGACGATGTTCTGCGGCGTCCGGCGTTTCAGCCAGATGGTGTAGATGAAGACGTAGTAGACAATGGTCGTCATCAGCCAGCCGGCGGAGGCGACGTTGACGAACACCCCCATCAGGGCCACCGAGGCGACGGACAGGAAGACCCCGAAGCCCAGGGCCTCAAGCGGTTCCAGGTGACCCGCAGGCAGGGGCCGGTTCTGGGTCCGCTTCATGACCAGATCGATGTCCCGGTCATACCACATATTGATGGCCCCCGACGCCCCGGCGGCGATGGCGATGCAGAGAATGGCGATAAAGCCGGTCGCCGGGTCGATGGAGCCCGGGGCCAGCATCATGCCGGTCCAGGCGGTGAAGACGACCAGGGACATGACCCGGGGCTTCAGCAGCAGGGCGTATTCGATGACCCGCAGCTTGGGGGCCCGCACATCGGCGGTTCCGTCTTGCCGGTCTGCCGGCTGCGCTTGCTGGTCGTCGACGGTCTCTTGCGGCACGGCGTGGATTCCCCCCTGAAATCAATTCTTCTTCGCCGCTCCCGGTTCTTTGCCGGGCGGGCGGCTCCTTCCCCTTCTGTTTGCCCGTTGGACGGCTCAAAGGCAAGTGATAGTTGGCGTTTTCCCCGCCGGTGATGGTTCGGCCAGTGAACAAAATCGGCCCGAATTGACTTCGGTTAAGGAGCTTGGCCCGTAACCGTGGCTCATTACGGGGGGCCGAGCTGGACTTTTCGGGGGGATTCCTTGGGAAGTGTCGTTTTGGAACGGCCGTGTTTTTTAGGAAATAAAGGAGAGGGGTCTATGAGCGATACCGGATCGGACGAACAGATTCCATTTATGCAGCAGTTGCTGGACAGCCCGTTTCTGTTGTTGGCCATCGGTATTCTGACGCCGATGATTTTATACGTGGTTTGGGGTGTGATGGAAACCATCGCCATCCCGTTGGCGCAATAGACGGAGAGGGGATATTTAATCATGTCTATTTTTCCTCCTGAGCAACGGGTTTGGTGGAACGAACCCATTGAAAAGTCGGAGGTCATGTGGATCACCATCGCCTTTATCTGGGCCTTGGTGATGTTTTTCATGATGCCGTACTGGCACCTTTACGGTGAGCAGAACCTGTCGAACGAGGCTTATAAGATCAAGCCCGAGGTGTACGCCGAGAAAGTCGAGGCGTGGGCCGAAAAATACCAGGTGCGCGAAGAAGGCGACACCGGCATTCCCGTGGTTCGCCCGCCCGCCGGCGGCGACGTCTACATGCTGGGACGCCTGTGGGAATGGTGGCCCGTGCTGGAACTGGAAAAGGGGCAGACCTACAGATTCCATCTGTCGTCCCTCGACTGGATGCACGGCTGGTCCCTGTTACCGGAGAATATCAATATCCAGGTTCATCCCAACTACGAGATGATCTTCAACGTCAAACCCACCAGCAGCGGCGAGTTTGGCATCATCTGCAACGAATTCTGCGGGATCGGTCACCACAACATGGTCGGCAAGATCCACGTGGTTGATAAGTAAGGGAGGCAATCATGGCAGAATTCAGAACCTGTCCCGACACGGGATTCAAGATTGATCTCAACGCCGACAAGCTGATCAAGTGGAACGCGGTGACCGCCGTCGTCTTCCTGCTCGTCGGCGGCCTGTTCGGCCTGCTGGTCGCCCTGACCCGCTGGCCCGCCGTTCACCTGCTGGACGCGGAACTGTTCTATCTGGCGCTCACCGCGCACGGACTGGACGTGCTTCTCGTCTGGATCATCTTCTTCGAAATCGCGCTGTTGTATTTTACCTCGGCCATCCTGCTCAATTCCCGCCTGGCGCTTCCCAAGATCGCCTGGCTGGCCTATTGGATGATGCTGATCGGCGCCGCCATCACCAACGTGGCGGTGTTGCGGGGCGATTCGTCGGTGATGTTCACGTCCTATCCGCCGATGATGGCGGCGCAGGACTTCTATCTCGGCATCCTGCTGTTCGCCGTCGGCGCCCTGCTGGGTTGCCTGGTGTTCTTCGCCACCCTGCATATCGCCCGCAAGGAAAAGACCTATCAGGGATCCATTCCGCTGGTCACCTTCGGGGCCATGACGGCGGCCATTATCGCCGTCTTCACGATCCTCGCCGGCGCCATCATCCTGGTTCCGACCTGGTTCTGGTCCCTGGGCCTGATCCCCTACATCGACACCCTGATGTACAAGGTGATCTGGTGGGCCATGGGTCACTCCTCGCAGCAGATCAACGTCGCCGCCCAGATCGCCTGCTGGTACGCCATCACCGCGATCCTGTTCGGGGCCAAGCCGTTGAGTGAAAAAGTCAGCCGTACGGCGTTCCTGCTCTACATCCTGTTCCTGCAACTGGCCAGCGCCCACCATCTGCTGGTGGAACCGGGACTGAGCTCGGAATACAAGATCTTCAACACCTCGTACGCCCTCTATCTGGCGGTTCTGGGTTCGATGATCCACGGTCTGACGGTTCCCGGCGCGGTCGAGGCCGCCCAGCGCAAGAAGGGCCTGAACAAGGGCCTGTTCGAATGGCTGACCAAGGCCCCGTGGGGCAACCCGGTGTTCTCCGGCATGGCGCTCTCCGTCGTCCTGTTCGGCTTCCTGGGCGGTATCTCGGGCGTCATGATGGGCACCGAGCAGCTCAACCTGATCACCCACAACACCATCTACGTGCCCGGACACTTCCACGGCACGGTGGTGGTCGGCACGACCCTGGCCTTCATGGCCATTTCCTACTGGATCGTTCCGACCCTGTGGCAGAAGGAATTGGCCTTCCCCGGTCTCGCCAAATGGCAGCCGTACCTGTTCGGTATCGGCATGGGGCTGGCCGCTACCTTCATGATGGGTGCGGGCACCCTGGGCGTTCCGCGCCGGCATTGGGACATGACCTTCGCCGACGCCGCCATGGGCTATGACTTCCAGGCCGCCGCCAGTCTGATGATGGGGCTGAACGGTCTGGCCGCGGTCATGGGCTCCCTGGGCGCCGCCATCTTTATCCTCAACATGGTCGGCACGATCCTGTGGGGTAAGGCGAAAGTCCCGGCCCCGGCCACGGACGAACCGGCGCCCGCCGACGTTCCCAGCGCCGCCACCAGCCACGGCAGCGCCGGAACCATGGAGGTTCCCGGAACCTTCGTGCTGGCGTTGATCTTCCTGGTCTCGTTCGTTCTCTACTACTTCGTGAACTGGAAGTATCTCTCCAGCGTTTGGGGACTAAGCTAAGGGCTAGCAAAAGGACGGGCGGCTTGGCGGCCGCCCGTCCGGCTCTTATACGATTTCATTCCGGGGGGGATGAGCTGAGAACCATGAACACACTTTATTCCCGTTTCCGCCTTGTCGCCGCCGCCGTTTTCCTGGCGGCCCTGTTCGCGGCCTCCCCGCTGCCGGCGAAGGACATGTCCGACTACACCCCGGAAGAGGCCCTGAGTTACTCTCAGGCGGCCCTCGGACGCTCCGTCGCCAATTACCGCTTTACCGACAGCGAGGGCAAAGAGGTGATGATGGCCGATTTCCTCGGCAAGCCCCTCGTCGTCAGTTTCATCTACACCAGTTGCGCCGACACCTGCCCGGTCATCACCCAGACCCTGGCCGACGCCGCCGCCAGCGCCCGGGACGCCCTGGGCGAGGACAGTTTCTCGGTCATTACCGTCGGTTTCGACAGCGCTTCTGACAGCCCCGACAGGATGCGCTATTTCGCCAATCAGCAGGACATCGACGTCAGCGGCTGGAAGTTCCTCAGCGGCGACCTGCCGACCATGGCCGCACTGGCGGAAAACCTGGGATTCATTTTCTACACCTCGGCCAAGGGTTACGATCACCTGTCCCAGGTGACGGTGATCGACGCGAAGGGCAAGGTCTACAGGCAGGTCTACGGCCAGTACTTCGAATTGCCGCTGCTGGTGGAACCCCTGAAAGAGTTGGTTTTCGGCACGAAAACCCCGTTCGCCAGCGTCGGCGACCTGATCAAGAAAGTGCGGCTGTTCTGCACCATCTACGACCCCATGGCCGACCGCTATCGGTTCGATTATTCCATTTTCATCCAGTTGTTCGTCGGCACCCTGATCGTCGGCGGCATGTGCGTGTTTGTCCTCCGTGAATGGGTCCGCATCTACCGCGGGCGGCGGCGCAAGCCGATGGTTCCCCCAGGGCGCAACATCACGCCGTAAAGACTTCGCCGAATTTGACCCCCGTCAATGTGCCGGGGACGATTGAGTTCCATTAAGGATTCAATATTATTTCTTTCTAATGTTCTGGCTTCCGGAGGCCCTCCCTTGCAATCCACGTCGGCGCCCCTCACCTTTCGCAAACGCCTGCAGGTCATGCTGTTGCATGTGGAGGCGGCATTCGACCGGCCTTTCGGGCCGGAATGGAACCCCTTGCGGCAGATGGGAACCCTGTCGTTCTTCTATTACTGGATCGTCGCCGCCAGCGGCATCTACATCTACATCATGTTCGACACCACCGTCGCCGGGGCCTATCAGTCCGTCGAGGGGATAACCAACGACAACTGGTATCTGGGCGGCATCATGCGCAGCCTGCACCGCTATGCCTCCGACGCCATGATCGTCACCATGGTGCTGCATCTGACCCGCGAATTCATCATGGACCGCTATCGGGACGTGCGCTGGTTCACCTGGTTTACCGGCGTGCCGATTATCTGGTTCCTGTTCGTTTCCGGCGTCAGCGGCTACTGGCTGGTCTGGGACATGCTGGCCCAGTACGTGGCCATCGGCTCCATGGAGTGGCTGGACTGGCTGGGCATCTTCGGCGAGCCCGTGGCCAACAATTTCCTGCTGCCGGGCAGTCTGACCGACCGGTTCTTCACCCTGCTGGTGTTCATGCACATCTTCGGCCCCCTGTTCCTGCTGTTCGTGATGTGGATCCACGTCATGCGGGTGACGCAGCCGAAGATCAACCCGCCCCGGGGACTGGCCATCGGCTCGTTGCTGATGTTCGTCGTCCTGGCCTTGGCGAAACCGGCGGTCAGCCATCCGCCGGCGGATTTGAGCATCGTCCCGAGTGAACTGGACCTGGACTGGTTCTACATGTTCATGTACCCCATCTTCGACAATTTCGGGGCCGGGACCATGTGGGGGCTGGCCATCGGCATTTCCGTCATCCTCGCCGCCATGCCGTGGATTCCGCCCCTGAAACGGCCCAAGCCGGCGGTGGTCCACCTGGAGAAGTGCAACGGCTGCACCCGCTGCTTCCTGGATTGCCCCTTCGGCGCCGTTTCCATGCTGCCGCGCACCGACGGGAGACCCTTTGAACGCGAGGCGGTGGTCGACACCGATCTTTGCACCAGTTGCGGTATCTGCGTCGGTTCATGCCCCGTATCGACGCCTTTCCGCCGCACCGAGGAACTGGTGACCGGCATTGATCTGCCCGACCTGAGCCTGAAACTCCTGCGGGACAAGACGAAGAAGGCGGTGGACAAGGTTGCCGGCGGCAAGCACGAAGGGCCCGGCGTCCTGGTTTTCGGCTGCGACTACGCCGCCCCGGCCTCGACCATGGAAGGGGACGGCGTCGCCGCCCTCAGCCTGCCCTGCATCGGCATGCTGCCGCCGTCGTTCATGGATTACGCCCTCAACCAGGACGGCGTCGATGGGGTCTTCATCACCGGCTGCCAGTCCTGCGACTGTTTCAGTCGCCTCGGCAATCGCTGGACCGAGGAACGCATCGCCGGGGTTCGCGACCCCTATTTGCGCAAGCGGGTGTCGCGGGACCGGATCAAGGTCGTCTGGGCCTCGCGGGTGGAGGGCGAAAGCCTGACCACGGCCCTGGAGGAATTCCGGCAGAGTCTGTCCCGGCTTGAGGACAAGGGAGACGCGGCATGATCAACGAGCTTCTCGGCATCGACCCCAATCTTCAGCTTTTTCACATCGTTCCGCTTGTCGTCTTCGGGCCCATCTTCTTCCTCGTCCTCTATAACCTGGGGCTGAAGGAAATCATCCGGCCCTCGGCGGAAACCCGCGAGCATCAGCGTCTTCTCAAGCTCGAAAAACAGCGCGAGGCGGAAGAGCGCAAACAGAAGATGAGAGAGGCGGGCCTGAAGATGAAGGCGACCCGCCGCACGCCGGGACAACTGGCGGTGCAGGGCGTCATGTACGTCATGTTCGCCCTGGTCATCTGGTATTTCTCCACCTCTCCGGCCTATGTCGCCCATCCGCCGGAAAAGGCGCAGTTGAAGTTGAGCTTCAGCCATGCCGGTCGGCACGTGGAGGAATGCAAGAAGCGGACCCGCGAGGAACTGGCCAAGCTGGCCGCCAACATGCGCGCGCCCATGTCCTGTTCCCGCGAGCGCTGGCCGGTCATCGTCGATCTGAAGGTGGATGGCAAAGACCTCTATCAGGGCGTCGCCCGGCCCGCCGGTCTGTCGAAAGACGGCAATTCAAGCTTTTATCAGGCCTTCCCCGTCACCGCCGGCAAGCATGTCATCACGGTGGGTATCTGGGACGGCCGGGCAGAGCCGGGCCAGGAGGACTACGATTTCGTCTCCACCCAGGAAGTGGACTTGCAGCCCAGGGAAATCCTCGTCATCGGCTTCGATAACGAAACCCAGAAGGTCACCCTGAAATAGCCGCTATTCCCCGATCATGGTGTGCAGCTCTCGGTCGAGGGTTGCGAAGTGGACGGAGAACCAGGCGCCAAGGCGCTCGCTGAGGGCGGCCGACGTGTCGAGGGTTCCGTCCTTCTCGACCGCGTCCATGATGTCGAGAATTTCGTCGAGGAGCCGGTCGTGGTCCTGCTTGTGGGAGACATAGGCGGGGTATTGCCGATCCCGCATGATCTGCTCTTCCAGGGCGAAATGGGCCTCGACCATGGCGTGGATCTCGCCCAGGGCGGTCAACACCTCCTCCTGTTCGCTGCCGCTGCCCGCGAAAATCTCGTTGATGGCGTTGATCAGGCCTTGGTGTTCGTAGTCGATGGAACTGAAGCCGGTGCGGTATTCGTCTTTCCATTGAAGCAGGGTCATGTCTCTTTTCCAGGAATATTGTTTTTGTCGTGAACGGGGTTTGGCGGGTCAGTCGACGACCTTGACGTATCCGGTCATGCCTTCCTGCTGCCAGTGCGGGCCGCAGAGATAGGGGTAGTCGCCGCTGGCCGCGAAGGTGAATTCCCATTGCTCCTCGGGAAAGAAGCGCTCCGACTCGTCGACGTCGGCGTCCTTCAGCCAGACGCTGTGACTGGTGCGCTTGTCGACGTTGACCCAACGCACCGTGGTTCCGGTCTTGACCGTCAGGTTGGGCGGGCAGAAGGTGTATTTGTAGAGTTTGACCACGGCGGCGCCGTCGTCCGGGGCGTCCGGGTAAAGCTCGGCGTAGCGTTGTTCGGCCTTGGCGCAGATTTGCCGGTGTTGCTCCGTGACGTCGATTTCCTGCGCCCCGGCCCAACCCGGGGCCGCCGCCGCGAGCAGGGCGGCCCCGAACAGGAGGCAGGTGGTTGCGGCGCTACTGCTTGACCGCATTGATCTCCGCTTCCGGATTGTCCAGTCCAAGCTTGTATTCCAGCGAGACGTGGTGGAAGCGGGCCGATGTGTAGTCGTCATGAATGGCAAATCCCATGGTGTAGAGTTTTCCCGGTTCGAAGCTGACGCCACCCGGCTTGTCCGATTTCAGGGGACGGGTCAGGGTCACGCTCCAGACGCCGTCGGCAAGGCTGCCGGTGGCCGTCGTCTTGTCGGCCTCCTGCATCACCCGTTCGGCCATGATGTGGCCGCCCTCGGCCTTGCCGGAGCCGCTGACGTAACGGATCAGGTCCATGTAGACGCCTTCCGTCAATTTGGCATCCAACTCCGCCTTGTCAACCAGTTTGTCCCAAGCGCCCCGGGGCTTGCCGTTCTTGCCCTTGTATTCCATCTCGGTGCGGCTTTCCGGGATGTATTTGGTGATGCCGTCCTTGGTGTCGATCACCGAGGCGACGGCGGAAGCGCCGGCGAGGGCGTCCGCCTTCGGCTGGTCGGGCATGTAGCGGGAATCGTGGTGGCAGGTGGCCCAGCAACCGGCGTAGGGGGCCATTTCCACCTTTTCATCGTCGAACATCACCGCCAGCTTGATCTGGTTGTCCGGGTCCATCTTGCCGCCGTCGGCGAAGGGGGCCGGGGTGTGGCCGGTGTCGGGCCATTCGAAGCGCAGCGACAGGTTTTCACCGTCGTGCTTGGCCTTGACCTTGACCGGGATGGCGGCCCGCTTGCCGGGGATCGGCGTCGCCTCGGCCTTTTCGCCGGTGACGATTTTGGCGCCCATGGCGGCGGTTTCCGTCTTGTGGCACTCGCTGCAGCGGTCGTTGATGCGCCGCACCGCGCGGGCGCCGCCGTGATCCTTGCCGTTGAGGATCCATTCGATGGAGGTCTGCCCCGGATAGAAGAGGACGATTTCCTGGCCCTCGACGCCCTCCCAGGCGGCGGAGTCGTCGCCGCCCGCGGTTTGCTTCGAAGCTTCCTTGGCGGCTTCCTCGGCGGCCTTGGCGGCTGCTTCCGCCGCCGCTTTCGCCGCTGCTTCGGCGGCTGCGGCCGCGGCCGCCTTGCGGGCTTCCTCTTCCGCCGCCTTGATGGCGGCTTCTTCTTCCTTGGAAATCAGACGCCGGCTGTCGGGCTTGCCGTCGTAGGGATCGTCGTCTTCTTCCAGAAGCTTGTGGACCGGCCTGTGGGCGATGCCCTTGTGGCAGTCGATGCAGGTCTCGTTGTTTTCCTGCGCCTTGCTATGGCGCTTCCAGGCCCGCAGTTTCTGTTTCTTGTCGGTCATGGCTTCCCAGGAGTGACAGTTGCGGCACTCGCGGGAATCCGTTTCCTTCATCGCCTTCCAGACGTTTTTCGCCAGGGTCAGGCGTTTGTCCTCGAACTTCTCCGGCGTGTCGATGGTGCCGAGCGCCTTGTGAAGAAGTTCGTTGGAGGCCTGAACCTTGCGCACGATCTTGTAGACCCAGGGGTCGGGGACGTGGCAGTCCGAACAGGTCGCCCTGACGCCGGTGCGGTTCTGGTAGTGGTTGGTCTCTTTGTATTCCTCGTAGACGTTCTCTTCCATTTCGTGACAGGAAATGCAGAAACCCATGGTGTTGGTGGCTTCCATGGCGGTGTTGAAGCCGCCCCAGAAGATGATTCCGGCAATGCCGCCGGCAATGAAAATTCCGCCCCAGGAATATTTTGCCGTCGGTGAAAAAAACCAGCTACGAAACTTTGTGAACATGTCTATATCCCCGCCTTATCCGCAAAGTGAGAGTTGTGAATCGAAATGGCCGTCAAAATAAATTGCAAAAAGAACTCAGTGTCAGAGTAAAGGAGGCGGGAACTGTTGCTCCCGCCTCCTCATCAGTTGGCACGGGACCGAAGATTAGGTCCTGTGGTGGACGCGGTTGGAAATGTTGAATTTACCAGTCGGCGTCTCCAGACCCTTGACGCGGGCCTTTTCTTCCAGGGTCTTCGTGTCATAGACGACGATTTCACCCTTCAGCCAGTTTTTCTTGCCGCCGCGAACCCAGACGGAAACCCAGAATTCGGATCCGTCGGCATTGAATTCGGTGTGCGTGGCAAGAGCCTTATCGGCATCGGTGACCTGGATGGTCTTGACGATCTTGCGGGACTTCTTGTCCAGAACCTTGATCGCCTGCTGAACTTCCGGATCGGGATGCTTGGTCTGGTCGGCAATCACGTACGGCGAATTCGGGTGGGTACGGATAAACAGGCCGGGACCATCGGTTTCAACCGAATAGCAGGTCTTCCAGGCGCGGTCGGGGTTTCCTTTCGGATCGTTGCCCCAAACGGTGATCTTGCCTTCGCCCAGGTGGACGGTAGCGGCAACGGGACCGCAGGTCGGATCGACCCAGTTGGCGCCCGGTCCGGGGTGCGGCTTCTTGCCGGTTTCCAGGGAGCCGACGGCCTTACGGGTGACGGTGTCCTGGAATTCCATGCGGTTCGACGCGTTGGCGGCGATCTGGAAGTAACGCTGCGTCGGGTCGAAGAAACCGTCGTGCAGGAACTTGTTGGTGTTGATCATTTCAACGCGCAGGTTGTCCAGGTCGGAGTAGTCGACCTGCCACATCTGGCCAAGTTCCTTGACCGCGACCATCCACGTCGGAGCTTTCGGCGTGTTGTAGATGGCGGCGACGCGGGCTTCGTTGACGTATTCGCCGTCAATGTTGACGCCACGGGTGGAGACCACTTTCAGCGGTTCCATGGTGACGGCGTCGAGAATGACGAAGTGCGGAGGCCAGTAACCGCCGCCGATGACGTATTTGTCTTTCCATTCGCCGTAGTGGGAAACGGCCACGTCGCGGGCGTCGGAAGCGATTTGCGCTTCGGCGACCAGTTGCGGCGGATCCATCCACAGGTCAATCTTGGTCATTTTGCCGTCACGGCCCTGGGTGTACCAGAAGCGGCCGTCCGACGACTCCTTCATCACGTGAACCGCGTAGCCGGTATCGATCTTGGCGACGATTTCCTTGGTGTCGCCGTCGATAACGCCAACTTTACCGGCGTCACGAAGGATGACCATGAAGAAGTTTTCCCAGTTGCGGGAATGCTGCGGCTTTTTCGGATAGTCTTCCGGCTTGACGAAGGTGGTCCAGCGCTTTTTCATTTCCGCCAGGCTCAGTTCCGCCGGCGGCGGGACTTCCATCTGGATGTAGGTGGCCAGCTTGGCGATCTGTTCTTTCGAGAACAGGTCGTCGAAGTTGTTCATGCCGCCTTCGGTGCCGAGCGTGATGATCTTTTCAAGACGCTTCTGACCCAGCTTCTGGGTGTCCTTGGGCAACAGGCCCTTACCGGTGGCGCCTTTGCGAAGCACGCCATGACAACCGGCGCAACGTTGGAAGTAGAGTGTCTTGGCCTCTTCGAAATCGGCCTCCGACAAAGTGGGCCCGGCCGCCATGGCTGAGCTGGGGACGCCTGCGTAGGCGAACCCGGCAAGGGCGATGGCGGATGCCATTAAGGGAAGTTTTCTCATTGTTATGCTGCCTCCATGAGCAATTTTGAGGAAAAGAAGCAAATTACATGGCAGCTAATATCACCCGCCAAAATGTAGGGCTTTGACGCACGTCAATTTTCACAAACCGATTGCGTGTTATCGCTCTTGCATCAATATCTTTCATTCATGACCGGCGGGGGAACGCCTGTCTCAAGAGGGAGCGACGACGTGGGTGACAAGGCGACGGTTTATCTGGTTGGGGCCGGGCCGGGAGATCCGGACCTATTGACGGTGAAGGCCCTGGAGGCCTTGCAAAACGCCGACGTGGTCGTCTACGACCGGCTGGTTTCAACAGAGATTCTCGACCTGATTCCGTCAGGGGTGGTGAAGATTTTCGTCGGCAAGGCGGCCAGCAATCATCACATGCCGCAGGACGAGATCAACGACCTTCTGGTCAAGCTGGCGGGCGGCAATCATACGGTGGTCCGGCTCAAGGGCGGCGATCCGTTCATCTTCGGGCGCGGCAGTGAAGAAGCCGAATACCTTTCCCGCCACGGCGTGCCCTTCGTCGTCGTCCCCGGCGTCACGGCGGCGTCCGGCATCAGCGCCGCCCTCGGCCTGCCGCTGACCCACCGGGGCCTGTCCACGGGCGTGCGATTCGTCACCGGCCACGCCAAGGCCGACGAGGAACTGGACCTGAACTGGGACAGCCTGGCCGACGAGCAGACCACCCTGGTCTTTTATATGGGCCTGTCCAGCCTGCCGGAAATTTCCCGCAATCTGATGGGCCGCGGGCTGCCGGGAAGCACCCCGGCGGCGGCGGTTTCGAAGGGCACCGTCGAGGGCCAGCGCCAATGCGTCAGCACCCTGGCCGACCTGCCCCTGCTGGTCAAGGATCTGGCCCTGCCGTCGCCGGTGCTGCTGATCGTCGGCAAGGTGGTCGACCTGGCCCATGTCCTGAACTGGCAGGGCCTCGACTATGAAGGCGGCTTTGAAGATGCCGACGTCCCGCGGGCGGCGGGGCGGACCGTCTGAGCCGACCCATGCGGACTTTGCTGGCTATCGCCATTGCGTCCCTCTTGCTGCCCGGCGACGCCCGGGCGGAGGGCGCGGGAACACAGGCTCTCTATCAGGAACATTGCTCTGAATGCCACGGCGCTCAGCGGCTCGGCGGCATCGGCCCGGCCCTGTTGCCGGGCAACCTGAAACGGCTGCGCAAGAAGAAGGCGCTGCAAACCATCGCCAAGGGCCGGGAAGCGACTCAGATGCCCGGTTTCGGCGAGGTGCTGTCCCTGGATCAGATCGAAGGCCTGATCAATCTCATCTACACGCCGCTGCCGGAAACCCCGACATGGGCGGCGGCGGATGTTCGCGCCAGCCATGTGATCCACACCGACCCCGCGAGTCTGCCCGACAAGTCCCGGCACGATGCCGACCCGCTCAACCTGTTCACCGTCGTAGAGACCGGGGATCATCACGTCACCATCCTCGACGGCGACCGCTTCGAGCCCTTGTGGCGGTTCAAGTCCCGCTTCGCTTTGCACGGCGGGGCCAAGTATTCGCCGGAAGGGCGCTTCGTCTATCTGGCGTCCCGGGACGGCTGGGTCAGCAAGTACGACCTGCACGGCTTCCAGCCCGTGGCCGAGGTGCGCGCCGGCATCAACACCCGCAACATCGCCGTTTCGTCCGACGGCAAGTGGGTGATGGCGGGGAATTTCCTACCCCACAATCTGGTCGTGCTCAACGCCCATGACCTGTCCCTGTTCAAAGTGATCGAGGCTGCCGACGGCAAAGGCAACTCATCGCGGGTCAGCGCCGTTTACAATGCGCCGCCCCGCAACAGTTTCATCGTTGCCCTGAAGGACTTCAAGGAAGTGTGGGAACTGTCTTATGACCCGGAGGCGGACCCGGTGTACGGCAATTTTGTCCATAATTACCGCAAAGGCGAGGTCGAGGGCGTCGTCGTCGAGGAACAGCCCTTCGCACGGCGGCGAATCGCTTTGGAGGACTATCTCGACGATTTCTTCTTCGATCTCGATTACGCCGAGGTCATCGGGGCGTCGCGAGACGGCAAGGGCGGCGCCGTGTATAACCTGGACGCCGGACGCAAGGTCGCCGATTTAAGCCTGGAGGGCATGCCGCATCTGGGCTCCGGCATCACCTGGGGCTATCAGGGCGGCACGGTAATGGCGACGCCTCATCTGAAGGTCCCGGCGATCAGCGTCATCGACATGGAAACCTGGCAGACGGTGAAGAAGATCGACACCCTCGGTTCCGGCTTCTTCATGCGCAGCCACGAGGCGACGCCCTACGCCTGGACCGACGTCTTCTTCGGCCCCAACAAGGATGTCCTGCACGTCGTCGACAAACGAACGCTCGAGATCGTCAAGACCCTGCGCCCGGAGCCGGGCAAGACGGCGGCCCACGTGGAATTCACCCGCGACGGCAAGTACGCCCTGGTCAGCATCTGGGAAATGGACGGCGCGCTGGTGATCTACGACGCGGAGACCTTCGAGGAGGTCAAGCGCATCAAGATGGTCAAGCCGTCGGGCAAGTACAACGTCTACAACAAGATCACCTACTCCGCCGGCACCAGCCATTAATTAGAAGTAAGCGGCGATTTTTTCGGCCATCTCGTCCGGGTCGATGCCGTTGGCGAATTTGACCAGGAATTTGCCTTCCGGGTTCATCAGGTACATGCCGGCGGAATGGTCGACCACGTAGTCGTCCGGGTCGGCCCCTTCGGGCGGGTGGATGGTGTACTTCACCTTGTAGGACGCCGTCAGCCGCTGCAGCATTTCATCGGACCCGCTAAGGCCGACCATGCGCGGGTGAAAGTGCTCCACGTATTCGGCGATTCGCGGCGGCGTGTCCCGCTTCGGGTCGACGGTGATAAAAATGGGCAGAATAGCCTCCGCCTTTTCGCCCAGCCCGTCCAGCGCCCGCGCCATGGCCGACAGGTTGGTCGGGCAGATATCCGGGCAATAGGTGTAGCCGAAGGTCAGCAGCATGTACTGGCCGCGATAGTCATGATCGGTGATGATTCGCCCCGTGTGTTCCTGCATGACGAAGCGCCCGCCGATGGACGGGCTTTCGCCGTATCCAGGGGCTGGCGCGCCCGTGGCGACGAGGAGTCCCAGGAGAGAGCCGAACAACGCCTGCTTCATGGCCGTTTCACCCTTACTAATTAGAAACATTGAAAAAAACCGGATCGGACTGTAGCGGCAAAGAACTAGGGTCCTCTTTGACCTGTGTCAATGAGACAAAACTAATATTGGGTCAGATTACGCGCCTTAAGAAAGCCGCCCCGGGGACTCTCGCCCGAGGTGGCGTGGCATTATTCATGAAGCCTAATTTTAGGAGGCCTAACAAAATGAGGTTCATTAACAAGTGGTCGATGCTTGCGCTTGGCGTGCTCGGTGTCGGCCTCGCCGCGGCAACGCCCCCCGCATCGGCGGGCAGCCTTGACGATGTCATGAAGGCGCGCGGCCTGACCCAGAAGGACGTTCTTGCCGCCGCCAAGACTTACGTGCCGACGGGTAAACGAGACGAATTTATCGTCTTTAGTTCCGGCGGGCAAAGCGGGCAGGTGATCGTCTACGGCGTTCCGTCCATGCGTATTCTCAAATACGTCGCCGTGTTTACGCCGGAACCCTGGCAGGGTTACGGATTCGACGACGAATCGAAAGCCGTTCTGGCCCAGGGCCGCATCCACGGCAAGGACATCGTCTTCGGTGACACGCACCACCCGGCGATCTCGGAAACCAACGGCGTTTATGACGGCCAGTATCTGTTCATCAACGACAAGAACAACCCCCGCATCGCGGTCATTGATCTGTCCGACTTCGAAACCAAGCAGATTGTCGTCAACCCGGTGCTGAAATCGGAACACGGCGGACCCTTCGTGACCCCGAATACGGATTACGTCCTGCAGGCGGCGCAGTATTCCGCGCCGCTGGAAGACGGATATGTTCCGCTTGATCAATTCAATGAGAAATATCGCGGCGCCATCACCTATTGGAAGTTCGACCGCAAGGAAGGGCGCATCGTGCCGGAAGAATCCTTCTCCGTCGAGGTGCCTCCCTACAGCCAGGACCTTTCCGACTTCGGCAAGGGCCCGTCCGACGGCTGGTCGTTCACCAACTCGTTCTGCTCCGAACGCTATGTCGGCGGCATCGAGAAGGGCCGCCCGCCGTTTGAAGCCGGCTGCTCCCAGAAGGACACCGACTTCTTCCACATGATCAACTGGAAGAAGGCCGCCGAACTGTTCAAGGCCGGCAAGGTGAAGATGATCAACGATCATCCGGTCATCACCATGGAAACCGCCGTCAAGGAAGGCATCCTGTTCCTGGTTCCGGAACCGAAAAGCCCGCATGGCATGGACGTCAGCCCCGACGGCAAATACATGATCGTCTCCGGCAAGCTGGATAGCCACACCTATGTGTTCAGCTTCGAAAAGATGATGAACCTGATCAAGAACAAGGATTTCGCCGGCACGGACCCCTACGGCATCCCCATTCTCGATCTGAAGAAATCCCTGCACACCCAAGTCCAGGTTGGACTGGGCCCGCTGCACACCCAGTATGACTCCAAGCCCTGCGTCGTCTACACGTCGATCTACGTGGACAGCCAGGTCACCAAGTGGGACTACTGCGAAGGCAAGGTGCTGGACAAGATTTCCATCCACTACAACATCGGCCACCTGATGACCATGGAAGGCGACTCCGTTACCCCGCAAGGCAAGTATCTGGTGTCCCTGAACAAGCTGGCCATCGACCGCTTCAACCCGGTCGGCCCGCTGCATCCGCAGAACCATCAGCTGATCGACATCAGCGGCGACAAGATGGAATTGCTCTACGACATGCCGTTGCCGTTGGGCGAGCCCCACTACGCCGTCGCCATCTCGGCCGACAAGCTGAAGCCGAAGGTCCGCTACAAGAGCGGTTGGGACAGCCGTACCGACAAGCGTCACCCGCACCGGACCCGTCCGGGCAAGGAACGCATCGAACGGGACGGCAACAAGGTCAGGGTCTATGCGACCACCATCCGTTCGCACATCACGCCTGAAATCATCGAAGTCGAAGAAGGCGATGATGTGACCATCCACGTCACCAACCTGGAGCGCGCCGAAGACGAAACCCACGGTTTCGCCATCAGCGGCACCAACGTCAACCTGTCTCTGGAACCCGGAAAGACGGCCTCCGCCAGCTTCACCGCCGACCGCGCCGGCGTCTTCCCGTACTACTGCACCGAGTTCTGCTCGGCGCTGCACCTGGAGATGCAGGGCTACTTGATGGTCAAGCCGAAGGGGTACAAAGCCACCGCCGCCAAGGGCGAGGAAGGCACCGTCTACTCCATGGCCGACTACGACAAGCAGCACAAGACCAACCTGGACACCCAGGCCGTCATCGACTCGGTCGTCGGCTTCATCACCTCGCACAACTTCCAGGATTTCCCGGCCGTTGTTGCTCTGGTTGAAGACGCCACCGAGCAGTTGAACTTCGCCGCCGACACCCGCAAGAAGGCGGAAGGTTTCGCGGCCAAGAAAGACTGGCAGAACGCGACCCTGTGGGCCGGCCAGTGGTGGCAGTATCAGGTCAAGGCGGCCGATATCGGCCTGCGCGCCAAGACCTACCTGGAACAGCACGGAGCGAAGAAGGTCAAGTAATCCTCAACACTCCGTTCTGGAATAAGGAGAGGGGGAGTTCCGCCACGGCGGGTCTCCCCCTCATCTCCTTGGAATTGGAATAACCCTAAAAAAATTGTGGGAGCCTCCTTTATGAATTCTTTAGTGATTAAATTGCCGGTTCTTCTGGGCGGCCTGGCCCTGGGCCTTTCGCTGACGATCTCGACGGCCGAGGCGGCGAAGAAAAAGGACCCGGGCAAGAAGGCCTACATGACCAACACCTGCATGGCCTGCCATGGCCGAAACGGTAAAAAGGCGATCATGGACTATCCCAACCTGGCCGGTCAGAACGAGAAATACATGATCCGCCAGATCAACGACATCCTGAAGGGCAAGCGCACCGGCAGCCCCGACGCCACCGGCCACCCCCGTTCCCAGGGGATGCGGGGCGCACTGACGACGCCGGAAGACGGCAAGCCGACCATCAGCAAGGAGACCATCAAGCTGATTTCCGCCTGGCTGGCGAAACAGGAACCGGCCAAGCCGAAACCCCCGAAACAGCCCATTGACCCGGCAAGCGCCGAGGCGGGCAAGAAACTGTACAAGAAGAAATGCAAATCCTGTCACGGCAAGGAAGGCAAGAAGCCCCTCAAGGGCTATCCCATCGTCGCCGGTCAGAAGCATTCTTACATCCTGGTGCAACTGCGCGACATTCAAAGCAAGGCGCGCAAGACCGCCAAGACCGCGGGCATGTATACCGCCATCAAGAAAATGTCCGACAAGGATTTCACCGCCCTTGCCGATTATCTTTCGCAAATTGACAGGACGGCCAAATAGGGCCCGATCCGGTTTTCGATAACGGAGAAGATTATGATGATGAAAACACTCCTTTCCATGGCGGCCATCGCCGCCCTTTCAACCACCGTCGCCGTCAGCGGCGCCCTGGCCTGGAACGAGGGCGGCGGCGAGCAGGAGGAAGCCATGACCCTGACGCCCAATAAGGAAAACGGCATCGAGGTCTACGAGGTCTGCGCCAGTTGCCATATGCTGGAGGGCTGGGGCAAGACCGACGGCACCTTCCCGCAACTGGCCGGGCAGCACAAAAACGTCATCATTAAGCAGTTGGCGGACATCCGGGCGTTGAACCGGGACAATCCGACCATGTATCCCTTCGCCCTGCCGTCGGAAATCGGCGGCGCGCAGTCCATCGCCGATGTCGCCGATTACATCTCGAAACTGCCCATGAACCCGGAACCGGGGCTCGGCGCCGGTGACAACCTGGAACTGGGCGAGAAGCTTTACAAGGAAAATTGCGTGCGCTGTCATGGCGACAACGGCCAGGGCATTCCCGACAAGTTCTATCCCCGCATTCAGGGCCAGCACTACAAGTACCTGGTCCGCCAGTTCGAATGGATCAGGGACGGCAAGCGGCGCAACGCCAATCCGGACATGGTCAAGCAGATTGCCGGCTTCAGCGACGCCGACATGCACGCCGTGATGGACTTCGTCTCCCGCCAGAAACCGCCCGCCGAGGACGTCGGCCCGGTCGGTTGGGAAAACCCGGACTACGACTAAGCCATAACCCTTGAAACGCCCGTCCATTAATCAGCGGAATGAATCAAATGACCACTGCAAACAGTAGCAAGCGGATGTGGGTCGTTCGCGGCCTGGCTTTCGCCGCCCTGGTGATGCTGGCCCTCGCCTATGTCTCGCCGACCTGGTGGGTGTCCCTGAAGGCGCCCCAGTATCCCGCGGCTGCCTTCCCCGACGGCATTCGCATTCATTTCCACATGGACGGCGTTTTCAACGGGTGCAAGAAAATCGAGTCCCATGAAACCACGGAGGAAGAGGCCCTCAACTGCAAGCATGAGATGGATGCCATCAACCACTTCGTCGGCATGTATCCCATCGCCGCCGGAGGGCCGGTGGAACGGGTTCTCTCTCCCTTCAGCTTCTCTCTATTGGGGTTGATGATCGTCGTCTTCATGCTGCCCGGGCGGCGCTTGCGGGCCGCCGTCATGGCGGCGGGCGGCATCGCCGTCGGGGCCTGGATGACCGTGGCCCTCTACGGCGAGGGGGGCGTCCACCTGCTGTCGCCCAATTACGTCTATGACGTGGTGACGACCATGGACCTGGAGCCGGAGGACTATGAGACCTGGTCCGGGGTGGAAACGGCCAAGGAAAGCTATACGGAGGCCCTGGGGCGCTACTTCCGCGACATGGACGTCATCGAGCGGCGGGTCACCCTGATGATGAAGGCGACGGACATCGCCTACGGGGTCCTGCTGGCGGCCTTCGCCGTGCTGGCGGTGGGGCTATGGAAAACCCGCTTCATGTACTGGGCGCTGCCCTTGGCCCCGGCGGCCCTGCCGGTTCTGTTCGTCGCCGATTACGCCGCCTGGCTGTGGTGGTTCGGCCACAGCCTGCATGAAATGGGGGCCTTCACCCTGAAGCCCTTCATGCCGACCGTGCTGGGTCAGGGCAAGGTGGCGCAGTTCTTCACCTACTCCTATCCCCATTACGGTTACGGCCTGCTGGCGGGGCTGGCCCTGTGCCTGGTCCTGGCGGCCCTGATTCGCCGCAAGCACGCCCGCGAAACCGGGGAAGAAATCTAGGCCATCGCCATGGTCCTCCGGTTTCTATTCTGTCTCCTCGCCCTCGCCGCCCCCCTGTCGGCGGCGAAGGCCGGGGACCTGCCGTCCCTGCAGGCCGCCGTCGACGCGGCCAAGCCGGGAGACGTGATCGCCCCCGAAGCCGGGGTCTACGCCGGTGATCTGGTCATCGATAAGGCGCTGACCCTGGACGGGCGCGGCGTCGTCACCCTGGATGCGGGCGGCGAGGGAAGCGTCATCCGGCTGAATACGGACGGGGCGACCCTGCGCGGGCTGGTGCTGCGCAATTCAGGCGACCAGCACAACGATCTGGATTCCGGCATCCAGGTGCGAGGCAACTACAACGTCATCAAGGACAACGTGATCGAGGACAGCCTGTTCGGGATCGACGTTCAGCAATCCAACAACAACATCATCCGGCGCAACGAGATCGGTTCGAAAGCCTTCGACCTCGGCGTTCGCGGCGACGGCATCCGCCTGTGGTATAGCCGCGACAACGTGATCGAGGACAACACGGTCAGGAATTCCCGGGACGTGGTGGTCTGGTATTCCGGCGACAACAAGATCCGCCGCAACGTCATCACCGGCGGCCGGTACGGCCTGCATTTCATGTATGCCCAGTACAACCTGGTCGAAGACAACCTGTTCCGCGACAATTCCGTCGGCGCGTTTCTCATGTACAGCGACGGCATCGTGCTGCGCGACAACCGCATTTCCCACGGCATCGGCGCCACGGGCATGGGCATCGGCCTGAAGGAAAGCAGCGACGTCACCATCGAGAACAACACCATCGTCTATTGCGCGACGGGGCTTTATCTCGACGTTTCGCCCTTTCAGCCGGACACCACCAACCGCATCCGCGCCAACCGGCTCGCCTTCAACAACATCGGCATCCTGTTTCACAACGACTGGACCGGCAACATCCTCGAGGACAACCGGCTGGAAAATAATTTCGCCCAGGTTTCGGTCAACGCCGGGGCCAGCGCCAAGCGCAACGACTGGGACGGCAACTACTGGGACGACTACCGGGGCTTCGACCTGGACGGGGACGGAGTCGGCGACAGCCCCCATGAAATGCGGGTTTATGCGGACCGGCTGTGGATGGACGTGCCGCCGGCGGCATTCTTCAAGGGTTCGGCCATTCTCTCCGTGCTTGATTTCATGGAACGCCTGGCCCCCTTCACCGAACCGATCCAGCTGCTCAGCGATGCCCGCCCGAAAATGTCGCCGGATGTCCGGCTGACGGAACCGGAACAGACGGAAGAGAGTGGCGGTTTCAAATACGATCCATTTGGGTTATCAACGCGGGTTCCCAAGTACATGAAGAAGCACGACCGGTAGCCGAGACGCCATGACCACGGATTCCGCAACAGCAAAACCGAAACGCAAGGTCACCGTGCGCCAGTTACGGGAGCGCCGCCGTGTCCTGCGCTCCATCGGCGCCGGCATCGGCCTGCTGGGCGCGGCCATGCTGGGCTTTTTCCCCGTGGTCAAGCAGTGGATGGCCCGCCTGCGCCCCCCCGGCGCCATCGAGGAAAAGGAATTCCTCGCCGCCTGCATCAAATGCGGTCAGTGCGTCCAGGTCTGTCCGGTCGAGGCCATCAAGCTGGGGGACCTGGACGAGGGTTTCGGCGTCGGCGTTCCCTATATCGACGCCCGCGCCCAGGCCTGCGATTTTTCCTGCGACGCTGTGCAGTGCGTGCTCTCCTGTCCCACCGGGGCGCTGTCCCATTCCGTCGATACCAAGGAACAGGTGCGCATGGGGTTCGCCCGCCTGTCCCGCCCCGGCGCCTGCCTGGCGCGCCTCGGCCAGGGGTTCAAGGGAACCGCCCGGGGCGACGACTTCCCCGGCCTGCACCGCTATATGGAGGTCGACCGCTGGACGCCGATCCCCATCGCCGACCATCCCTACGACCTGGAACTGTGTGACCTGTGCGTGCGTGAATGCCCCGTCGAGGGGGCCATCACCATCGAGCGCAACACGTTCGACCCGGATAACATCAGCGGCACTCCGATTGTTTTCGACAAGTGCGTCGGCTGCGGCATGTGCGAGATGATCTGTCCCCTCGATCCGCCGGCCATCGTCATCGACATCGGCAAGAGCGCGGAGGATGTATAGATGAGCCTGCTCTCTTCCATGTTGGAAATGCTCGGCCGGCAACCGGCCCGCAAGCCCGACGATTCCGCCTATTCCGAGGAAGCCCGCGTCATTCACGAGACGAAACGGGACATCAAGGGCAAGAAAGCCAGGGTGGAGGCCATCCGTGCCGAACAGGGCAAGGACCGGGGCCACAAGTGGCGCAACCGGCGCTGGGCCTCTATCATCATCGTCAACGGCCTGTTCATCCTGTCCTTCGGCCTGGACGTGCAATTGATCGAAGGTTCGCTCTCCGCTTCCCGGGTGTTCGGTTTCCACATGGCGGATTTGAACGCCGCCCTGCAGGTGATGCTGGCCTACAAGGAAATCCTCATCAACCTGGTGATCGGCACGGTGACGGTGCTGATCCTGTGGTGGCTGCTCGGCGGCCGGGCCTTCTGTTCCTGGGTTTGCCCATACCATCTGCTGTCGGAATGGGGCGAGAAGCTGCACCTGCGCCTGGCGGCGGCCAAGTTGGTCCGCGACATGCCCATGCACCGGGGCTTGAGAACCGTGCTTTATGTGGTGTTCGCCGTCCTCGCCCTGGTCACCGGCTATACGGTGTTCGAGGCCATCTCGCCGGTGGGCATCCTGTCCCGGGCCCTGATCTACGGCCCCGGCTTCGCCCTGATCTGGGTCGCCTTGCTGCTGTTATTCGAAATCTTCATTTCCCGCCGCGCCTGGTGCCGTTACATGTGTCCCATCGGCCTCACCTACGGCGTCGTCGGCATTACCTCGCCGACCCACGTGAAGTACAATCTGGAGAACTGCCTGCACGAGGGCGAGTGCCGGTCCGTCTGCCTGGTGCCCCACGCCTTGGAGGTGACCAAGAAGGGCTACGCCAAGAAGGTGGAGGTGGCGCTCGGCCCCGACTGCACCCGCTGCGGCTTGTGTGTCGATATCTGTCCCACCCAGTCCTTGACTTTCGACATCAAGGGCTTGAACAAACTGTAGTAGGATGGCGGCATGATAGATTTCCAGGCGGTATCCAAGACCTTCCGGCGCAGGCCCGTGCTCGACGGCGTCGACCTGTCCTTCAAGGGCGGCGACCGGGTCGCCCTGGTCGGCTCCAACGGGGCCGGCAAGACGACGCTGATCCGCTGTCTGCTGGGGGAATACACCTGCGAGGGCCGGGTCTCCGTTTCCGGCCACGATCCCCGCCGCAACCGGGCCCAGGTGTTGGGGCGCATCGGCTTCGTTCCGCAGTTGCCGCCGCCCTTGAAAATCCCCGTCGGCGAGTTGATCGGGTTTGCCGCCAATGTGTGCGGCGCCCCCCGCGACGGCATGGAGACCATCGCCGTCGAACTGGGACTGGACGTGGCCGCCGTCAACCGCCAGCCGTTCGTCAAGCTGTCCGGCGGTCAAAAGCAGAAACTGCTGATCGGTATCGCCCTCGGCCGTCCGGCGGATATCCTGGTGATGGACGAGCCGGCGGCCAACCTGGACCCGGAATCCCGTCAGGTCTTCTTCCGCCTGCTGTCGGAATGCCCGCCTGAAACGGTGATGCTGATGTCGAGCCACCGTCTCGACGAGGTGGCGTCCCTGGTCAACCGGGTGGTCGAGTTGGACCGGGGGCGGGTGGTCCTCGACGATCACGTCGCCGACCGGGTCGATCCCGGCGCCGTTCAGTTCTGCCGGATCACACTGGCCCGCCCCGAACCGGCCTTCGGCAAGGCCCTCGCCGAATGGGGCTTCAGCGACGAGGGCGGCGGACTGTCCTGGTCCGGCCCCGTCGCCGGTCCCGACCGGTTGCGCTTCCTCGGTGTCGTCTCCCGCTACGCCGGGCTCGTCCGCGGTCTTGAACTGAAGGAGGGCGACGATGTGTAGGCACCTGACCCGCAGGCGCGCCCTGACCCTGCTTTCAGGGGCCGCCGTCCTGCCCCTCGCGGGCTGCTTCGGAGGAGAGAAGACGGGCCCGGAAACGGTCCACTGGGACCGGGATACCTGCGCCCTTTGCAACATGATGATCAGCGACGCCCATTTCACCGCCCAGGTTAGGGGTGGCGAAAAACGCAGGCTGTATAAGTTCGACGATATCGGCTGCGCCATCAATTGGCTCAACGGCAAGCCCTGGGCGGGCCGTGAGGAGACGGAAATCTGGATCGCCGATGTCGCCAGCCGCCGCGCCGAGGTCTCCTGGCTGAAGGCGCGGGACGCCGTTTATTTCAAGGGTGAGATGACGCCCATGAATTACGGCTTTAGCGCCACCATGGCCGCCCGGCCGGACGCCGTCGATTTCGTCGCCATGACCAACAGCATTCTGGGCCAGGCGCCCAATCACATCTGTGTCGTTCCCGGGGAGGACGCCTGACCATGAATCATCTGACGCTGACGGCAAGGCTCGACATGGCCGAATCCATCCGGGCCAACTGGTTCCTCGTCTACGCCCTGGTGTTCGGCGCGGTGATGGTGCTTTTGCTGGGGTCGGGGCTGACGGAATCCCGGGTCATGGGCTTTACCGGCCTGTCCCGCACCCTGACCACCTACATTCAGATCAGCATGGCCATCCTGCCCATCTTCATCCTCATTACCACCGTTAGGTCCGTGGCCGGCGACCGGGAGGCGGGCGTCTTCGAATACCTGCTGTCCCTGCCCGTATCCCTCGGGTCCTGGTACTGGGGAAAGATTCTCGGGCGTTTCGTCATTGTCTACCTGCCCGTGCTCGGGGCCATGGTGGTCGCCGTGCTCTGGGCCCTGGCCCGGGGCTTCGCCGTGCCGTGGTCGGAGTTTCTCTTCAGCGCCGGCATGTTGCTCTCTCTCGCCTGGTGTTTCCTCGGCGTCGGCATGCTGATTTCCAGCCTCGCCCGTTCCCCCGACGTGGCCCAGGGCGTCGCCTTCACCATTTGGCTGATCTTACTGCTGTTTCTGGATTTGATCCTTCTCGGGGCCATGGTCGCCGAGCAGATGCCCCACCAACTGGTGGTGATGATCTCCCTGATCAACCCCATGCAGGCGTTCCGTTCCGCCTCCATGATCGTGTTCGATCCGGAACTGGTGCTGATGGGACCGGCGGCCCATGTCATCCTCGACGCCTTCGGCCGTGTCGGCTTCCTCGTTTACGGCTTCGTCTATCCGGCCCTGTTCGGGGCTGTCTCGGCGGTGGCCGGATTCGCCGTTTTCCGCCGGGGGGACCTGCCGTGAGGTTTCGATCCTGGTGTGCCGCCGCGCTGATTGCGCTGGCGCCGTCCGTCTCCCTGGCCGACGAGGAATACGACCTGGAACTGGGCGAGGAAATCTACGACACCTGCGCGCCCTGTCACGGCCCCTTCGGGCAAGGCGGCGGCGGCGGGGTCTACCCGCGGCTGGCGGGGATGGATATCGACTACCTGATCCGGCAACTGGACCGCTTCAAGACCCGGGTCAGGGAAAACATTCCGATGATCCCCTACGCCAACGAACGGGAACTGCCGGAAGAAGACGTCGAGGCCGTCTCCGCCTATATCGAGAGCCTGAAACTGGCCACCAAACTGCCGGAGGTGGAAGGGGTGATCGACGGCCTGACACGGCTCAATCAGGCCAAGCAGGTCCTCAACGTCCCGCGCTATGGCGGCGGTGACGCGGAACTGGGTGCGTCCGTCTATGGCGAATTCTGCGCTCGTTGCCATGGGGACAGGGGCGAGGGGACGGTGCGGGCCGTGCTGCTGGCGGGCCAACACACCGACTACCTGATCAAGCAGATGCAGGATTTTCGCGCCAAGGTCCGCGACCACCGGGACAACGACAAGCTGATCGTCCAGCGCACCCAGGAAGAAGTCGACGCCATCCTGGCGTTCCTGTCCCTGCAGGACGACGATTAACGCTTGAAAACCCGCCGGGCGCGGGCCTCGAAACGGTCGATCAGGACCTGTTCGATGTCGCCGGAAGCGGCTTCGACGAGCCGTTCCCTCATTTTTGATTTGAAGATCTGGGTCATCTCGAAGGTGACGCCGCAGCCCCCGGACCCATCGTCCTTGAAGGCCCAGTTGATGGACAGGGTCTCGAACTGTGGATCGGTGCTGGTGATGTGAATATGCTCCGGCGGCCGGAAATGGGCATGGGTCGTGAAGCGGGTGCGGAACGGCCCCACGCCGAAGACGTTGTCGACTACCCAATCGGGCCCATGGCGTTCGAGAATCCGGGCGGCGATGCAAAACGGCAGGAATTCCGGATAGGATTCCACGTCCTCGGCGACGGCGAACAGCTCCGTGGCGCTGAAGCCTTCAATGCGCCGGTGAACGGAGACCCGCAAGCCCTACCACCCGAAGCCCCGGGCGACGATCAGGCCGAGGATCCACAGGCTGCCCAGCATGTGCAGGCCGAGGGTCATTTCGATGCCCTTCCGCAAGGCTTCGCCCTTGGCGACAATGCCGCCCGCCGCCTTGACGCCGCCCAACAGCATCAGGGCCGGGAAGGCGGCCCCCCACAGGGGCAGCAGACCCGTCCAGGAGGCATATGCGAGGGAAAGGAAAGCGACGGCGTGCAGGCCGATATAGATATGCCGGGCGGCGGCATCGCCGAAGCGGACCACCAGGGTGCGGCGGTTGACGGCGGCGTCGGCGGTGGCGTCTGGAACCTCGTTGATCAGCAGGATGGCGGTGACCCACATGGCGACGGGGATGGACAGGACCAGGGCGCCGCCATCCAGGGTCCCGCTCTGCAGCCAGGCGGCGCCGGCCACGGGCAGGGTTCCAAAGGCCACCCCGACGGCCAGTTCGCCCAACCCACGGGCGCTCAAATGCAGGGGCGGGGCCGAGTAGAGGACGCCGAGGGCGACCCCGGCGACCCCGAACCAGATGACCCCGGCGCCGCTGTGCAGGCTAAGGGCCAGTCCGCAGGCGACGCCCAGGGCCAGCAGCAAGACGCCCCATTTGGCCATCTGCGGGATGTCGATGACCCCGTTTTGGATGAACCGGGAGCCGCCCGTGTAGGGATAAATCCGTCCTTCGTTGAGGTTGTCGTTGCCGTTCAGCCCGTCGAAGACGTCGTTCAGCACATTGGCCGAGGCATGGACGAAGACCGTCGCCGCCAAGCCGAGAACGAAGGCGACGGCGTCGAAACCGTCCGCTTGGGTCCAGCCCCAGGCGGTGCCGATCAGCATGGGCAGGATCGAGGCGGTAAAGAACTTCGGCCGCATGGCGAGCAGGTACCGGCGGGCGATTTGCGGGGCGGAATCCCCCCCCAGGGCAAGGACGGTGGGTTCGTTCATGATCTTGTCTTATCCATACTATGAAGACCTGAGTTCTATCGTGCATCGGCATGGCGGGCAATTGTACAGGCTTTGTTTTCGCCAACATTGACAAATGTCAATGCGCTGGGGGGGTGAAAATTGGCATGAAGGGGCCATGGTACGTTCAAGAAATACCCTGACGGCAATTCTGGTCCTGTTCGCCGTGACCGCCCCGGCGGCCGCGGCCGTCGGCGTCGAGCGCCAGGCGGAGCTTCTCTATTTCCTCAAGCACGACTGCGGCTCGTGCCACGGATTGACCCGCAGCGGCGGCCTCGGATCGCCCCTGCTGCCCGAGGCGCTGGCCGGGCGCAGCGACGACGATCTGACGGAGGTCATCATGGAAGGCCTGCCGGGAACCCCCATGCCGCCCTGGAAGGCGTTGCTGACGGAAGAGGAGGCGCGCTGGCTGGTCCGGGCGATAAAGGAAAACAAATGGCAAAAATAGCGTTCTTCCACCGCTTCGCGGTGCTCGCGGGGGTGTTGGTCCTCGCCGCCTGCTCGGTGCCGCTTCGCGGCACCGGCGATCTGGGTCTGGTGATCGAGCGGGCCGACGGTTCGGTCCTCATCGTCGAGACCACGGAGCGCAGCCGCCTCGCCCGCGTCGAGGGCCTGGGCGATCTGTCCCACGCCTCGGCGGTGTACTCCCGCGACGAGCGTTACGCCTATGTCTTCGGCCGGGATGGGGGGCTGACCAAGGTCGATATGCTGAAGGCGGAAGTGGTCGGCCGGGTGCTGCAGGCGGGCAACGCCATCGGCGGGGCCATTTCCCAGGACGGAAGCCTGGTCGCCGTTTCCAACTATGCCCCGGGCGGGGTGCGGATATTCGACGCCGAAAGCCTGGAGATGGTCGTCGATCTGCCGACGGATTCGAAGGTGATCGGCCTGGTCGATGCGCCGGGCATGCGTTTCGTCTTCGCCCTTTACGACGCCGATGAAATCTGGATCGTCGACATGAGTGACCGGGACAATCCTGAGGTGACGAAATTCACCGACATCGGCTCGCAGCCCTATGACGGCCTGATCACCCCCGACGGGCGCACGTACATCGCCGGGCTGTTCGGCGAGGACGGCATGGCCAAGCTCGACCTGTGGCATCCCGAGCGGGGGGTCGAGCGGATTCTCGGCGACCACGGACGCGGCGAGAAAAAGCTTCCCGTCTATAAGATGCCCCATTTGGAAGGCTGGGCCGTGGCCGGCAATCACGCCTTCGTCCCCGCCGTCGGCCTGCATGCGGTGCTGGTCGTCGATATGACCACCTGGCAGCAGGTGGCCTCCATTCCCGTTCACGGACAGCCGGTGTTCGTCATGGCCCGGCCCGACGGGCGTCAGGTCTGGGTCAACTTTTCGGTTCCCGACAACGACACCATTCAGGTCATCGACACGGAAAGCCTGAAGCTGGTCAACACCCTGAAACCGGGCAAGGGGGTGCTGCACATGGAATTCACCCCACGGGGGGAACACGTGTGGATGTCCGTGCGCGACCTGGACGAGTTGCAGGTCTACGACACGGCGAGCGGGGAAAAGCTTGAGACCCTGCCGGCCCTCAAGCCGAGCGGCATCTTCTTCACCGCCCGTGCCCATAAGACCGGACTCTAGGCCGTCATGGATGAGCTGCAAAAGGGTATGATCGACCACTTCCAGCGCGACCTGCCGCTGGTCGAACGTCCCTATGCGGCCATGGCCGAAAAACTGGGCGTCGACGAGGAGACGGTGATCGAGGCTCTCAAGGTGTTGCAAGACAATGGCACGGTCAGCCGGGTCGGCGCCGTGTTCACGCCCAATACGGTCGGCCATTCCACCCTGGCCGCCATGGCCGTGGAGCCGGAACGTCTGGAGGAGGTGGCCCGGCTGGTCAGCGATTTCGACGAGGTCAACCACAACTACGAGCGCGAGCACAGATTGAACCTGTGGTTCGTGGTCGCGGCGGCGGACCAGGCCGGGGTCGAAACGGTTTTACAGCGAATCGAAAACATGACCGGGATCAAGGTGCTGAACCTGCCGATGGTCAAGGATTACCATCTTGATTTGGGATTTGACCTGCGATGGACCTGATAGAACGGGAAACACGATTGATCGGCGCCCTGTCCGACGGCTTGCCGTTGGTGGCCCGGCCCTATGCCGCCCTCGGTGAAAGGATCGGTCTCGGCGATGGCGAGGTCATCGAGTTGTTGCGGAACATGCAGGAGGACGGGCGCATCAAGCGTTTCGGCCTCATCGTCCGCCATCATGAACTGGGTTACCGTGCCAACGCCATGACGGTGTGGGACATCGACGACGCCCGGGTGGACGAAGTGGGGCGCTGCTTCGGCGGCTTTGATTTCGTCACGCTCTGCTACCAACGCCCCCGGCGACTGCCCGACTGGCCCTACAACCTGTTCTGCATGGTCCATGGCCGGGAACGGGCGGCGGTGCTGGAACAGGTGGAGGAACTGGCCAGGACCTGCGGCGCGGCGGCGGCGGCGCGGGACGTGCTGTTCAGCACCCGGCGCTTCAAGCAGCGCGGCGCCCGCTATGGCCGCTCGCCGGAACGCCTGGACTCGGTGGCATGAAGTCCGCCGAAACCGTCACCCTGGACGATACGGACCGGGCGATCATCAACGGCTATCAGGGCGGTTTTCCCCTGACCGACGAACCTTACGAGGAAATGGCCCGGGACCTGGGAATCGGCGCGGAAGAGGCCTTGGGCCGGGTCGAAAGACTTCTCGAACAGGGCGTCCTCAGCCGCTTCGGTCCCATGTATCATGCCGAAAAGATGGGCGGCGGCCTGACCCTGGCGGCCCTGCACGCCCCGGACGAGACCTTCGAGCAGGTGGCGGAAATCGTCAACGGCTTCCCGCAGGTGGCCCATAATTACGCCCGCGACCATCACCTCAACATGTGGTTCGTGGTCGCCACCGAAACGCCGGAAGGGGTGGCGGAAACCCTGTCCGCCATCGAGGCGGCGACGGGGCTCGCGGTCTACGACATGCCGAAGCAGGAGGAATTCTTCATCGGCCTCAGGTTCGAGGCCTGATCCCATGGACGAACTGGACCGGAAAATCGTCATGGCGACACAGGGGGGGCTGCCTCTCACCCTGCGCCCTTACGACGACGTGGCCGAGGCCGTCGGTTGCTCCCCCGGGCAGGTGATCGAGCGCATGGAAAAGATGCTCGCCGACGGCGTCATCCGCCGCATCGGCGTGGTCCCCAACCATTACGCCCTGGGCTATCGGGGCAACGGCATGACCGTCTGGGATGTGCCGGACGAACGGGTGCGGGAACTGGGGCAACGGATCGGGGCGCTGGATTTTGTCTCCCATTGCTATCACCGCCCGCGCCATTTGCCCGACTGGCCCTATAACCTGTTCTGCATGGTGCATGGCCGGGACCGGGACAGCGTCCGCGAACAGACCGCCCGCATCGCCGACATGCTGGGCGCGGACGCCCGTTCCCATCTGATCCTTTTTTCGACCCGGATTCTCAAGAAGACCGGGCTGCGGCTGGTGGCCTGACAGATGTTTCGATTGACCAACTTTCTCAGAGAATTGAATAACCCGACCCCGGTGGGACCGAGGCGCGACCCGCCCGGCCCGGTGGTGATCTGGAATCTGATCCGCCGCTGCAACCTGACCTGCAAGCATTGCTACGCCATCTCCGCCGACAAGGACTTTCCCGGCGAACTGAGCCGCGAGCAGGTGTTCCAGGTGATGGACGACCTTAAGGGATTCCGCGTCCCGGCGCTGATCTTGTCCGGCGGCGAACCCTTGCTGCGGCCGGACTTTTTCGACATCTCCCGGCGCGCCAAGGAATTGGGCTTTTACGCCGGGCTGTCCACCAACGGCACCCTGATCGACGAAAGCATGATCGATGAAATCGCCGATATCGGGTACGATTACGTCGGCGTCAGCATCGACGGCCTGCGCGAGACCCATGACAAATTTCGCCGCCTGGAGGGGGCCTTCGAGAAATCCATGCACGGCATTCGCCTGTGCCGGGACCGGGGCCTGAAGGTGGGCCTGCGCTTCACCATGACCCAGGACAACGCCCATGAACTGGACCCCATCCTCGACCTGCTCGACCAGGAGGGCATCGACCGGTTTTACTTCTCGCACCTGAACTATGCCGGGCGGGGCAATCACAACCGCAAGGACGACGCCTTTTTCCAGATGACCCGCAAGGCCATGGACAGCCTGTTCCGGCGTTGCCTGGAAGGGATCGAAAACGGCCGCGAGAAGGAATTCGTCACCGGCAACAACGACGCCGACGGGGTCTACCTGCTGAAATGGATGGAACGTCATTTCCCCGATCATGCCGCCCACATGCGGGGCAAGCTGGTGCAGTGGGGCGGCAACGCGTCCGGCGTCAACGTGGCCAATATCGACAACGTCGGCGAGGTTCATCCCGACACCATGTGGTGGCACTATAACCTCGGCAACGTCAAGGAAAGGCCTTTCTCGGAAATCTGGGCCGATACCTCCGATCCCCTGATGGCGGGCCTGAAAAGCCGTCCCAGGCCCCTCAAGGGGCGCTGCAAGGCCTGCCGCCATGTCGATATCTGCGGCGGCAACACCCGCGTCCGCGCAGAACGGATCACCGGCGATGCCTGGGCCGAGGACCCGGCCTGCTATCTTGACGACGAGGAAATTGGCGTCCAAGGTGACGGGACGGCGGAACGGGTCGCGGTGACCCCGTTTTCCGCCTCGCGCAAACACCCCAGGACAGGGCCCGCCATATGAGCCAGCAGCTACAGGACCGCATGGACAGGCTGGAAACCGCCTTCGCCCATCATGAGGTCCTGGTCGGCGACCTGAGCGACGAACTGGCCAAGCAATGGCAGGTGATAGAGCGCATGAGGCGGCGCATCCAGGAGCTTGAAGAGAAGATCGAGACCATGCGGGACGCCGCCGTGGAAGCCTCGGCAAGCGAACCGCCGCCGCCTCATTATTGAGCCGGTTTGTCGAAGGTCCCGTGGCCCTCCAGGACCTCACGGAAAATGCCGACCAGCCTCTGATCCAACTGATTGGTCATTTCCTCCAGGATGCCGAAGGCCATTTCCGGTGGGTAGGCGGCCTTGTAGGAGCGCTCGTCGGTCAGGGCGCCGAAGATGTCGACGATCGCCGACATCCGGGCCAGTTCGTTCAATTGCGAGGCTTTCAGCCCGAGCGGGTAACCGCTGCCGTCCAGCTTTTCATGATGCTGCTCGCCGATGATGCGGATGCCCTGGGTGATGTCCGGCGTCCGGTCATACACTCCGGAAGAATGTTCGACGTGCTTTTTCATGCACTGCCATTCATCCTCGTCCAGTTTCGAAGCCTTGTTGAGAACTTCCTGCGGGGTGATCAGCTTGCCGACGTCGTGCAGCAGCCCGCCGGTGGCCATGGTCAGCAGTTCGTCGCCGCGAATGCCGATGGCGTGGCCGAAAACGGACAGATAGGTGGCGACCCTGAGGGAATGGACATAGGTGTAGTTGTGATGCCCGCGCACGTTGTCGAGAATGCCCTGGAAGTTCTGATTGCTGACCGACTCGGCGAGAGGCTTGCAGCTTTCCGTCGAAGACTTCATGTCCAGGGGCTGTTTCCGTTCGATGGCCTTCGAGACGCTCTGAAACTCCTCCAGGGAGCTCTGCAGGGTGGTTTTGTGATTTTCGGGGAGGTTCAGCCAGTGTCTTTCCACGGATTTGCCCAGGGTATCGGAAACCCGGAGCAGGAGGCTGCTTTTTGAAAACGGCCTGAGCAGGAAGGTATCGACTTTCGAGCCCTTGCCGGTGACGAAGCGCTCGCTCCCCGGCGGTCCGGAAACGATGAACGGAACATCCATCAGGTAGGGGTGATTGCGTTTGTCGAACAGGCAACCGCGCCCGTCCTCGACCAGTTTTTCGTCGATGAAGACCAGGTCGGGCTTTTCCTCCAGCATGGCGTCGAAGGCGGCGTTGTTGTCCCCATAGACGCTGACGGTAAAGAGGGAATCAAGAAGCCGGTGCACCTCGGCACGGTGAGGCGTGTCGGTATTGACGATGAAAATCCTCGTCGAATCCTTGTTTGTCCTGTGTTTCATTCGGGACGGGCCTGGCCTTGCCTGGAGCGCGGATCATGAGCCTAATGTAATCGCCGGAGGGTGCGCTTACAAGCCCACTTTGACGGGGGTTATCCTCGAACCATCTGGAGGAATTTCTCCACTTCGGTTTGCAGTTTTTCCGATTGCCGGGTCAGGGTTCCCGAGGCCTGCAGGATTTCGTCGGCGGATTTCCCCGTTTCATCGGCCGCCGCGGTGACTTGATGGATATTGGTTGAAACCTCCTGGGTGCCGGTGGCCGCCTGTTCCACGTTCCGGGCGATTTCGCTTGTCGCCGTCCCTTGTTGTTCGACGGCGGCGGCGGCGTTGAAGGCGATTTGATTGATTTCGCCGATGGTCTTGGCGATGCCTTGAATGGCCTCGACGGAATCCCGGGTGGCGTCCTGAATGTCGGCGATTTGCTGGCCGATGTTTTCCGTCGCGTTGGCGGTTTGGTTGGCCAGATTCTTCACCTCCGAGGCAACCACGGCGAAGCCCTTGCCCACATCGCCGGCCCGGGCCGCCTCGATGGTCGCGTTCAGGGCCAGCAGGTTGGTCTGTTCCGCGATTTCGGTGATCATGTTGACCACCTCGCCAACCTTGTCGGCGGCCTCCGCCAGTTTTTGAATTTGCCGGTCCGTGTGATTCGCATCGGCCGCCGCCTGGCCGGCGATTTTCGAGGTTTTGGCGACCTGCTCGCTGACTTCCGAAATAGAGCCGGCCAACTGGTCGGCGGCCAGAGCCACGCTCTGGACATTGTGGGACGCCTGCTCGGCGGCGGAAGACATGCTTGTCGATTGGCTGTTGGTGCGGTTGGCGTTGCTGGCGACTTTCTCCGCCGAGGTCTGCAGTTGCGCCGAGACGGAGGAAACATGCCTTGTGACGGTGCCGACGGTGACCTCGAAATCGTCGGCGATTTTATTCATCAGCGCGGTTTGTTCCTCTTCCGCCTGCCTGTCGGCCTCTGCCTGCCGGGCTTCCAGGAGTTGGACTTCTTTCTGGCTTTCCTGGAATTTCCGGACCGCCGCCCGGATATCGTCCAGTTCCTGAAGATGGAACGGACGAATGCTGACCCCGGCGTTCCCTTGGCCCAGGGCGCTGAGCGCCTTGTTAATGTCGAGCAAGGGGATGAGAACGAGACGCCCGGCGAGGGCGCCGACGATCACCAGGCAAAGAATCGACCCGGCAAAAGCGGCAAAAACCGTGAGGATGACGAAATGAACGGTCTCGGCCATTTTCTCCGCCCCGTTGGCGCTTTGCTGCATGGACGCCGCCGCCTGCACGGACAGCCGTTCGGTCAGTTCCGACAGGTTTCTTTCGGCGCGAAGGGCCATGGCGTTGGCTTCGTCCCGGTTGGCGAGGATATTTTTCGCCAAGGCGAAAACGTCGACAAGTTTCCTGTAGGTTTCTATATCCGACTGCAGGAACTGGAAATCTCCCGTATAGGGCATCCGGTCGGTCAATGCGGCGGCGCGTTTGCCGAGGGCGCCGAACTTGCTTTCCAGGGCCGAGACCTCGGCGCCGGCTTTCGCTTTGCCGGCGATCTTGAGAAAATCGTTCATGGTCCGCAAGGTGGTCAGCAGGCTGCTGCCGGCCATGTTGATGGCGAAAATGCCGCTGATTTCCTCGCCGACGGATTCCGCGTCCGTGTCACCGTCCCCTAGTGTTTCCGCCAGATCTTCGATTTGAAACCGGGAGTCGTCGACGGCGGCGCCGAGAACGGCGGTCAGGGATTTGACGATGTTGTCGGCCTGGATCAGCCGCTTGCCGATTTCCGCCTTAAGGGTGTCCCGTTTGGCGCCGATGGTGGAAACATCCCGTATGATCGCCAGCGCGCCGTGAATGTTTTCGACATTCTCCCCTTGGTCAAGGGCGGCCATTTCCTCGGCCAGGGACTCGGCGTTGGCGAGAATCTCCCGTCTCGCCTTCTCCCCTTCGGCGCGCATGATGTCGTCGGTCAGGCGGCTCAGACGGATGCCGTGAAGCGACAGTTTCTGCTGCGTGCCGGTGATCGGGATGTCGTTGGCTGTTTGGCTGGCGGTGCTCTCGATCTGGGACAACGTTGTGTACAGCATGGCGCTGACGACCAGAAGAAAGGCGGCGAGCAGGATCACGGTAACGAGAGCGGCCCTCGACAACCGGGTTTTGCCGGAAGCGGCGACGGAAACATCGGCCATGCCCGCTTACCCGCCGGTGTTCAGGGTGATGACCTGGGAAACGCTGTGGTTCTTGCCGTCCACGTCGTTGAAAGCGGCGACGGCGATCTGGATGGAGCCACTGGCGGGAATGACCGCATCGTCGGCGTTGCCGGTGTCGAGCTTGCGGGTCATTTCCAGGGTCCAGCGCCCGTCGGCCCAGACGCCCTTGGCCTGGATGTCGGCGATGCTGCCCCGGGGAGCCTCGGTCACCTTGTATCGGGGCATGATGTCCTTGTCCTTGACGTCGTAGGTGACGGAGGAATAGAGCTTGTCCCCGGCGTCGCCGATGCGGCGGATATAGGCCGTCTTGCCGTCGGCGCCTTTCACTTTTTTCGAGCGTTCCATGGGTTCGGAACCGGCGATCAGCCATTTGTCGTGGGCGAGCCCGACCGGGTTGGAGCGGGAGGCCTTCCAGTGCCAGACGTCGGCCTTGAAGGTGCTGCCGTCGGTCTTGTCGTGGGAAAAGTCGCCTTCCATGGCGAATTGAATGGCGAAGCGGTCCTCGAGCTGCTTGGTCCGGCCGTAAGCGAACAGGGCCTCGTCCCATTTGTAGGGTTTGTGCAGATCGCTCTTGGTCTTGTCGTCCCAGACCGCGAGGATATAAATGCTGTCGCCGTGAATGGCCGCTTTCAACTCGACGGAAGCGACGTTGCCCTTCCCCTCGAGGGGAACGGTGAGGCCGTCAACGGCGCTCCAGTCGCTGGCGTCGCCGTCCACTCTCGGGGCCTCGGCGGCGGCGGTGGCGCTGAGTTGCATCTCCGCCCGGGCCGGAGTCGCGGTTGTGACGCCGGCAAGCAAAGCGAAGAGACCGGTCAGCGCCGGGATATGACTGATGGTTGATTGTTTGATCATTGAGACGCTCCCACCCCGTATGTGACTCAGAAGAATAAAGAAAAGAGAAGACCGTGATTCCCAAATCCCCCTATCCGGGAAGGTCCGGAGGGATTGTACATCATGAGGACGGAGCTGGCAAAGCAGTTTCCGCCGCGCCCGGGGGGGCGCGGCGGATCGGAAGGCGTCTAAAGGGGAGGCGCGTCAGGAGCCGGCGATGGCGTCCTGGGCGGCGTCGAGGCCGCGTCCGATACGGTCGAAGATATCGTCGATTTCCGTTTCCGTGACCACCAGCGGCGGGCAAATGCCGATGCCGTCGCCGGGCAGCGGGCGCACGACCAGCTTTTCGCCGAGAATTTTCTCGGCCACCAGCGGGGCCGTCTTGTTGGCGACGGGGAACTGCTCGCGGGTTTCCTTGTCGGCGACGATTTCTAGCCCGCCGAGCAGGCCGACGCCACGGGCCTCGCCGACCAGCGGATGACGGCCCATTTCCTTCAGCCGCTCCTGGAAGCGGGCGGAGACGGTTTTGACGTGGCCGATGATATCGTCGTCCTCGTAGATCTTCAGGGTTTCCAGGGCGACGGCGGCGGCGACCGGGTGGCCGCCGTAGGTGTTGCCGGTGCCGAAAATGCCCAGCTTGCGGCTTTGCTCGACGAAGGCCTGATAGAGCCTGTCGGTCAACATCACGGCGCCGATGGGCAGGTAGGCGGACGACAACTGCTTGGCGCAGGTCAGCAGGTCCGGCCGGATGCCGTAAGTGTCGCTGCCCCACATTTCGCCGGTGCGTCCGAAGCCGCAGATGACCTCGTCGGCGATCAGCAGAACATCGTGCTTTTTCAGGACCTTCTGGATTTTTTCAAAGTAGGTCTTGGGCGGGGTCATGACGCCGCCGGCCCCCATCACCGGCTCGGCGATGAAGCCGCCGACGGTGTCCGGGCCCTCGGCCTGAATTTGTTTGTCCAGGTTTTCCGCCAGACGGGTGGCGAAATCCTCTTCCGACTCGCCCGCTTCGCCGTAGCGGTAGTAGCAGGGGGTGTCGGTATGAATGAAGCGGTCGATGGGCAGGTCCCAGCCGTCCTGGGCGTAGGGCAGGGCGGTCAGCGAACCGGCGGCGACGGTGACGCCGTGGTAGGCCCGCTTGCGGGAGATGATCTTCTTCTTTTCCGGCTTGCCCATGGCGTTCTGGTAGTACCAGACCATTTTGATCGCCGTGTCGACGGCCTCGGAGCCGGAATTGACCAGGTAGACCTTGGCGATGTCGCCCGGCGCGATGTCGATCAGTTTTTCCGAAAGCTCGATCACCGGAATGGTCGCCCGATGGGCGAAGGAATGGGAGAACGGCAGTTGTTCGAACTGCCGGGCGGCGGCGTCGATCAGCCGTTTCTCGTTGAAGCCCAGGCCGGTACACCAAAGGCCGGCGAGGCCTTCGATGTACTGGTTGTCCTGGTCGTCGTAGACGTAGATGCCCTCGCCCCGGGTAATGACGAACGGTCCCCGCTCTTCATGTACTGCCAGATTGGTGTAGGGATGGACCGAATAGGCCAAATCCCGGGCGGCGAGCGAGTTCGGTGCGTGGGTCATCTGCGTGTCTCCTGATGTTAGCTGGCAAGGGCCTCCAGAGCAGGTTGATACTCGTAACCGAGGTCGTCTGCAACCGCTTTGTAGGTCACCCGTCCGGCGTGGACGTTGAGACCTTCCATGAACAGCGGGTTGTCCTTGAGGGCCTGCTTGTAGCCCATGTCGGCCAGCGCCAGGGTGTAGGGCAGGGTGACGTTGTTCAGCGCGTAGGTGGAGGTGCGCGGAACGGCGCCCGGCATGTTGGCGACGCAGTAGTGGACCACGTCGTCGACGATGTAGGTGGGCTCGGCGTGGGTGGTCGCTTTCGAGGTCTCGAAGCAGCCGCCCTGGTCGATGGCGACGTCGCAGAGGACGGAGCCGGGGGTCATCGCCTTGACCATGTCGGCGGTGACCAGTTTCGGGGCTTCCGCGCCCTTGACGAGGACGCCGCCGATGACCAGGTCGGCGTCGAGCACGTACTGTTCGAGGGCGGCCTGGGTGGAATAGACCGTGGTCAGGGCCGAGCCGAAGCGCATGGTCAGGTTGCGCAGGGCGTCGACGTTGCGGTCGAGAACGGTGACGTGGGCGGCCATGCCCAGCGCCATGTAGATGGCGTTCTCGCCGACCACGCCGCCGCCGATGACGACCACGTTGGCCGGTGCGACGCCGGGGACGCCACCGAGCAGGATGCCCTTGCCGCCCTGGGCGCGCTCGAGGCAATGGGCGCCGGCCTGGATGGACATGCGTCCGGCGACCTGGCTCATGGGGGCCAGCAGCGGCAGGCCGCCGTTCTGGTCGAGCACGGTTTCATAGGCGATGCAGGTGGCGCCGCTGTCGACCAGGTCCTTGGTCTGTTCCAGATCGGGGGCCAGGTGCAGATAGGTGAACAGGATCTGGCCTTCGCGCAGCATCTTGCGCTCCACGGCCTGGGGCTCCTTGACCTTGACGATCATTTCCGCCTCGGCGAAGACGTCGGCGGCCGTTCCGGCGATGCGGGCGCCGGCGGCGATGTAGTCGTCGTCGGTGGAGCCGATGCCGGCGCCGGCGTTGGTTTCGACGACCACGGAATGGCCGTGGGCGACCGCTTCCTGAACGCTGGTCGGGGTCATGCCGACCCGGTATTCGTGATTCTTGATTTCCTTCGGGACACCTATCAGCATTTGATCCTCCTTCAGTCCTGAATGTTGAAAAGATGCCGTAGCATAGCGATTTTTCAATCGAATGTGCTTTCAAAGATGTTGCTAATTTCGGCAATATTTCGAATAATTGAATGCTAATTTTTTAAATATCAGAAGATTATTCGAAGCATGAAACTCGATGCCGTAGATTATACAATTCTAATGAACCTTCAGGAGGAAGGCCGCCTGTCCAACTCGGACCTGGCGGAACGCATTCACCTGTCGCCGTCGGCCTGCCTCAGGCGGGTCCGCCTGCTGGAGGAGGAAGGGGTGATCGACGGCTACGCCATGCTGGTCAACCAGGCCGCCATCGGCAAGCCGTCCAACATCTTCGTCGAGGTGTCGCTGAATTCCCAGAGCGAGAAGACCCTGGACGACTTCGAGCGCGCCGTCGCCGATTGCCCCGAGATCATGGAATGCTACCTGATGGCGGGGGCCTTCGACTACCTGCTGAAGATCGTCGCCGCCGACGCGTCGGACTACGAGCGCATCCACAAGGTCTACCTGTCCCGCCTGCCCAACGTCTCGCGCATCCAGTCCAACTTCGCACTCCGCACGGTCAGCAAAAAGACGGCTTATCCGATTGGGTGAAATGGGGAATTACATCTGTTTCGTCGTTCCCGAAAAGCGATTAACATAGTATGATTCAAGGGACTTTTTTTGCTATTCGAGATGTGACAGTCTGCGCTCATGGAACATCTGAAATACTCTGACCTGCAGAACAAAATCTGCGACGGTATACTTCTATTCCTGTCTCTTGTGGCCGTTCCCGGCGCTTTCGCCTTCGCCTATCGTGTCGTCTCCCTGGGGTGGGAACCCATGATGGTGGTGCATGCGTCGATCATGCTCGCCACCTGGGCGTTCTATCTGTTGCGCTCAACGATAGCCTACCCGCACAGGGCCAATTTTCTGGTTTTCGCCTCTCTCGTTTACGGCCTTTCCGCCAACTGGGAATTTGGGCATCTCTCCGCCAGTGAAATCTTTCTCACCTTCTCGGTAATTCTGTCGGTTTTGCTGCTGGGGCTTGCCGTGGCCGTGGCCGTGTTTTGCTGCATCATGCTTGTTCTCGTCGTCATCGCTTATTTCACCATTGAAACCAACACGTTGCCCGCCTTTGATCTCGCGGTTTACATGCTCAGTCCTTCGTCCTGGATGATATCGATCATCTTATGGGCAGCCATGACCGGTTCCCTGTTGATCGCCATCAACTACGTTATTTCGCACCTCAACGCGGCCAGGGTTGAGGCGGAAGAGGCCAATTATGCCAAATCGGTCTTTCTGGCCACCATGAGTCACGAGTTGAGGACGCCGCTCAATGCGGTCATCGGCTTATCGGAGATGATGGAGCGTGAGGTGCTCGGCCCGGTCAGCAACTCCACCTACAAGGGATATGTCGCCGACATACGCCGCAGCGGAGAGGACTTGCTGGGGAAGGTCAGCGAAATTCTCGATTTTTCAATGTTGGATTCGGGAAATTATCAGCCTTCCATCGAGGAGGTTTCGTTGATTCCTCTCGTCGAGGAGGTCGTCACCGATGCTAAGGGGAAGGCCTTGGAAAAGGATATCGGCCTGGACTCTCGGCTGCCGGAACATCTTGCCGTCGTCGCCATCGACCGGAAAGCGACGAAATACGTTCTTACCCACATCCTGTCCAACGCCATTCAATATACGCCCGAAGGGGGCACGGTTGCCCTGCAGGCCGAAGAGGGAAGGCGGGAAGTTGTCCTGATGATTAGTGACAATGGCGTCGGCATGACCCAGACCGCCCTGCGCCAGGCCATGCAGCCTTTCGTGCAAGTGAACCGAGACCGGCAGGCGGTTCAGGAGGGGATCGGCATTGGCCTCGCCATCAGCAAGAAGTTTATTCACGTGCAGGGCGGTGGCTTCGACGTTTCCAGCGAACCCGGCAGGGGGACGACGGTAACGATCTCCCTGCCGAAATTCGCCGACTTTGATGGCCGGAAGGCATAGATTGCCTCAAGCCTTCACCCGTTCACTTCTCGGGTCATAGAACGGTTTCAGCGAGGCCGTCGCCGGGTAGCGTTGGCAGGCGATTTCGATTTCGTAGGTTCCGGCGTTGATGAAGTCCGCGTCGACGCCGTCTTCGTTGGCGACGTAACCCATGCCCAGCGACTTGCCGACGGCGTGGCCGAACATGCCCGACGTGATGTAGCCGACGATCTCGCCGTTGCGCCAGATCGGCTCGTTGTGGTGCATCAGCGGCTCTGGATCGTCGAGGGCGAACTGCACCAGACGCCGTTTCACACCCTCTTCTTTCTGCCGCAGCAGCGCCTCGCGGCCGATGAAGCCGCCGGGCTTGTCCCAGGCGACGGCGAAGCCGAGGCCCGCTTCCAGCGGCGTGTCCTCGTCGGTGATGTCGTGGCCCCAGTGGCGGTAGGCCTTCTCCGTGCGCAGGGAATTCATGGCGTGCATGCCGACCTGCTTGAGGCCGAAGGCCTCTCCCGCCTCGACCAGCACGTCGTAGACGCCGGTGGCGAATTCCGTCGGGATGTAGAGCTCCCAGCCGAGCTCACCCACATAGGTGATGCGCGAGGCGCGAACCTTGGCGTAGCCCAGCTCGATCTCCCGGCTGGTGCCGAAGGGGAAGGTTTCGTTGGACAGGTCGTCGGGGGTCAGGGTCTGCAGCAGGTCGCGGGCCTTCGGGCCCATCAGGCCGATCATCGCCATGCCCGAGCCGACATCGGTCAGCACCGCATGGGCGTCGTCGGGGATGTTCGACTTCAGATGATGGAAATCACGCACGGCCGACGAGAAGGCGGTGACGATCATGTAGCTGTCCTCGCCGGTGCGGGTGACGGTCAGATCCGACTCGATGCCGCCCCGCTCGTTCAGCCACTGGGTGTAGACGATCTTGCCGACGGGAACCGAGACATTGTTGGCGGCGACCCGGTTCAGCATCGCCTCGGCGTCGCGGCCCTGCAGCAGGAACTTGGCGAAGGAGGACTGATCGAGCAGCCCGACCCCTTCGCGCACGGCCATGTGCTCGGCGGCGGAATGTTCGAACCAGTTCTGCCGTCCCCAGGCATATTCATAGACCGGCTCGACCCCTTCCGGCGCGAACCAGTTGGGACGCTCCCAGCCGCCGGCCTCGCCGAAGCAGGCGCCCCGGTCCTTCAGGCGGTCATGCAGAGGCGAAGTGCGGGCCATGCGGGCGGTGTCGTACTGGCGGAACGGCCAGTGCATGGCGTAGAGCAGCCCCAGCCCCTCGACCGTGCGGTCGTGCAGGTATTTGGCGTTGCCCTGGAACGGCATCATGCGGCGGATGTCCACGTCCCACAGGTCCATGGGCGGGCGCTTATTGACGATCCAGTCGGCGAGCACCTTGCCGGCGCCGCCGGAAGACTGAATGCCGATGGAATTGAAACCGGCGGCGACGTAGAAGTTTTCCACCTCCGGGGCCGGGCCCAGCAGGTAGCGGTCGTCCGGGGTGAAGCTCTCCGGCCCGTTGAAGAAAAGCTGGATGCCCACGTTCTCCAACGCCGGCAGGCGTTGCATGGCGGCTTCCAGGATCGGTTCGAAGTGGTCGAAGTCATCCGGTAGCTGGGTGAACGAGAAGTCTTCTGGAATGCCGTCCATGCCCCAGGGTTTAGCCACCGGCTCGAAGGCGCCCAGCAGCAGCTTGCCCGCGTCCTCCTTGTAATAGGCGCAGTTGTCCGGATCGCGCAGTACCGGCAGTTCGGGAACCATGCCCTCGAAGCCCTCGGTGACGATGTAGAAATGTTCCGAGGCGTGCAACGGCACGTTGACGCCCGCCATGCGTCCCAGTTCCCGGGCCCACATGCCGGCGCAGTTGACGACGACTTCCGCCTGGATGTCGCCCTTGTCCGTGGCGACACCCGTCACCCGGCCGTTTTGCGTGTGAATGCCGGTGACTCGGGTCTCTTCGATAACCCGTGCGCCGCCCATGCGTGCCCCCTTGGCCAGGGCCTGGGTGACGTCGATGGGGTTGACCTTGCCGTCTTTCGGCAGGAACACCGCGCCGACCACGTCGTCCACATTGATCAGCGGCCATTTGTCCCGGGCTTCTTTCGCCGAGATCACCTCGACTTCGAGACCGAAGCAGCGGGCCATGGAGGCGCCGCGCTTGAGTTCCTCGAAGCGGCCCTCGTTGGTCGCCAGGCTGAGCGAGCCGTACTGGGCGAAGCCCGTCGCCTGCCCGGTTTCCTCCTCCAGTCCGGCGAACAGATCGGCGGTGTATTGCGCCAGCTTGGTCATGTTCTGGGTCGCCCGCAGTTGCCCGACCAGCCCGGCGGCGTGCCAGGTGGTGCCGCAGGTCAGTTGCTTGCGTTCGAGAAGGACGACGTCCGTCCAGCCGAGTTTGGTCAGGTGATAGGCCAGCGAGCAGCCGATGACGCCGCCGCCGACGATGACGACTTGGGCCTGGGTGGGGAATTCTTTCGACATGATGGGAAGCCTCGACTGTTATTCAAATTTCAATAGGACGGAGGGGAAACGACCCAGACGACGGCGGTCGGTTCCTTCCCCGGGTTGTGGCAGCGGTGGGGGACGGCGCTTTCGAAGGCGAAACTGTCGCCGGGGCCGAGGATCTGGGTGTTCTCGCCGACGGTCAGTTCGAGAACGCCCGAAACCACGTAGCCGCCTTCCTCTCCCTTGCGGGAATAGGGCTCGCCGCTGCTGGCGCCCGGTTCCAGGGTGGTCATCAGCATTTCGATGTCCCGGCTCAGGTTGGGCGACAGCAGTTCCTCGGTGACGCCGGTGCCCGCGTAGCGCAGCCTGCGGCGGCCTTCCTTGCGGACGATGAAATCCCGCTCGTCCTCGGGGGCGACGGCGTTGCCCTGAAAGAACCAGGTGATCTGAACGTCCAGGGCGTCGCTGATCAATTTCAGGTTAGGAATGGTGACCGGGGACAGGTTGCGCTCGATCTGGCTCAGCCATCCCACCGAGCGGCCGATTTTCCCCGCCAGGTCTGGGATGGTCAGTCCTTTGGCCTTTCTAAGGTCCCGCACCTGAAGGCCGATGGGTATGGAGTCGCTGTTGTTCATGACCCACAGGGTAGGCCGGAAGGAGGGGTGTGTAAATGAAAAAATTGAGCAATAATTTCATTTTTTTGAAAACGAATGAAAAAAGCCGGTCGTCCCGGCTTTTTCCTTGGCCCGCGGGAGGCGGGGCGATTAGTGGTCCGACCCCCGCTTGAAGTGGAATTCCGCCCCTTCGCGGATGCCCGACGGCCAACGGGTGGTCATGGTCTTCAGGCGGGTGTAGAAGCGCACCCCTTCCATGCCGTGGATGTGGTGGTCGCCGAACAGGGAGCGTTTCCAGCCGCCGAAGCTGTGATAGGCGACGGGGACGGGGATCGGCACGTTTACGCCGATCATGCCGATCTTGGCCCGGCTGGCGAAGTCCCGGGCGGCGTCGCCGTCACGGGTGAAGATGGCCGCGCCGTTGCCGTATTCGTGGTCGTTGACCAGCCCGATGGCCTCGTCATAGTCCCGCGCCCGGACGACGGAGAGGACGGGGCCGAAGATTTCATCGGTGTAGATGGACATCTCCGGCGTCACCCGGTCGAACAGGCAGCCACCGACGAAATAGCCGTTTTCATATCCCTGCAACGAGATGTCGCGGCCGTCGACGACCAGATCCGCCCCGTCTTCGACGCCGGCGGCGACGTAGTCCTTGATGCGGTCCTGGGACTCGCGGGAAATCACCGGGCCCATTTCCGAGTCCGGATCGCTGTAGGGGCCGACCTTGAGAGCCCGGACCTTGGGCTCGAGACGCTTGACCAGTTCGTCGGCGGTCTCGTCGCCGATGGTGACGGCGACGGAAACCGCCATGCAGCGTTCGCCGGCGGAGCCGTATCCAGCGCCGATCAGGGCGTCGACGGTCAGGTCCATGTCGGCGTCGGGCATGACCACCAGATGGTTCTTGGCCCCGCACAGGGCCTGGACCCGTTTGCCGTTGGCACAGCCGGTCTTGTAGATGTATTCACCGATGGCGGTGGAGCCGACGAAGCTGACGGCGTCGATTTGCGGATCGGTGAGCAGGGTATCGACCGCCTCCTTGTCGCCGTTGATCACGTTCAGCACGCCGTCGGGCAGTCCGGCCTCCGTCGCCAGTTCGGCGATGCGCAGCGCCACCGACGGGTCGCGCTCCGAAGGCTTGAGGACGAAGGTGTTGCCGCAGGCGAGCGCCACCGGATACATCCACATGGGCACCATGGCGGGGAAGTTGAACGGCGTGATCCCGGCGACCACGCCGACCGGCTGGCGGATGGTGTAACTGTCGATGTTGGAACCGACGTTTTCCGAATATTCGCCTTTCAGGGCTTGGGGGATGCCGCAGGCGAATTCGACGACCTCGATGCCCCGTCCCAGTTCGCCTTTCGCGTCGGGCAGGGTCTTGCCGTGTTCGGCGGACAGCATTTCCGCCAGTTCGTCCGTGTGCGCGATGAGCAGTTCACGGAACTTGAACAGGATCTGGGTGCGCCGGGCGGGGGGCGTCGCCGCCCACCCGGGCAAGGCCGCCGCCGAGGAGCGGATGGCCTCTCGCACCTCGTCGGCGGTCGCCAGCGGCACCTGAGCGGTGACGTCCCCCGTTGCCGGGTTAAAGACGTCGCCGACACGGCCGCTTTTTCCCTCCACCCGTTTTCCGTCAATGAAATGATGCAGGGTCGTGGTCATTGGTGAAGTCTCCGTTTTCCTCTACATGTTGGCAAGGACGTCCCGGAGAATACCACCAATTTCATCGATGTCGCTCTTTTCCGACACCAGCGGCGGCGCGATCAGGGCGCAGTCGCCGGTCAGCTTGACGTGCAGGCCCGCGGCGAACAGCTTCTTCGTCGCGGCGGTGCCGGTCGCGCCGGGGGCGGCGCCCGCCGCCAGGTCGACGCCGGCCAGCATGCCGTAGCCGCGGATGTCGGTGACGATGTCCAGGTCCTGCAGGTCATAGACCATGTCGAGGAAATACTCGGACAGATCCGCCGCCCGGTCGAACAGGCCTTCCTTCTCGTAGATGTCCAGCGCGGCCAGGCCGGCGGCGCAGGAGGCCGGGTTGCCGGAGTAGGTGTAGCCGTGGAAGAACTCGACCGCGCCGTCGGGGGCGGCGTTGACCACCGTGTCGTAGATGGAGTCCTTGACCGCGACGGCGCCCATGGGCAGGACGCCGTTGGTCAGGGCCTTGGCCATGGTCATGATGTCCGGGGTGACGCCGAAGGCCTGGGCCGCGAAGGGAACGCCGAGACGCCCGAAGCCGCAGATCACTTCATCGAAGACCAGCAGGATGCCGTGATTGTCGCAAATCTCGCGCAGCCGCTCCAGGTATCCCTTCGGCGGCACCAGGCAGCCGGTGGAGCCAGCGATGGGCTCGACGAAACAGGCGGCGATGTTGCTGCCGCCCAGCAACTGGGCGAAGCGTTCCAGATCTTCCGCCATTTCGGCGCCCCAGGTCGGTTGTCCGCGGACGAAACGGTGGTCCGGCGACCAGGTGTGGCGCATGTGGACGACGCCGGGCATGACGGAGCCGAAGATCTCGCGGTTCTTCATCAGGCCGGACAGGGATGTGCCGCCGATGTTGACGCCGTGATAGGCGCGCTCGCGGGAGACGAACTTGGTGCGGTTGGCTTCGCCGCGGGCGCTGTGATAGGCCATGGCGATCTTCAGGGCGGTGTCGACGCTTTCCGAACCGGAGTTGGTGAAGAAGACGTGATTGATGCCTTCCGGGGTCAGGGCGGCGACGCGGCTGGCCAGTTCGAAGGACGGCGGCGAGGCGATCTGGAAATGGGGGCTGTAGTCGATTTCCATCAACTGCCGGGAGACGGCGTCGGCGATTTCCTGGCGGCCATGGCCGGCGGCGCAGCAGAACAGGCCCGACGAGCCGTCGATAACGCGCCCGCCGTGATGATTGGTGAAGTTGATCCCTTCGCCCTTGACGACCAGCCGAGGGTCGGCCTTGAAGTCGCGGTTGGCGGTAAAGGGCATCCAGTGGTTCTCGAGGGTATTCGTCGTGTACTGCATTCAATCAACTCCCATGTGCAAACGAAAAACTGTCTGATTGCGTAAGCGCCGTCCCGGTGGCGCTTAGCAGGTGAATTTTGTCCCGGTTCCGGGCGCAACTTGCCCGTCTGATGGAAACACCGTAGTCTTAAGGGGAGGGAAAGCTTTAGAGCCAATTATCCCTTTTTGACTAGGCCAACGCCATGCGTGATCAGTTATTCCATCTCCGCCGCGAGGCGGGCACCAGTATCCAGGCGCAAATCCGCGAAATGCTGGTTTCCGCCATCCTCAGCGGACAGATGCCCGGCGGCGACCCGCTGCCGTCCTGCCGGAAAATGGCGAAAATCCTCAAGGTTTCCCGGAATACCGTGGTCCTGGCCTACCAGGGCCTGGTCGACGACGGCTATCTGGTGTCCCGGGAGCGTAGCGGCTTTTATGTGGATGACGACATCCTCAGCGGCCATGTGGCCCGGCCCGAGAGCGTCGACGGGCCCGTCGACGTGGACGGGCCGGATTGGGAAAGCCGGTTCCGTGTCCTGCCCTCCAGCCAGAGTCAGATCAGCCGGCCGCGCAACTGGATGGATTTCCCCTATCCCTTCATTTACGGACAGGTCGACCACACCCTGTTTCCCATTGCCGCCTGGCGGGACTGCTCGCGCCGTGCCCTGGGCACCAAGGAGATGGAGGCCTGGATTCGCGACGCCTATGGGGCCGACGATTCCCTGTTGGTGAAGCAGATCCGCAACCGCCTGCTGCCCCGCCGGGGCATCATCGCCGACAAGGATCAGATTTTGATCACCATGGGGGCGCAGAACGCCCTCTATCTTGTCGCCAGCATGTTGATCACCGAGCGTACCATGGTCGGCCTGGAAGACCCGGGTTATCCGGACGTACGCAACATCTTCTGCCTTAAGACCTCCCGCATGAAGGCGCTGCCGGTGGATGACGGCGGCCTGCCCGTGGACGAACGCCTGGACGAATGTGACCTGATTTACGTCACTCCCAGCCATCAATATCCGACAACGGCGACCATGCCGCTGGACCGCAGGCGGGCGTTGCTCGACAAGGCGGTGGAGGAGGACTTCCTCATCGTCGAGGATGATTACGACCCTGAGGCCAGCTATGTCACCGAACCGACCCCGGCGCTGAAGTCCCTGGACCGCCATGACCGGGTGATCTACATCGGCAGCCTGTCGAAGACCTTGTTTCCCGGTCTTCGCATGGGCTACGTGGTCGGGCCGGCGAAACTGATTTCCGAGATCAGGGCGCTGAGGAAACTGATGATGCGCCATTCGCCCACCAACAACCAGCGGACCACGGCCCTGTTCCTCTCCCAGGGCCACCATGACAGCCTGATCAACCGGTTGCACAGGGCCTACCGGGCGCGTTGGGAGCGCATGGCGGAATCGCTCGCCAGGCACCTGCCCGGCATGGCCCAGACCCCGACCATCGGCGGCACCAGTTTCTGGGTCAGGGGGCCGGACTGGCTCGACGCCGACGAACTGGCCGAGGCGGCCATCGCCGAAGGCGTGGTCTTCGATCCGGGGCGGATCAACTTTCTTGGTCCCGACGCACCGGCCAACTATTTCCGGCTCGCTTTTTCCTCGATACCCATAGACCGCATAGAGCCCGGCATCCAACTGCTGGCCGGGCTGATCCGGGAGCAATCGTAAGGGCGGAAATAATTCCTTTCAAAAACAAACGATTGATCGTAGTGTTTATACACTCTCAAAGGTTGGCGGCGCGTGACGAGGAGGCTGAATGATGCGGATGGCGGTCCTGTGAGTGACGATAAGATACTGACGCTCCTCTATCGGGCGGCGGAGGCGGGATGCCGGTTTGCCGGAAAAGAGCAACTCGACGCCTACGCCTGGAAGGACCGTTGCGACGGTTGCGAAAACAGGGATTCTTGCCGGGCCAGGAGTGTTGTCTCCCTGCTCGACATCCTCACCACGGGCGCCGCCGCGGGTGGCGTCAAGGCGGACACGAGGGAAAAAGAGGCTCTGCCATCGCCGGGCCTTGCCAACCTGCAGGCCAAACTTGAAACCCTGGGCCAATTGTCCACCGGCATCGTCCATGAAATCAATACGCCGACCCAGTTTCTGGGTGATAATTTACGTTTCCTGCAAAGGGCGGCGAAGGACGTCAACACGGTGATCGACCAATACGCCGGACTGGGCGAGGAGGTTCGTTCGGCGGGTGGGCATGAAACGGCGCTGGCTGCCATTGACCGGACCCTCGAGGAGATGGATTTTCCGTGGCTGCGCGGGGAGATAGACCGCACTCTCCAGCAATCCTTGAGCGGGGTCGATCATATCGCCGGGGTTGTCCATTCCTTCCGCGCCTTTTTTCATCCCGCGAGCAAGAAGAAAGGCCGTATCGACATCAATCAGGCCATTCAGACCACCATCGCCATTTCGAAAAACGAATGGAAATACTGTTCCCACATCGTCACCGACCTGGCCGGCGACGTGCCGCCGGTGACGGGCATGCCGGACGAACTGAATCAGGTTTTTCTCAACCTGATCATCAACGCCTGCCATGCCGTCAGCGCCGCCGCCGGGCGAAGCCGGGACGTCAAGGGGCAGATACTGGTGGAAACCCGGCGCAACGGAAAATGGGTCGAGATCACCTTCCGTGACAGCGGCTGCGGCATTCCCGACCATCTGGGCGACAAGATCTTCGAGCGCTATTTCACCACCAAGGCCGAGGGTGAGGGCTCCGGCCAGGGGCTGGCCATTTGCCGCGACATCGTGGTCGACAACCACGGCGGGGAAATCAGCTTCGAGAGCAAGCCCGGCAAGGGGACCACCTTCCTGGTGCGCCTCCCCATCAAACATACACCCCCCCCCACACTCTAATTCCCGGGGATGAGGGACGCAACACCGACGATGTGCTGGTGAACGGTCCGAAAAAAGTCTATAATACGTCCTCGTGACGGCATCCTGCGGGTCTGCGGGCGAAACGTGACGAGTTGATATCGTGTATTTCAGATCCATCACATTAGCAATGGGATAGGGAGACGGGGCATGGGGCGCGTACTTCAATTTCTCTTCCTTGGCGGTTTTCTCGTCTCGGCCACGCCGGCCCTGGCGGACGTCCAGTTGACCTTCGGCCTTTATACGTCGGACAAACCGAGCGACATGGTCCGCATGTTCCGCCCGACCCTGAACGCGGTCGAGGAACAGCTTCGCGCATCCCTGGGCGAGCCGGTCCAGATCAAGATGAAAATCTCGAAAAACTACGACGAGGGCGTCGCCGCCCTGGTCCAGGGGGACGTGGATTTCTCCCGTTTCGGCCCGGCTTCCTACATCAACGCCAAGCGTCAGGCGCCCGGCCTGTCGGTGTTGGCCATGGAATCGAAAAAGGGCGCCAAGGTGTTTTACGGCATCATCGCCGTGCACCGGGACAGCCCGCTTCAATCCGTCGCCGATCTGCGAGGCAAAAGTTTCGCCTTCGGCTCCGACAGTTCGACCATCGGGCGCTATTTGTCGCAGCTTCACCTGTCGGAAAACGGCGTCAGGGCGTCGGATCTGTCCAGTTACGAATACCTGGGCCGCCACGACAAGGTCGGCGAGGCGGTCGCCGCCGGCCTGTTCGACGCCGGGGCGCTGAAGGACACCACCTTCAACAAACTTCTCAAGGCCGGCAAGCCCATGCGGGAACTGGCGCGATTTCCCAATGTGACCAAGCCCTGGATCGCCCGCGAAGGATTGCCTCCCCGGGTCCGCGGGGCCCTCGTCGACGCCCTGCTGGCCCTGAATGATCCCGCCGTTTTCGGCAATCTGAAGATCACCGGATTCCTCGGCGGCGGCGACGGCGATTACGACACTATCCGCCGCTCCATGGAGCGCAACGGCGATTTCTTTCAATAGAGACGGTCTAATCCTGATCGGTGATGGGTTTCCGCCTGTCCTTGGTTTCCGCCCGCCGCTTCTTGTCGGCGAGGCGCTTTCGTTTGGCGCTGTTCGGCGGCTTTGACTTGCGCCGGGGGGGAGGGGCCTGAAGCGCCCGGCGGATCAGGTCGACCAGCCTGGCGAGGGCGTCTTCCCGGTTGCGCTCCTGGCTGCGGAAGCGGCGGGCTTCGATGACGATGACCCCGTCCCCGGTCATGCGCCGCCCGGCCAGTCCCCGCAGCCGATGCTTGACGGCCCCGCTCAAGGAAGGCGAGGCGAGGGCGTTGAAGCGCAACTGGACGGCGGTGGAAACCTTGTTGACGTTCTGCCCGCCGGGTCCACCGGCGCGGATGAACTTGAAAACCAATTCTTCTTCGGCAAGCTGGATGGAATCGGTGACGTGGATCATGGCCCGATCAGTCTCTGGAAGTCGTTTTTCTGGCGGCCTCGTCTTGCTCAAGGATACCCTGTTTTATCGCTTTCAGCAGTGCTTTCGGAATCATCCCGTAGTCACACCGTTCCCCGTTTCCCGGTATGGGCCGCAGATCATAGCCGGGCCAGTTGAAACTGTTCAGTTCGGTCAGGATGATCCAGCAGGGCTCATCATCCAGGCCTAAATGCCGTTTCACCTTCACAGGAACTTCCATGGCCTGGCCGGGTTGTCTCGGCGAGGTGTGAGTCAAGGGGACGAGAACCACCCTGGTGATTCCGCCATGGGTCTCGGCGGCGACGACGATGGCGCAGGGACGGTCCTTCCGGCCTTCTTCCCGGCCCAGCTCCCGTTCATTGCTCCAAAGAAAGCTGAAGGAAACAACGAGGCCTGGAACAGGGAGCGGAATTTCCAAGGCGCTAATCTTTCATCAGGTGATCAATGTCAGGGGCGTCCTCAGGATACTCGGCACTGGCAATCATCTCCAGCACGTCGGCCGGGATACTGCCGGCGGTGTAGACCTGGCGCTCACGGGCCAGCAGTTCCCGATACCGCCTCAACTCCACCGGGGAAATGAAAGCGCCAACGAGGCGGCCATGACTGCTGACCTCGACAATCTCCCGTTGCGCAATGTCTTGATATTCACCGAAATTTCGTGAGAAACGAGATGCCTGGACGGTGGCCATTGCAATCACTCCTATGGTCTGGCTGTAAGGATCGGCAGGACTATTATACGCAAATTACGTAATTTACGCAATTCTTTACGGTCCAATCCTTTACGGTCCAAGCCTCCTCCATGACGATTTACCAATTCCGGCACAGGGCTTGGACCTTGCGGTAGCTTTTCGCCGTGTCGATTCTGGCGTTGGAGGCGTCGGCCTCCCGGTTCAGTCTTTTGATCAATGGGGCGATACGGCGTTGGACCTGGTTCTGGATGTGCTTGGGGCCCAGGTTCGGGTTGCGGACGAACACCGGGCGCACGCCGGCGGCGGCCCGGTGGGCCTGGCGCTGGATGGTCGGCAGGTATTTGGCCAGATAGGCCCGGTAGAGGCTCACGTGCTCGTTTTCGTGTTCAAGAATGGCGCGAAACTCGCAACTGCCTTTCCGGTATTGGCGGTCGATATAGACCACGAAGTCGGAATACCCGATGTCCAGGTCGAAGGTCACGGGTTCGGCGCAATACCCGCCGCCCCGCATGGGCACCAATCGCGCCGACGTTTTGATGGCGTAGCGGAAGTCGGTCAAGGTGAGGCCGAGAACACGCCATTTTCCGGCTCCGGCGTGCCGCCCCCGCCGCGTCTGCAGGCGTTTCAGGTCGGCGCTGCCGTATCCGGTTTTGTAATGCACTTTGGCGGGGGTGTTCTTGATGTTCACCTTCGGCGATTTGGTCGGGGCCGGGCATTGCGGAGTCGCCGCCCGGGCGGCGTCGGCGAGGAACAGGCAGAACAGGAAGGCGATGGGGAGGGGAAGGTGTCTCAGGCGTCCGGCTCCTTGTCCTCGCCCGAGGCCGGGGCCTCCGCTTCCTTCGGCCTGTTCCAGTCATCCAGGGCCGGTTTCAGTCTTTGCACGGAGTCCCCGTCCCCCGTCAATTGACCGTTCATGGCCTCGCGTCCGGCCTCGAAGGCCTGGCCGTAGCGGGCGTCGGCGAGCCGATAATCCTGGACCTTGTCCTTGAACACCCGGGCCTTGTCCTCCTTGAAGCCGATATGCCGAACCGAGGCGATCAGGATCTCGGATTCCGTATCCTGATGCAGGTTCTCCCATTGGCCGAGAGCCTGGCAGGCGCCGGCGATGAACAGGCTGACGCCGAACTTGTTGAAGTTGTCCAATTCCCCCTTGTCGATGCCGCCCGCCTCCAGCGAGGCGCGAAGGAAACTGGTGAGCAGACGCTGCTTGTCGGCGATCAGGGAGGCGTTGATGTCCGGGTCGTCCAGGGCGGCGCCGAAGGCCATCCCTTCCGGGTCGTCCGTTTGTTCTTGGCGGGCGAGGGCGGCCTCCCGACGGAACTCGTCGAGGGCTGCGTCTTCCTCCTGGGTGTTTCCGGTGAATTCCCTGGGGGCGGGCTTGGACTTCCTAGGTTTATCCGGTTGCACCGGGTTGGCCTGGACCTTGAGGGCGCTCACGGCCTGCCGGGCACGACTGAAAAACGGCACGGCCATGGTAATGAAGGCGAGTCCGAAACTGCCGAGGAAGGTGCTGATCAGGATGTTTTCCTGGGTGCTGACGCGAAGCGCGGTATCCTGTACCCAGACGCTGACGAGGAAGCTGAAGAAGGTCGCCAGCAGCAGGCAGGACAATATCAGCAGCAACAGCCTGACGAACAGGCCGTAAAAGGTGGAGCCGGCTTTCTGCTCGTCGGGATCGAAACTGTCGATGAAATCGGGAATTTCGGCGCCCGCGACCATTTCCCGGGACGGGCTGGGCGCTGCCGGTTTTTGCACCACCCTGACGTCATTGATGATGGGATTGCCCTTCAGGTCTCCCGCCGTCCTGAGCGCTTCCTCCCTCTGGTCCTCGGTGTAGGTGGCGTGGACCCGCCATTGCTCGTCCTGTAGGATGTGAACTTCGATGGAGTCGGTGTCTTCGGTCTCGCTCATTTAATTCACTTCGGGAGGGGCTTTCACCAGGATGTTGACCTGCATGGGCTGGCCGAAGCCGACGCCGTTCTCGGTTTCGTGGCCCATGGCCTGGAAGTTGTCGCGCAACACCGCGTCCCGTTCCTCGAACAGGGCCGCGAGGTTCGGGTTGACGGCGAGTATTCGGTCGCGGAAGGCGGCGAAATCCGGATACGAGGTGGTGTGCAGGTATTGGATTTCCAGTTCTTCGGTCAGGCCGTGACCAGCGGCCCGCTTGATGGCCCCAAGGGCGGCGGCACGAACGTCGGTCTCGTCATGGACCGGGCGCATCATTTCGAAATGCTCGCCTTCGGCCACGGGCTCGCAGATGTAGACCCGGCCTCCGGGTTTGAGAACCCGTGACGCTTCGGCAAGGGCCTTGTCCTGGTTGTCGACGGCGATGTGGTGCAGGCTGTTGAAGAAAACCACCAGGTCCAGCTTTTCGTCCTCGAAGGACAGGTCCTCGCCGACGCCCTGGGAGTAGAGCTCGTTGCCGGCGGGTTTCTTGGCGCGGGCGCGGGCCAGTTGCTCGTCGGAACATTCGACGCCGAAAACCGTCGCCCCGTGGCGGGTCATCATCCGCGTCAGGGCGCCCTCGCCGCAACCGATGTCGGCGACCTTCTGGCCCTTGAGATCGATGAGGGAGGGCAGGACATCGGCGTTCTGTCGCTTCTCCATGGTCTTCGTTCACTCGTTCCGATTGTTGTTGCCGCAATTATGCCTCTTGTAGCCTGTCATTACCAAGCCTGAAAAGACCTTAATGATCCGCCCGGTCCGGGATCACCCCTCTTCGGACGGGGAACGGCCGAGACGCCACTTGCGCAATTGCCGGCGGCGTTTTTCGGCGAAGGACCGGCCGTTGTCCCTGCCCCCGTCGAGGCGGTATTTCTCCCGCCATTCCGCCTGCTTGCGGGCCCGCTGCATGGCCGCGCGGGTGGCCATGGAGGGGCCGCCGTCACGCCAGGCGGCGAGCTGGCCCGTTGCCGCCCTGTCCCGTCCGGCCGTCTTCCTCGCCTTGAAGGCGGCGTTGAGGGCGGTCATGCGGGCGGGGTCGGCGGCGTCGGGCTGTGTCAGGGCTTCGTCGCGCCGCGCCTGGTTCCAGTATTTCAGGACCTTCAGCCTGTAGGCCCGGGTCCGCTCCGGGTGGGTGGAATGATAATGGCCCGCCGCCCGGGTCCAGGAACCGGCGGAATCGTAAAGGCCGCTCAGGTATTTGGCCGCATAGGCGATGTTGGCCGCCGGGTCCAGGGCCTGCTCCACATCGGCGAAGGCGTCGCCGTGGTAATGCAGGTTCACCTGCATGCAGCCGACGTCGATGTTGCCGATGCCCCGGGCCTGGAGGGCGCGGACGAAAGCCAGCGCGGCGGCCTTGTCGGGGAAATAACGACCCTGTCCACGGGCCATCACCGTCCACGGCCAGGCAAATGTTGCCTGCCGGGCGGCGTCCCAGCGTCCCGTTTCGGCCAGGGATATGGCCTTCAGCAGATGCCGGGGAATGCCGTCCAGGCGTTCCTGCCGGGCAATGGCGGAATCGCATAATTTCCATTCATTGCCAATGGCTTGCGACGAGGCCGCCCGCCCCTGAACAGGGCCGAAAAGGGTTGCCGCCAAGATTGCGGCGATAAGGATCGATCGGGTGTTCATCCGCCTGTGCTCCATTGTTCGCCGTCAATGTAGCAATGGCCGTGCCAGTCCGCCTCAGGGCGGGGTGGAGTCGCCCGGCCCCAGGGCCCGCTGCATCAGCACCTGGTCGATCCAGCGCCCGTGCTTGAATCCGAGGGAGCGCTGCACCCCCGTGGTCTCGAAACCATGAGCCGCGTGCAGTCCGATGGAGGCCGCGTTACCGCTGTCGCCGATGACGGCGACCATCTGGCGGAAACCCTTTTCCGTGCACAGTTCTATCAGGTCCGCCAGCAGGGCGCCGCCGATGCCCCGCCCGGCGAAGGCAGGGTCCATATAAATACTGTTTTCGACGCAATAGCGATAAGCCGGGCGGGGCCGGTAGGGCCCGGCGTAGGCGTAGCCGCAGACCGTCCCGTCCAGTTCCGCCACCCGGTAGGGGAAGCCGTGCTCCGTCAGCGCCCGCATGCGCCGGGTGATCTCGGCAACATCCGGCGGGGTCTCCTCGAAACTGGCGATGCCGTGCAGCACGTGGTGGGCGTAGATGGCCTGCACCGCGGCCATGTCGTCCGGGATGGCGTCGCGGATGACGGGGGCGCTCATGCCGGCCCCAGGGTTTTCGGGTCCAGGCGGCAGAGGATTTCGATCAGGTCGGCCAGGCCGTCGCGGAGGGCGGCGAAGCCGGCGGACCGGCTGATGGCCGTTTCGTCCATGTACAGGCCCCGGTTAATCTCGATCTGCAGGGCGTGCCGCCCGGCGCCGGGGCGGCCGTAATGATGGGTGGTGAAGCCTCCGGCGTAGGGGTTGTTGCGGGTGACCTTGTAGTCCATGGACTGCAGCACCTGCTCGACGAGGTCGGTGACCGCGCCGGAACAGGAGGTTCCGTGACGGTCGCCGAGAATGAAGTCGACCCGCCGGAATCCCGGGTCCCTGTCCATGGGGCCGCCCACCGACGGCATGGAATGGCAGTCGATCAGCAGGCAGCCGCCGAAGCGGTCCCGGGCTTCGTCCAGCAGGCCGCGAAGGGCGGCGTGGTAGGGGACGTAGGTCTCGCCGATCAGCTTTTCCGCCTCGGCGAAGCGCAGCTTGTCCCGATAGACCTCCTCGCCGCTGGTGACCACCCGGGCCATGGTGCCGAGACCGGCGGCGACGCGCGGCGACGTGGTGTTGACGTGGGGGGGCAGGGGGTCCTCGAACATCTCCGGGTCCAGTTCGAACTGCTCCCGGTTGGGATCAATCATGACCCGGGGGAAATGGGCCCGCAGCAGCGGCGCGCCCAGGGCCGGGGCGGCGGCGAACAGGTCGTCGACGAAGGCGTCTTCCGAACGGCGGATCGCACGCGGGTCCAGGCGCGAAGCCTGGAGCAGAAACTCCGGGTAATTCCGCCCGCTGTGCGGGGAGGCGAAGACCACCGGGGCCGACCAGTGGTCCGGGCGCAGAACGGAAAAAGGGGGCGGATTGTCGCTGTTTGTCGGGTCGTTCATGGGAAACAGTTAGCCTCCCCAAGACCCCGGCGCAACGGTTATCTCGATTGCGGGCTTGCCAAGCCGGGCGGATCGGATTAAAACGCCATTCCCCGACGGCGAAAACCGCCGATCAAAGACAAGGGCGCGTAGCTCAGCGGGAGAGCACTGCATTGACATTGCAGGGGTCGCTGGTTCAATCCCAGCCGTGCCCACCATGAAAAACCCAGCGGAAACGCTGGGTTTTTCTTTTTCTTGTGTCTTGGGAAGGATGCCTGTTTCCAGGCCTGTAAGTGCACCCTGAGTGCAACTTCATGGATGGATGTGGATGCGGGTGATGGGCATCCCAAAGGGAACAAAAGCCGGGTCATTGACGGTTGGCCAAGTCGCACAGGTCTATGACGCGTTTTTCAACGAGGTGTTCAATGCGAAAACGCTGGGGCCGAATATCGTCCTCTCTAAGGTCAGCGACCCCCTGGCCGCCAACACCTTGTGGGACGGCCTGTTCTCACACGGCCCCATCCCAACCGGGTTGGCGTTACAAAAGGCGATCAAGACCGTGGATCCAGGTTTTCCTGTCGGGCAAGGGGTCATTGGAACCGAAACACTGAATGCTTTCAACGCACTGATTTCAGCCCCATCTACCCGAAACTCAGTGCTGAACAATTTTGCTGACGAACGCTTAGAGATCATCAACAGCAGCACCAATATTCCCCAGAATCACAAGCCCGGCTGGCGGGAACGGATAAATTCCATGAGGCCCTGATCTTCGAGGGCGTTTATATTCATGACGAGGCCCTCGAGAGTCAGAAATCGGGTTCGAGTTCCAGGATAAAGAATGGCCTTCCGCAAATCGATTCTGGCCACGCCAGACGATAACGCTTACGGCCTGTACGGTGCAGGAAACCAACCTTGTTCTTGTAGGTTTCGCATCCTTCTCCCGGCTCTCGATCACGTTTTCTATATTCCTCGACGGCCTCGAATGAATAGCTCATCGTACCCAAGAACACCAATTCATGGGACGTATTTCCATACAGATACCCGAACGGATCGAGGGTTCCGGTCAGCTTACGGAACATCAGCCCATCTTCCGTTCGGGTTATGCTGCAGTCGAACCAGCCATAAATCAAAAGCGGCCTAGTTGTTAGCCGGATGCCTAGATATATAGACCTACACCTGTATTTTCCGACAATTTCTTCGGCCGAAATGGGGCGCGGCTTGGCGTAAACGAAGTTTCTTAATGTCTCTTTCGTCAAGTGACGGTCGTACTGCCCCTCGGCGTTGACTTCCCATTCCCAACCTTCAATCTGCGCCCAGGCCTTGTCGCGGGACGCCTCATAGCGCTCCAGCCGGCCCCTATCGTAGTCCGAAATGGCGTCCTGCCACCGCCCGCTCCCATCCGCACTGGAAACCGGGGCGGTCTGTGCGGCGAACAAAAGACCGACAATCATCGCTAATCGAAGAACGTGCATGGGAGCAACTATCCCATGCATTCTTCGATTGTTCAATTATCACTTTACACTATCAAGCAAGGTTGTTGGGCTCAGGGAACAGGCTCGAGTTCGAAGACGTAGAACTCGGCGCCACACATTGATTCGGGCCAAGATAAACGATAACGGTCTTGGCCCGTGCGGTGTAAGTAGCCGACTTCATTTCTGAAAGTTTGGCAGGTTTCATTGGGCCCTGGGTTCCGTTTCTCGTAACCCACGACAGCCTTGCTTGAATAGCTTGCTGTTCCAAGAAAAACCAGTTCATCATCCGTATGTGGATACAACAGACCAAATGGATCAACGGTTCCGGTCAACTTCCGAAACATCAATCCTTTTTTTGTTTTGGTGATACGGCAATCAAACCAGCCGTAGATAAAAAACTGCAGAAACTCAGGCGGAGGCACGGCGGTGCCTAAATGTATCGTCCGGCACTTGTATCTCCCGACAATTTCTTCGGCCGAAATGGGGCGCGGCTTGGCGTAAACGAAGTTTCTTAATGTCTCTTTCGTCAAGTGACGGTCGTACTGCCCCTCGGCGTTGACTTCCCATTCCCAACCTTCAATCTGCGCCCAGGCCTTGTCGCGGGACGCCTCATAGCGCTCCAGCCGGCCCCTATCGTAGTCCGAAATGGCGTCCTGCCACCTCCGGCTCTCATCCGCACTGGAAACCGGGGCGGTCGATGCGGTTAACAAAAGACCGACAATCATCGCTAATCGAAGCCCATGCATGGGAGCAACTATCCCATGTAATCTTCGATGGTTCAATGCGGTGTTGATATGCTTTTAGGCCGACACCATTTTCGCCTGGCGATGGTGAACAATAGCACTCGGATCGAAGACGGTCATAAAAAAGGCTGGCGTAAACGGATCAATGCTTTAAGGCCTTGACTAGTTTGACGTGCGCTTAACAGCTGTCGTGGGTTAGGGAACGGCTTCGAGTTCAAGAACATAAAATGGCTTTCTGCAAACTGTCTCGGGGAAACTCAGGCGGTAACGTTTGCGGCCTGTACGGTGTAGAAGCCCGACCTTGTTCTTGAAAGTTTCACAATACTCATCTGGATTACGATTTCGTTTTTCATAACCCTTGACCTTTTCAAACGAATAGGCCATGGCCCCCAAGAAAACCCATTCTGCAGAGGTGTTACGATAGAACTTTCCAAAAGGATTGCTCGTCCCCGTTAACTTCCTGAACATCAACCCTTCGTTTGTTTTGCGGACTAGGCAGTCGAACCAGCGATAGATGTATAGCGGAGTGAGTGTGGTCGGGGGAGTTCGAATACCCAGATAAATTGACCTGCATCGGAAATTTCCGACAATTTCTTCGGCCGAAATGGGGCGCGGCTTGGCGTAAACGAAGTTTCTTAATGTCTCTTTCGTCAAGTGACGGTCGTACTGCCCCTCGGCGTTGATCTCCCATTCCCAGCCTTCAATCTGCGCCCAGGCCTTGTCGCGGGACGCCTCAAACCGCTCCAGCCGGCCCCTATCGTAGTCCGAAATGGCGTCCTGCCACCTCCCGCTCCCATCCGCACTGGAAACCGGGGCGGTCGGTGCGGCGAACAAAAGACCGGCAATCATCGCTAATCGAAGAACGTGCATGGGGGCAACTATCCCATGCATTCTTCGATCGTTCAATGCGGTTTTGAGATGGTTTGGGCCAATCCCATCTGCGTCTGGTGTGACCGTTCTCGACATTCCAGGGGTCGCTGGTTCAATCCCAGCCGTGCCCACCATCGAAACCCCTAGGGAAACCTGGGGATTTTGCCTTTTCGGCCACCTGCCTCCTCCGGGTTTGCCGGTAAATCTTGTCCAGCGCCGCCGTTCAACGCGCTTCAGTCCTTCAAGGAGGCGATCCACCATATGTTTTGGCATGGGTCCTTGATGCCGGCCATCCGGTCTCCATGGGGGCGGTCGTTGGGCTCCATCACCGAGGTCGCGCCATGGGCAAGCGCGGTTGCGTGGGTTTCGTCGGCGTCCGCGATATAGATATGCAGCTGCGAAACATTCGCCGCATAGACTTCATTGCTTTCGTTCAGCATCAGCAGCGATTGCCCCACGCGCATCCGCGCGTGCTGAATCCTGCCGTCGTCATAACGGTCCTCCTTGACCACGACGGCGCCGAATGCCGCAGACAAGAATTTGATCAGTCTGTCGGCGTCGGAAACGGTGAAATACGGCGTGATATGTTGACCGTCCTCGGGAATCGGCGCTTTCTCCGTCACGGGTGAACCTCCTGGAGTACATCTCCACGTCCCATCATTCCCGATGACTTAGGACATGGCAAGGAGTTCGTCGGGGAGTCCGCGAAGTTTGACAGGCAATGTATCCAAATGTATACAATTGCATCCAATGTAGTTCCGGTGTCGGATGTAAAGGGCTTTGGATGCCTCGGAAGGAGCCGCCGAAAGATGTCGCCGCCAAGGAGCCCTCGCAGGGCCAAAGCGCTTACGCGCGCCTGTTGGAGGCGATCCGCCGTGGTGAATTGAAGCCCGGCGACCGCTTGACGGAAATGGAGCTGGCGGACCGTCTGGATGTCAGCCGCACTCCCGTGCGCGAGGCCATCCGGCGGCTCGAGGCGGACGGACTGGTCGCCTACGAACCCCATGTCGGGGCGGTGATCCGAAAACTGGACTACAACGAGGTGATGGAGTTGTACGACGTGCGCACGGTGCTGGAATGCACGGCGGCGCGGATGGCGGCGAAGGCCGCCCTGGACATCGAAATCTCCGAATTGGAGGTGTTGAACGCCGAAATGGCCGCCGCGGTGGGGGATACCCAGCGCCTGTTTCAGGTCAACCGGCAGTTCCACCTGAGCCTGCTGGACGCGGCGAAAAACCGCTATTTGGTGAAGACCGTCAATGCGCTACAGAAGACGCTGTTGATCCTGGGAACCACCACCCTGGGAGAGGCGGACCGGGCGCAGGAAACCATCAAGGAACACGAAAAGCTGCTGGCGGCTCTCCGGGCCCGGGACGCGGACGCCGCCGAGGCCGCCATGAAAAGTCATATCGAGACCGCCCACCGCATGCGCCTTCGGCAACTGCGCGGGCGCGTCAGGCCATTGGATGAAGATTGAAGTCCCCATGCCGAAAAAGGTATATGGGGCGATTGCAAAGGAGATGAACTATGTTGGAAGCGTACCGCGAACACGTTGAAAGCCGTTCGGCCGAGGGCATTCCGCCGTTGCCGCTGACGGCGGAGCAGACGGAACAACTAATCGACCTGTTGCGCCGGCCCCCTTCGGGCGAGGAGGATTTTCTGGTCGACCTGCTGACCCATCGGGTTCCCGCCGGTGTCGACGACGCGGCGCGGGTGAAGGCCGGGTTCCTGGCCCGGCTGGCCAAGAGCGACGAGGCCTGCGCCCTGATCGACAAGGTGCGGGCGACGGAACTGCTCGGCACCATGCTCGGCGGCTTCAACATCGAGCCCCTGCTGGACCTGCTGGACGACGCCGAGTGCGGCGAAACGGCGGCGGAAGCCCTGAAGAAAACCCTGCTGGTGTTCGACTACTTCCATGACGTCAAGGAAAAGGCCGATCGGGGCTCTGCCAACGCCAAGGCGGTGTTGCAGTCCTGGGCCGACGCGGAATGGTTCACCTCCCGGCCGGAAGTGCCGGAAAGCCTGACCCTGACGGTGTTCAAGGTCACCGGCGAGACCAACACGGACGACCTGTCGCCGGCCCCCGACGCCTGGTCGCGCCCGGATATCCCGCTGCATGCCCTGGCCATGCTGAAAAACCCGCGCGACGGGATCGAACCGGAAGAGGCGAGCGTGCGCGGTCCTGTTCAATTCATCGAAGACCTGCAGAGTCAGGGCAACCAGGTCGCCTATGTGGGCGACGTGGTGGGCACGGGGTCGTCTCGTAAATCGGCGACCAACTCGGTGCTGTGGTGGACCGGCGAGGACATTCCCTTCGTTCCTAACAAGCGCTTCGGTGGCGTTTGCCTGGGCGGCAAGATCGCCCCCATCTTCTACAACACCATGGAAGACGCCGGCGCCCTGCCCATCGAACTGGATGTGTCGGCCATGAACATGGGCGACGTCATCGAACTGCGCCCCTACGACGGCAAGGCCCTGAAGGACGGCGCCGTGATCGCCGAGTTCGAGGTCAAGTCCGACGTTATCTTCGACGAGGTGCGCGCCGGCGGCCGCATTCCGCTGATCATCGGCAGGGGGCTGACCGCCCGCGCCCGCGAGTCTATGGGCCTGGCCCCGTCGGACCTGTTCCGCCAGCCCCATTCCCCCGAGGACAGCGACAAGGGCTTTACCCTGGCGCAGAAGATCGTCGGCCGCGCCTGTGGCCTGCCGGAAGGCCAGGGCGTGCGTCCGGGCGCCTACTGCGAGCCGAAGATGACCACCGTCGGCAGTCAGGACACCACCGGGCCGATGACCCGCGACGAATTGAAGGACCTAGCCTGCCTGGGCTTCTCGGCGGATCTGGTGATGCAGTCGTTCTGCCACACGGCGGCCTATCCGAAGCTGGTTGACGTCAAGACCCACAAGGAGCTTCCCGGCTTCATCGAAAACCGGGGCGGCGTATCCCTGCGGGTCGGCGACGGCGTCATCCATAGCTGGCTCAACCGTTTGCTGTTGCCCGACACCGTCGGCACCGGCGGCGACAGCCACACCCGCTTCCCCCTCGGGCTGTCGTTCCCGGCGGGCTCGGGCCTGGTCGCCTTCGCCGCCGCCACCGGCGTCATGCCGCTGGACATGCCGGAAAGCGTTTTGGTCAAGTTCAGCGGGACCATGCAGCCCGGCATCACGCTTCGCGACATGGTCAACGCCATTCCCTATCAGGCCATCCAGGACGGCCTTCTGACGGTGGAAAAGAAGGGTAAGAAGAACATCTTCTCCGGCACGATCATCGAAATCGAAGGCTTGCCGGACCTGAAGGTGGAACAGGCGTTCGAGCTTTCCGACGCCACCGCCGAACGCTCCAGCGCCGGCTGCACCGTGCATCTGAACCCGGAACCGATCATCGAATACATGCGTTCCAACATCACCCTGATGAAGTGGATGATCGCCGAGGGCTACCACGATGAGAGGACACTGCAGCGGCGCATCCAGGCCATGGAGGCGTTCATCGCCGATCCGCAACTGCTCAAGCGTGACGACGACGCCGAATACAAGGCGGTGATCGAGATCAACATGGACGAGATCACCGAGCCCATCGTCGCCTGCCCCAACGATCCGGACGACGTCAAGGTGCTCAGCGACGTGGCGGGCACGGGCATCGACGAGGTGTTCATCGGCTCGTGCATGACCAACATCGGCCATTTCCGCGCCGCGGCGCGGGTGCTGGACGGGCAATCGGACATGCCGACACGCTTGTGGATCGCCCCGCCGACCAAGATGGACGCGCAAATCCTGACCGAGGAAGGCTATTACAGCATCCTCGGCAAGACCGGCGCCCGCATGGAAACGCCGGGCTGTTCGCTCTGCATGGGCAACCAGGCGCAGATCCGCAAGGGCTCGACGGCCATGTCCACATCGACCCGGAACTTCCCCAACCGGCTCGGCATCGACACCTCGGTCTACCTGGGCAGCGCCGAACTGGCCGCCGTGTGCGCCCTGCTCGGGCGCATTCCGACCCCGGCGGAGTACATGGAACAGGTGGCGGCGCTGAAGGAAAGCGCCGACGACGTCTACCGCTACATGAACTTCGACCAGATTCCGGCCTTCGTCGAGGCGGCGGCTACCGTCGCCTGAAGGCAGGACGGCGGCGGCGGACTCAATACCCCCAGATGAAGGCGTAGAGAGTCTCCACCGCCGCCGGGGCGGCGTCGGTCAGGATCATCAGCAATCCCAGTAGGACCCACAGGACGTTGGTGAACCAGAACAGGACGGGGTCCTGGCGGCGGGTGATGTGGCCGATGAGAAACGTGTCGCCGGAACGGATCGAGGGAACGGTCCAGACCAGGAACAACAGCCCCCAGGGCCAGGACCAGTTCTTGTAAAGGGCGAACAGCAGTCCGGCCATGGCGGCGTAGGAGGCGATGCGGCTGTAGGGCATGTCGGGGTCTCCCGGTGTCGGTTGTCAGTTGTAGTAAATCATATGAATGGCGAGGGGCGGTGACGCCGCGCCGTGGCGGATAGCGGCGGCGGCGAAGCCCGGCTTGGCTTGCAGGCCGACGTTGTTGGAATAGCCGTAGCCTTCCAGGGGCAACATCCCCTGGGCGTCGAACAGGTCGTTGCCGTTTTCGTCGTGATGCACCATGACGGCGTAAGCGCCCTCGGGGATGTCCCAGAAGGTTGTCCGCACCAGTCCCGGCCCTGCGCTCAACTTGGCGTATTTGTAGACCCGTTTCATATCGTCCCGATCGAAGGCCTCCGCATTCCGGAAAACCATGACATGAATAGCCCCATGGTCGTTGCGGACCCCGGTGATGTCGATTTTCAGGGCCGGGTCGGGGGGGCTTTGCGGCACGGCGGGGACAAGGGCGAGCAGCCTGTCCTGGAACAGATAGCCGCCGACGCCGGCGGCGATCAGCACGATGACGGCGATCAGGGCGGTTCTTTTCATGGCCGGGGCTCCTCGTCCGTCATGCCGAATCCCCGTTCCAGGGTGCGCTGGGCCAGTTCGCTCAGGCTTTCGGCGTCGAAGCCGTCCTGGCCGTGCAGGGACCAGGCGGCGTAGATCAGGTTGTTGAAGACGGCGCTGATCCAGTCCGCCGGGACCTTCGGGTCGAAGGCTCCTTCCTCCTGGGCGGCCATGATCAGGGACTGCATTTCCTCTTCCTGGCGTTTCAAGCTTGCGTTGACCTCGCCGTCGTCGATCTCCGGCAGACGGGTCAGGAAATAGTACCTGTCCCCCAGGGGAACCAGGGCGCGCAGGGTTAGGCGCAGGGCTTCCATGGCCGTCGCCGCGTCCTTGATGACGGCTTCGCAAGCCGCGTCCGTGGCCTCGATGGCCTCCAGGGAAAGGGTTCGGAGCAGGCTTTCCCGGGTCGGGAAGTGACGGTACAGGGTGGCGCGACCGATGCCCGCCGCCTCGGCGATTTCAATGAACGAGGCCCCGGGGTTGTCGGCCAGCAACACCGTGGCGCTGTCCAGCAGGGCGCGGCGGGCCTTGGTCTGTTTGGTCGTCATGGCATTGCCCCCCTTATCCGGCGTTGGCCCATTTCAAACCGGCGGGCATGTGCCGGTAGCGTTTCCATTTTCGCATCAGGGAATTGTGTTTCCAGTAAAACCAATCCCGGCCTTCGATCAACTCTTCCGGCGTCATTTGCTTCGGTTGAAACACCACGTGTTCGCAATCGTAGCGGCTCCAGTCCCGGCTCAACAGGCGGCCTTCGGCCTCCATGCGGGCGAACAGGGCGGTGCCCGGGAAGGGCGTCACCAGCACGGCGTGGGCGATGTCCAGCTTGACGTCCTCGACGAAATCCAGTGTTTCCTCGAAAATGCTCGTGTCGTGTTCGTCGAAGCCGAACAGCATGGCGGAGTCGACGGCGATTCCGGCGTCGTGCAGGCGGGCGACGTTTTCCTTGACCCGGTCCGTGCGCACGAACCCCTTGCCGGCGTTTTTCAGAGCCTCCTGGGAACAGGTTTCGATGCCGGCGAGAAGATACCAGCAGCCGCTGTCCGAGGCGGCGCGCAGGACCTCCTCGTTCTGGGCGATGTTGATGGTCGCCTCGCCCGACCAGTGAATGCCCAGCGGCTTCAGGGCGGTGAAAAGTTCAAGGGCGTGTTCCGGGTCGGCGAACAGGTTGTCGGAATGCAGCTCCACGTTATTCAGCCCGGCGGATTTGATCTCGTCGATCACGTCCCCCACCGGACGGTTGCGGTAACTTTTGAAAAACCCCGGCACGGTGCAGTAGCCGCAGCGGAAGCGGCAGCCACGGCCGACCAGCACCGTATCGACGCCGCCATAGACGCTGAGGTCGAAGCGGTGGTGGGGGAAGGGCTTGAGCGTCGCCATGTCCACCGGTTCGCTGTTTTCATAGCGCTTGCCGAGACGTCCGGCGGCGAAATCGGCCAGCAGCCGTTCCCAGGCCCCTTCCGTCTCGCCGATCAGCAGGGCGTCCGCGTGCCGCGCCGCCTCGTCGGGGAGGAAGCTGGCGTGCAGGCCGCCGATGACCACCGTCTTGCCCCGTTGCCGGTAGGCGTCGGCCAACTGATAGCCGCGCACGGCGTCGGGGGTGGACATGAACAGGGCCACCAGATCCGCGTCGGGGCGCTTCGGGGCCTTGGCGTTGGCGGTCTCGTCGAACAGGTCGTAGTCGACGCCGGCCGGCGTCGCCGCGGCGACGGAATTGATGTTCTGCGGCGGCGAGCCCAGTTGCTGCTTGTAGTCCTTGAAGCCACTGTCGGCGGAGGCCTTGATGAGACATACCTTCATGAGGTCGGGTCCTTTTCTGTCGTGGGGAGGGAAAGCCGGGTGGCGATCTCGCGCAGCCGGATAAATTGCTGGTAGGCCATGGGCAACTGATAGGAACCGTCGATGAACTCCAGCACATAGACGATAATGGCGAACACGGTTCCCGGGGTCGGCTCGCCGCCCGTGGTCGCCACCCAAAGGGAAAAGACGACAAGCGCGATCATCAGGATGTCGGTGAGGGCGAAGTTTCGCGCCTCCAGGTCCGACAGGCGGACGCTCCAGCGCACCACCCCGGCAAAATGAGAGCGCAGGCGGGCCGGGCTCTCCTCTTTCAGGCGCTCGACCTGACGGTCGAGGCCGTCATTCAGTCCCCTGTTGAGGCGATAGATACGCCGGCCGCTGAAGGCGAACAGCAGGGCGGTGAGCGTCGCCGCCGCCAGGGCCGCGCCAAGGAGCCGGAGGTCGGCCAGGGCCAGCATGATCAGGGCGCCGGAAACGCCGATGGTGGCGTTGAACATATCGACCAACTCGTGCTCGACGAAATCGACCATTTCGCGGATTTGCTGGGTCCGTGCGGAGAGGGCGGACAGGGGCAGTCCGGCCCGCCATCCGGCCTCGGCGTTGTCCGACGCCAGGGTGGAATAGATCCGCCCGTAGCAGCGGGTGTCGTAAACACGCCGGGCCGTCCCGATCACCGTGCCCGAAACCAGCAGCGCCGCCAGCCACAGCGCCGGGTCGAGCCGCCCGCCCAGCAGGCCGTCGATGGCCAGTCCCAGCATCAACGGCGTTAAAACGCCGATCACGTTCTCCAGGCCGAGCAGGCCGAAGGTGATGGCGATGGGCCCTTTGAAGGGGCTGAACAGGGCAAGCAGGGGAGGGGAGTCGTTCATCTGCGAAGAAATCCTTGTCGCTGGTAACTGAGACAATAATGTATCATTGCTCAGCAGTCAAGACAATTATGTCTCATCAGGTTGGCGGCTCTTCGGTGTTTGTTGCGGCGCAACAAAATATTGATTATCATCCCTTTTTGTGGGAGCGCCGAGCATGTTCCATTTGAAAGACCTGACTGCCGTCTTTCGGGACAATCGCCTATCCGTGTTGAAGGGGGGCGTCATCGGTCTGCTGGTCATCCTGGTGGTGGCGACCCTGCAGCAATGGGTGATTCTGAAACAGATCACGCCTCAGTTTTATCTCGTTCCCGGTGTCGTTGGCTTTCTGGCCGGTGTCCTGGTTTCGCTGGGCTATCACCACGTCAAGAGCAAGGAGACCCGGCTGCGGGAAGCCAATGACCGGCTGGCCGGGATTCTGTGGGCCACCAACGTCGGCACCTGGGAATGGAACCTGAAGACGGGAAATGCGTTTTTCAACGAACGCTGGGCGGAGATTGTCGGCTACACCCACGATGAAATCTCGTCCATGGATGTCGACGCCTGGCCGAAGCTGGCCCATCCCGACGATTTACGGCAGTCCAGGGATATCCTGTCCGGGGTGTATTCAGGTGAGCGGGAAAACTATGAGTGCGAAATGCGCATGCGGCACAAGGATGACCGCTGGGTTTGGGTGCTCGACCGGGGCAAGGTCGTGGAATGGAGCGCCGAGGGTGCGCCCCTGCGCGTGTCCGGGACCCAAACGGACATTACCGAACGCAAGAACAGCGACCGGGAAAGCCGACGCAACGAGCGTAAATTCAAGATGATCGTGGAAACCACTGGGGAGGGTTTCTGGATCATGGACGCGAAGACCCGCCTTATCACCGATGTCAACGACGCCATGTGCCGCATTCTGGGCTATGATCGTGATCGCATCATCGGCCGGCAATCCTATGAATTTTGCGATGCCGCCAATGCCGATCTCTTGCGGGCAAAGGCGAGCGAGGCGATGAAGACGGACCATCGCAGTTATGAAGTATCCTTTCGCCACAGGGACGGCCATGACGTTCCGACCCATTTCAATGCCAGCACTTTTCGCAACAGCAGTGGCGAGGCGGAATTCGCCTATGCCTTCGTCACCGACCTGAGCGCCCAGAAGAAAGCGGAACGTCAGTTGATCGAGGCCCGCAATGCCGCCGAGGCGGCCAATGCCTCGAAGAGTTCCTTTCTGTCGGTGATGAGCCATGAAATTCGCACGCCCATGTCCGGCGTCATGGGAATCGCCGACCTTCTGTTGGAGGAAAACCTCCCCGCGAAGGTGAGAGAGAAGGTGGGGCAGATCAAGGGGGCGACGGACTCGCTGATGCGAATCATCAACGATATCCTGGACATCTCGAAAATGGAATCCGGGAAGCTGGAACTTGAATACATCGACTTCCACGGACCGGGTTTGATCCGGGAAGTGATGGATTTGTTTTCCCACAAGGTTCGCGCCGAGGAGGGCAAGCGGCTCGATTTGCGGATCGAGATCGCCCCGGATTTCCCGCCGGGCCTGCATTCAGACCCGACACGCCTGCGCCAGATTTTGATCAACCTGGTCGGCAATGCGGTGAAGTTCACCCACGCCGGACATGTGACGGTTCGGGCGGAGCGGCCTCCCGCTGGGGCCGGCAGTGAGATGCTGCGTTTCTCGGTCGAGGATACGGGCATCGGCCTGGAGCCAGAGGCCATGGACGACCTGTTCGGTGCGTTCACCCAGGCGGATCTTTCGATCACCCGCCGTTTCGAAGGGTCCGGTCTTGGGCTTTCCATCTGCAAGCGTCTGGTCGAAATGATGGGCGGAAAGATCGGCGTGGAGAGCGAGCCCGGCCGGGGGTCGACGTTCTGGTTCACCCTGCCCTACCGTCCGGCGACGACGGCGGTGGAAGAAGCGGCAGCCGTCGTCGAGACGCGGGTGGAAGGACCGGCGTCGCATGGGTTGCGGATTCTGGCCGCCGAGGACAATGACCTGAATCAGCAGATCATCGTTGCCATGATGGGGCGTCTTGGCCATGAGGTGACGATTGCCGAGAATGGCGCGGCGGCCGTCGAGGCGGTCGGCCGTGGAGATTTCGATCTGATCCTGATGGACGTTCGCATGCCGGAAATGTCCGGCCCCGACGCGACACGGACGATTCGTCAGTTGGCCGGCCCGAAGTCCTCGATTCCGATCATCGGGTTGACGGCGGACGCATTGGAGGAAAACCGGCGGGAATATCTTGAGGCGGGCATGGACGACGTGGTCACCAAGCCCATCGACCGGGCGCATCTGGCGCTCACCATCAACCGGGTCATGGGCAAGGAGTTGCACCGGGTAATCGAGGAATTGGCGGTGGACACGGTGGAACCCGTGAACGCGGCGCCGTCCGCCGGTGAAGCCGACCCGGACATTGAAGCCCTGCTGAAACGGTTCGAGGCCGTTGCAGGCGAGGACAAGGACAAGAAAACATGACGATCCTGAAGGCCGATGAACTGCATGATCTGCTGATGCGGGCGCTGCTGGCGCATGGGTTCTCGGATGAGAACGCCGCCGCCCTGACCCGTCAGACGGTGCTGTCGGAGGAACTGGGCCAGCAAAGCGTCGGCGTCGCCCATGTCTTCGATTACACGGGCGGTGTCACCGACGGGCGTGTCGACCCCCTTGCCGTGCCGGAAGTGTCCCGCCCCGCCCCGGCCATGATCCATGTGGAAGGCAACGGCGGTCTGGCGCAAACCGGCTTCGACCGGGTGTTCGACGACCTTGTCGCCGGGGCCGGGGAGATGGGGCTGTGCCTCTTCCTGCAGAAGAACACGACCCTCTGTGGGGCCCTCGGCACCTATGTGCTGCGCCTCGCCGAGGCCGGGCTGGTCGGCTTCGCTGTCACCAACGGTTCTCCCCTGCTGGCGGGGTCGGGCGGCAGCAAGCCCGTGTTCTGCACCAATCCCATGGCTTTTTCCGCGCCGCAGACGGGGGGACCACCGTTGCTGATCGACCAATCGTCCAGCGCCACGGCTTATGTCAACATCCGCGCCGCCGCCGAACGGGGGGAAAGCATCCCCCTCGGCTGGGCCATCGACAAGGACGGCCAGCCGACCGAAGACCCGAAGGCGGCCCTGGAAGGCACCATGCTGGCCTTCGGCGGGGCTAGGGGGGCGAACATCGCCCTGATGGTGGATGTGCTCGGCGGCGGCTTCACCGGCGCCAACTGGTCCGTGGATGCCGGCTCCTTCGTCGAAGGCGACCGCTGCCCGGGTACCGGCCTGTTCGTCCTCGCCCTCGACCCATCCCTCGTCGACGAGAATTTCGCCGACCGCATGGCGGCCCAGATCAAGCGCCTGTCCGGGGAATACGGTGTTCACATCCCCGGCCTGTCCAAGGCCGGATTGCGCGCGCGGGCGGCCAGGGAGGGGCTTGACATCGATACCGCCCTGATCGACCGGCTCAGGACAATGGCCGGTTAGGCCGTCTTTCGCGAAAGGCGATGAAGGCGCCGGACACGGCGATCAGGACCATGCCGGCGAGCATGGGCCCGTCGGGAATGTCCCCCCAGATTGCGATTCCCCACAGGGTGGCGAAGACCAGGTAGGAATAATCGAACGGGGCCAGCCAGCTCGCCTCGGCGCTCTGGTAGGCCTTGGCAAGGCCGATGTTGGCGATCAGGTTGAGCCCGGCGCACAGCCCGGTCAGGCCGTAAACCCAGAGCTCCAGCGCACTCCAACCGGTAAACAGATAGGGCCATAGATTGGCCGCCTGTTCGAAGGGGCGTCCGGTGAAGGCCAGCAGCCCCGCCGCGCTGATGACCAGGAAGGCGACGGAAACCCCCCAGGCCAGGGTCAGGGGCGATTCCTCCCGGCACAGCTTGCGGGTGGTGAGAATGGTGCAGGCATAGAAAAAGGCGGCGGCGACGGGCATCAGCGCCACCGGGGTGAAGGCGTCCGTGCCGGGCTTGAGGATCAGCAGGGCGCCGACGAAGCCGGCGGCGATGGCGACGATACGCCGGGGCCCGACGCGCTCGCCGAGCACCATCCGCGACAGCAGGGCGACGAACAGGGGGAAGACGTAAAGCCCGGCGGCGATGTCGGCGAGGCCGAGGAAGGGCATGCCGGAAAAGAACAGGACCATTGCCGTGCACAGCAGAACGCTCCTCAGCGCGACGGCCCACAGGCACCTCGGGGCCGGTGGCGCGCCGCGCAGGAAGACGATCAGCAGCGCCATGCCGAAGGCGGTGCGGAAAAACTGAAAATGCCAGATCGAGACCTGGTCGCTGGAAAACTTGATCAGGGCGTCCTGCAAACCAAGAAGGAACAGGGAGCCCACCAGCACCATGGCGGCCAGGGAGGGATTGTCCGACGGGGGGGGCTGCAAGCGCCGCCCGCCTTAATCGAACAGGGAGAAAATAAACTGGTTGTATTCCATGCGATGGTCCTGCAGCAGGTCGACGATGGTGTTAAGGGCGGCGTCCATGCCTTCCTTAGGGCTTTCGTGGCTGGCCTCGATCTCCAGCAACTGCTTGTAGAGACCGGCGACGATGTCCCGCGGTCCTTTCTCGGGCACCCGGCGCATGGAGTGATAGGAGATGATCTCCCCCTTGCTGTTGAAGCTGGGCGTGACATGGGCGAAGACCCAGTAATGGTCGCCGTTTTTCGCCTGATTGACCACGTAGGCGAAAATCTCCTCGCCGGCCTGGATGGTGTCCCAGAGGAATTGGAAAATGCTCCGGGGCATGTCCGGGTGGCGGATGATGTTGTGCTGCTGGCCGAGCAATTCGTGTTCCTCGTAACCGGCGACCCGGCAAAACACGTCGTTGGCGTAGGTGATGACCCCGGTCAGGTCGGTCTTGGAAACGATGATCTCCGACGGGTCGAAAAAGCGTTCGACCCCGGTCGGTGGTACGGTCGGACGGGTCATCGAGACTCCTATCATACAACATGAACGGCCGTGATTGGTATTGTAGGCATGACTGGCCGCATGGATCAAATGAAATACCATGACGCTGGTAAGGGAAAAACCGGCGGTTCGGGCATTGACAGACCGCTTTCGACCCCCTATTTTCCGCGCCTTGCGTACACGGGCGCGGCTATAGTGAGTCGGCGCCAAACGAGGATACGGATCATGAAGGTTAGAAATTCCCTTAAGTCGGCCAAACAGCGCGACAAGAACTGCCGGGTCGTGCGCCGCAAGGGCCGCGTCTACGTGATTAACAAGACCAACCCCCGCTTCAAGGCGCGCCAGGGCTGACCGGGCGACCGCCCCGGAAAGGGGCCGGGGACAGAGAGTGAGGAAACCGCGTCGCTGGGCGCGGTTTTTCTTTTATCAAACGGGCAATGCCTTTAGATTAGCCGCTTCTGGAATGTGAACAGGATTCAGGGGCCGCGGCCATGAAGATGCCGGAGCCGGACGCGGGCGTGATCGCCCGGCGGCCACAGATCATCTCGGCGCTTTCGGCCATCGTCGCCGGAGAGGGCGTCATCACCGACGAGGACGAGCTGCGCGCCTACGAGTGCGACGGCCTTTCCGCCTACCGCCAGTTGCCCATGGTCGTCGTCTTGCCGGAGACCACGGAACAGGTCGCCGCCGTTCTCAAGTATTGTCACCGCGAAGGGATCAACGTGGTTCCCCGGGGCGCCGGGACGTCCCTGTCCGGCGGCTCCCTGCCGCTGGCCGACGCGGTCACCCTGGGATTGGGCAAGTTCAACCGCATTCTCGACGTGGACTACGAAAACCGCGCCGTCGTCGCCCAGCCGGGGGTCAGCAACCTGGCCATCAGCGATGCGGTGGCGGAACGGGACTTCTATTACGCTCCCGACCCCTCCAGCCAGATCGCCTGTTCCATCGGCGGCAACGTGGCGGAAAACGCGGGCGGCGTGCATTGCTTGAAATACGGCCTGACCACCAACAACCTGCTGGGGATCGAGATGGTGATGATCAACGGCGAGGTGGTCCGCCTGGGCGGCAAGCACCTGGACAGCGAAGGCTATGACCTGCTGGGCCTGATGACCGGGTCGGAAGGGCTGTTGGGCGTGGTTACGGAAGTCACCGTGCGCATCCTGAAAAAACCGGAAACGGCGCGGGCGCTGCTGGTCGGGTTTCCCTCCAATGAGGCGGCGGGGGACTGCGTCGGCGCCATCATCGGCGCCGGTATTATCCCCGGCGGCATGGAAATGATGGACAAGCTGGCGACCCAGGCGGCGGAAGACTTCGTCCACGCCGGTTACCCCCTGGACGTGGAATCCCTGTTGATCATCGAACTGGACGGACCCGAGGCGGAAGTGACGTTCCTCATCGAACGGGTGGAAGGCATCGCCCGGGAGGCGGGCGCCACTTATTCCCGGGTCAGCAGGGACGAGCAGGAACGGGCGTCCTTCTGGGCCGGGCGCAAGGCCGCCTTCCCCGCCGTCGGCCGTATTTCACCGGACTACTACTGCATGGACGGGACCATCCCCCGCACCCGCCTGCCGGAGGTCCTCTCCCGCATGGCCGAGATGTCTGAGCTTTACGGCCTCAGGGTGGCCAACGTCTTCCATGCGGGAGACGGCAACCTGCACCCGCTGATCCTCTACGACGCCAACATTCCCGGCGAACTGGAACGGACGGAGGAGTTCGGCGCCGATATCCTGAAAATGTGCGTCGAGGTCGGCGGCGTACTCACCGGCGAGCACGGCGTCGGCGTCGAGAAACGGGACCTGATGGTGGAGATGTTCACCGAGGAGGACATGAAACAGCAGCAACGGGTGAAATGCGCTTTCGACCCGGACGGCCTGCTCAATCCGGGAAAGGTCTATCCGACCATGCACCGTTGCGCCGAACTGGGCCGGGTGCATGTCCACGGCGGGCAACTCCGTTTTCCCGATATCCCCAGGTTCTAAGCCATGGACGAGACCTTCAGGCCGGACACCCCGGAACAGATCGAAGACCTCGTCCGCTGGGCGGTGGCCGAGGAAAAGGCCCTCAACGTGTTCGGTCACGCCAGCAAGCTGGGCTATGGCCGTCCGCCCGCCCCGGACGCCCACGGCGTCGACCTGTCGGGGGTGTCGGGGATCCATCTGTACGAGCCTGGGGAACTGGTGATGAGCGCAGCGGCGGCGACGCCCATCGAGGACATTCAGCAGACCCTGGCCGAAAACAATCAGCGTCTCGCCTTCGAGCCCCCCAGCCTGGCCGAGTTGCTGGGGGTCGAGGCGGGCCGGGGCACCATCGGCGGGGCCATCGCCTGCAATCTGTCCGGGCCCAGGCGGATCGCCGTCGGCGGCGCCCGGGATCATATCCTCGGTTTCACCGCCGTGACGGGCCGGGGCGAGAGCGTGCGGTCCGGCGGACGGGTGGTCAAGAACGTCACCGGCTTCGATCTGTCGAAACTGATGACCGGCTCCTTCGGCACCCTCGGGGTCATGACGGAAATCATCTTCAAGGTCCTGCCGGTGCCGGACAAGGCGCGGACGGTTCTGCTGCTCTGCGACGACGGGGTCGTGGCGGTCAACGCCATGGCCGAGGCCCTGGGCAGTTCCCACGAGGTCTCCGCCGCCGCCTACTTGCCGGGACCGCTGGCGCGCCGCTCGTCGGTTTCCTATGTCGCCGGAGCCGCCACCGGCGTCGCCGCGCTGCGGGTCGAGGGGCCGGGGCCGTCCGTCGAATACCGGGCGGCGGCGTTGCGGAAAATGCTCGCCGTCCACGGCGAAACGGAGGAACTGCATACCAGCAACAGCGCCCTGCTGTGGCGGGAAGTGCGTGACGTTCACGCCTTCGTCGACCCGGACAGGCAGGTCTGGCGGCTGTCCGTGCCCCCGGCGGACGGGGCCGCCGTCGCCGCCGGGCTGGCCCGGGTCGTGGGCGGGGAGTGCCTGTTCGATTGGGGCGGCGGCCTGATCTGGCTGTTCATGGATGCCCGTCCCGACGCCGCCCATGAAGACGTCCGCCGGGTTGTCGGCGGTTTCGGTGGCCACGCCACCCTGGTCCGCGCGGCGGCGGAGGTGCGCGGCGCGGTGCCGGTGTTCCAGCCCCAGCCCGAGGTCCTGGCCCGGCTTTCCCTTCGGGTCAAGGACAGTTTCGACCCGAAAGGCGTTCTTTGCCCCGGGCGCATGGTCGCGGAAGGCTGATCCGTCATGCAGACCGGTTTCACCCCCGAACAGATGAACGATCCGGCGCTGGCCATCGCCAACGACATCCTGCGTAAATGCGTCCATTGCGGCTTCTGTACCGCCACCTGTCCCACATACGTGCTGCTGGGGGACGAACTGGACAGCCCGCGCGGGCGCATCTACATGATCAAGGACATGCTGGAAAAGGGAAAACCGGCCTCGCCCAAGGTGGTGAAGCACCTGGACCGCTGTCTTAGCTGCCTGTCCTGCACCTCGACGTGCCCGTCCGGGGTCGACTACATGCACCTGATCGACCACGCCCGCGCCCATGTGGAGCAGACCTACCGCCGCCCCCTGGGCGACCGCCTGCTGCGGACGCTGCTGGCGTATGTGGTGCCCAATCCGGCGGTCTTCCGCCTGTCGCTGATCGGCGCCCGGCTGGCGCGGCCCTTCCGCAGTCTGATGCCGGGCCGCCTCAAGGGCATGATCGGCATGGCCCCGGACGCCCTTCCCGGTGTTTCCGCCGTCGACGCGCCCCAGGTCTTCCCCGCCGAAGGGGAAAGGAAAAAGCGTGTCGCCCTGATGACCGGCTGCGCCCAGAAGGTGCTGCGCCCGTCCATCAACGAGGCCACGGTGCGGTTGCTGACCCGGCGCGGTTGCGAGGTCGTGGTCGTCCGCGGGGACGGCTGCTGCGGCGCCCTGGTCCATCACATGGGCAAGGAGGCCGCCGCCCACGACGCCGCCCGCGCCAACGTCGCCGCCTGGACGGCGGAAGTCGAGGGCGAGGGCCTCGACGCCATCGTCATCAATGCGTCCGGTTGCGGCACCACGGTGAAGGACTACGGCTTCATGCTCAAGGACGACCCGGCCTGGTCCGAGGCGGCGGCGTCCATCGCCGCCCTGGCCAAGGACGTCACCGAGGTGATGACGGACCTCGGCGTTGATGAAAGCGCGGTCCGGGATTTGCCGACGGTGGTTTATCATTCCGCCTGCTCCATGCAGCACGGCCAGAAATTGCGCGAAGAACCGAAAAGGCTCCTCAGGGCGGCGGGCTTCGAGGTCCGCGAACCGGCGGAAGGGCATCTGTGCTGCGGTTCCGCCGGAACCTACAATCTGCTGCAGCCGGAACTGGCGGAGCGCCTGAAGGAACGTAAGGCGGCCAACCTGGAAAAGCAGGGGGCGGACGTCATCGCCAGCGGCAACATCGGCTGTCTGGTGCAGATTTCCTCGGCCACGGACACCCCTGTCGTGCATACCGCCGAATTGCTCGATTGGGCCGCCGGCGGGCCGCCGCCACCGGGGCTTAACACGGGCCGATCCATCCGGTAGTATGCAACGATCATGGATATCAAGACGAATCAGAACCCGCCCCTTGACGCGGCGTTCATTGCGGCCCTCGGCGGCCTTGTCGGCGAGAGGGTTTCGACGGGACTGAGCGTGCGCGAGCAGCATGGCCAGGACCTCTCCCATCATCCCGGAAGCCCCCCCGACGCCGTGGTCTTCGCGCAATCGACGGAGGAGGTGTCGGAGGTCGTCAAGCTCTGCGCCGCGCACGGGGTCGCCATCGTTCCCTACGGGGCCGGGACCTCCCTCGAAGGGCATCTGGCCGCCGTCAGGGGCGGCGTCTGCATCGATTTGAGCCAAATGAACGAGGTTCTCGCCCTGCATGCGGAAGACATGGATGTCACCGTGCAGGCGGGGGTGACGCGCCGCCAGTTGAAAGCGTATCTGCGTGGCAGCGGCCTGTTTTTCCCGGTCGACCCCGGCGCCGACGCCACCCTGGGCGGCATGGTGGCGACCCGGGCCTCGGGCACCAATGCGGTGCGCTATGGAACCATGCGCGAGAACGTCCTCGCCCTGACCGTGGTCATGGCCGACGGCCGCATCGTTCAGACCGGCGGGCGGGCGCGCAAATCGTCCACGGGCTATGACCTGACCCACCTGATGGTCGGCTCCGAGGGAACCCTGGGGGTGATTACGGAAATCACCCTGAGGCTGCACGGTGTGCCGGAGGCCACGTCGGCGGCGGTGGTTCCCTTCCCGACCCTCGAGGGGGCCGTCAATTCGGTCATCCAGACCATCCAATACGGCGTCCCCATCGCCCGCATCGAACTGCTCGACGAACTTCAGGTCAAGGCCACCAACGACTATTCCGGCCTGGACGCCCCGGAACAACCGACCCTGTTTCTCGAATTCGACGGTTCGGAAAGCGCCGTCAGGGAACAGACGGAAACGGTCGGGGAAATCTGCCGGGAGAACGGCGCCGAGGACTTCCGCTGGGCGACCCGCCAGGAAGACCGCGAGAAGCTTTGGCGGGCCCGCCATGACGCCGCCTATGCGGGTTTGGCGTTGCGTCCGGGCAGCAAGATGTGGGTGACCGACGCCTGCGTCCCCATCTCCCGGCTGGCCGAATGCATCCTGGAGACCCGCCGCGACATCAACGACAGCGGCATGCTGGCGCCCCTCGTCGGCCATGTCGGCGACGGGAACTTTCACCTCGCCATCCTCATCGATCCCGACGACCCGGACGAAGTGGCCGCCGCCGCCGCCCTGAACGGCAGGATGATCAAGCGGGTGCTGGACATGGGCGGCACCAGTTCCGGCGAACACGGCGTCGGCATGGGCAAGACCGCCTACATGCGCGACGAGCACGGCGAGGGCGTCAACGTCATGCGGCAGATCAAACAGGCCCTCGATCCGGCGAATATCCTGAACCCGGGGAAAATGCTGCCCGCGTGATTTTTTCTCCGGCGGGCGTTTCAATCGTTTGCCCGCGTCCGATCAAGCCATTACTATCACGGCCAAAAGTCACTGTTCGGTTGGTGTAACGCCGGTGAAGAAAATACTCATTGTCCTGGGCGGTCTCGTCGCCCTGCTTGTCCTCGCCGTCGTCGTCGGTCCCGGGCTTATCGATTGGAACCAATACAAGGCCGAACTGGGGCGGCAGGCGGAGCGGTATACCGGCCGTGGCCTGATTATTGACGGCGACCTGGAGGTCTCCCTGCTGCCGGCCCCGGCCCTGATCGCCCACGATGTCCGCCTGGCCAACGTTCCCGGCGCCGGGGCCACGGACATGGTTGATCTGGACTCCCTCCAGGTGCGCGTCGCCCTGGCGCCGCTGCTGTCCGGGCGGGTGAAGGTTCAGACGGTGCATCTGGTCAATCCGGTGATCGAACTGGAACGCTTTGCCGACGGGCGGACGAACCTGGAGTTTTCCCGCCCGGAGAAGCCCGCCGCTTCAACCGAACCTTCGTCCCCGCAGTCGCCCACGGCTTCGGGCGGGTCCTCGACGAAGAAGAAAGAGGAGGCGTTCAGTCTCGACAATTTCGTCGTCGAGAACGGCACGGTGATTTTCCGCGATGCGGTTTCCGGCACGGTGGAAAGCGTCGAGCATCTCAACGCTTCCTTTGCCGCCGCATCCCTGGCCGGGCCTTTCGAGAGTTCCGGTGATCTGATCGTCCGGGGGTTCCCCATGGATTACGCCATCTCGGTCGGCAGGATCATCGAACAGCGGACGGTTCCCGTCAGCCTGACCCTGGGGCTGCGGCCCGACGACCTGAAGGCGACGTTCTCCGGGGCCATCGTCGGCATGGACGAAACGCCCATGTTCAAGGGTCTGGTCAAGGCGACGGGGCCCAACCTGGCCCGGTTGCTCCAGGCCATCGGTTCGAGGGCGGCGTTGCCGGGCTTCCTCGGCCAGCCGTTCGGACTGGAGGGAGAGGTCGAGGCCGCCGCGGGCGGCGCCAACGTCGCCAATCTGACGGTCAGCCTTGAACGCACCGTCGCCAAGGGGTCGGCCTCGGTTGTTCTCAAGGACACCCCTTCCGCCAGTCTGGACCTGGCCGTGGAAAGCATCGATTTGGATAAGTGGATGGCCATGGCGCAGGTTCCCCGGGCCGTCGTCTCCCAGCCCATCAGCAAGCAGGCCAAGAAGGCGGACGACGCGCCCAACGCCAGCGTTTCCATCGCCATTCCCGACAAGGTTAGGGACAATGCCGGGGACGACGGCCCCCTGACCCTGCCCGCCGGGATGGAGGCGGCGCTTAGCCTCAAGGCCGATTCCCTGACCCTGAACGGCGGCCTCGTCCGCCAGGCCCGGTTGAACGCGGAACTGGTCGGCGGCGAAATCACCCTGCATCAATTGTCCGCCCAATTGCCGGGAACCGCCGATGTCGCCCTGTTCGGCTTTGTCATTCCGGGCGAAGGTGGGCCCGGTTTCGAGGGGGAATTGGAGGCCGTCGTCGGTGATTTGCGGGGCGTCCTCGGCTGGCTCGGCATGGACCCCCCGCCGGTTCCCGCCGACAGGCTGCGGAAGATGACCCTGTCGTCGAAACTGTCGGCGGCGGGGCGCAACCTGACCCTGAGCGGCCTTGATCTGCAATTCGACAGCTCGCGCCTGACCGGGCGGTCCGTGCTCCGTCTCGGTGCCACCCCGGGACTTGACGCCGATCTGGTTCTCGACCGCATTAATCTCGATGCCTATCTTCGGCCCGCCGCCGCCCGCAAGCAAAAGCCCGCCGCCCCGGCGGATGGAAATCCCGGCCCGGACACCCCCGCCTCGACGGACCCGCAACAGGCCGGGCGCGCGGAAGGCAACCGCTTCGCCGCCTTGCGGGGCCTGGACGCCGACGTCAAGGGCCGGATCAAGACCCTGGTTTATGGCGGGGCGCAGATCAAGAACGTGGCCGTCGACGCCTCCCTCAAGGACACCGTTCTCAATCTTCGCCGCTTCAGCATCGACAAGGTCGCCGGTTCCAGTTTCCAAGCCAGTGGAACGGTGGCTAATCTGGCGGGCATTCCGGACATGAAGGGGGTACGTATTCAGGCGAAAAGCCGGGACTTGCCCCGCTTGCTGCGTCTGGCGGGCGCGGACGTCCCCGCCGGGGTGAAGAAACTCGGCCCGGTCTCTCTCGACGGCCAAATCGACGGATCGGCCCTCAATCCGCGCATCGACCTGCGCTTGAAGGGGGCGGGGGGCCGCCTCGGCGCGGCTGGCAAGGTCTCCTTTCTTCCCCTCGTCGGCGGGTTTACCGGCCGGGTCGATGTCGTCCACAAGGACCTAAAGGCCCTGCTGCGGGCCCTCGGGGGCGGCTATCGCCCGGCGGGCCCGATGGGCGGGCTGGAACTGGGCGGTCAGGTCAAGGCCGACCTGTCCGGGGTGTCCGTGAAGGACCTGGCCGGGCGGCTGGGTCCGGTCCGGCTCAAGGGCGGCGGGCAGGTTCTGTTGGCTGGGCCGAGGACGAAAATCGTCGCCGATCTGGATGCCGGAGATATCGACGTCGCCGCGTTCCTGCCGGTTTCGGAAAACGCTTTTATGAGCAATCCGGCCGGGCCGCTTCCGGCCGCCTGGATGGTTCCCGCCGTCCCCGGCGCGAAACCCGGGTTCAAGCGCCTCGCCGCCGTTTCCACGGATCGGTGGTCGCGCGAGCCCCTCGACCTGTCGGCCTTGAAGAGCGTCGATGCCGACATCAAGCTTCGCGCCGAGGCCCTGATTTACGGCAACTATACCATCGACAAGGCGGACCTGGCCGTCCGCCTGGACGGGGGCAGGCTGCGGCTCGACAGGTTCGCCGGCGGTCTGTTCGGCGGCGCCGTGAAGGCCAGCGGCAGCGTCGCCGCCACCGCCCCGCCGGTCCTCGACACAACCCTTTCGCTGCAGAACCTGGACGTGGCGAAGGGGCTGCTGGCGGCCATCGAGGAGAGTCCGGCCTCGGGGCGCGGCGGTCTCGAACTGACCCTCAAGACCAGCGGTTTCACGGTGTCGGACATGATCGCCGCCCTGGAGGGCCGGGGCGGTCTCTCCCTTGCCGGTCTGGACGTGCGGAAAGGGGCGGGGAAGGGCACGCCCCTGTCGGCGGCCCTGGGGCTGGTCGCCAGCCTGAACAGCCTGTCGACCCTGGGGCGGGACAAGGGCCGGACGGACATCGGCGGCAGTTTTGAAATGCGGCAAGGCGTCGCCCGTTCCAACGATCTTGCCTTATCTTCCGGTCTGGGGAAGGGGCGCGCCAGCGGCAGTGTCGACCTGCCCCGCTGGCTGATTGATGTCGATGGGCAAGTCGCCTTGTCGGAAAACGTGCTCGGCCTGATCGTCAATAAGGGCAAGCCCGTCTCCGCCACCCTGCCGTTCTCAGTCAGGGGCGATCTCGACGCCCCCCGCGTCAAGTTGGATATGTCGGGCCTTCAGGGCGGCGGGCTGGTCATCCCCGGCCTGGACAAGGCGTTGAAGAAAAAAGGCGTCGGCACCCTGCTGGAGACCATCCTCCCCGGCCTTGGCGGTACCGGTGGCAACGGCGGTGAACAGCCCAAGCCCGAGAAGTTGGATGCGGAGGATCTGCTGAAAGGGTTGCTCAAGGGCCTGGGGAATTAGAGCGCCGGGTCTCTTCCAGGACGAACAGCCGGATGGCGCTGGACAGGTTGCCCCGCCGCCCGTCGTCGATCTCCGTCGCCAAGTCGTTGATGGAAACGCCGCGTTTTCCGGCGATGGCCCGGAAGGCGTCCCAGAAGGCGTTTTCCAGGGAAACGCTGGTCTGGTGTCCGGCGATGGTCAGCGAATGTTTCCGGATGGCCGCCGGTTGGTCCGTCATGGGGCTTTCAGGGAGTCGAGGAAACCGGCGAATTCGTCCAGGGCTTCGTCCCAATTCTGCGCCTCGGTCCGTCCCGACTTCTTGCGCGGCTTCAGTCCGTGGTCGCCGTCCTCCAGCCAATGGAAGCGAATGGCCGGGGAAAGAGGGTAGCCCGTGGCCTCTTCGCGATTGCCCAGGCTGTCGCGTTCTCCCTGCAGGAACAGGGCCGGGGTTTTCAACTCCCGCAGGTGTTCGATGCGCGTCTTGTCGGGCTTTCCCGGGGCGTGAAACGGATAGCCGAGGCAGACCAGTCCCCTGACCCCGGCTTCGTCGGCGACCATCGAGGCGATGCGTCCGCCCATGGACTTGCCGCCGATGACCAGGCTTTCCGGCCCCAATTCGCCGATCACGGCCATCCAGGATTCGACCAGGACCCGGGCCGGATTGGGCGGGCGCTTCTTGCCGCTTTCCCGGCGTTCGGCCATGTAGGGAAATTCGAAGCGGGCGACCCGGTAGCCGCGAGCGCCCAGGCCGGCGGCGAAAAAATCCATGAACGGGCTGTCCATGGGCGCCCCGGCCCCGTGCGCCAGGGCGACGGTGCGGGGCGCGTCCTTCGGGCCGTCGAAGATCATCCCAGGAACTCGGCGAAGAAGTCGTTGCCCTTGTCGTCGACGATGATGAAGGCGGGGAAGTCCTCCACCTCGATGCGCCAGATGGCCTCCATGCCCAGTTCCGGGTATTCCTGGATTTCCACCTTGCGAATGCAGTCCTGCGCCAGCCGCGCCGCCGGGCCGCCGATGGAGCCGAGATAGAAGCCGCCGTGGGCCTTGCAGGCGTTGGTCACCTGGGCCGAGCGGTTGCCCTTGGCCAGCATGACCATGGAGCCGCCCGCGGCCTGGAACTGTTCGACGTAGGAGTCCATGCGCCCCGCCGTGGTCGGGCCGAAGGAGCCCGACGCCAATCCCTCGGGCGTTTTCGCCGGACCGGCGTAGTAGACGGGATGATCCTTGAAGTACTGCGGCAGGCCCTGGCCGGCGTCCAGACGTTCCTTCAGTTTGGCGTGGGCGATGTCGCGGGCGACGATCAGGGTGCCGTTGAGCGACAGCCGGGTCTTCACCGGATGGCGGGAAAGTTCCGCCCGCACCGCGTCCATGGGCTGGTCGAGGTCGATCTCGACCACGGAATCGGACAACTGATTGTCCGAAACCTCGGGCAGGTATTTCGCCGGGTCCCGTTCCAGGGCCTCGATGAAGACGCCGTCGGTGGTGATCTTGCCAAGGCACTGGCGGTCCGCCGAACAGGAAACGCCTATGCCGACGGGACAGGACGCGCCGTGACGGGGCAGGCGAACGACCCGCACGTCATGGCAGAAGTACTTGCCGCCGAACTGGGCCCCGATGCCCATGGCGCGGGTCATTTCGTGGACCTGGGCTTCCATTTCCAGGTCCCGGAAGGCCTGGCCGTATTCGTTGCCGTGGGTGGGCAGGCCGTCGAGATAGCGGGCCGAGGCCATCTTGACGGTCTTCAGGTTGGCTTCCGCCGAGGTGCCGCCGATGACGATGGCCAGATGGTAGGGCGGGCAGGCGGAGGTCCCGAGGGTGCGGATTTTCTCGTCGAGAAAGGCCGTCAGGGTTTTCCGGTTCAGCAACGCCTTCGTTTGCTGGAACAGGAAGGTCTTGTTGGCCGACCCGCCCCCCTTGGCCATGAATAGGAAGTGGTATTCGTTGCCGGCCGTGGCGTACAGGTCGATCTGCGCCGGCAGATTGTTGCCGGTGTTGGTTTCGTTGTACATGTCCAGCGGCGCGACCTGGGAATAGCGCAGGTTGCTCTCGGCATAGGTCTTCAGCACCCCCTCCGACAGGGCGGCCTCGTCCTCGCCGCCGGTCCACACCCCCTCGCCCTTCTTGCCCATGATGATGGCGGTGCCCGTGTCCTGGCACATGGGCAGCACCCCGCCGGCGGAGATGTTGGCGTTTTTCAACAAATCGAGGGCGACATAGCGGTCGTTGTCCGAGGCCTCTTCATCGTCGAGGATGGTGCGTAGCTGTTGCAGGTGGCTCGGCCTGAGCAGGTGGGCGATGTCGCGCATGGCCTCGGCGCTGAGCAGGGTCAGGGCTTCGGGCTCGACCTTGAGCACGGTGCGCCCCTCGAAATTGGCGGTGCTGACGTGATCGGTGGTGATCAGGCGCCAGGGAGTGTCGTTCCGGGCGAGTGGGAACATATGGTGATGAACGTACTTGCTCATAGTCGGGGCCTCGGTCGGGGAGGGAGGTTATTTTTTTCTGAAGGCGTCGAGGGCGATGACTTCACCCATTTTGTCGTCGGGGGCGGGTTGGGAATCTTCCGCAGCTTCCGCTTTCGCTTCCGCCGGAGGGGCAGGCTGTTCGGTCTCGACGGCTTCCAGCGGGGCTTCGCCCAAGTCCTCTTCGTCGTTCTGATGCGGCATTTTCAGTTGCAGGACGAAATTCACCGCCGGATCGGCGAAGGATGTGATGGCGGAAAAGGGAATTGACAGATTGCAGGGTCGGCCGCTGAAGCTCAGGGTAACGGAAAAGCCCTGATCGGAAACGGCCAGGTCATGGAACTGGTGCTGCAGCACGATGGTCATCTCGCTGGGATGCTCGGCGCGCAGATGGTCCGGCATGGAGACGTCGCTCCGACCGGTGAGAAAGGAAATGAAAAAATGGTGATCGCCGGGCAATCCCTGGGACGCGGTTTGTTCGAGGGCGCGTTTGATGACGGCCCGAAGAGCCTCTTCGACCCATAGTTCGTAACTCAACGTTTCAGACTTCATGATGACGCGCCGCAGGCTTCCCTTTTCTTCCGCCCCGGGGGGGCTGATTGCACCAATCGGCCCGGGATGGCGGGCCCGAGTGGGGGGCTTCTGTTGCCAGGTGCCCCCCGAACCCCGTGGCAGGGGCCGTTAGGCCGCTACCGCAAATGCCTCGTTATCGTTGGCATTTCTCTGATTGGCCCGATAACGGTGGATACCATGCCGGAAGAAAGCTTAGCCTTTACCACGTACGTCGATCCTGTTTCGCCCCCATGGCCGTCCCGGAAGTCCGGAAGAGGATTTTGGTGGAGGCGCCGGGCACTGCCCCCGGGTCCGCAACGATTATTCCGCTAAGTGTTTATCCTCATAGTCGGTTGCCCGACAGGCTCAATATAAGGCTATTGAACCACTATGGGAAGTGCCGGGAATCGGGTATTTTGACCGGCACCGAATCCATGGGGGAACCGCCAGTGAAACAGTACCTCGACCTGATGGCCGAAATCCGCCATTATGGAACCGTCAAGGAAGACAGGACGGGCACCGGCACGCGTAGCCTGTTCGGGGCGCAAATGCGTTTCGACCTGTCCCGGGGGTTCCCCGTGCTGACCACCAAGAAACTGCATCTGAAGTCGATTATCCATGAGCTCCTGTGGTTCCTGAGCGGGGACACCAACATCGCCTATCTAAAGGAGAACGGCGTACGGATCTGGGACGAATGGGCCGACGGGAACGGCGACCTGGGGCCCGTCTACGGCTATCAGTGGCGTTCCTGGCCGACCCCCGGCGGCGGCCGGGTCGATCAGATGACCAATCTTGTCGAGCAGATCAGGAATAATCCGGACTCCCGGCGGCTGATCGTCAGCGCCTGGAACGTGGCCGACGTGGACGACATGGCCCTGCCGCCGTGCCATTGCCTGTTTCAGTTTTACGTCGCCGACGGAAGGCTCTCATGCCAGCTCTACCAGCGCAGCGCCGACTTTTTCCTCGGCGTTCCTTTCAACATCGCCTCCTACGCCCTGTTGACCCTGATGGTGGCCCAGGTGACGGGGCTCAAGCCCGGGGATTTCGTCCACAGCTTCGGCGACGTGCATCTCTATTCCAACCATCTGGAACAGGCGGACCTGCAATTGACCCGCCAACCGTTGACCCTGCCGGTGATGGAGATCAACCCTTCGGTCAAGGACCTGTTCTCCTTCACCTATGACGATTTCCACCTGCGGGGGTACGAAAGCCATCCCCATATCGCCGCCCCGGTCGCCGTCTGATGATCGTGTCCCTGGTCGTCGCCATGGCGGAAAACCGCGTCATCGGGCGGGACGGGGGGCTGCCGTGGCATATTCCCGGCGACCTCAAGCTGTTCAAGAAAACGACCATGGGCAAGCCCATCGTCATGGGCCGGAAGACGTGGGAATCCCTGGGCCGCCCCCTGCCGGGCCGCCCCAACATCGTGATAACCCGGGATCGGAACTACCGGGCCGAGGGGGCCCATGTGGCCGACGGCCTGCAGGCGGCCCTGGCCCTGGCGGAAGAACTGGCCCGGCAATCGGCGGTGGACGAGATCATGGTCATCGGCGGGGCCGAGATCTACCGTCTCGCCCTGCCCATCGCCGACCGGCTGTATCTCACGGAAGTCAGCCTGTGCCCGCAAGGGGACGCCTGGTTCCCCGAATTCGACCTTCAGGAATGGCGGCAAACCTGCCGCAGTGATTTCGCCGAGGACAACGGCGCGCCGGCCTATACCCTCGTCATTTACGACAGGAACGGGGACGGACCTTAAATCATTGACTGCCTTGGGGAAAATGGTGGATCATGGGGGCAAAGGCGGAACACGATGAAAGCGGGAACATGAGAGGACACGGCAAGCGGCTGTTCTCGTCCGAGCGCAGGATGCTGGAGCGGAAAGGAATCGTCACCGGCGAGCATGCCGTTGCCGACGGCGCGCCCGTGTCTTCGGCCGAAATCGCCAGGCTGTTTAGTGAAATCAAGGAATTGAAAACGCTGGTTCAGCGCCAGGGAAGGCGCGGCCCCCGGCGCACGGACAAGCCGGAAATGGCCGACCTGCACGAACAGTTGAACGACCTGGGCGACCATATCTATGAAATGAAAAAGGAAATCGCCTCCATCCGTCAGGTCGGCGGCGACGAAGACCGGTTGACCGTCGCCGCGTTGGAGCTGGACGCCATCGTCGAGTCGACGGAACAGGCGACACACAGAATTCTCAACGCCGCCGAGGAAATCGGCGAGCTTCTCGACATTATCAAGGACCGGATCGACGATGTCGGGGCCCAGGCCCTGATCGACGAATCCGTCGGCAAGATCGTCGATATCCTGGAGGCCTGCAATTTTCAGGATATCTGCGGCCAGCGCACCAACAAGGTGATTAACACGATTCAGTATCTCGAAGACCGCATTATCTTTATCGAAAAGCGGATCGCCTCGATGATCACTGTCTGGGGCAAGGAAGACTTCGAGGATTTCGTCTACGCCGAAGAGCTGCAGGACGACGCCGACGCCGCCCTGCTGCATGGCCCGCAACACAAGGAAAAGGCCATCGACCAGGCGGACATCGACGCCATGTTCGAATCCTGACCCGTCCTACTACTGAACGACGATCCTGGGCGCTTCCGCCTCGCCTTTCTCCAACGCCTTGACGGTCTTGTTCCAGACTTCTGCGGCGATGGCCTTGTAGGCCTTGGCGTGTTCCCCGTCCGGGTCCGAGACGACGATCGGGTTGCCCCCGTCGGAGGTCTCGCGGATGGCGATGGCCAGCGGAATTTCACCGAGGAAATCCGTGCTCAGCAGGCCTGCTTCCTCGCGGGCGCCGCCGTGGCTGAAAATTTCCGACCGTTCGCCGCAATGGGGGCAGGCGAAATAGCTCATGTTTTCGACGATGCCGAAGACGGGGACGTCGACCTTGCGGAACATGTTGAGCCCGCGCCGGGCGTCGGCCAGGGCGATGTCCTGCGGCGTCGAGACGATGACCGCCCCGGTCAGCGGCACCTGCTGGGCCATGGTCAGTTGCACGTCGCCGGTGCCCGGCGGCATGTCGACGACGAGGATGTCCAGGTCCCCCCAGTTGATGTCCCGCATCATCTGCTGCAGGGCGGTTTGCGCCATCGGCCCGCGCCAGATGACCGGGGTTTCCTCTTCGATCAGGAATCCCATGGACATGCATTTGACGCCATGGCCTTCCATCGGGTCCAGGGTCTTGCCGTCGCTCGACGACGGTTCGCCGCTGACCCCCAGCATGCGGGGGATGGAGGGGCCGTAGATGTCGGCGTCGAGGATGCCCACCTTGTGGCCTTCGGCGGCGAGCGCCAGCGCCAGGTTGACCGACGTGGTGGATTTTCCGACGCCGCCCTTGCCGGACGCCACGGCGAGAATGGACTTGACGCCGGGCATCATGATCGCGTTCGGGCCGGCGCCGGCTGCATGGCGCTCCTCGCCGCCCTGCGATTGGGCGGTTTCGGCGGTCAGGACCACGGTCGCCGACAGCACCCCGTCGAGGGCGTGAACGGTCTTTTCCGCTTCCTTGCGCAGGGGTTCCATTTCGGCGCCGCGGGCGGGGTCGACCTCGATGGCGAAGGCGACATGGCCGTCCTTGATTTGAAGGCCGCTCACCATGCCGCGGCTGACGATGTCTTGACCGCCGTCCATCACCCCTTTCAGGGCATTGATAATTTGTTCCTCATTAATGGCCGACATACTTGAAATCTCCTGAAATTAAACCGATATCCGTCCGGTATCGCGTGATCGAAGCGGCTTTCTCTTCGTTGCGTCGCCGCGCTAGCTGTCCTATAAGGCAGTCGAATTCTGTGAGTAAGAAGTAACATTAGAACTGTAAAATACAAGCCCGGCGTACGGACTAAATTGAAAAGGACTGAAAATTAATGGCCTGGAATCAACAAGGCGGTGGCGGACAAGGCCCTTGGGGCCGCGGACCCGGCACGCCTCCCCCCGATGTGGAAGAACTGCTGCGCCGTTCGCAGGATAAATTCAAGAACATCATGCCCGGCGGCGTCGGCTCGTCCCGGGGCTTCATCCTGATCGTTCTCGGCGTGTTGGCGATCTGGATGTTCAGCGGCTTCTACCGTGTGCAACCGGGGGAGCAGGGCGTGGAATTGCTATTCGGAAAATTCGTCAAGGTGACCGCGCCGGGCCTGAACTACTGGCCGCCGGCGCCCATCGGACAGGTCTTCAAGCCCAATGTCGAGCACACCAACCAGATCACCATCGGTTACCGCTCCAATGGCGACGGACGCAGTTCCGGGGTGCGCGACGTGCCCCAGGAAAGCCTGATGCTGACCGGGGACCAGAATATCATCGATGTGGATTTCGTCGTTCAGTGGCGCATCAAGAATGCCGCCGACTTCCTGTTCAACATTCGCAACCCGGAAGCGACGGTCAAGCTGGCCGCCGAAAGCGCCATCCGTGAGGTGATCGGCCAGACCTCCCTGGAGGATGCCTTGACGGTCAAGCGCGGCGAGGTGGACGGCAAGACCAAGGAACTGCTGCAAACCATTTTGGATGATTATCAGGCCGGTGTCTTTATCGTGGAAGTCAAGCAGCAGAAGGTTGACCCGCCAGCCGAGGTGATTGACGCCTTCAACGACGTACAGCGCGCCAAACAGGACCAGGAACGCAGCGTCAACGAGGCGGTCGCCTACCGCAACGGCATCGTTCCCCGGGCCAAGGGTGAAGCCGCCCGCATGGTTCAGGAGGCGCTCGCCTACAAGGAGAAGGTGACCAAGGAAGCGGAAGGCGAAGCGGAACGTTTTCTGTCCGTTTACAACGCCTATAAGACCGGCAAGGAAGTGACCATCGAGCGCTTGTATATCGAGCGCATGCAGGATGTCCTGCAGAACTCCGATAAGGTCATTATAGACAATAAGGGCGGGGCGGGCGTCGTGCCCTATCTGCCGTTGCCGGAACTGCAAAAGAAAAGCGCGGGAGCAAGCTGATGAATAAAGGATTTCTCGCCATTTTCGGCCTTGTCATCGTTGTCGGTGGCATCGTCGCCTATTCAATGATGTTTACGGTCCATCAGGCTTCCCAGGCGCTGGTCCTGCAGTTCGGTAACCCGATCCGGGTCGAACGTGAACCCGGCCTGAAATTCAAAATGCCGTTTTTGCAAAACGTCGAATACTACGACCGCCGGATTCTCGATCTTGATCCGCGGCCGCAGGAAGTCATTCTGCAGGACCAAAAACGCATCAACGTGGACAGCTTCGCCCGTTACCGCATCGTCGATCCGCTGGAATTCCGCAAGAAGGTTTCGACCGACGCCGAATTTCGAGCTGTTTTCGGCGGGCGTCTGAACGCGGCTGTTCGTGCCGAAGTCGGTAAAGTCCTGTTGGGTGATATGTTGACGGCGAAGCGGGCCGAGGTGATGACGCTGATTTCCAATCAGTTGAAATCCCAGGCGCCGGACTTCGGCGTCGAGGTGATCGACGTTCGCATCGGCCGCACGGACTTGCCGGAAACCACATCGCAGGCCGTGTATACCAGAATGCGCTCGTCTCGTGTCGCCCAGGCCGCCGAGCTGCGCGCCAAAGGTGAAGAGGAAAAGGCCAAGATTCAGGCCGCCGCCGACCGTGAGCGCACGGTCATTCTGGCCAACGCCCAAAAGGAGGCGGAAATCGCCCGTGGTCAGGGTGAGGGCGCGCGGACGATTATCCTCAACAACGCCTTCGGCAAGGACGCGGGCTTCTTCGCCTTCTACCGTTCCATGGAAGCCTATGAGAAGGCCTTCGACAAGGGCACCTCGCTGGTGCTCTCGCCGGACAGCGACTTCATGCGCTTCTTCGGCGCGGCGTCGGGCGACGAGCGGCGCTGACGGCAAGCCCGGGCGGTGAACGGGGAGGTGGATTTTTCCGACTTGTTCGCCGCCCTGGGCCTCGCCCTTGTGCTGGAGGGCGCGGCCTACGCCCTGTTTCCCGACGCCATGCGGGGGATGATGTCCCGGGTTCTGGCGCAGCCTCTATCCGCTTTGCGGGCTGCCGGCCTGATGGCCGCCGTCCTCGGCGTCTTCATCGTCTGGCTGGTGCGGGGATCGATCACGTAAATGTGAGTGATACGCCATAGTCTGACCATATTCATTGCCAACATTAAGAACCGGTAACGAGACAATCTTGACCAGGAGACTTCCGCTTTGAACCGTCAGCCGAAAGCCGTTTACGCACAATCCGTTTCCCGCCCGGCGCTTTTCGCGCCGTTGCTTTGGATGATCGCCGTCCTGATGGCGGCGGCCCTTGTCCTTTCGGCCCGTTCGGCCCAGGCCCGTTCGGCCCCGGACAGTTTCGCCGACTTGGCGGAGAAACTGCTTCCGGCGGTGGTCAACATCTCGACGACCCAGGTGGTCGAGGGGGGCGACGGCCCGCAGATGCCGCAACTGCCGCCGGGCTCGCCCTTCGAGGATTTCTTCAAGGAATTCCTCGAACGCAATCAGCCCCAGAGTCCGAACCGCCGTCAGCGCAAGGCGACTTCTCTCGGTTCCGGTTTCATCATCGACACCCGAAACAACGGCGACGCCTACGTCATCACCAACAACCATGTCATCGAAGGGGCCGACGAAATCACCGTCATCCTGCACGACAACGACCGCCTGAAGGCGGAACTGGTGGGCCGTGACGCAAAAACCGACATCGCCGTCCTCAAGGTGAAGCCCAAGCGCAAGATCGTTTCCGTCGGTTTCGGCAATTCCGACAAGGCCAGGGTCGGCGACTGGGTCGTCGCCATCGGCAATCCCTTCGGCCTCGGCGGCACGGTGACCGCCGGCATCATTTCGGCCCGGGGGCGGGATATCAATTCCGGTCCCTATGACAACTTCATTCAGACCGACGCCTCCATCAACCGGGGTAACTCGGGCGGTCCGCTGTTTAATCTCGAGGGCGAGGTCATCGGCATCAATTCCGCCATCTACTCCCCCTCCGGGGGCAGCGTCGGCATCGGTTTCGCCATCCCCAGCGACGGGGCGCGGCCGATCATCAATCAGTTGATCAAGTACGGCGAGGTCAAGCGCGGCTGGCTCGGCGTTCATATTCAGGCGGTGACCGACGAAATCGCCGAGACCCTGGGCATGAAAAAAGCCAGTGGGGCGCTGGTCGCCAGCCTGGTCAAGGGCGGCCCGGCGGAAAAATCCGGCATCAAGGCCGGCGACGTGATCCTGCAATTCGACGGCAGGGACGTGCCGGAAATGCGCAAGCTGCCCCGCATCGTCGCCGAGACCGAGGTCGATAAGCCGGTCAAGGTGGTCGTCTGGCGCGAAGGCCGGAAAATGACCGTCAAGGTCACCATCGGCAAGCTGGACGAGGACAAGATCGCCGCCGCCCGGGGCGGAGATGACGAAGCCGAGGAACCCGGCGGCGACAGGCTGGTCGACCCCCTGGGGCTGACTTTGGCCGAACTGACGCCGGAGTTGCGCGAACGCTTCAAACTGGACGAAGAGGCCCGCGGCATCGTCGTCACCGACGTCGCCGACGACGGGGTCGCCTTTGAAAAGGGCATCCGCCCGGGCGATCTGATCGTCGAGGTCAGCCAGCAGGAGGTGACGACGCCTGAGCAGGTGATCGAAAAGATCGACGAGGCCCGCCGCGCCGGCAACAAACGGGTGCTGCTTCTGATCGAAGGCCAGTCGGGGCTGCGCTTCGTCGCCTTGAGCATCGAAAAGGAATAGACTGACGCGCAATGCCGAAGGCAGGCCTTGCATGGCGGGGGTAGGATTGATTAGGCTGACCCAAACATAATCATAGGGGAGGCCATTATGGGCGACTATAAATACACACTATCCGAAGACCGTATTCCGAAGCATTGGTATAACATCGCCGCCGATCTGCCGGAGCCGCTGGCGCCGGTCCTGCATCCGGGCACCGGGCAGCCCATCGGGCCGGACGATCTGGCGCCGCTGTTTCCCATGGCCTGCATCATGCAGGAGGTGACCCAGGAGCGGGAAATCGAAATTCCGGAACCGGTTCGCGAGGTCTACCGCCTGTGGCGTCCGGCGCCGCTCTACCGGGCCCGCCGCCTTGAGCAGGCCCTGGATACCCCGGCGAAGATTTACTACAAGTACGAAGGCGTCAGCCCGTCGGGCAGCCACAAGCCCAACACCGCCGTCGCCCAGGCCTTCTACAACAAGGAAGAGGGCGTGAAGAAGATTTCGACGGAAACCGGGGCCGGGCAGTGGGGGTCTTCCCTCGCCTTCGCCGGAAACCTGTTCGGCCTTGAAATCAGCGTCTACATGGTCAAGGTCAGCTATCAGCAGAAGCCCTACCGGCGCGCCCTGATGGAAACCTACGGTGCGCGCTGCGTGCCGAGCCCGAGCGACGAGACCGCGTCCGGGCGGGCGATCCTGGCCGAACACCCGGATTCCACGGGCAGCCTGGGCATCGCCATTTCCGAGGCGGTCGAGGTGGCGGCCCAGAACGACGACACCAAATACGCGCTCGGCAGCGTGCTCAACCACGTCCTGCTGCACCAGACCATCATCGGCATGGAGGCGATGCAGCAGTTGGAGATGGCCGGCGACGACCCGGACATCGTCATCGGCTGCGCCGGCGGCGGCTCCAACTTCGCCGGTCTGGCGTTCCCGTTCCTGGGCGAGCAGTTGCGGGGCGGCAAGACCCGCAAGGTCATCGCCGTCGAGCCGGCGGCCTGCCCGACCCTGACGCGGGGCAATTTCGCCTACGACTTCGGCGACACCGCCCACCTGACGCCGCTGGTCAAGATGCACACCCTGGGCTCCACCTTCGTGCCGTCCGGCATTCACGCCGGTGGCCTGCGCTACCACGGCATGTCGCCCCTGGTCAGCCATCTGGTCTCGCTCGGGCTGGTCGACCCGGTGGCCTATCATCAGACGGGCTGTTTCGAGGCGGGCGTTCAATTCGCCCGCGCCGAAGGCATCGTGCCGGCGCCGGAGTCCACTCACGCCGTCAAGGGCGCCATCGAAGAGGCCCTGAAGTGCAAGGAGGAGGGGTCCGCCAAGACCATCCTGTTCAATCTGTCGGGCCACGGCCATTTCGACATGCAGGCCTATACGGATTACTTCGGCGGCAAGCTGCAGGACGAGGACTACGACCATGCCGCCCTGGACGCGGCGATGGCGGAACTGCCCGAGGTGGCGGCGGAATAAGCCGGAAGGGTTCTCTAAGGAAGAAGGGCGGGGCCATTGGGTCCCGCCCTTTTTACTGTGTCAATCCGGCTGGACGGCCATATAGCCCAGCTCGATGGCCCGTTGCAGGGCGATGAAGGCGTCCCGGGCTTCCTCGAAGCGCCGCCGCCGTTTCGCCAGTTCATCGACGGCGGCTTCACTCTTGTCGCCGTCGGCGAAGGTGAAGGCGGCCTCGATATATTCCGCCCGCAATTCGGCGACCGTGGAGGAAAAGGATTCGACCCTTTCCCTGGTGACGGGAGGAATCCGCTGGTGAATGATCCGGTTGTTGTTTTGTCGGATGGTTTGTTCCGTCTCCCTGAGGAAACGCTGATTTCTCGCCAGTTCGTCATCCATGGTCACTGCTCTCCTCCTCTTGCCGTTTCTGTTCTAACCCCGGCGGGTGGAAAGCTCAACCCGGGACGATCTCCTCCGCCCGGTAGCCCTGCAGATACAACAGCGCCGTCAGGTCGCCGTGTTCGATGCCGGCGCGGGCATGGGCGGCGACCACGGGCTTGGCGTGGTAGGCGACGCCCAGCCCCGCCGCCATGATCATGGGCAGGTCGTTGGCCCCGTCGCCGACGGCCAGGGCGTCTTCTTCCGTCAGTCCCCCTTCGGCGCAGACGTGCCGCAGGACGCTCAGTTTGGTGTCCTTGTTGACGATGGGATCGATGACTTGTCCTGTCAGCACGCCGTCGATGATTTCCAGGGTGTTGCCCCGGTGGGCGTCGAAGCCGATGCGCTCGGCGATGCGTTCGGTGAAATAGGTGAAGCCCCCGGAAACAAGGATGGTCCGCGCCCCGTTGGCCTTCATGGTGGCGACCAGGGGGCGGGCGCCGGGCATCAGTTCGATGTCGGCCAGGGTATGGGCCAGATAGCTTTCCGCCAAACCTTCCAGCAGGGCGACCCGTTCCCTGAGGGCGTCGTTGAATTCCAGCTCGCCCCGCATGGCGCGGACAGTGATGGCGGCGACCTGTTCCTTGCAATCGGCGAAGGCGGCCAGTTCGTCCAGGGTTTCGCCGATGACCATGGTCGAGTCCATGTCGGCGACGAGCACCTGTTTGCGCCGCCCGTGGGCGGACTGGGCGACGATGTCGATGGGGAAACCCTGGAAACCCAGCTCGACGCAGGTCCGCGCCTGGGTCGAGTCCAGGCCCCGGAAGGGAATGTCGCAGGCGGTTTCCTCGGCCAGCCAGTCCGGTTCGCCGGTTTCTCCTCCCTGGGCATTGAGCGCGGCGGCGGCTTCGGCGACAATGGACGAATCCAAATCGCCCGTTCCGGGGGCGCAGATCAGGGTGAGTACGGTATCCATGCAAACCTGCAAGGTGAAAGAGGAAACGGGTTATAGTCCGGCAACGGCCGCCTTGGCAAGCGGGGGGAGCCGCCGGTGAGCGGCCCGGTGGTGGTTGTCGCCGGTCCGACGGCGAGCGGAAAGTCGGCGCTGGCCCTGGACGTGGCGGAGGAATTTTCCGGCGTGATCATCAACGCGGACTCCATGCAGGTCTACCGGGAACTGGACGTGCTGACGGCGCGGCCTCCGGCGGAGGACCTGCAGCGGGCGCCGCACCGTTTGTACGGCATTCTCGCAGCAGATGATCCCTGTTCCGTCGGCCGCTGGCTCGATCTGGCGGTGGCGGAAGTGAAGGCCGCCTGGGCCGCAGGGCGGCTGCCCCTGGTGGTCGGCGGAACCGGGCTTTATCTGCGGGCCCTGATGCGGGGGCTGGCGCCGATTCCGTCCGTGCCGCCGCAAACCCGCCGCCAGGCCATGGGCCTGCATGAGGAACTCGGCGGCGAGGCGTTCCGGGAGCGGCTGGCGGACCTGGATCCGGAAGCGGCGGAGCGCCTGCCCGCCGGCGACAGCCAGCGCCTGATCCGAGCCTACGAGGTCGCCCTCGCCACCGGCACGCCCTTGAGCGACTGGCAGAAGCGCCATCCCGCCCACCCGCCCCTGGACGCCGCCTTCGCCGTCATTGTTCTCAGGCCCGAGCGCCAGGCCCTCTACGACGGCGTCGACAGGCGCTTTCACTGGATGATGGAACACGGCGCCCTGGAGGAGGTGCGTGCCCTCGACGCCCTGGCCCTGGACCCGGGGCTTCCGGCCATGAAGGCGGTCGGCGTGCCGGAACTGCGGGCCTTTCTCGACGGTGAGAAGGGCAGGGAAACCGCCATCGAGGAGGCGAAAAGGGCGACCCGGCGCTTCGCCAAACGGCAATTGACCTGGCTGAGAAACCAGCTTGAAGAGGATTATGGCATTTCCGCGCAATATTCGGAAAGTTTAAAGCCTGAAATCTTTTCATTTATTCGTCAATTCTTGTTGACCCGGAAGGCCTGAAGGACTAGTTTGCGCGTTCCTGTTAAGCGGGATTGCTGGGAATCCGATAACAATCCGCGCATCCGCAGACGATCAGGCCGCCCCGTGGCGGCCCAAACTTTGTTGAGAGACGAACCAGAGAAGGCAAGACGATGTCGAAAAACCAGATCAACGGCGCGCAAATACTCCTGAAAGCCTTGGCGGATCAGGGCGTCGATGTCGTCTTCGGCTATCCCGGCGGCGCCGTCCTGCCCATCTATGACGAGATTTTCAAGCAGAACAAGATCAGGCATATCCTGGTCCGCCAGGAGGGCGGCGCGGTGCATGCGGCGGAAGGCTATGCCCGTTCCACCGGAAAGGTCGGCGTCGTGCTGGTGACGTCGGGGCCGGGCGCGACCAACGCGGTGACCGGCCTGCTCGACGCCATGATGGACAGCGTCCCCCTGGTCTGCATCTGCGGCCAGGTGCCGACCCACCTGATCGGCAACGACGCCTTCCAGGAGGCGGACACCACGGGCATCACCCGTCCCTGCACCAAGCATAATTACCTGATCAAGGATGCGGAAAACCTGCCGCGTCAGATTCACGAAGCCTTCATCGTCGCCAAGAGCGGACGCCCCGGGCCGGTGGTGATCGACCTGCCGAAGGACGTGATGATGGCCGAAACCCAATACCTGCCCCCGGCCAAGGTGGTTCACAAGAGCTACAAGCCGCAGGTCAAGGGCGACCTGAAACAGATCGAAGAGGCCGTCAATATCATGGCGGCGGCGAAAAAACCGCTGATTTACGCCGGCGGCGGCGTGATCAATTCCGGCATCGGCGCTTCGCAATTGTTGAAGCAACTGGTTCACGCCACCGATTTTCCCTGCACCCTGACCCTGATGGGCCTGGGCGCCTTGCCGGCGTCGGACAAGCACTTCCTGGGCATGGTCGGCATGCACGGAACCTACGAGTCCAACATGGCCATGCACGACTGCGACGTCATGGTCTGCATCGGCGCCCGCTTCGATGACCGGGTGACCGGCCGCATCGACGCCTTCGCCCCCAACTCGACCAAGATTCACATCGATATCGATCCCTCCTCCATCAACAAGAATGTGCGCGTGGACCTGGGCATCGTCGGTGATGTCGGGCATGTCCTGGAGGACATGATCAAGATCTGGAAGTCGGGCCAGAAGAAGGCCGACGGGGCGGCCATGAAATCCTGGTGGAAGATCATCGACAAATGGCGGGAGCGCAAGTGCCTGGAATACGACCGGGAGGCGGCCGTCATCAAACCCCAATACGCCATCGAGCGCCTGTATCAACTGACCAAGGACCGGGACGAGGTCTATATCTCGACCGAGGTCGGCCAGCATCAGATGTGGGCGGCCCAGCACTTCCATTTCGAACGTCCGAACCGTTGGCTGACGTCGGGCGGTCTCGGCACCATGGGCTATGGCCTGCCCGCGGCCATGGGCGTGCAGTTGGCCCACCCGAAGGCCCTGGTCGTCGATATCGCCGGCGAGGCCTCTGTGCTGATGAACATTCAGGAGATGTCGACCCTGGTGCAGTACAACCTGCCGGTCAAGGTGTTCATCCTCAACAACGAATACATGGGCATGGTGCGCCAGTGGCAGGAACTGCTGCACGGCGGGCGCTACGCCGAAAGTCACATGGAGGCGCTGCCCGATTTCGTCAAGCTGGCGGAAGCCTTCGGCGGCGTCGGTCTCAGGGCCGAGAAGAAGGAGCATCTGGACGACGTCATCAACGAGATGATCTCGTGCGACCGTCCGGTGATCGCCGACATCGCCGTTGATCCGAAGGAAAACTGCTTCCCGATGATCCCGTCCGGCGCCGCCCATAACGAGATGTTGTTCGGCCCCGGCGACAAGGCGGAAAAGCCCATCTCCGAGGAAGGCATGGTGCTGGTCTGAGGCCCCCGCTCCCGGACCGGAACCCGAACATTAACCCAATGAAATTGGACCCAAGACAGTGACCCCGATCGCCGATATAGAAAATGCCCACACCATGTCCGTTCTGGTCGACAACGAACCCGGCGTTCTCGCCCGGGTCATCGGCCTGTTTTCCGGGCGCGGCTACAACATCGAAAGCCTGACCGTGGCCGAGGTCGACATCAAGGAAAACCTGTCGCGCATCACCGTGGTGACCTCGGGCACGCCCATGGTCATCGAACAGATCAAGGCGCAACTGGAACGCCTGGTGCCGGTTCACGGCGTCAACGACTTGACCGTCGAGGGCCCCCATGTGGAGCGTGAACTGGCGCTGGTGAAGGTGCGCGGCAGCGGCGAGAAAAGGGTTGAATCGCTCCGCATAGCCGATATCTTCCGCGCCCGGACGGTGGACAGCACCAACGACTCGTTTGTTTTCGAAATCGTCGGCGACACCTCCAAGCTGGACGCCTTTATCGATTTGATGAAGCCCCTCGGGCTGATCGACGTATCGAGGACCGGCGTTGCCGCCATCGCCCGTGGCACGACCGTCCTCGACCACGATTAATTTACCAAACCCCAAGCTTATTCGAAGGAACCCTATCATGCGTGTTTATTACGACCGTGACGCCGACGTGAACCTGATCAAGGCGAAGAAGGTCGCCATCATCGGTTATGGCAGCCAGGGCCATGCCCATGCCCTGAACCTGCGCGACAGCGGCGTCAAGGAAGTGTGTGTCGCCCTGCGGGAAGGCTCCGCCAGTGCCAAGAAGGCCGAAAACGAAGGCCTGACCGTGAAATCCGTCGCCGATGCCGCCGCCTGGGCCGACGTCATGATGATGCTGACCCCGGACGAACTGCAGGCCGATATCTACAGCGACCACATTCACGCCAACATCCGCCCCGGCGCCGCCCTGGCCTTCGCCCACGGTCTGAACATTCATTTCAACCTGATTGAAGCCCGTGACGACATCGACGTCTTCATGATCGCCCCCAAGGGCCCCGGCCACACGGTGCGTGGCGAATACCAGAAGGGCGGCGGCGTACCGTGCCTAGTCGCCGTTCACCAGGACGCCACCGGCAACGCCCTGGAAGTCGCCCTGTCCTATGCCTCCGGCGTCGGCGGCGGGCGTTCCGGCATTATCGAGACCACCTTCAAGGAAGAATGCGAGACCGACCTGTTCGGCGAGCAGGTGGTGCTGTGCGGCGGCCTGATGGAGCTGATCAAGAACGGCTACGAGACCCTGACCGAAGCCGGTTACGCGCCGGAAATGGCCTATTTCGAATGCCTGCACGAGGTCAAGTTGATCGTCGACCTGATGTATGAGGGCGGCATGGCCAACATGCGCTATTCCATCTCCAACACGGCGGAATACGGCGATTACGTCACCGGCCCGCGCATCATCACGTCCGACACCAAGGCGGAAATGAAACGGGTTCTCGACGACATCCAGTCGGGTCGCTTCACTCGCGACTGGATGCTGGAATGCAAGGCCGGTCAGCCCAGCTTCAAGGCGACCCGGCGGCGCAACGCCGAACACGACATCGAACAGGTCGGCGAAAAGCTCCGCGACATGATGCCCTGGATCAAGGCCAACCAGTTGGTGGACAAGGAAAAGAACTAAGGGTTCTTTTCCACGTCGAAGAAACCAAGGCGGAGCTCAAGGGCTCCGCCTTTTTTCGTGCGGCCGTGTCAAGAATTCTGCGGGCTCATCAGCGGCGTGTCGATGCAGGTGTTCAGAAAAGCGCCCGAGGGGCAGGCCGTGCTTTTCAACATATTCGTTGGAACTTTCAAGCGCCGCCCTGTTCTCGCGCAGCCATTGCTCACGCTGTCCTCTTTCATACATTTCACAAGTATTATACAAAACATGCGAAAGAGCGACTCTCTTTCCATTCGGTGATTTGGATGCGTCGGCGGCGCATGACGAAGGTTGACCGGTCCTGGCCCCGGCTATAACAAGGGGCTCGCCCGTTCACAGCATGCGAAAGACAGTCCCATGATCACCTATTCCCGTGAACTGACCGTCGCCTGGGGGGAGTCCGATCCCTTCGGCCTGGTTTATTATCCGATGATGTTCACCTGGTTCAACGAGGCGGAGCATGAACTGCTTCGGGCTCTCGGGTTTCCCACCAACAGGCTGATCAAGGAAAGCCGTACCGCCTTTGTCATGGGCGACGTGCACTTCCGCTTCGTCGGCCCCGCCGCCTACGGCGACAAGGTGCGCACCACCATCCAGATGCACAAGATGGGCGAAAGCACCGTTCATTGGGATTGCAAGGCGGTGCAGGCGGCGTCCGGCGATGTCATCACCGAGGGCCGGGCCATTCGCATCTACGCGCAAATCCTCGAGGACGGCAACCTGAAGGCGGCGCCGATCCCCGATGAAATCCGCCAGTCCCTGTCCCGGCCGGGCGGGTTGATCAACCTGCCCGCCGACGACGAATAAGGGTTATTTGCGAAATTCGTGGTGGCAGCCCGTGCAGGCGCGGTGAAGCTTCTTGTAGAGGCTCTTGACCCGTTTCCGGTCCGCCGTTTCCAGTTCCCTGGACAGTTTTTCCACGCGTTCGAGGATTTCCTCGATTTCCTCGTCGAACTCTTCCGGCTCGGTCCAGATTTCCGGCAGGGTTTGCGATGTCGCGCTGCCTTCCGGAAACAGGGCCTTCATGCCGTTCAGGTTGTCGCGGACGATCTCGATCTTTTCCCGTATCACCTTCTTGTCGAAGGCGAACAGGCCGCCGACCCGCTGAGAGATTTCGTTGAGTGCGGCATCCATGGCCTTCATGGATGCGGAGCGCTCCTTGGAATACTCCTCCGCCGTCTTGGCCGCAGTCGGCGCGGCGGAAAACAGCAACAGGGCGCCTGCCATGATGGCGCCGATAAATCCTTTCATTCCCTTGGACCTCCCTTCAGTTTCCCTTTTCCCGGTCCCGAGTGTATGTTTTTTTGGGCCTGAAGGCAAAGTTGGGTTCTTCGGGTATAATGGGGATGGTTGAGAAGAGGAGAAAGTCATGACTTATCGGATCGGCAAAACCCTGCGTCTGTTCTTTACGGTTTCCGGCTGCGTTTTGTGGCTGGGGATATGGCTGACCGGCTTCGCCACGGTTCACTGGCTGCTCTATGTTCCGGCCGTCTCATTCCTGTTCGCGGCGGCGACGGGAATTTGCCCGGGCTATATCTTTTCCCGAAAAATCACCGGCGAAGGGACGCCATGAACCGATTAGGATGTTGACAACCGGCGCCAGTCGTTGTCTTTATGCTGCATTAACGTTTCGGAGATAGAGTGGGGCCCTTCGAGGAAGTCCCCAAGACGGAAGAGTGAATGAAAACGCAAGCTGCCCGCGCCGAATTGGACTGGACCCGCCGCCACAGCGCCGCCGGTTCCGTTCTGCTGTCCGGGCTGCGTCTCGATCTCCCGGCTCTCCTTGGGGGCCTGCGACTTAGGTGCCCCTGAAAACCGGTCTTTTCGTGTAATCGATAGACGTCTGGACCGGCGTTCAGGGGAAGCGAACCGACACCGTTTATTGTACGCACACCTTAAGGAAACGTAAGGACACCAGTCCCATGACCAGTATAGATTCGAACCGTATCGTCATTTTCGACACCACCTTGCGCGATGGCGAGCAGTCGCCCGGCGCCTCCATGAACCTGGATGAAAAGCTGCGCGTCGCCCAGGTGCTGGAGGCCATGGGCGTCGACGTCATCGAAGCCGGCTTCCCGATCGCCTCAGACGGCGATTTCGAGGCGGTCAGCGAAATCGCCAAGATCATCAAGGATTCCACCGTCTGCGGCCTGGCCCGGGCGACCCGGGGCGATATCGACCGCTGCGCCGATGCCATCGCCGCGGCGCCGAGGAGCCGCATCCATACCTTCATTTCCACCTCGCCCCTGCACATGGAATACAAGCTGCAGATGGAACCGGACGCCGTCTTGCAGGCGGTCAAGGACAGCGTGTCCATGGCGCGGAACCGCACGGATGACGTGGAATGGTCGGCGGAAGACGGCTCGCGCACAGACCACGATTTCCTCTGCCGCTGCGTCGAAGCCGCCATCGACAGCGGCGCCGGAACCGTCAACATTCCCGATACCGTCGGGTATGCGGTCCCCGATGAATTCGCCGCCCTGATCTCCATGCTGTTCAACCGGGTGCCGAACATCGACAAGGCGATCATCTCCGTTCACTGCCACAACGATCTGGGGCTGGCCGTCGCCAATTCCCTGGCCGCCGTGCAGGTCGGGGCCAGGCAGGTGGAATGCACCATCAACGGCCTGGGAGAGCGGGCCGGCAACGCGGCCATGGAGGAAATCGTCATGGCCCTGAAGACCCGCGCCGACCACGTACCCTTCACCACGGGGATCGACAGCACCCATATCAACAAGGCGTCCAAGCTGGTGTCCACCATCACCGGTTTCAGCATCCAGCCCAACAAGGCCATTGTCGGGGCCAACGCCTTCGCCCACGAGTCCGGCATTCATCAGGACGGCATGCTGAAACACGCCGGCACCTACGAAATCATGACACCGGAGTCCGTCGGCTTGGGCATGTCGAAGCTGGTCCTGGGCAAGCACTCGGGCAAACACGCGTTTTCCGAAAAGCTGCGCGACCTGGGCTACGACCTGGGCGACAACGCCATCAAGGACGCTTTCAAGCGGTTCAAGGATCTGGCCGATCTGAAGAAGGAGGTCTTCGACGAGGACATCATCGCCCTGGTCGACGACGAGGTCATCCGCGTCAACGACCGCATCCAGTTGACGTCCCTGGAGATCAACTGTGGCACGGTCCACGCTCCGCCGAAAGCCTGCCTGGAGCTGGACATAGACGGCGAGGTCAAGGATTGCTGTTCAACCGGGGATGGGCCCGTCGACGCGGCGTTCAACGCCATCAAGAAACTGTTTCCCCATTCCGCCCATTTGCAGCTCTATCAGGTCCATGCGGTCACCGGCGGAACCGACGCCCAGGCGGAGGTCACCGTGCGGCTGGAAGAAGACGGCAAGACCGTCAACGGGCAAAGCGCCGATACGGACACCATGGTGGCGTCGGTCAAGGCTTATATCAATGCCTTGAACAAGCTGTTGGTGAAGCGGGAAAAAACAGCGCCGTCCGCGCTTTCTGCCTAGTATTGCGTGCGCGGCTTTTTTATAAAGGGGTGCCGGGGATTCGTCTCCGGCACCCCTTTGGCATGCAAAAGGAATTTTGAGGACTATGCTTTCCAGACTATTCGGCTTCCTGTCGGCGGATATGGCGATCGATTTGGGAACGGCCAACACGCTCGTCTACGTCAAGGGGCGGGGGATTGTCCTTAACGAGCCCTCGGTCGTCGCCATCGCCGAAGTCAAGGGCAAGAAGCAGGTTCTCGCGGTCGGCGAGGACGCCAAGCGCATGCTCGGCCGTACCCCCGGCAACATCCGCGCCATTCGTCCCCTTCGCGACGGCGTCATCGCCGACTTCGAAGTCGCCGAGGAGATGATCAAATACTTCATCCGCAAGGTTCACAACCGGCGCAGCTTCGCCGCCCCCATGGTCATCGTCTGCGTGCCGTCGGGCTCCACCGCCGTTGAACGGCGCGCCATTCAGGAATCGGCGGAAAGCGCCGGCGCCCGCCGGGTGCTGCTGATCGAGGAACCGATGGCAGCGGCCATCGGCGCCGGCCTGCCGGTGACCGAGCCGACCGGCTCCATGGTCGTCGATATCGGTGGCGGCACGACGGAAGTCGCGGTGCTGTCCCTGGGCGGTATCGTCTATGCCCGTTCCGTGCGCGTCGGCGGCGACAAGATGGACGAGGCGATCATCGGCTACATTCGCCGCAACCACAATCTGCTGGTCGGCGAGGGCAGCGCCGCGCGCATCAAGGAGGACATCGGCTCCGCCTGTCCGCCGGACGAGGGCGAAGGGCGGACCATGGAGATCAAGGGCCGGGACCTGATGAACGGCGTGCCCAAGGAACTGATCGTTTCCGAGCGCCAGATCGCCGAAAGCCTGGCCGAGCCCGTCGGCGCCATCATCGAGGCGGTCAAGGTCGCCCTCGAACACACCGAGCCCGAATTGGCCGCCGACATCGTCGACAAGGGAATCGTGCTGACCGGTGGCGGTGGACTGTTGAGCAATCTGGACTTCGTGCTGCGTCACGCCACCGGACTGCCGGTTTCCCTGGCCGACGACCCGCTGTCCTGCGTGGTCCTGGGGACGGGGCGCGCCCTGGAGGAAATGAAGCGTCTGAAGGACGTTTTGACCTCCATGTACTGATTATTTTCCATTTGACCAATGTAAAACTTGAACCCCTACAATTACAGGGGTATTCTTGCAGGCAGAGTTAACTGACGGAGGGAAACATGGCGGAACTCGAAGGTGCGGCCCTGAAAAAGGCGCTGGCGAAAGCGAAAATGGCGGGAACCAAAGGCGCAGCGGCGAAAACAGCCGCGGCCAAGGGTGCGGTCGCCAAAGGCGCGGCCATCAAGGGTGCGACAACCCAGGCCGTCGCCGTCAAGGGCGCGGCTGCCACCGGCACCGCCAGCAAGGCGGCCGCGGGCGCCGGGGGAACCATCTGGTCCGGCAAGGGCTTGAGCCTGGGATTGGGTCTCGGTCTGGGGTCCTGGGGTCCGGTCGCCGTTGTCGGCGCCGCGGCGCTCGGCTGGTACGCGTACAAGAAGTACTGGTCGGCGGACGTGGATGCCCCGACCATCTGATCGTCCATGAAGACCGCCCGGCTTTTTCGCCGGGCGTTTTCGCGGTCGCGGCGGTATTGTCTCCGGCAAACCGTCCGCCCGCTTTTTTTTGTCTGGTCGCCGACCCGCTGAAAAGCATATATTAAGACATGGATGATAAGCCTCATGGCAGGCTTGTTTGTCCATGCGCCTGGGCATTAAAGAAATTAGGGTACTTGCGTGCAAGACCGCACACGTTTTACGCACCGAGTTTACGCGCCGATCCGGGGCCTGACGCACCGGTTCGCCTATCTGGGGCTGGTTGTCGCCGCCTTTGCCCTGCTGTTGATCGGCAAGGCGGACGTGGTGATGATGGAACGATTCCGCACCCAGGTCGCCGACGCCTTCGCCCCCATCCTCGACGTCATGTCCCGTCCCGTGGCCACGGCCAACGAGGTGATCACCCAGGTTCGCGCCCTGACCGCCATCGTCGAGGAAAACGACAGTCTGCGCCGGGATAAGGAACGGTTGCTGCACTGGCAGCAGGTGGCCCGTAAGCTGGAGGCGGAAAACCAGGCCCTGCGCTCCCTGCTTCATTACCTTCCGGGCCCGGACGCCAACTTCGTCTCCGCCCGCATTATCGCCGACGCGGGGGGCGCCTTCGCCCATTCCATGCAGTTGAACATCGGCAACCATCCCGGCGTCACCAAGGGACAGGCGGTGGTCACCGGCGACGGCCTGGTCGGCAGGGTCGCCGCCACCGGCGAACGCGCTACCCGGGTGCTGTTGATCACCGATCTGAACTCGCGGATTCCGGTGCTCATCGAGGCGACGCGCACCCGTGGCATCCTGGCCGGCAACAACACCAACCATCCACGGCTGATCCATTTGCCGCCGGGGGCGACCGTTTCCCCCGGCGACCGTGTCGTCACCTCCGGTCATGGCGGGGCTTTCCCCGTCGGCCTGCCTGTCGGCGTCGTCGACGCCGTCAACGACGGCGGCATTTCCGTCAAACCCTTTGTTCCCCGCGACAGGCTGGAATATGTGCGGATTCTCGACTACGGCCTGAAGGGGATTCTCGACGATGGCCCGTCATGAAACCGGTCTTCTGGTCGCGCCTTGATCTGGCGGCCCGCCGCCTCACCCCCTTCGGCCTGACCGTGATATTGGTGTTGATCAACATGCTGCCGACTCAGGTTCCGGGCTTTGCCCGCGTCATGCCCCTGTTGCCCTTGATGTCGGTCTTTGTTTGGGCCGTACACCATCCCAATTTGATGCCGGCCTACGCGGTCTTCCTGCTCGGCCTGCTGCAGGACGTTCTCGGCGGCGCGCCTTTGGGACTAAACGCGTTGATCTACCTGATGGTCTACGGCCTGGTGGTCTGGCAGCGGCGTTTCCTGATCGGCAAATCCTTCGCCGTCAACTGGGTCGGCTTCTCCCTCGTCAGCGCCGCCGGGCTGATTTTCGGCTGGCTGCTGGTGTCGGCCTATTACGGGGTATTGCTGGAAGCGGATTCCCTGCTCTTTCAGTATTTGCTGTCGCTCGGAGTGTTCCCGTTGCTGTCGTGGGCGTTCATGCGCTGGCGTCAAACCTTCCTCGCGCAGGCTTAGGCCCCATGCATCGGGACAGTGAACGCCACAAACTGTTTTCCCGCCGCGCCGCCATGCTGGCGGGGGGCAAGGCGGCGTTGCTGTCGGCCCTGGTCGGGCGGATGTATTATCTGCAGGTGGTCGAGGCCGACCGCTACAAGACCCTGGCCGACGAAAACCGGATCAACTTTCGCCTGCTGGCCCCGCCCCGGGGGCGTATCGTCGACCGGTTCGGGGTCCCCATCGCCGACAATCAGCAGAATTACCGGGTGGTTCTGATCCCGGAGCAGACCGGCAACGTGCAGGAAACCCTGTTGCGTCTGGGACGCATCATCCCCATCAGCGAAGGCGAGAAGAAGAGCATTCTGCGTGAGATCAGCCGCAAACGCGGTTTCGTGCCGGTGACCCTGCGCGAGAACATGAGCTGGCGGGAGGTCGCCCGCATCGAGGTCAACACGCCCGATCTGCCCGGCGTGATGATCGATGTCGGACAAAGCCGACATTATCCCTTCGCCACGGAGATGGCCCATGTGCTCGGCTATGTGGCCGCCGTTTCCGAGGGGGAGACGGAAGGGGACCCGCTTCTGGAACTGCCCGGCTTTCGCATCGGCAAGTCGGGCATCGAGAAGGTCTACGACCTGGCGCTCAGGGGCAGCAGCGGCAGCTCCCAGGTCGAGGTCAACGCCTTCGGCCGGGTGATCCGGGAACTGGAACGCAGCGAGGGCCAGCCAGGGGTGCGCCTGCAATTGACCATCGACGCGGTTTTGCAGCGCATCGCCACCGAGAAGCTGGGCGAGGAAAGCGGTTCGGTGGTCGTCATGGACGTCCATTCCGGCGACGTGCTGGCCATGGCGTCGACGCCCGGCTTCGACCCCAACGCCTTCAACAAGGGGCTCAGCACGGAACAATGGAATGCCTTGATTTCAAACGAAAAATCGCCCTTGATCAACAAATCCGTCGGCGGCCACTACGCTCCCGGTTCGACCTTCAAGATGGCCGTCGCCCTGGCCGCCCTGGAAAAGGGGGTGATCTCGGCCGACAGCGAAATTTTCTGCAACGGAAAGATGCCTCTCGGCAACGCGGTGTTCCACTGCTGGAAGAAGGGCGGCCATGGGGCCGTCGATCTGAACACCGGGATCGCCCAGTCCTGCGACGTCTACTTCTACGAAATCGCCCGCCGCACGGGCATCGAGCGGATCGCCAAAATGGCCCGCCGTCTTGGCATGGGCGAGCGGCTGGGCCTGGATCTGCCCGGCGAACGGCCCGGCCTGATTCCCTCCGACGCCTGGAAGCGGGGGGCCATCGGCGCCCCCTGGCAGAAGGGCGAGACCCTATTGGCGGGGATCGGGCAGGGCTATGTTCTGGCGACGCCCCTGCAGTTGGCGGTGATGACCTCCAGGCTGGTCAACGGCGGCGTCGCGGTGACGCCGCGCCTGACCCGGGATATCGTCAAGCCGGGCGGCATCGAACCGAGAGCCCCGGAAAAGCCTGAAGACCTGGGCCTGGTGCCGGCGCATCTGGACCTGATCCGCAAGGCCATGAACACCGTCGTCAACGTCCCCGGCGGGACCGCCTACCGCTCCCGGATCGAAGAGCCGGACTTGCGCATGGGCGGAAAAACCGGGACTGCCCAGGTGCGGCGAATCAGCAAACAGGAACGGGAGGTCCGGGTGCTGAAGAACGAGGAACTGCCGTGGAAGAAGCGGGATCACGCCCTGTTTGTCGGCTTCGCCCCCGTTCACGCGCCGCGCTATGCGGCGGCCGTCATCGTCGAGCACGGCGGCGGCGGGTCAAAGGTGGCGGCGCCCATCGCCCGTGATGTGCTAGAGGCCGTCCAGCGCCGCAATGCCGCGGACCGGCAGGGTTAGGCGGACAACATGGCGCGATCCTTCAATCAATCGGACCTGACCCTGGGGCAGCGCCTGTGGCGTGTGCATTGGCTGTTCGTCCTGGCCCTCATCGCCACCGCGTCCGTCGGTTTCGTCATGCTGTATTCCGCCGCCAACGGCTCGCTCGAGCCCTGGGCCTACCGGCAGATGATCCGTTTCGGCGTCGGCCTGGTGATCATGCTTTGCGTCGCCATGGTTAATCTCAAGATGTTGCTGAAGTACGCCTACGCCTTCTATGCCCTGACCCTGCTGCTGTTGGGCGCGGTCGAACTGGGCGGCACCATCGGCATGGGGGCGCAGCGGTGGATCGACCTGGGGTTCATCAACCTGCAGCCTTCCGAATTGATGAAAATCGCCCTGGTCCTGGCCCTGGCCCGCTATTTCCACGGCGGCAACATCGACGACGTCAACCGTGCCGCCTTCTTGCTCATCCCCATGCTGCTGATCGCCGTGCCGACGGCCCTGGTCCTGCGCCAGCCGGACCTGGGCACGGCGCTGATGCTGGTCATCGGCAGCGCCGCCATCTTTTTCGCCGCCGGGGTCCGGATCTGGAAGTTCGTCTTTCTGTTTGTAGTTGCGCTGGTCTCGGCGCCCATCGGCTGGCAGTTTCTCAGGGAGTATCAGAAACAGCGGGTGCTGACCTTCCTCAACCCGGAGAACGACCCCCTGGGGGCGGGCTATCACATCATCCAGTCGAAAATCGCCCTCGGCTCCGGCGGTCTGTTCGGCAAGGGGTTTATGCAGGGCTCGCAGAGTCACCTGAGCTTCCTGCCGGAAAAACAGACCGACTTCATCTTCACCATGCTGGCCGAGGAATTCGGCCTGGTCGGCGGGCTGGGGCTCCTCGGTCTGTATATCCTGATCATGGCCTACGGCATCATGATCGCGCTCAACTGCCGCAATCACTTCGGGCGGCTGGTCGGCATGGGGGTGACGACGACGTTTTTCCTCTATGTCTTCATCAACATCGCCATGGTCATGGGGCTGATACCCGTGGTCGGCGTGCCCCTGCCGCTGATCTCCTACGGCGGCACCGCGATGATGACCCTGCTGCTGGGTTTCGGCCTGCTGCTGTCCGTCCACATCAACCGGGACGAGGCCATCGGCCGGCGGGGCGCGGTGGAGGATTTCTGATCCCCTCCCGGTGCGCCGAAACAGAAAGAAAGCACATATCGACAAACCTCCCGGGCTCTGCTATATGGCTGTTTCCCGGCGACGGAAAGCAACAGCAACCCCCGCCGGAACCCCACCTTGGGGGCGCTTAGCTCAGTTGGTAGAGCAGCTGACTCTTAATCAGCGGGTCACAGGTTCGAGCCCTGTAGCGCCTACCAA